>JBGAVK010000025.1:3930-33729 GCA_044228165.1 Pyrinomonadaceae bacterium | reverse complement strand
ACTAAAGACGATGATCGCAGGCAGGCCGCAGAGCATTTGGCAAAACACAAGCGACGCAGGGTGGATCGCTCCCCCTTTCGATTTAATGAGTATTGACGCTTGAGCGGCCGCGTACGATCCGACGACAACGGCCGCGCAGCCGAGAAACGCCATAAAACTCTGCACCTGCAGCTGATCGTAAAAGATGACTCCGACACCGATGACGCCGATCGCAACAGCGACGATCTTAAGTTTTGTGATACGTTCGTTCGGCAGAAATATCCACGCCAGAAGCAATCCGAAAACCGTTATCATCGACTGCAATACCGCTGCCAGTCCCGAAGTGATATGCTGCTCGCTCCAAAAGACCATGCTGTAATTCACGGAAAATTGCAGCACGCCGGTCAGTGCGATCAAACGCCATTCTTTCGCGGTTTTCGGAAGAGGGATCTTTTGGATCCTGATCACAAAATACAGAATAATAACGCCAAGTAAGAACCGTGCCGCCGCGAACGCGATCGGAGGGAGGTCATCGAGACCGATCTTTATAAAGATCCACGTGGTTCCCCAGATGAGGGCGAGAATGAGCCAGACGGCGATCTTCATAATCTATGAGCGTTCGTAAAAGCTGAGACTCGTTTCGCCTTGTTTGAGTATTCGCCAGCGGCGGAGCGATCCAATTTCGTCCGGCAACGTCTTTTTCGTGTGATGCTCGACGACGAGAATGCCGCCATCATTAAGAAGCGTCTTGTTGTAACCGAATTCGTGTAAGACGAGCGAATAATCAGCGTCATACGGCGGATCGTAAAATGCGATGTCCCAGCCCTGTTTGTGTTCACGGCCCGTGAAATTGTCGGCGTCGATGCCGATGATCTCGGTGCTTGATTCAGGAACGTCGAGTTTGTCAAGATTTTCTTCGATCAGGGCACATGATCGTTTCGAACGGTCGACAAAAGTTACAAACGCCGCACCGCGAGAGACGGCCTCGATGCCGATCGCACCGGTTCCGGCACACAGATCGAGGAAGCGGGTTTCGTCGTCGATTCGCGGTGTAAGAACATTGAACAGAGTCTCGCGTAGGCGGTCCGATGTGGGCCGAGTTTTGTTGTCCGGCGGGCTCTTGAGCACGCGGCCGCGATATAGGCCGGAGATGATTCGCATAGATCATAGTGTAGGGAATCGAACTTGTGCGGGCAAAGATGGTGCGGGACCTGATCAACCGATGCTTCCAAGTCTGACATTTTTGTCAGAACGGGCGATCTTGACCAGGGCTGACGTTTCGGGTGACAGCCGTCGAGTTGTGAGATATTCTTCTGCTTCTTTTCTTGCGGCAGTCAGGATATTAAGATCGCGGACAATGTTGCCGAGTTTGAAATTCTGAATGCCGGATTGCCGAACTCCGAGTATCTCGCCTTGGCCCCGTATCTCGAGATCCTTTTCGGCGATCTTAAAGCCGTCCGAGGTTGCTTCCATGATTCCTAAGCGTTCTTTGGCAACCGCAGTCTGCTTGAAGTCAGTCAGCAGAACACAAAAACTCTGTTCCGCCCCACGTCCAACCCGGCCGCGAAGTTGGTGAAGTTGCGAAAGCCCAAATCGCTCAGCGTGTTCGATAACCATCAGTGATGCATTAGGCACATCGACGCCGACTTCGATCACTGTTGTAGAAACCAAAATATCGAGGTGTCCGGCGACAAACTCTTTCATTATTTCGTCTTTTTCAGCAGTCTTCATTTTGCCGTGCAGCAGACCGACCGTGTATTGAGGAAACACGCGGGTTCGAATGTCGTCATACATCTGCGTTGCAGCTTTGAGGTCCGTTTTTTCCGATTCTTCGATGAGCGGATAAACAATATAGACCTGCCTGCCGGATCGGACCTCGCGATCGATGCCTTTATAAACGCCGTGTCGCTGATCTTCGCCGACAACAACTGTCTTTATCGGTGTGCGTCCAGGCGGCATTTCATCGATCACTGAAACATCAAGGTCTCCGTAAACGGTCATCGCAAGTGATCGGGGGATCGGTGTGGCCGTCATGACCAGCACATCCGGATTGACACCCAGAGCCATCAATTGAGCTCTTTGCAGAACACCGAACCTATGCTGCTCGTCGATCACAGCCAAGCCGAGCTTTGCAAAGCGAACAGCTTCCTGGATGATCGCGTGTGTGCCAATTATTAGATCGATCTGACCTTCTTCCAGTGCTTGATAGATCCTGCGTTTTTCTGCGGCTTTTGTGCTGCCGACGAGCAACTCGACGCGATATCCGGTTTCGGCAAATATCTTCTTGGCATTGCGGAAATGCTGTTCAGCCAGGATCTCAGTCGGTGCCATCAGAGCGGCCTGATAACCGTTTTCCATAGCAGCGAGGATCGCCAGGAACGCGACGATCGTCTTGCCGCTGCCGACGTCGCCTTGGATCAGCCGGTTCATCGGGGCATCAGAACGCAGGTCGTCGAAGATCTCTCCGATCACTCTGTTTTGGGCGCCGGTGAGCGTGAATGGCAGAATTCGCTTAATCTGCTCGCGTGTCGAGTCAGTTATTTCAATAACGCTGCCTTTCGGTTCCTTTCGCCTTTCGCCGCGGAGCAGCTGCATCGAAAACGAAAGCCAGAAGAATTCGTCGAATATCAGCCGTCGTTGTGCGGCACTTCGAAACATATCAAAGTCGGCGATCGCAGAATCATCAGGTGGAAAATGGATCTCTTTTAATGCCTGAGATCGGGGAAGTAGTTGTTGCCGGTCAAGCAGGTCTGCGGGCAGGTCATCGGCGACAGTAGCCGGGTCCAGCTTTTGCAGAACATCATAAACGATCTCGCGGAGCCGCTTAGTATAAAGATCGCCGAGCTTTCTGTAAATCGGCACTTTGCGTGCAGTATGGACCGGATCGAATTCCGGATCGTCCTTTTCGTCGCTTTCCGCGAGGCCGGCAGGCACGTCGTGCTCCGGCAGTTCGATAGTCGCCGAAAGCAGGCCGGACGGGACACCCGGCAATATCTCGATCTCGTCGGGCTTGCTGACCATCAAAGCAAAGGTGTTTCGTTTCTCGTCCCACTCCCATTTACCATAAGCCACAAATCGGGTGCCTTGGCGAAAGCGCTTGGTGTACCAATTTACGATATCGCCCGCATTCCGGCCTGACACGAACCATTTGACCACGACGGGCTTGTTCAGCCGGGCGGCGTCCGCCGCACTGATCTCGAAGATGTATAAAGGCGGCTGTCTGGGATTTCGATTTTTGCCGACGCGAAAGCCGCCCGAAACTTTGACATAAAGTTCTACTGCAGCCTCCATTTCCGGTGCAAGATCGCTTAGTGAAAGAAAATTAGAACGATCTTCGTAGCGAGTCGGGAAATAATTCAACAGATCCTCGACTGTAACTGCCGCCTGATCGGTCTTTCCGGAAAAACCGGCAAGTGCGATCGCAAGCTTTCGCGTTATGGCAGGCGAGAGTTTCGCGATCTCATATCGCGGAAACTCGAGGATCGGGGTTGAGAGCGTTAGTTTCATCAGACGAAACCAGGGAAAAGCAAACTAGGTACTAAGTGTGAAAGGGTTAAAGTCGGTATCGCGGTCGTAAAAATCTTCGTGCTCTGCCTTTTTCAGGAAGGCCACGATCTTGTACGTGAACGGTGTCGCGAGAACTTCCAAAAAGACCTTAATGAAATAGTTTCCGATCATTACACTGATGACTTGCTCCGTTGACCAAGTGCCTAGAAACGCGATCGGATAAAAGATCAGACT
Organism: Pyrinomonadaceae bacterium; assembly: GCA_044228165.1. Lineage (GTDB taxonomy): Bacteria > Acidobacteriota > Blastocatellia > Pyrinomonadales > Pyrinomonadaceae > OLB17. Next base: position 30,009 of record JBGAVK010000025.1, on the reverse strand, counting down.
GTCGATCGCCTCGCCCGCGAACGTCGAACCAATTGTTCGCATCCAGAGATACTTGCCCTTTGTGAGCAACTTCATTTTTGCAAGGACAAATGAATTGACAAATTCGCCGAGCCAAAATGCGGTAAGCGATGCGATCACGATTCGCCAAGTCTGGCCGAATATTAAATTGACCGCAGCCTGCGATTCGGGCGACATTGTTTTAGCCGCAGGCAACGAGGTCACCGCATAGGACATGACAGACGCAAAAATAAGTGCTCCGAACCCGGCCCAGATCACTTTTCGCGAGCGGGCATAACCGTAAACCTCAGTCAAAATGTCACCAAAAAGGTAACTAAGCGGAAAGAAAAGGACCCCGGTACCGTAAATGTACTCACCAATGAAGGGCAAATTGACGGATGAGACCTTGTGGACGCCGATCAGGTTTGAACAGAGAAGAACGGCGACAAACGCCGCCATTATAAGATCGAAATACTTATATTGCCTTTTCTCTGTCATTTCGGAGAATTGTAGCAAAAAAAGAAAGCAGACCGCCGAAACGGACTGCTTTCTTTAAGATCTTTATTCCACCCGAACTTACGCGAGCGAATTTACATGCTTGGTCAAACGCGACTTGTGACGAGCGGCAGCGTTCTTATGGAGAATTCCTTTATTGACCGCCTTGTCGATAAGCGAAACCGTCGGGAACAAAAGTTCCGTGCTTGCCGCTTTATCTTGTCCGGCTACCGCCGTCCTGAGTTTTTTGATCGACGTCCGAAGCTTGCTACGGTTGCTGCGATTGATCTCTTTACGTTTTGCGTTTTGTCTGACGCGTTTCTCTGCTGATTTATGATTAGCCATCGTTATTAAATTGTCACTTAAGACAAACTCCAAATTTTATAGATACACGCCTGTTTTGTCAAATCAGAAAGGCAGGCATCATGAGCCTTCAAACCGGGATGCGATGGTATGCATCATGTCGACGAAAAAGGTGATTATTGGGGGATAAAACAAAAACTCAGGTTTCAGTTCTTCCGCAAACATCGAGGGCATAGTGGCAGCCGCAAAATCTAACTGTGTTCCTATCAAAAGTCCACCGCCCAAACAAAGCAAGACGCTGCCGAGCAAAATACCCGCAGTAGCTAGCCGAGAGTATGGTTTTCGCTTTCGCTCGCCTTCATCGAGGATCGATTCATGAATATCATCATCGGGCTGGGTGAACCGCTCAAATCCGTCACGCAGGCGTCCGATTATGTGTATAACGCCGACAACAAAAAGGGAAACGATCAAGATCTTTCCGATAATGTAAGAATTAGCAAATATTCTCGGACGCAGAGCGGTGGAAAGCACGCATGACACCAGCAACGCGACCAACGGATAAACCACCTTCTGAAACGCCATCGCTTCGCGCCGCTCGTCCGCGATCATACGGTCGATAATGTCGTTGTAACGCTTCTCGTAAACCATCTGACGCCACCGCTTGGCGTGCGGATTTGCAGATGTGAAGAATGAATCTTCATCTCCGTTCGCTGCGAATTGATCATCCACGAGCGCCGGTCATATTTGAGTCGTTCTTTCGAATTACCAAGTATTTCGTAGGCTTCGGCGATGGCGGCAAACTTCAGCGCCGTTTCTTCTGACCCATTATTTCGATCGGGGTGGAGTTTGCGTGCGAGTTTCCGATATGCGGACTTTATCTCAGAATTTGAAGCTTTTGGTGAAACTTTTAGGATGTCGTAGTAATTCACCATTGCTCACAGATCGGTGGGAGAGAATGCCTGTTTGCAGCCCGGACGAACATTTGCCGGACAACGAAATAATACCACAGATCATGGCTCGGCGATCAGTCGAGTCGGTCGATCTGCAGGCTGATCGGGTAGGCATTGGCGAGCTTAACAGCATCGACCACGCGAGCCACGTCACCGTAATCGAGAGTTCGAGGTGCTTTGATAAATACTGCCCGTTCGATGCGATCGCCTACGGGCCGCTCCGGGTCGTCGGCGAACTGATGCGACAGGTTTCCCGATGCCACGCGAGCCTCAAAGACCGACTCGAGTCGGGCCGTTAATGGGCCGAGGCCGGCGTTAGCATTTGGTATCGCGTCGCCATTCAGAAAAATACTTCCATTTTCATTGACACTTATCACGAGGGTGTCGGGGTTGGGTTTCGCTCCGTCGATTTCCGTCGGCTCCGCAGGGATCCGCGTTTTAAAGCTGCTCGGTTTCAAAGGGGTTACCACCATAAAGATTATCAGCAGCACCAACAGGACATCGATCAGCGGCGTAACATTAATTACAGCTTTGTTCATTTAGGTACCTCCGTGGACTTCTAACCTAGTTAGACACCACGAGGGCCCATTTGTTCCAAGTCGATGCCCAGAGCCATGAGAAGAGCCTTTGCTTTGACCATTGTTTCGTCAAATTCACTCAGGGGATCGCTGTCAATGACAATACCGCCGCCGACGTTGAAAACGGCTTCGTTTCCCCTGATCACCATCGTTCTAATTGCGACGCTCAAGTCGATGGTTTTCGGGATGCCAAATGTATCGTTCGGGATCGAATAACCGATCGCCCCCATCGAGAGGCCGCGTTTCAAAGTTTCGATCTCGTTAATGATCCGCATTGTGCTGAGTTTTGGGGCACCGGTGATCGAACCGCAAGGAAAGACCGCGCGAAGTATCTCAGAAAATCTCGTCCCATTTCTTAGCTGTCCGCTAACCGTTGATACTAAATGAAACAGCGTCGGATGCTCCTCAAGTGCACAAAGCTTTTCGACATTTACGCTCCCGTATTTGCAAATGCGTCCGATGTCGTTCCGCAACAGATCGACGATCATCGTATTTTCGGCGCGGTCTTTTTCACTATTTAACAGTTCGTCCTTTAGCGATGCGTCCTCTGCGGGGGTTCTGCCTCTAGGACGTGTTCCCTTGATCGGCGATGTTGTGATCTTTCCAGTTAGATCGCTTGCTTCATCTGGGCCGACCTCGCGGTCGATACGAAAGAAACGCTCGGGCGACGCCGAAACGACCGTTGAATCGAGCCGGTCAATATATGCCGCAAAAGGCGCCGGATGGTCCCGCCTGAGCCTTGAAAAGATCGTTCCCGGTGTAAGTTCTCTAGGAAGATCGGCCTTTAATTGCTGTGTGAGGTTCGCCTGGTACGTATCACCGCAACGTATGCGTTCTTTGATCAGATCTATAGCGGAGAGGTATTCGGCCTTCGTGAAATTTGAACAAATCCCGGATGCTTTTACGGGATCTGTTTTGCTGAGATCATATCTCGCAGCAAATAATTTCGATCTGATCTCGGCAAATTTTGCCGTCTCGCCCGAAATAAAAGTAGTAGAGGTGTGATAGTCGTGTACGACCAGTGAATCAAAGGTCGAAATGAACACATCCGGCTCCTTACTGTCTGATTTGAGAGGGCCAAGACCGGAAACGGGGAACATTTTGCGGCCCAAGTCATATGAGATCGTAAAAAAGGTAGGAAATTTGCTCGATACAGCAATATCGAGGGCCTTCAACGCGGCGGAAGGATCGTAGTTGGTGATTTCAGAGACAGAAACCGGCGATATCCCGGCGATCAGCAAGTGCGAGCCACGATGACCGACGCCCGAACTGTCCAAAAGACAAACCGGTTCGGTTTCGGCTAGTGCCAAAAGTCTCGAAATGAGTTCGTCGGCAGTCAGATCGATCTTAAGCATTACGGCGATTTTATCACGGACGCCGGGTTTCACTTGCGGTACGTTTTCGCGTAATATGTTGCCAGCTTTCAACTCTTTAAAAATATGTATCCAGACAATCCGGAAAGACAGATGTTGATTCGCGGCCTCGGCCTGATCGCGGCAATTTCAGTGATCATTGGCAATGTGATCGGCACGGGTGTATTTCTAAAAGCCCGGGTGATGACTTGTAATGTCGGCAGCCCGACCTGGGTGATCGTTGCATGGATAGCCGCCGGATTGCTTTCTCTCGCCGGGGCGTTGACGTACGCCGAGTTGACCGCGATGAAGCCCGAGGCCGGCGGTGAGTATGTATTTTTGCGTGATACCTATGGCAAACTATCGAGCTTTCTATACGGCTGGATGCAGATATTTATCGCGCGACCCGGTTCGCAAGCAGCCGCAGCAGTCGCGTTTGCGATCGGCTTGAACGATTTTCTCGACAATAAACTTGCGGCGACGATAGGAACCATTCCTCTTGGCAGCACATCGATCGAGATCACGACGCTCCAACTCGTGGCGGTAATGGTGATCATCATCTTTACAACATTGAACTGTGCATCGGTCACGCTGACAGGGCAGATCGCGACAGTGCTGACTTTTGTGAAAATGGCCCTGATCCTGTTTGTCTCTATCGGTGCATTTATTCTCGTGAGCGGTAATTTTAGCAATTTTTCTATGCTTAACAGCGGGGGTACGTGCGAAGGCGTCGCGGCGGCTGTTACGGTCGGGTCGCCGACCTATACCTTTCTCGGAGGGTTTGCGGCGGCGATGCTGGGTGCTTTGTGGGGCTATGACGGGTGGAACAACCTGACGTTTGTTGCCGGCGAGGTCAAAGACCCAAATCGCAATATACCGCTCGCAATCATCGGTAGCACGATTCTTGTTATCGTGCTTTATGTCGTGGCTAACCTCGCGTATTTTTACGTGCTCGACCCCACGACGATCGCGTCGGTCTCAAAGAATTCATCGGTCGCTAAGGTCGTCGTTAGTATGTTCTTTGGCGGTAATGTCGCCAGCATTGCTACCGGGGCAGCGATAGCATTTTTCACCGTAGGCTTGATGCTGTCGTCGCTCGGCACGCTACACACATCGCTGATGTCAGGAGCGCGCGTTCCGTATGCGATGGCAAAAGATAGGCTGTTCTTCGGCACATTTGCGAAACTTTCTATCAACAGCGTACCTGTAACGTCGGTGCTTTTGATGGGAGTGATTGCTATTCTCTTGGCAATGTCGGGTTCGTTTGACATTTTGACGGACTATGTCGTGTTTGGGTCGTGGGTGTTTTATGCACTCGTAACGTCGTCGATCTTCCTTTACCGGCGCAAATACCCGGACCTTGCCCGGCCGTACAAAGCCTGGGGCTATCCGGTGGTGCCGGTCATCTTTCTGCTCGTAGCCGGGTGGCTGCTTTACACAACATTTTCTAACGACCTGCCGCTAATGTCCGATGGGCTTGCGAGCATATCGGCGGGCAATGTCGGCCAGGGATTGAAGTCTATCGGTAAAACATCATCGTTCGCAGGTTCGCTACTGATGCTTTGTTGGGATTGCCGGTTTTTTATTACTTTAATAGTAAGAGAGAGAATTTGTCGGAAGGAGAAGATCAGGCCTAATGTTCACAAACGACAGACGAAGCGGCAGCGAGCGGCGGGGAATGAATCGGTATCCGGTCGAGATCGACGTGGAATGGCAGGGGACTGGCGGCCGGGCCCCCGGGACGATGAGTGATGTCAGCCTTGACGGTTGCTTTGTTCTAAGTTCCGGTGACGTCAGCGATGGGGAGCAGATCAAAGTGTTCATTCCTTTGGCTGACGGAATGAAAGTTGAATTTACCGGCCGCGTCGCTAATCACGTTTTTGAGATCGGGTTTGGGATCAGATTTGACCAACTCTCGATCGCCCAGCGTGATCTGCTGGTCAAGATCGTCAGGGAGAACGAAAATACTTAGGATTCTTCCTGCCGTCTGATAAGTGCATCCGATGCCACCACACGGTCATCGAAGTGAAATTTATCTGTTCCAACTATCTGATAATTTTCGTGGCCTTTGCCGGCGATTATAACGACATCTCCTTCTGCAGCCAGGTTAACAGCCCGATTAATAGCCTCACGCCTGTCTGGCATGACCTCATACTCGACCCCTTTTTCTTTAACACCTACTTCGATCTCACTGATGATCGCCAAGGGATCTTCGTTTCTCGGATTGTCTGAAGTGATTATTACTACATCGCTCAATTCACCTGCTGCACGGCCCATTGGCTGGCGTTTGGTCTTATCGCGGTCACCGCCGCAACCGAAGACAGTAATTATGCGTCCGTCGGTTAACTCTCGGGCTGTTTGAAGCGTATTGAGCAATGCATCGTCAGTATGGGCGTAATCGACAACAACGGCAAAATCACCGCTATGCGGCACGCGTTCAAACCTGCCGGGAGCTCCGATACAAGTTGCCAGGCCCTTTACGACCGCATCAAGACTGTACCCGAGTTCCAGAGCGACCGCGGTCGCGGAAAGCATATTGTAAACGTGCGGTTTCCCGACGAGCGGAGAGGTGACCATGCGATCTCCGGATGGGGTTTTTAATCGAAAACCGGTCCCTTTGACAAGCGATACTTCGATATCCGATGCTGTGAGATCTGCCTCCGCCCTTTGCGAAAAGGTAACAACCTTTTCGGCTCTACCGCGAAGTTCGTTTGCGAGCTTTTGTCCCCATTCGTCATCGATATTTATTACATTCGCCGCCGGCCTTTCACCCAATCTACCGTCAAAAAGCTTCTTTTTGGCGTCGAAATAATTTTCCATCGTTAGATGGTAGTCAAGGTGATCCTGGGTAAGGTTTGTGAAAACCGCAACTTTGAACCGGAGCCAGTCGCATCGGTGCAGATCGATAGCCTGTGACGAAGCTTCCATGACCGCCATTTCGCAGCCTTGATCGACAGCTTCGCGCAAGAATCTATTTGTATCGGATGCTTCGGGTGTTGTTCGCACGGCGGGTTCGCTTTTTTCACCGATCCGATACTCGACAGTCGTGAGCATTGCTCCTTTCTTACCTGCCGCTTCGGCTAATGCAAAACAAAGATAGGTCGTGGTTGTTTTTCCGTTCGTACCGGTGATGCCGACCAGATCGATTTTATGCGAAGGATCACCGTTGATCACGGCCGCAGCTTTTGCCAGCGACCGTCTCGCATCTTCTACTTTGAGCCAGTTTCCGGCAAATCCGGCCGGCGGATCGTATTCCGAGATAACGCCGACCGCACCTCGACGCATCACCTCTTCGACAAACCGATGGCCATCCATCGTTGTGCCTCTGATAGCAACAAAAAGAGCCCCTTCGCCTGCCTGACGAGAATCGTGCGTGACATCGGAAACCGTTTCGCTTCCATCACAAAACAACCGTGCACCTAGGCTTTCAGCGACATTTAGTACTGTAACTAGTAATCTTTCCAAATCAAATAATCCCGTCCGAACGTGAATTATACGATATGCTCATATTTTCCACGAACATCGATGCTGAGATTTCGTATTATCGAACATAGGCGGAGGTAAGAATTATGAACATTATCAAATTGATCCTCGGTGCGATAGGTTTGCTATTTGTCGGAATGCTGCTTTTGTGGGTTCTCGGCTGGGTAGGATCGCTTATTTCGTGGGCGTTTTGGATCGGGTTGATCGGGCTCGTCGGCTACGGCGGTTATCGTCTTTTCCTCAAGATGGAACAAAAGGCACTTGGAGCCGACCCGCATTCCGGTCTCGGCACAAATCTCGACATCAACATGTCCTGGGACGAGTACGACAAGAAGTATCTTCATAAATAGGCGGCTAGACAAACTTCGCCGGATTCGGTAGATTCTTCTTTGCCCTTTGCCGAGGTGGCGAAATTGGTAGACGCACTAGACTTAGGATCTAGCGTTGAAAGACGTGCGAGTTCGAGTCTCGCCCTCGGCACCAGAATTAGTGGCCAGTGGCCGGTTGTCGGTTGTCAGTCAAGACATCAACTCCGGCCATTGGCTTTTATTCAGCACAGAGATTTATAATTGGACCTTACAGTGGAATCGGCAGCGGAAGACCGGTCACTGATAACCGACTGATGAAAAGCGAATTAAAGGAAATTTCACCTACCCAAAAAGAGATACATGTAAAGATAGATGCCGACTTACTCAAGGCTGCATACGGCAAAGTTAGCCAGAAATATGCGAGCCGCGCTAACGTTCCCGGCTTTCGTAAGGGCTATGCTCCGCTCGACGTCGTAAGAATGCGGTTCAAAGACGAGATCAAGAGTGAGGTTTTGCAGGAAGTCGTTCCTGCGGCCGTTACGTCAGCGATCCAGGAGCATGACCTCCATCCGTTGACCGAGCCGCAACTTCATCTCGAGGACCACGAAAACGTTAAAGTGAACGGTAGCGAATCGGTCACGCTTCACGTGCATGTGGAGGTTATGCCGGAAATACCGACACCGAAATACAAGGGCATCGAAGTCACGCGAAGGGTCAAACCCGTCGAAGATAGCGAGGTCGAAGCTCTGATCGCAGAGCGTCTGCAAAAGGAAGCAGCGTTTATTCCGGTCGAAGGGCGGAAATCGACTTTGGGCGACACCGTCATTGCCGATCTCGAAGGACGGTTCGACGATGCACCAGACGCCGATCCGATCACAGCTGCTGATCTCGAGGTAGAACTTGGCGGCGACAATATCGAGAAGTCGTTCACCGAAAATCTGGTTGGTGTCCAAGTTGATGATGAGAAAGAATTCACAGTCGAATATCCGGCTGAATTCTCGTCAGAAGCTCTTGCCGGTAAGACGGTCCATTACAAGGCTAAGATCAAGAGTGTCGGTAAGACAGAAATACCTAAGCTAGATGACGCCTGGGCTAAAAGCCTTGACGAAGGGTATAAATCGCTCGCAGATCTGCGAAAACGCCTGAAAGCCGATCTCGTGAAATACGCCGAGACCGATGCCGATGCCCGAGTAAGCAATGGGGTGGTCGCCAAAATGATCGAAGACAATGCCTTCGAGGTGCCGTATGTCTTGATCGAGAATCAAGCTCGCAACCTGCTCAACAACTTTGCGCAGGATATGCAGCAGCGAGGCGTTGATCTGAACAAGATCGAACCGCAATTCATCGAAATGGCGTACGGTAACATGCGGCAGCAGGCAGAGCGTGATGTTCGCGGTGCAATGCTACTAGACAAAGTCGCCGAGATCGAAAAGGTCGAGGTGCTTGACGCTGAAGTGGACGAGGAAATTGGTAAGATGGCTGCCTATTACCGGGCCACGCCGGAGGAGATCCGCGAATCCCTCGAAAAGCAGGGAGGCGGCGTTGAAAATATCAGAAATAATCTCAAGACCCGTAAATCTATCGAGGTGATCGTTGCAAAGGCAAAAGTGACCGACGGAGAGTGGGTCGATGAGTCGGAGTCGAAGGCGGCAGTCGACGAAAAACCGGCAAAACCGGAGAAAAAGGCTGCTGCATCTAAGAAAGCTGCCAAGAGAAGCTAGCAGGTTTCAATTGAATTGAGGTGTCTGAGGTCGTCGCGGGCAAATTGTTATTCGAACAAAAATGCTTGCAATTTTCGATAAAAGTTGTAAAATCGATTGCCTNGGCCGACTACTACCGTGTGTCAGCCGGAGAGATCCGAGAATCGCTCGAAAAACAGGGCGGCGGTGTCGAGAACATCCGAAATAATCTGAAAACCAGAAAATCGATCGAGGCTGTGATCGCTAAGGCGAAAGTAACGGAAGGCGAGTGGATCGACGAAACTGTCGGCCAAACGCCGGGGGAAGAAAAGCCGAAAAAGACCCCGAAAAAGAAGTCTCCGGCCAAAAAGGCCGCCAAGAAGGCCGAGTAGAAGACGAGAGAACGGTCTTGCCACGCAATGCCGTTCTCAAGCAAATATCTACTTGATTTTTGTGCCGAAAGTTGTAAAATTCTTGGACGAGGGCGGCAATCGCAATCTTTACAACAATTTATCTGGCACAACTTCAAGAATCATCTAAGGTAATTCCCAAAACGGAAAGAGGAAATATATGGCATTAGTACCGATGGTTGTCGAACAAACTTCGCGGGGCGAGCGCGCGTTCGACATTTACTCTCGCCTTTTGAAGGACAGCATCATTTTTATCGGGACACCGATCGACGATCAGATCGCGAATCTTATCGTCGCGCAGCTCCTGTTTCTCGAGGCCGAGGATCCGGAACGCGACATCAATCTTTACATCAACAGCCCGGGCGGTTCGATAACCGCGGGTATGGCGATCTACGACACGATGCAGTTCATCAAGAACGACGTTACGACGATCTGCGTCGGCCAGTGCGCCTCGATGGGAGCTTTGCTATTGTGTGCCGGTGCTGCAGGAAAACGGTTTTCGCTCCCGAACGCCCGTGTTCTCATCCACCAGCCGTCGGGCGGTGCATCTGGACAGGCGACAGATGTCCGCTTAATGGCGGAAGAGATCATCCGCATGCGAACCTTGACCTCGACGATCATTGCCCGTCACACTGGACAGAACTTTGATCAAGTCGAACTCGATGTCGAACGCGACCGCATCCTGACGCCGATACAGGCTAAGGAATACGGCCTGATCGACGAGGTCATTGAACACAGGGAAAAATGATCGTAGTTCGTGGTTGTGTGATGGTTGCTAATGCGACTGTCCGGCAACGGACCACTAACGACGAACCACTAACCAATACCTATGCCTCAATTCCAGCGTCCAGAAGATCTGTTGACTTGTTCGTTCTGCGGAAAATCTCAGAACGACGTTCGCAAACTGATCGCCGGTCCGGGTGTCTATATCTGCAACGAGTGCATAGACATCTGCAACGAGATCATCAACGATGACGAGCAGACGGCAACAACGCAGGTCAGAACACACCTTCCCAAACCTCATGAAATTAAGGCACATCTTGACGAATATGTGATAGGGCAGGATGAGTCAAAGAAACGCCTTGCGGTCGCGGTTTACCAGCACTACAAGCGGCTTGAGATGGCAAAGCGCCGTTCCGACGTTGAGCTTCAAAAATCAAATATTCTTCTCATCGGACCCACCGGTACCGGAAAGACGCTACTGGCCCAGACATTGGCCCGCGTCTTAAGCGTTCCGTTCTGCATTGTTGACGCGACAAGCCTGACAGAGGCAGGCTACGTCGGTGAGGACGTCGAGAATATTCTTTTGAGACTGGTTCAGTCGGCCGGCGGCGATCTCGAAAAAGCTCAGCAGGGGATCATCTACATCGATGAGATCGATAAGATCTGCCGAAAGGACGACAACCCTTCGATCACTCGTGATGTCTCGGGCGAAGGCGTACAACAGGCTTTGCTTAAGATACTAGAGGGCACGACCGCCAATATACCCACCGCTGGCGGGCGCAAACATCCTCAGCAGGATTTTCAGCAGCTTGACACTACAAACATCCTGTTCATTTGCGGCGGAGCCTTTATCGGCCTTGAAAAAGTCGTTGAAAAGCGATTTCGCAATAAGTCTCTCGGCTTTCAGGCGGAGGTCAAGACGAATAAACAGCGTCATAACGAATCGATCAACAAACTCGAGCCCGAAGACCTCATCCATTACGGCCTGATCCCTGAGTTTGTCGGCCGTTTGCCGGTGATCGGGACGCTGACGGAACTCGATGAAAAAGCGCTGATCACGATCTTGACCGAACCGAAGAATGCCCTGGTTCGGCAGTATCAGAAGAAGTTTGAATTTGACAATATTTCGCTCAAATTTACAGATGGAGCTCTATCGGCTATTGCGCACGAGGCACATAAGCGAAAGGTCGGTGCTCGCGGCTTAATGATGATCATGGAAGAGATACTTCTCGAATCGATGTATCATCTTCCGTCTGAGAAGCAAGTGACCGAAATCGTAGTGACCAAAGAGATGATCGAGCGCAAGGTCCCTGTTTTTGAGGTAATGACCCGCACGGAAGAAGCTGCCTAGTTTCTAACTCCCCGCCTTGATTGGGCCGAGTGGCCCCGATGTTCTTTATCGGGGACGGGGCGGTAGATTCTCGACTACTGGCTACCGACTACTATCCCCAGGGTCGTCCTCGTTCAGAGAAGAAGCGGCGTATGGGCTTAGCACATTTAACTAAAAAGGCCCGGTCACACGACGAGGCCTTTCCTATTGCAGGCCCAAACTAACCCTCTAACCGATCGTCAGCCACACAGCGAGTTTGCCGTTGATCTCACGGACGAATGCCGTTACGCCATTGCCACCGGTGGGTACATTGGCCTGCTTTGTCTTTGCGATATTGAGAGAATCGGTGGGCACCCCTGACCAGGTTGCCGTGATCGAACTTCCGTCCGTCGCGGGAAAGACAGAGGTGGATTTTTCGTCTCGTTGGACGAGTGTCGGCGTTCCGCTGCTGGCTTCGTTGCTCACGAGTATTCTGCCGCCAAACGTCTTCCCGGCATCCGTCGAACGCGCAAAATAAACGCCCGCCTGACCGGCGGCTCCCGCCGTGTACCAAACGACATCGACTGTGTTCGGTGCTGACGAAGCCAAAGCCGCACCTGAGACCGGACACGCATTGATCTGCCAGCTATCGTTGCTCACCTCGACGCCTGCCGAGAACGTCGCCCCCGAGTCCTTTGATGTTGCCACCGCAATGTGACGATGATCGCCTTTCATCACCTGACGCCAAGCGGCGTAAACTGTGCCGTCATCGGCGGCAAGCAGCGAGGTTTTGCAGCACGGACAAACCTCGGACGAGATCTTTTTGTTCGCGGCAAACTCTTGCCGCCGTCCGTCGATAGCGAATAAAACACTTCGCTGTTCGGCTCGGCTTCCTCATGATGCATCCCGGCCGTCGACATATCCATGCTCTTACCGCCGTGGTGCTCGGGCGGTTTAAGGTTCCGCTCATCGAGCCACGCGACATAGATGCGTCCCGTCTTATCGACCGCCAGCGAGTGCATTCCGTGCGAAGCGGGCTTCGTATCGTCGTTGACCTTCGTGTGGCTGTCGAACGTTCGTCCGCCGTCGTGCGAAACCGATAACAAAAGGTCGTTGCCCTTCGCCGCCGGATCCGTATACTTCCGCGTCCATCCGACAAAGATCGTGTTGTCGCCCCCGATGGCGATGGTCGGCGGATCGCCTTTCCAAGCCTTCGCCTCGCCCGCGTTGGGATTAACGCGGACCTTGTCGCCCACGCTCTGGCCGTCCTTGTCCATCTTCTGCACAAATACATCGGCGGCTTTTTCCGTATGCTCGACATAGACCACAAATATTGAGCCATCGGCAGCACGCAGTACTGCCGGTTCCGCCGCCGTCACCCCGTCAGCCGAAACCTTTATCGGTTCGGCGACCGCATCTTTACGCGGGACCGGGACTTTGCTGCACCCGGCCCAACTAACCCCAACGACTACTGACAATACAAACGCAAGGCTCGAAAACTTTTTAATCATTTTGCTATTTTACTTGACCCGGGTCGCCGTGTCAGCAGCAGCGTCAACCGGCGGGGAGATGATCGCCCACGAGGCACATGAGCGCAAGGTCGGTGCCCGCGGGTTGATGATGATCATGGAGGAGATCCTTCTCGAATCTATGTATCACCTGCCGTCAGAAACTAAAGTGACCGAGATCGTCGTTACCGAGGAAATGATCGAGCACAAGGTCCCTGTTTTTGCGGTAATGACCCGCACCGAAGAAGCTGCATAATTCGCTCAAATTCAATTCAACAAAAAAGCACGAATAGGATGTCCTATTCGTGCTTTTAGTTATGCGGCCGGAAACGGTCGGCTGTTATTGGACGTAAGCGGTAGCCGTCGGCCGGTCGGTTGACAGGCCAAAGCGATATACAAACATCGTCTGATCGCTGCTCCGCATAATGTACCAAGTGCCGTTCGAAGGCCGGAAAACGGCAATGTCAGAAATGCCGTCGCCGTCGAAATCACATGGTACCGGGATGTCGCCGCTAAGCCCGAAACGCGTCACGGTAAAGCGGTTATTGGCACTTGTTCGGATGTACCAATTGCCTTGGCTCGGCCTGTAAATTGCGAGATCTGCGAGTCCGTCACCGTCAAAATCGCCCGCAACGGGCCGGTCGGTAGCGAGTCCCCACTGTTCGATAGTGATACCTCCGTCCGAACTCCTGACAACATACCAGGTGCCGTCTGACGGCCGCCAAACAGCAAGGTCATTTCGGCCGTCGCCGTCGAAATCACCACTTACAGGCTTGTCACCGGCGAGTCCCCATGTAGTTACGATCATTCGTCCATCGGTGCTCTGTTGGGTGTACCAAAGGCCGGCAGATGGTCGGAAAACGGTCAGGTCATTGAGTCCGTCACCGTCGAAATCTCCGACGACCGGTAGGTCGCCGGCCATTCCCCAATGATAACTGCGGATCTCGCCCGTCGAACTTCCACGTATCTGCCACGTTCCGTCTGCCGGAGTATACATTGCGATATCGGCGGTGCCGTCGCCGTCGTAATCGCCCTGAACATTTACGTCGCCGGGATGGCCTATTGTGACTGTCGTAAATGTGCCGTCCGCACTATTTGCGGTGTACCAGACATTCCACGGATCTCACCGTTCGGGTTGTTGGCGGTCGCGACATTGAAATACCACAGTCCTGCGCGAAGTTGAGCGAGTTGCTCGACAGTGATGTTGAAGAATTGAACGCCCGTTACAGTGCCAGGAGTCGCGGTAACAGGTGCGAGCGTAAAGATGACCGGAGCGTTCTCTTCGGGCATCGCCGGGCCATTGATCGTAACCGCCGTTACAATACTTGAAAGAGCGCGGAATGAAAGCCGGACGCCTATTCTCAAACTCGCGTTAGTTGTTGGCGACGGAACAAGATTCACCATCCCAAAGCCCTTACCGTCAGTCATAACCGGCGGTACAACATTTGAGCCACGCAGATTCGCAACAAATGTCGAGATCGGCATTGGCGGATGCGGCGTTGGAGTGACCGATGGCGTAGGTGTCATAGAGGGAGTTGCTGTTGGCGATGGCGGCGGGGGCGGCGTATTCGAAAACACACCCGAAAGTACGACCGCGTCACCCTTTTTGAGTTCGATATTGTCGCCGACATGCACGACCGGGCAATTGACCGGCGGTGTATTGACGGTTCCCGCGTTGCCGCATTGGAATTGACCCTGACGGTTGTGAAGGACAAGGTTTCCGACAGTTGTGCCCTCTATCACAACGGCAAGAGCTGTGTTTTCCGGCAGATTCAAATACGACGCGAACACCTTTAGAGAACGGAAATTTGGTGTGAAATCATATTGTCCTAATCCGCGAGGCAAGATGCCGTCGATCGCCGGTCCGGATAATTGTGCCCAATAGCGAACCGGAAGTGGTATTGGAGTCGGGCTTGGCGGAGGCATCGTGGGTGACACGCTCGGCGTCGGTGATTGGCTTGGCGGAGGGCCGAAAGTGCCTGCCAAGATCGGCGCCGCAGCGTTGTTGCCCCGAACCGCGATCGAATCGCCGACTACGACCGGCGGCACCGTGCCGCCATTGTTGGTCGTCAAAAAAAGCGACCCGTGTTTTGCCGCGTCGAGCGTAATCATGCCAATATTAGCGGCATTTAGGAAAACGCCAAGCTGTGTGCCAGCAGGCAGATTCACATTATTGACGTTTACAGAAAGCTGCCGTCCTGCGGTGTTGGTCGCTGTCGGCCCCGCCGTATAGACAGCAATTCCTGCTGGTGTCATACCGCCGATCGGGGCACCCGTCAGTTGGGCCGTGAGGCCCGGAACGGTCCCCATTTGGGCCTGCGACGGCGTCCCGAGCTGTATTATGAAAGGAATCGCCGCCAGCGTTATCGCTGCGATCAACAAGAATACTGAGCGAGGCGTCGCAAAATTCGTTTTCGAGGAAAAAAACTTATACATAACTTTATCTCCTGACTATTAAAATAGCGGGCGGCGACTCGGGTGAAATGGCTTGCTCGCTTGCAAAAGGCGGCCGTAAGAATGACGCGGAGGGAAACGCGGAAAAAACCGCACTTTATACCAAAAAATACTATACCCAATTGCTTAAAAGCGCAATCGATCTTTACCCGACTTTCAATTCTAAAATTTCCACAGTAATCGCACTTTATAGCCTCGTAAACTCGAATCGAAAAATTTCGCCGGATCGGCGCAGATTACTATTGCTTTTACCGCCGCGTTTTGCGTAAATATAGTTAATCCATTTAATTAGAAAGCAGGCCGCTTAACTCGTGAGCGTCAGATCTTCATAACCTATGCAAGAATTTACAGACCAGATGCCTTCGGACATTGAGCGTTTTCCGATGGTACCCATTCGTGACGTTGTTATCTTTCCTTTTACAAAAGTGGCGTTTAAGATCGGGCGGCCGTCGTCGGTCGCTGCTCTCGAAGAGGCAATGACGGGCGAACGTCAGATCTTTCTGGCAACACAGCACGACGCAACGATCGATGAGCCCACCGCGGAACAGATATATCCGGTCGGTACGCTCGGACGCATTTTGCAGGCACAGCGGCAGGATAATGGCCAAATAAAGGTCGTTGTCGAGGGCAGGGAACGCGGCAGGATGGTCCGGGTCGATCAGGATTCTGACGGCATGTTTTATGCGCACGTGAGGCGTGTGGTGTCGACTGACGAATCCGGTTATCGCACTGATGGACTGCTTCAGAAGATCCACACGCTGGTCGAGCAATTTCTTCGTGTTTCGCCCGATGCATATACGGACGCGCTTCATGCAAGTCTTCGCGGAGTTTCGGCGGCACAGATCGCTGATTCGATGTCATCGCACCTTAGGATAGGTGTCGATGAGAAGCAGGTATTACTCGAAACGGTCTCGGTTGCCGAGCGGCTTCAAAAGCTGATCGAGGTCCTCGAGGCTGAGATCGAAAAGCGCCAGCTTGACAGGAATATCCATTCGCGAACCAAAAAGCAAATGGACAAGCATCAGCGTGAGTATTACCTAAACGAACAGATCAAGGCCATTCACAAGGAACTCGGACGCAAGGACGACAAAGCTGAACTCGACGAGCTTAAAAAGCGGATAGAGGAAGCCGGCATGACGGAAGAGGCTCTGGACAAGGCGATGCAAGAGTTTGCCCGCCTAGAGGCGATGCCGCCAATGTCTGCCGAGGGCACCGTTGCGAGAACCTATATCGATTGGCTGGTCAATGTGCCGTGGCGGGACATGTCCGACGAGATAGAAGACCTTCAAAAGGCTGAGAACACGTTGAACTACGACCATTATGGCCTCGAAAAGATCAAGGAACGAATTCTCGAGTTTCTCGCCGTTCGTCAACTCGTAAAAAATCCGAAGGGGACGATCCTTTGTTTCGTTGGCCCTCCCGGGGTTGGGAAAACCTCCTTGGGCAAGTCCATAGCGAATGCTACAGGACGAAAATTTGTGCGTCTCGCACTTGGCGGCGTCCATGACGAAGCTGAGATACGCGGCCATCGCCGTACTTACATCGGTTCGATGCCCGGACAGATCATTCAATTGATGAAACGAGCGGGGACGACGAATCCCGTGATCTTGCTGGACGAGGTCGATAAACTCGGTCGTGATTATCGGGGTGACCCGAGCTCCGCTCTCCTCGAAGTACTCGATCCGGAGCAAAACAATACTTTTCGTGATCATTATCTGGACGTGGATTATGACCTCTCGCACGTTTTCTTTATTGCGACGGCAAATGTGCTTCACACAATTCCGCCGGCCTTGCAGGACAGGCTGGAGATACTGAGTCTTTCGGGTTATACCGAACGAGAAAAGGTCGAGATCGCAAAACAGCACTTGATCGGCAAACAGTGTGAGAACAGCGGCATCGACCCCGCTAATGTCGTTTTCACAGACGACGGCATACTCGAGACGATCCGGCATTACACCCGCGAGGCTGGAGTTAGAAATCTGGAACGCGAAATTGGTTCCTGCTTAAGGAAGATCGCACGAAAGTATGTTGCGGCCGAAGATAAAAGTGACTTTCGCATAGTGGTTGACGCTGAAAAGGTTCAGGAACTGCTGGGAACGATCCGATTTCGCAAACAGGATATTGCTCGTAAGAGTGAGATCGGCCTCGTTAACGGCCTCGCCTGGACCGAGGTTGGCGGCGATGTTCTACAGATCGAGGCAACATTGGTCAAGGGTAAGGGCGAGGTCACACTAACCGGCAAGTTGGGCGAAGTTATGCAGGAATCGGCTAAAGCCGCGCTAACCTGTGTTCGAACCCGGGCCGAGGAGCTGGGAATCGACCCCAAGATCTTTCACGAGAAAGATCTTCACATTCACGTGCCTGAAGGTGCGATCCCCAAAGACGGCCCGAGCGCCGGCATCACGATCGCGACAGCGATGGTGTCCGTGATGACCGGAAAAGCCGCGCGGCATGATGTTGCGATGACAGGCGAGATCACGCTTAGAGGAAAGGTCCTTCCGATCGGCGGCATAAAGGAAAAACTATTAGCTGCTCACCGTTTCGGCCTCAAAACGCTTATTCTTTCGAAAGAAAATGAGAAAGACCTTGTAGATATTCCTGAGGAGGTCCGAGACGATCTGACAATACACCTTGTTGATATGATCGACGAGGTTCTGAATTTTGCGCTGGAAGAAAAGATGTCCGATATCAAGATCGACACTCCGCATGTTTGGGGAAGTGACACCGCTGCCCCTGACATATCCGCGGTCGTTGAATAATTGGAGAGTATTATGGGTAAAGCTATCGAATCTGCGGACCTGATAATGAAGTTGTACGAACTGCGACGCGAGCCGGTCATGCGTGAGGCTCGATCCTGGTTTATTTCTTTTTTTCCGGACTCGGTCGACGACATTATGAAAACGATGATCGATCCCGAAACCAGTGCGAAATACCGCATGGTAACCAGTTACTGGGAGATGGCAGCGGGGTTCGTGAATCGAGGTGCGATCGACGAAGAGATGTTTATGGACTCGGGCGGTGAGAGTATTGTTGTTTTTTGCAAAGTGCAGCCCTTTATCTCCGAACTGCGTGAACGTCTAGGAAGTCCGAAACTTATGAAACAGCTTGAAGACCTTTTGATGCGGCAACCTAACGCCGTCGAAATGTTGAACGCAAGACGTGAACAGATGAGGGCCTGGATGGCAGCCCGTGCCGAAATGGCGAAGTCGGCCTAATAGATACATCCAATGAAGATCACCTCTGCCGAGTTCATCAAGAGTGCTTTTGAGCGGCGGCATTGGGTGGCCGACAGCCGGCCGGAAATTGCATTTCTCGGGCGATCGAATGTCGGCAAATCGTCCTTAATAAATTCTTTGCTGCTGCGAAAGGGCCTGGCACGCACTTCAAACACACCAGGCCGAACTCAAAGCATTAACTTTTTTTTGATAAACGAAGAATTATATTTTGCCGATCTTCCGGGTTACGGTTATGCACGCGTGTCGAAAACGATGCGGGCAGATTGGGGGAAAATGGCCGAGGAATACCTTGCCGACAGGGAAGAACTCGCCCTATGTATTCAACTGATAGATTCCCGACACAAGCCGACGTCGCTGGATATTCAGCTAAATGAGTGGCTGGAACACAATAAAAAGCCTCATTTGATCGTCGCAACAAAGGCCGACAAAATCTCGAATAACGAGCTGCAGAAGTCTTTGTCGCTGGCGGGGCAATTGCTCCCCGGGGCGAAAATATTATCATATTCTGCTCAAACCGGCCGGGGCAGAGATCAGGTCTGGTCAGAGATCGCTACCGCGATCCAGAATTCGTGAAAATTTAGTTGATTTCTTATACAAAAAACTGTAATAATTAAATTTCCCTTTATTTCAGGGTTCTCGAAATAACCCGTACGGCTTGTTTCTTTGGCAGTACTACATACAATCCATACGATATTCTCCGCTTAATAATTTTGGTCAGGACCTTTAGCATCTAGGCGCAAGAAGATCGTCAACTCCATTTCGAGTCCAAATAAATGCACTACAGCACGACTCATTACAACAAAAATGGCCACTAAAACGACACAACCCCGCAAGTCAAAGACGTCAAAGACCGCAGAAAGCTCAGGACTTCCCGATGTTGAAGACATAGAATCATCCTCCGACGAAGTGCGGGAGAAAAGAGCAGATTCAAATGGCTCATCGGCCTCGATGTTAATATCGCCGATGCGGAAGACATGTCTATCAGCGAATTGACCCATATTGCAAGGAAATGGGCATCGAAGGCGCTACGGGCTAAGAAAGCAGGAGCTCATATTTAAGGTATAGCCGCGCAGACGGAGAAACGGACTGATATTTTCCCAGGGCGTACTCGAAACGCTCCCGGATGGGTTCGGATTTCTTCGACACTCCTGAATATAACTATCTGCGTCCCGACGATATCTATGTCCAGCCCTTCGCAGATACGCAAATTCGACCTTCGAACGGGCGACACAGTTTCAGGTCAGATCAGGCCGCCTAAAGAAGGTGAACGATACTTTGCTTTGATCAAGTCGAGGCGATCAACTTCGAGGCCCGGAACAATCACGCGAAAAGATCTTTTTTGACAATCTGACACCGCTTTATCCGGATGAACAGCTGACACTTGAGATCGAATCGGATGCCTCTAAGATATCGGCTCGTGTGATGGATCTTGTAACGCCGATAGGTAAAGGGCAGCGTGCCCTGATCGTTGCTCCGCCGCGAACAGGTAAGACGATGCTGCTGCAGACGATCGCCAATTCGATAACCGAAAATCATCCTGAGGTGACGCTGATCGTGCTGCTCATCGACGAGCGGCCCGAAGAAGTTACAGATATGCAGCGGTCGGTCAAGGGCGAGGTCATCTCATCGACGTTTGACGAACCACCTACCCGCCATGTGCAAGTGGCCGATATGGTCATCGAAAAGGCAAAGCGACTGGTGGAGCATAAACGGGATGTCGTTATCCTGCTTGATTCGATCACTCGCTTGGCGCGTGCCCATAATGCGGTCGTGCCGCCGTCGGGCAAGATACTTTCGGGTGGTATCGATTCTAACGCTCTGCAAAGACCGAAACGGTTCTTTGGAGCCGCTAGAAACATCGAAGAGGGTGGTTCGCTCACCATCATTGCCACTGCGTTGATCGATACCGGTTCGCGAATGGACGACGTGATCTTTGAAGAATTTAAGGGAACAGGTAACTCTGAGATCCAACTCGACCGCAAGCTTTCGGACAAGCGTCTCTTCCCGGCGATCGATGCAACGGCAGCGGCGCCTGAAAGGGGAGGAGTTTTATCGACAAAGAAAGCCTCGCTGTATCTGGGTCATGCGGCGTGTGTTGAATCCTCTTTCGCCTGTCGAACAGATGGAGGTCGTCCTCGAACGGCTTTCGAAGACGAAGACGAACGCTGAATTCCTGGCGTCGATGCAAACGTAATAAGATTGAAAATGGATAATTGAAAATGGAGAATTGGAGGTCAAATCGCTTCCGTTCTCCATTTTCAATTTTCCTTTCTCAGGTCTCAATTCTATGAGAGTAGCCGTAATTTCTGCCGAAGCAGTTCCATACTCCAAAACCGGCGGTCTTGGAGATGTTGCGGAGCTTTGCCGAAGGCTTTGAGGCAGGTCGGCGTCGATAGCTTTCTGATCACACCCTGTTACTGGCAGACAAAAGGCGAATATCTGTGGCATTCGGCGATCGACGATCTTTGGATCAACTGGCGTGGCCGCGCCGTCCAGGCGAAAGCTTTCTACAGTGAGGCAAACGGTTCTTCTACCTTCCTGATCGAATATCCGCCACTGTTCCACCGCGATTCGATCTATGGATACACGGAAGACTACGAACGGTTCGCGTTCTTTAACCATCACAGTGCTCTGGAATTGTTTTGCGGATCGGCACGGCACCTGATATTGTCCATTTGAACGATTGGCATTGCGGTTTTGCGGCGGTCGAACTTGCTTCGAGCCGAATGCACGACCCGTACTGGCGAAACACACGAACTGTCTTTTCGATACACAATATGGCGTATCAAGGCGGGTTTGGGCTCGGCGAACTGCCCGCTCTCGGGTTTTCGTCGGCTTTCGCACGCAATGCGTTCAGTCTCAACGGAAATGCTTCGGCAATGAAAGCCGGACTCGAGGTGTCCGACACGCTTTCGACCGTTCTGCAGCGAAGTAATCAGCGCGAGATCCAGACGCGTGAAAACGGATATGGGCTCGATTGGCTAACGCGTCAGCGAGCAAACCGTTTGACCGGGATCACAAACGGCGTCGATTATGAGGTTTGGGATCCTGAGACAGATCCGGAATTGCCGCATCATTTTTCTAGAGACGATCTTTCGGGGAAAAGAGAATGCAAACGGGCTTTGTTTCGAGCAATCTGTTTGCCGCTGAGCTTGACTGTCCCATGGTTGTAGCGTAATCCTCGTCTTACCTCGCAAGCGGCGTTTGTTTCCATTCGTCAGGGAGCCGGCGACATTTTGGCGGCGGGCGGTTTTTTTATCGCACTTGGATCGGGCGAAAAGGACTCTGAGAAGTTTCTCCAATCTCTTCGCGATCACGCACCGTCGCGGGTCGGGGTTTATATCGGTTATAATGAGAAACTGGCACATCTTATCGAGGCAGGGGCAGATATGTTCCTGATGCCGTCAAAGTTCGAGCCGTGCGGGCTAAACCAAATGTATTCATTGAGATACGGCACGGTGCCGATCGTGAGGGCGGTTGGCGGGCTCGACGATACTGTGCAAAATTGGGACACGGTGAGCCAGACGGGCAATGGATTTAAATTCGACGAATACCGCGCCGACAAACTGCTCGAAAAGATCTACGAAGCGCGATTTGCATATGCGGACAAGGACGCGTGGCGGCAGATCCAGCGGAATGGCATGGCTGTCGATAATTCGTGGGAGAACGCGGCGCGGAATTACGTTGAGCTTTATCAATGGACGCTTGGGCGGTAACAGGTTTTCGGATCGATGATGAGGTCGAACTGCGGCAATTTACGCCGGACGATGCGCATGTCGTGTTCGATACCGTTCACCGCAATGCGGAACATTTGATGGAATTCATGCATTGGATGACGCCGGATTATTCGCGGGAAATGTCACGGGATTTCATCAAGTCCTCGATCGAGAGCAGGATTAAACGTGAATCGCTGGGATACGGTATCTTCAAAAGCGGCCGGCTGGTCGGAGCGATCGGGTATGCATCGTTTGACTGGCAGTCAAATGCGGCCGAGATCGGTTACTGGATCGATCGTCAGGAAGAAGGGAAAGGAATCGTTTCGCGCTCATGTATTCGATTGATCGAATATGCATTTGGCGATCTAGGCATGAATCGGATACAGATCCGCTGTGCTGCGGAAAATATCCGTAGTGCGGCCATCCCGGAGCGGTTCGGATTCAAATTGGAAGGATGTCTGCGGCAAAGCCAATTTCGGAATGGCAGGCTGCATGATTTTCTGGTATTTGGCCTCTAAGCATCGGAATGGCAAGCGGCAGATCACATCTACGCTGCACCCAAACAAAATGATAATTGTATTGATCAAGTCTGGGTGGGCGATGAAGGAAAGGGAAAGTTGTCGACTATTACGGACGTTGATGGCATTGCCGTTGGTCAGGGCAAGTATATAAATGCCGGACATAGCGTTTGGCGTCGGCGATAAAGCATTTGTTTTGAGGCTTTTGCCGTCGGGTATCATTCACGAAGATAAAACGTGCGTGCTCGGCAACGGCATGGTCATCGACCCAAAGGCGTTTTTCGAAGAGGTCGATCAGATCACAGAAAAGGCATTTCGGTTTCACCTGACAGACTTAAGGTCTCTTCGCGGGCGCACCTGATAATGCCTTACCACCGGGCTCTCGATCACACCTCGGAAGAGCGGCTCGGTAATGAGAAGATCGGCACCACGCTCCGAGGCATAGGCCCGGCTTATGAAGACAAGGCAGGGCGGCGGGAGATCCGCGTTGCTGATGCGATGGATCCTGCTCTTCTGAAACTCCGCATCGAACGAAACCTGGAGGAAGCAAATCGCATCATCGTTCTGTTTGGCCAACAACCGCTCAGGTCCGATGAGATCCTGGCTGAAATGTCGCCGCTGGTAGAACGGCTTCGTCCGTTTGTCTGTGAAACGTCTCATTTTCTGGCTGAGGCTCGAAAACAAAATAAAAAGATATTGCTCGAAGGGGCACAGGCAACGCTGCTGGATGTCGATCACGGCACTTATCCCTACGTAACGTCGTCAAATCCGACTGCCGGGGGAGCCTCGGTTGGAGCCGGCATTCCGCCGCACCATATTACCGGTGTTCTCGGCATCGTCCGAACCTACGCAACGCGTGTCGGCGAGGGGCCATTTCCAACTGAGATGGTCGATTCGGAAGAGCAAATGGCGGATCTCATCCGTCAACGCGGCAACGAATACGGTTCGGTAACCAAAAGGCCACGTCGCTGCGGTTGGTTCGACGCGGTGGCAACGCGATATGCGGCGGAATTAAATGGATTTGATTCTGTCGCACTTACAAAGCTCGATGTGCTGGACGCGCTGGACGAAATAAAGGTGTGCGTCGGATATGAGATCGACGGGAAGCGGGTCGATACCTTTCCGGCTGTGTCTAGTGAACTTGTCAAAATAAAGCCGATCTACGAAATACTGCCCGGCTGGATGTGCGACACCGTTGGGACGACCGAATTCGACAAATTGCCAGAAAAGGCTCAGACCTATGTGACATTCCTTTCAGAACAGATCGGAACGGAGATCGGACTGATCTCGACCGGGCCCGAACGAGATCAAACCGTAATTCTCAAAGAGTCAGTGATGGAAGGCTGGTTCGCCTAGTAAAGGATTATGGCATCCATTGAGTTAATTGATTTTGATGATGAATGGGCGGATGATTTTGCTTCGCTTAACTATGAGTGGATCGAGAAATATTTCTCTGTAGAAAAACATGACCGCGAGATCCTCGACGACCCTCGCAAGTTTGTGATCGCACCCGGAGGACGGATCTTTATGGCTATCGTCTCTGGACTTGCGGCCGGGACGGTTGCGTTGATACCTGCCGGCGATGGTGTTCTCGAACTCACAAAAATGGCCGTTGCTCCTGAATTTCGGGGGATGGGTATTGGCAACAAGCTAATGGAAAGATCTATCGAATATGCGCGCAGCAATGGTATTCAGACTGTCTTTTTAGAGTCGCACCGTTCGCTGCAGCCGGCCCTTGCTTTGTATCGAAAATTCGGTTTTGTTGAAGTGCCGACGGACCCAGGTTCAGAATATGCACGAGCAGATATTCGTATGGAACTTGCCATTACGGGCGGCAATATGTAAAATCTTCAATTCGGCCAGCCTCGGCTGTCCGTGTGGTCCGATAGCTCAGTCGGTAGAGCAAATGGCTTTTAACCATTGGGTCGAAGGTTCGAGTCCTTCTCGGATCACCATTTTCAAAAAAAGGCAGCCTTGGCGGCTGCCTTTTTTCGTTCGTACGATCCACTTTAATTCTTTGGTTTCGCAGGCTCAGCCCCAAGAGTCGGTGCGGCGGCAGCGGTCGCACCAACGATGTAGCTGTCGCGGGCTCGAATAATAAGATTTGGACGATTGACCCGCAGTTTTATTGACTTTCGCTGTCCGGGAACACCTTCTTCTTTGGGAACAAAACCGATGTTGTATTGCCGGCGAAGTTCTTCTGCGATTCCTTCAAAGGCCCGGAGTCAATCCACCAGGTGTTGATTCGGGCCGAAAGACCCGCCCTCCGGTTATTTCCGCGAGTTCCTCGAGATATTTCTTCCCCAATGCGTATTCCGACGATGTTACTCCGCGAGAGATCACAGGCCCGCCGAAAATATCCGGAAACGGGTTCGAGTTGCGCCGCTGGTTCTCAAAAAAGGTATTGTAATATATCGGGAATACAAGCGAATCAGCTTCTTCGGCATAGTTTAGCGTGCTGTCATAACTATTTTTTCGCGAGGTAGTATCGACGCCGTCGGTAAACAGAACGACTGCCTTACGGCCGGCGATCTTACTTAGCTGCTTTCGCAGTGCTTCATCAACTGCATTATAAAGCGAGGTTCCGTTGCCCCAATCAGCTTTTCGGATCGCTTTGTTTATCTTTTCGCGATCATTTGTTGCTTGCGCGAGCACATTTACGCTGGAGTTAAATTCGATCACTATCACACTGTCCTGCGGCTCAAGTTGTGCGACGAAAGCCATAGCCGCCCGTTGGATCTCTTCGATCTTGTATTCTGTTGATGGGCTTGTATCGATCAGAATCGCTACAGTGAAAGGCTTGTCGGTGGTTCCAAAGTAAGCGATATCCTGTTCGACTCCATTTTCATATATTTTGAAATCCGACTGCCGAAGCCCGGGGATATAAAGCCCGTTGCGGTCAAAGACCGATACAGGAATGGTTATAAGATTAGTTTCGACTCTAACCACATCGCCGTCATCCGGTGTTGTGGAAAGGGTTATTGGCGTTGGCGACGGTTTAGCTAGGCCCGAGGGTCTCTCAGGGTATTGAGCCCGGCGGCCGGGGCGGGGTTTGGATTC
>JBGAVK010000025.1:0-3921 GCA_044228165.1 Pyrinomonadaceae bacterium | reverse complement strand
TCCGGGTCATCCGACTTGACCGGCGTCGAAACCGGGGTCGGAGGGGCAGTAATTCGCCGCCCTGACTGACCATAACCGGCAATCGAGGCCGTTAACACCAATAGGAACAATAATAGTAGCCGTTTCATAATGCTAGGAAATTTTCGATCCACTTATAACTACGACCTTTGATGCTTATGAACACCAAAAGGATCATCGAATTGTTAACGAAATCGACTCACGATCGTCGCAACGCTAAAACCTGACATTACCATCACTACTAACCATCCGGCTGCTTCGAGCGATCGGGGATGCGTGTATGAAATTTCAGGTATCGATCTCCGGGAAGCGATCAGTATTAATGCCAGTCCGATCGGAAGAATAAAGCCATTGATCGTTCCTGCCCATACCAGCAAAGTAACCGGTTGTCCCAGAAAAAGGAAAAACACGGCTGAGATCACAATAAAGGCAATTACGACATAGTTATTGTTATTTTCAAGTCGTGAGCTAAATGTCTTTAGAAACGAAACCGAAGTAAATGCAGCTCCAACCACAGAAGTTATCGCGGCCGCCCACATAACAACGCCGAAAAGTCTAAGTCCGAGATTCCCGGCAGCGTTCTGAAATACCGATGCAGGCGGGTTTTTGTCGTCGATAAGCAACCCCATCGAGATAACGCCAAGGGCGGCCAGGAACAAGAAAAATCGTATTAAGGCCGTCAGAATGATGCCCGTAATTGCCCCTCTCGTTACTTGTCTCAAGTTTCGTGTCCCCGTGACACCGGCATCGATCAGTCGATGGGCACCCGCAAATGTTATATATCCTCCGACCGTCCCGCCGACCAATGTGACCACTGCCGACGGGTCGATTTGATCGGGCCAGACCGTTTTCAAAGCCGCTTGGGCTATCGGCGGATGCGAAGCATAAACCACATATGCTATCAGCCCGAGCATGATGATACCGAGTATCTTCACAAACAGGTCCATCGCGCGGCCGGCTTCCTTTATAAGGAAAATGGCAATTGCAAATGCAGAGCTTGCCAACGCACCATATTCGACAGGGATATCGAGAGCCGCATTCAGGCCGAGTCCGCAGCCTGCGATGTTTCCAATATTAAAAACCAGTCCACCGGCCGCTACGAGAATTGCAAGGACATATCCGCTGCCGGGAATCGTTTCATTCGCGAGATCCTGGCCGCGTTTCGCCGTGACCGTCAGGACACGCCAAATATTGAGCTGGGCAAAAATATCGAGGACGACTGATAGCAGGATCACGAACCCGAAGCTCGCGAGAAGTTGTTTAGTATAGACGGTAGTTTGCGTGAGGAAACCGGGGCCGACGGCGGATGTTGCCATCAGAAATGCAGCCCCGGAAATGACGGAACTTGTCCTTATCGGTTTTTCAGCCTTATCCATTGACAGCGTTTATTGCGATTCCACTATTGATCAGAACGGCGCGTATCCGGACGGCAAATTCGACGGCCGACGAGGCATCGCCATGTATGCAAATAGTATCCGGTTTTACATTTAACATTATTCCGTCGATAGATCGCACACGCCCGTATTTTACAAGGCCAAGCACCTGCTCTGAAGCGGCCTCAGCATCTGTAATCAGCGCGTTTGAGTGCGATCTCGGCGTCAGGCAGCCATCACTTTGATAGGTTCTGTCGGCAAATGCCTCGGCCGCTGTCTTCAGCCCGATCTCGGAGGCTGCGGTGAGCGACGCACTGCCCGCAAGCCCATAGATCGCCAGACTGCTGTCAAGATCGGCAACAGCTTTCGCAATCGCTTCCGCGATGCTGCGGTCAGCTGCCGAACGATTGTACAAAGTGCCATGGGGCTTAACATGATCGAGTTTTGCACCGTAAGTCGCTGCGATCGACGCCAATTCAGACACCTGAGCCGAAACGATGTCAGAGATTTGTTCTGGTGATATTTCAACTGCTTCACGCCCGAATCCACTCCGGTCCGGATAGCCGGGATGTGCTCCTATCGCGACACCGTATTCGAGGGCTAATTCAATTGTCTGCTTCATTGTGTCGCGATCACCGGCGTGGCCGCCGCAGGCGATATTTGCCGACGAGATCAGGCTCATCAGCGCGGCATCGTTGCCGCAGCCTTCGCCCATATCGCAATTGAGGTCGATCTTCACAGGTTTGCTTGAAATTTACACGCGATACGAAGAAAATTCAACCCCTTGTCAAACTCAGCCGCGAGTGCTTCTGCTTCGCCAATCTCAACGAGGTGGAACGCAACCTTATCGCTCGGCCCCAATTGAGCAAGTAAAGGCAAGTCGCGTGAGATCACATGTGCAATTCTCGGATAGCCTCCGGTCGTTTGATGATCCGCCATTAGGATGACCAACTGGCCATCGGGCAGCAGCTGGATCGTCCCGAAACTCACCGGGGACGAGACGAGGTCTAAATGCTTGGTAATGGAAAGAGGTTCCCCGGTGAGCCTATAGCCCATTCTGTTTGAATTTCCGGTTACGACATAGTTCTGTGCGAATAACAAGGCCTTGCTTTCGACGGCTAATTGATCGAACTCTCCACCGGTGATCACTCGAACCGTCGGAAAAGGCCTGTAAAGAGGGATCAAACTATTCGAGATCAGACCGCCGTGACTCTTTCCGACTGCGGGACTGCTGCCGTTCAGATCGATCCGGTCGCCGGCTTGGAGTTTACGTCCTTCGAATCCGCCGCACTTGGCGGCTAGGTTCGTACTCGAACTTCCAAACCACTTATCGACACGTAATCCGCCGCTCACCGCGAGATAAGAACGATTGCCTGACTTGCGGCCTGTAAATGTCAGCACTGACCCGGCGGTCACGTTATGGCGTCGCCAGTTCGCGATAGCTTTCCCGTCCAATGCCGCGCCAAGATCTCCTCCTCCAATTGCTATCACGGTTTCGGTTTCAAAGATAAATTCCGGCGCCGGGTAGTGCATTTCCAGTACGGGATAGTCTTCGGCATTACCTAAAAGCGTATTCACCAATCGCACCGCCGTTAGGTCCATAGCTCCGCCCGGATTGATCCCGAAACGCCGAAAGCCAAACCGCCCGGTGTCCTGCACCGTCGTCAATATCCCGGGCTTTTTGATCACAATGCTCATTGTAAAGGGATAAACGTAACAGTATCACCGGGCTTCAAAAATGAGGGGTCATTTGAATCAGGTGTAAATAGATCTAAGTCAGTGCGGCCGACTATCTGCCATCCGCCAGGCGAATCTAGCGAGTAGATGCCCGTCTGATGTCCGGCAATACCGACACTGCCTTTCGGGACAAGGGTGCGCGGGGTCTCCTTTCGTGGGGTCGCGATACGATCATGGACTTTGCCCATGTACGAGAAACCCGGTAGAAATCCGAGCATGTAAACCCGATACTCGGTCGCGGTGAAAAGTTTTATTACCTCCCCGACACCGATCCCGGACCTTTGTGCGACAAATTCGAGATCGGGTGCTGCATCGCCTCTAAAATCAACCGGTATCTCGATCTTTCTCGATCTAGTAACCGGAGCGGACTCGATCAAATTCATCAAATCTTGTGAGATTGTACTAACCGCCTCGATGGCGGTCGTGAATCCGGGATATTCTCGTCGTACGACAACAGGATCGTAAAAGATACTCGCGGAGGCATAGGCCGGGACGGACTCAACAAAACCGGGAAACGGCTGAGCTGTAATAAGTTCGGAAAAGATTATGGCCCGATCGTTAAGATCCGGTGATACAGAAGTGCCGAATTCGACGGTGATAGCAGAGTCGCCGAGTGCAAAGATCCTGATCTTCGGTGAACTCATAACGATACGGATCCTATCTAGTACGCTGTTTCGGGTCAAGATACTCTCGGAGCCCGTCGCCGATAAAATTAAACGCGAGCACGGTCAAGGCGATCGCCATCCCCGGAAAGAAAAGAACATGAGGGGAAGATGTGAAGAATTGCCGTGCC
>JBGAVK010000024.1:18644-33969 GCA_044228165.1 Pyrinomonadaceae bacterium | reverse complement strand
GGGACGCCCGCGATCGTTCCAACGGCATTTGCGTCACAGGCTTTGATGGAGGCGTACGAAGCTTTCGGAGATGAGCGATTCGTAAACGCGGCTGATGATATTTGCTCATTTATCCTCAGTGCCCTTAACCGAATCGACGAGACGGATGACGAGGTTTGTTTCAGCTATACGCCGGTCGATCGCAGCATTATCTTTAATGCAAGCCTGCTCGCCGGTGAATGCCTGGCGCGCGTCGGTGCCGTTACCGGCAACGAAGAATATAAGAAAATGGCGGCAAAGGCCGTTCGATTTGTCATTCGCCGCCAGAACTCAAGTGGTGCGTGGATTTACGGAGCCGATTTAAATCAGGCGTGGGTTGATAACTTTCACACTGCGTACATTTTGCTTTCGCTTTTTCGCATATCGAGCGAAATAGAAGAACTGCGTGCCGAGACGTTCGACGCGATAAATATCGGCGGTTGTTATTGGCTCAATCAGTTCTTTCTCGATAACGGCACTCCGAAGTACTATGACAAGGAAGTCTATCCAATTGACATACATTCTGCTGCCGCGGCTATCGCCACGATGAGCGAGCTGCGCCAGATCGACGACAGAATGTTACCCATGGCCGAAAGAACTGCCAGGTGGACGATCGCGAACATGCGTGACGAGCGTGGTTTCTTTTATTATCAAAAGAGGCCCGGCGGCATCGTCAAAACACCCTTTATGCGATGGGGACAGGCGTGGATGGCGTTTGCGTTGGCGCGGCTTTTGGAAGCGAAATAGATGGAAAGCGAGATCAAAGATTTCTGGCAAACGCATCCGTGCGGGGCTGAGTTTGTCGGCGATCTCAGCAACGAAACCCGGGGCGAGTATGAGCAATTTTTCCGGCGTTACGACGCGTTTCGCTATGCTAAAGAGCCGCATATCCTTAAAAATCTCGACCGGATAGACTTTGGGGGCAAACGGATCCTCGAGATCGGGCTCGGCCAAGGTGCCGATGCGGAACAGATCGTTCGCCGCGGGGGCATTTACAGCGGTGTCGATCTGACAGAAGAATCAGCAAAGCGTGTGCGAATGCGCTTCTCTTTACATGAACTTCCATTCGAAAATATCGAACGTGCAAGCGCTCTGAAATTACCCTTCGATGATGGCCGGTTCGACATTGTCTTTAGCCACGGTGTGCTGCACCATATCCCGGAGATCGGCAAAGCTCAGTCCGAGATCGCCCGTGTTCTCAAGCCCGGCGGCCGCCTGATCGTGATGCTGTATGCAAAATGGTCGCTGAATTACCTCGTGTCGATCTCGATCGCCCGAAGGCTTGGCCTCGTTGCGATGTATATTCTCGGTGTCAAACCGAATGGCATCTATGGCGACCATCTCCCTAATGTGAAAAAGGTAGGGCTCGGCAAATATCTCAGAATGGAGAATTTTATCAACGTCAGTACTGATGGGCCATTCAACCCATATTCAAAGGTGTATGGTCATAGCGACATCGAGGCTGACTTTCCCGATTTTGAAGTCGTCGAGACTCATAAAGAATTC
Source organism: Pyrinomonadaceae bacterium (assembly GCA_044228165.1). Lineage (GTDB taxonomy): Bacteria > Acidobacteriota > Blastocatellia > Pyrinomonadales > Pyrinomonadaceae > OLB17. The sequence continues at coordinate 32,445 of JBGAVK010000024.1, read as the reverse complement.
ATGCATGCTCCGCCGCTGCCGATCAATTGGCTGCCTTTTGCGGGGGCGCTCGGCTGGCACCTCTGGGCCGAATTGAGGGTCAATAAGTAATATGTGCGGAATTGCCGGCATCGTTTCACACAACGCCGAGATGCGGATCGGCGCAGCTCTCAAGGCGATCGAGCATCGCGGCCGCGACGATCAGGGGGTTTTCCTCTCTGAGCCGTTCGGCAGCGATCGATCAAAGTTATGTCTCGGCCATCGGCGGCTTTCGATCATCGATACTTCGCCCGCCGGACATCAGCCGATGGTCACTGACGACGGCCGTTATGCACTCGTCCTGAACGGTGAGATCTATAATTACAAGGAATTAAGGTCTGAACTTGAGGCTAAAGGCGAGCATTTCGCGACCGGTTCGGACACTGAAGTTCTGCTAAAAGCCTTTCGTATGTGGAACGTCGGCTGCCTCGACAAGCTCAACGGGATGTTTGCCTTTGCCGTTTGGGACGAAGCCGAAAAGACGTTAACGCTCGCACGCGATCGTGCCGGGATAAAGCCCCTTTTTTACAGCCACCGTGAGAGCGGATTTATGTTCGCTTCTGAGATAAAGGCAATGCTCGCAGCCGGCTTTGTCGACGCGACACTCGATCTCGAGGCCCTCGATCAATTTTTGACATTCCTCTGGCCCGTGCCGCCGTTAACCCTTTTTGAGGGTGTTTTCCAGCTTATGGCTGGGCATTATCTGGTCTGGAAGGATGGTGAGATGACCACCCATGAATGGTGGGATCTCGATCTGAGCCTCGAAGAAAGTCGAGGCAGCGAGTCGGAATGGGCAGACGAGGTTTTTGCCACACTCGACCGGGTGACCAATATGGAAATGGTCGCCGATGTTCCGCTTGGGGCGTTTCTGTCAGGGGGGGTCGATTCATCAACACTTGTGGCATTGATGGCGAATCACTCTAAGAACCGGGTATCGACCTATACGACAGGTATCTCAACCGAAGATCTGAAATATGACATTATCCCCGATGATGTTGAGTGGTCGCGGCGGGTCGCGAAAATATTGCCGATCGAATATCACGAGACGATGCTCACTCCAGATCTGGCCGATCTGCTGCCGAGATTGGTCTGGCATCAGGAAGCACCGGTCATCGATATGGCGATACCGTCATATCTGATCTCAGAGCAGGCTCGAACGACCCAAAAGGTCATGCTTTCCGGGATGGGTGGTGACGAGGTGTTTGCCGGCTACCCGCGACAGATGGCTATGAAGCTCGCCGGCATCACGGACTTTATCCCGAGCAGTGTTCGGCGTCCGCTAATGGCCGTTGTTGAAAATTCGCTCTATGGCGGGCTGCCGGGGAGATTAACGGCACCGGTCAGGAACGCCAAGAAATTTGCCCGCAGCGCCGCGATGGATTTCGAGGATCGATATCTCGGATTTGGGACATATTTCACCCGTGCGATGAAAGGCAGCCTTTATCTAGGCGAACTAAAGGCCGCGTCTTCCGAATTCGATGCCTATCAATATCACCGAAAATGCTTTGAGCGATGCCGCGGCAATTCGCCGCTGAACCGGCTGCTTTATGTCGATTTCAAGACTTTTATGCCGGCTCTTAATCTTGATACGACCGACCGAACCTCGATGGCGGCAAATCTCGAGGTCCGAGTGCCGTTTCTCAACAAAGAGTTGGTCGATCTCGCTGCACGTATCCCTTCTTCGCTCAAGATCAAGGGCATCAAGCGAAAATATATACTTAAAAAAGCGGCCGAAAAGGTTTTGCCAAAAGAGATCATTTGGCGAAAAAAAGCGGGATTTTCTGCACCTATCAGATCATGGATCCGCGGGCCCCTGCAGCCCATGATGAACGATCTGTTGTCCGACGAACGTATCGCTAGGCGGGGGCTGTTTGATCACGCTGCGATCCGGCAACTTATCGACAAAACGGTCAGCGGCCGCGAAGATCGCAATCTTGAAATTTTTCAGCTGCTTACGCTGGAGATCTGGATGCAGAAGTTTCTTGACGGGGAAAAGTGAGGAGAGCCCTTTTGTGAAAGCTTCCGGGAAAGGAAAAATTTGGATCGACCTTGGTAACTCACCGCATGTCCCGTTCTTTCTGGCATTGGCGGAAGAATTCACGAATCGCGGATACGAAGTGATCTGGACCGCTCGAGATTATGCTCAAACAGTTGAAATGGCAAGGCTCGCGGGGTTGGATCCGGAAGTTTTCGGCACGCATGGCGGCAAAGATCCGGTTATGAAAGTTGCCAGGTTTACCCAGCGCACCGCCCAACTGCTCCGCTGGGCCCGAGGCAGGCAAATCGTACTGGCCGTTTCGCACAATTCGCTTGAGCCGCTGGCAGCCGCAAAATTCCTAGGTATTCCAAGTGTTAACTTGATGGACTATGAGCATCATCCGAATAATCACATCTCTTTTCGACTTGCCCGGCGCGTGATCGTGCCTGAAAGCTTTCCGGCCCAGGCACTCGAACGATTTGGCGCTACCGGGGCAAAGACACATCGTTTTCCAGGGATAAAAGAGGATGTTTATTTGGCAAGCTTTCGGCCCGATCCAAATTTTAAGCCTGAGATGGAAAAGCTCGGAGTGGTTGATGGAGATATTCTGGTAGTCGTACGCCCGCACGCCCCGGAGGCATTGTATAACCGTAATTTTGAAAATGAACTGCTCGATGCGTTATTAGACAGGCTGGCATCAATTTCGAATGTTCGGGTCGTGTTGCTGCCTCGAAAGGATTCGCAGGGGCAGGAGCTGCGTCGCCGTCATCCACAGCCGAACATCATACTTCCGGAAACCGCTCTCGACGGGGCAAATCTAATAGCATCGGCTGATCTCGTGATCTCCGGCGGTGGTACGATGAACCGGGAAGCGGCGGCGCTCGGGGTGCCGGCCGCCACAATATTCACCGGCCAGCCGGCGGCTATTGACGAATATCTCTATAACGAAGGCCGGCTAATGAAGATCGGTTCTTTAGAGGACATACAAAACCTGCGGTTGGTCAAAAAGGGTTCGCTGTCACTGAGGGCGAAGACGGAAGTCAGATCGGCGGTTGCCGACCTGATACTCGGATCGATCGAATAAGGGGCCGTGAACCTGAAAAGGTATCGACGGATCTACATTTGATAACATGTCTCTTTTGCAAATTTGGTCATGATCGGTTGTTTCGATGGACACTATGAAGGCCACACGATTTAACGAAAAGGCTGCAGACACGCCGCTTCACGCTAATCGTGTGCCTGAATGGGTACTTCCCGCGGTTACGGTTGCGGCATTGATCTGCGATGCGCTTTTGGCCGGAGCATGTTTCATTTCGGCATTTGTTTTTCGTAGCGGGTCGCCGGTTCTTAGCCGGACGGCATGGGCGTGGTCACGGGAATTTGAGCCATACGCGGGGATCCTTTTATTCGTAATACTGATGCGGGTGATATTGCTAGCATACGGTGGAGCGTACCGTTTTGCTGGGGCGTTCTCGTTTATCGGCGAGGCAATAAAGGTGCTTCGGGCCGTGGTGATCGGTTCGCTACTCGCGGTCGCCGTCACGTTTCTATTTCGCGGTGGGTTTGCCTTTCGTGACTTTTCGTATTCGCGTGGTGTCTTTGTGATCGACCTGGCTTTTGCGGCCGCTGCCTTTCTCGTATTTCACCTGGGTTTGAGGGTCATACAGTCATGGATAAGGGAGCGGGGCATAAATCTGATACCGACTTTGATCGTTGGAACAGGCGTCGAAGGGGTCAGAACCTCGTCCGAATTGGCAGAGCGCCGATACCTCGGGTTTCGTGTTGTGGGCTTTGTCGGTACTCCGGCGGATGAAAGCGAGCTGCCGTTCCCGGTGGTCGGCACGGTTGATGAACTGGCCGAAATTATACGCCGCCATCGTATTCAAGAGGTCATCATTACAGACGAAAGCGTCGACAACGACAAGCTGTTTGAGGCGATGATGCAGCTGGGCCGCCGGCGACATGTGGAGTTTAGATTCACGCCGAAACTTGTCAATATTCTTCCCCAAAAAACGAGCGTTGAGCAGATCGGCGTGCTGCCGATGGTTCGTCTCTTTCGCGAGCCACTATCGGATGCAGAACGATTTGTTAAACGCGTTTCGGATATTCTGATCTCTTTGATCACGCTTATTCTGACATTTCCCATCTGGCTCGCCGTAGCCATTGCGATCAAGCTCAATTCGCCGGGTAAGGTACTGTTTCGCCAGGAACGGGTCGGTATGGATGGCCGTGTTTTCCTCTGTTACAAGTTTAGAACTATGGTCGCTGACGCTGATGAGGGGCTGCATCGGGAAATGTATAAAAAGAATATTACCGGAGACATAGAACCCGTCACAGGAGCAGACACGCCTATCTACGGAAAGGTGCCGGACGATCCCCGTATCACGGGCATCGGCCGCTACCTTCGCCGAACGAGTCTCGATGAGCTGCCGCAATTATTAAACGTATTGTTGGGCGAAATGAGTGTTGTCGGTCCGCGGCCGCCCATCCCGTATGAGGTCGAACAATACGAGGCATGGCATCGCAAACGCCTCGATATGAAGCCGGGGATCACAGGGCTTTGGCAGGTTTCGGGCAGAAATCGCCTCACTTTCGAAGAGATGGTAAAGGTCGATCTTTATTACATAGAAAATTGGTCCCTTTTCCTCGATCTCAAGATAATTCTACTGACCTTGCCGGCGGTTTTTCGAGGGGATGGAGCCAGATGACAATATCCGACCTGCTTGCTAATGCGGCCGCCGACCTTGCCGAAGCGGGGGTCGCCGATCCTATTCGCGAAGCCCGATTGCTTTTATTGCACGTCTTGAAACGGGACACCACATTTACGATCGCCCATCCGGAATACACGTTGACCAAGGCCGAGGCCGAACTTTTTACCTTGATCGTTGAACGCCGCCGCCGCCGTGAGCCATTACAGTACATCAGAGGAACGCAGGAATTCTACGGACTCGAGTTTAACGTCGAGGCCGGCGTTTTGATACCGAGGCCGGAAACAGAGACGCTTGTCGAGGAAGCGGTCACGAGGCTCTCCGGTTACAACGACAGCAGGTTTCTCGAACTCGGCGTTGGTTCCGGTTGTATTTCGGTAGCGATCCTGCACTCCGTCAGGTCATCAAGCGGCGTGGGCGTAGATATTTCCGAAACCGCATTGCGGATCGCGGCGAAAAACGCGGCACGGCATAGCGTGGACCGTCGGTTGACACTTCAAAAAGGAGACCTCTTCGCCGGCGTCTCGACCGTTTTTGATTTGATCGTCTCAAACCCTCCCTATATTCCCGACCGTGAGCGTGAAACACTTCAGCCGGAAGTCGGCCTCTATGAACCTAAAACCGCTCTATTCGCCGGCGAAGACGGGCTCGATGTGGTGCGGCGAATCATTAATGACGCACCAAGATTCCTCAGGCCCGAGGGCTGGATTTTGATCGAGATCGGCTTTGGGCAATCGGCAAGCGTCAAAGAAATGTTCGATCGCCGGGTTTGGAATGAGGTTGAATTTGTGCCCGATCTTCAGGGCATTGAAAGGGTGGTTAGATCTTGTTTGCGTTAGTACCGAACAGGGGCGGATCGAAACTTTCGTTCGTAGAGTTCGTTTAACTTATCAGAGTGTGGTTTTTGATATTGCGAGGTGTATGCAAATTGCTTGCATTTCTGTGGGAAGTGGGAGTAAGATGTTCTCGTTTCCAGCAATATCCGGATTGAAAGGCATCGGTAAGGATCGGATCAAAGAGACGGTCGCAGACCGATCAAAATATTTTCGCTATCGTTACTCTGAAAGGTCTATCTTTCAGGTTGGAGGTGATCTTTGTGAAAGACATGCTATATGCCATCATCGCTCTCGTTACCGCTATCGGAGCCGTATTTTCATGGATGCGGTACACGTCAAGTGCGAATATGTTGTTCCTGGTTATCTTTGTAGTGCTCGTCCTGGTGACGATCGTTTGCGGCGCACTGTTCCTTTCGGGTCGTGTGAACAAGAACGAAGATATCCATATCACCGAATAATTATCGCGGGTTGGCTGATCATCATCGAACGCTTGATGGTCTGAGGCAGCGCGCGTGAAGCGTGTACACAATTCCCCGTTTAGGGTGGGGAAACGGTCACTCTCCACGTGTATTTACAAAGGTTCGGTTGATTGTAACGCGCTAATCACAATCAAAGAGATTTTCATATCTAGCGAGGCCGCCGTGCCTCGTTTTTGTTGTTTTGAAATGACGGTTCAGCGGTAAATTAAACTCCAAAACGCGAAATATCTCGCGCTGTTGTCCGGCCGGCCATACCAGAATCCTTAGTTTTATTGCACATTTGCTGGCACAAATTTTGCTCCTACTCACAATAGAAACGGTGCGGGTCGAAGTTTGACTTCCACTTCAATTCTCGGTTCGCTCTCGTTAATTCGCAACCCGATCCGCAGGCTTCCGGAGCATGAAGCCGAAAAGGGGGTTCAATGAAACGGAAAACGATCGTAAGAACTAGATTAATGAATATGTCGGGCCCATTTGCAGCAGCAATGGGTCTTTGTTTTTTTGTTTTTATCGCGGGGATCTATGTAGCTAGGGCGGCGGATTTTGCGCCCGACCCTAATAACACGGTCAAAGCGATCAAGGTTCAGGCTGACGGCAAGATAATCGTTGGCGGCTTTTATTCGATGATCGCCGGCCAGTCGCGAAGCTATATTGCGCGGCTCAATCAGAACGGCGGCCTCGATAATTCGTTTAATGCGATCGCCGATGACCGGGTTTGGAGTCTTGCGATTCAGGACGATCAGAAGATAATTGTCGGCGGCCAGTTTTTCACCATGAATGGTATTTCAAGAGGCGCCCTCGCCAGACTCAATCCGGATGGTTCGCTCGACACAACATTTAACGCGAACATTACTCAGATCCCAATGATCGAAGGCGTAGTTTTCACGATCGTGATACAGCCCGATCATAAGATCGTGATCGGCGGTGTTTTTGGGACGGTCGGTGGACAGCCGCGAGCGAATATCGCGAGACTAAACCGCGACGGTTCGCTCGACGCGGGTTTCAATCCCGGGACTGATGCCGAAGTCAATATCATCGCCCGGCAGGCCGACGGCAAACTTTTGGTAGGGGGGCATTTCACACGCCTTGCCGGCCAAGTGCATAGCAAGATCGGAAGGTTGAATGCCGATGGTTCGAATGACGGGTCATTCAATGTGTCCGCTCCCCATTGGGTCGTCGCGATCGTGGTGCAACCAGACCACGCGATCTTGGTAGGCGGTGAAATGATAGGAGGTACGACAGGTTATCTCGCCCGTTTTGATGAGAACGGAGTGCCCGACCCGACATTTAACCCGATGCTGCCGCCTAATTTCGGATTTGTTGATTCGCTTGAGTTGCAGCCCGATAAAAAGATCATCGTCGGTGGTGACTTTATGAACATCGGCGGCAAGGATCGAACCCGCATTGCCAGACTGAATCAGGACGGATCGGCTGACAGTTTTAACCCGGGAGCCGACCATGAGGTTTGGTGTATTGCCGTCCAAAATGACGGCAAGGTACTCGTTGGCGGTGATTTTTCGAGCGTTGGCGGAAGGCCGCGAAGCGGGATCGCGAGGCTTCATCCGGATGGCCGTCTCGATCAGCCGAACGGGACATTCGATTATGACGGTGATGGCCGAACTGATGTTTCGGTTTACCGGCCGTCTAACGGAATCTGGTATATCGACCGGTCAATGTCCGGTGGTTTTGCGATGCAATTCGGCAATTCTACTGACAAGATAACGCCGACCGATTTCGACGGTGACGGCAAGACGGACATTGCCGTATACAGGCCATCTCAAGGCTATTGGTATATTTTTCTTAGTTCAAACTCTACCTACGTCACTCTTTCGTTCGGGCTTGCCGAAGATCTTCCGGTTCCCGGAGATTATGATGGCGACGGGTACGGCGACCTGGGCATCTTTCGTCCTTCGACCGGGACATGGTGGCTCTACCGCACCACTGCAGGCCTGCTCGCGACCCAATTCGGCGCACCGGGCGACATTCCGGCTCCGGGAGATTATGACGGCGACGAAAAGGCAGACCTTGTCCTTTTCCGTCCGTCGAATGGTGTCTGGTATCAGCAGCGGTCGGTCGCCGGTGAGTATGCTATCCAGTTTGGAAACGCCGCCGACAAGATCGTCCCGGCTGACTATGATGGCGACAGCAGGCAGGATGTCGCGATATATAGGCCGTCACAGGGAACGTGGTACATCGTCAACAGCTCGAACGCCGGATATCCGGTACAGGTTTTCGGCCTTGCGACCGATGTGCCTGCCCCGGGTGACTATGACGGCGATGGAAGGGCGGATATAGCGATCTTTCGTCCGTCGACAGGGCAGTGGTGGCTTGATCGAACGACATCAGGCCTGACGGTCGTTCAGTTTGGCTCGACCGGCGACAAGCCCACGCAATCGGCTTTCGGAAATTAGCGAAATCTTGAAAGCCATTGACTGAAAGAACGGTGCCGGCCTTGGGACAATAAGGGACGGTGTTCTTTGGTTTTTTGGAACCACCGGTATCAACATACCGGTGGTTTTCTATTTTCTGCGTTTTGTTGCTATGAAAATCAGCATTGAATGCGGTATTATAATGTTGACTTAAATGTAAGGATTACGACCTTGCGTTTTCGAAAACACAGGTAGCTGACGAAGAATGCCAAAGATAGCAGACATACAGGAAACCCCGAACCCGAACGCGGTAAAGTTTATTTTGAAAGAGCCGGTCTCACACGGCACATCTCATTCGTTCAAATCTCCGGAAGCCGCGGCCGAAAATCCGCTTGCAAGATCTATCTTTGACTTAGGTGACGTAGTGTCCGTGTTCTACATGGACAAGATGATCACGGTCGAAAAGACCGATGACGCCGAGTGGGACGAGATCTTGCCGACGCTAGCGGTGCCGATAAGGGCCGCAGAAGCGGTAGTCTCGACGAACGGTAATTCCAAAAAGGCAGCTGCTGCTGCCGTCGGCGGTGCAATTGCCGCGGCGGCTAGCGATGATCCTACTCTGCGCGAGATCGAGGCCATTCTCGACGAACGCATCCGCCCCTATCTCGCCGGGGACGGCGGTTGGCTCGAGGTGATAGAACTCGTGGACAACCAACTTTCGATCCGATACGAAGGTGCTTGCGGCAGCTGCCCCAGCTCGCTCACCGGGACGCTAATGGCGATCGAAAATATGATCAAGGAAGAGATCGACCCCGCTATCAGCGTGATCGCCGTATAGGCTGAAATGCCACGCGTACAACAAATTTTATTTTGTTGATTTTTAAGAATTTCTTGACATAATGGCGCTGCATTCGTCATAATCAGGGAGATGGCGATTTCAGGTAAATTGCCGCCTTCCCCCGCGGGGTTAGACACACTACCCAGATCCGCCGACACAAACACACCATTATTTACTTGCATTACTGACCGATGGAGGAGAAACCTAAGTGAATAGCGAAGAACTCGAGCAGAGCCTACGAACTGAATTCGAGAGTTATCTAAATAACATTCGTGCCCAAATGCGGCAGGAAGCGGTCGAATTTCAGAACAACATCGAGTCTGAGGTCGAAAAGCACAAGGCTAGCCTAAATGACGCATTTAGGACATTTACTGCGCGCTACGACACAGAATTCACGTTTGATGACGCCTTCAAAGGTTCAGTCGCCGAGCATATCCGGCTTGCACGTGATGAGGGCGCACGCATCACCGCCGATGCTCTGGCAGAGGCTGAGAAATTGAACGAGCCCGCACCGGCAGCTGCGCCTAAATATGATGTGCTCAAAGATGCCGTTGCCGATATCAGTAACCAGGATTCGCAGTCAGCCATCTTGAAATCACTTGTGCATAATGCTGCCGAATTTGCCGTTCGGGGTGCTTTTTTTATCGTCAAGAGCGAGCATTTCGTTGGCTGGAAAGTATTTGGCAACGATGATCCGTCCGCCGAATCGGCGATCCGAGAAGTTCATTTCCCGCTGAATGCCGATACGATACTCGGTTCGGCAGTTAAATTCCAAAAGACGGTCAGCGGCAATGCCGGGCAGTTTTCACAGGATGGGTCGTTCCTCGATCCGGTCAACTTTGGCCAGCCTGTTAAAATGACCGCTATCCCGCTTATGGCCCGGGGCCGTGCGGTCGCCGTTTTGTACGTTGATAGCGGGTCTACCGGCAGTGAACCAAATGTAGATGCACTTGAAATGCTTACGCGTGTTGCGGGTTTGACCGTTGAGCTTCACGCTACTGCCCAGTCTGCAAAAGTAGGTGATCACGCCTCTCAGGCTGATCTGGACTACAGTCAGCCGGAGACGGTGCAGCCTGTGTCGTCCGTCTCAGCTCCGGTATTTCAGCCCGAGCAGCCACCTGTTGCCTCATTTGAGCCGGAACCTGCTCCAGCCACCACAAGTGACTTTTCGTTCAGCGATAGTGTCAATTATGGCGGCGGAGCCCTCCAAGACCTAGAACCGGCTAAGGCATACAGTTTTGATGCCCCGGTGGTCGAGACCGAATCCTATAACGAGCCGACCGCTGCTGACATTCCATTCCCGGATACGCAGCCGGCCACCGAATCGCCATTTGAAAGAACGATCAGTGATTTTGGTGCGATGAAACCGCCTGTGGAGCCTTCTTTTGAAGCTCCTGCGTTCGAACAACCTGCTTTTGAACAGCCCGTAGCTCCGGTCACGTTCGAATCGGGCGGCTCGATCGAAACCGCAGCTTTCGAACGATCGCCGTTCGACGTCCCGGCCGAAGAATACGAACCCGCCGTTGTCACCACGGGCGGTTTCACGCCACAGGTAGCCGAACCCGTGATCGAAGCGCCAATAGTTGCTCCGCCACAGCCGCAGGCAAGGTTGAGCGATCGACCGGTCGATCTGCCGATCGATGTGCCCGAAAGCGAACGCCGAATTCACAACGACGCCCGGCGTTTTGCACGCCTGCTCGTTTCCGAGATCAAGCTTTACAACGAAAAGAAAGTCGCCGAGGGCCGCGAGGCAGGCGATCTTTACGACCGGCTTCGCGAGGCGATCGACCGCTCGCGCGAGATGTACGACAAACGGGTCCAACCGCCGGTCGCCGCGAAGTTCGACTATTTTCATTACGAGATCGTCAACTCTCTCGCAAATGGCGACGACAGTCGGCTCGGTGCCGGTTACCCCGGAGCGAGCGTCTAACCACAAGCTCCTTTTCTCAGACCAACTCAGCCGCCTTTCATTTTGAACGGCGGCTTTTTACTTTTCAGACATCCTCGTTGTGTTTCAGAGCGGGAATGGCGCTCAGGAAATGAAACAAAGGTCTCGGGAAACCGATTTTGGTGTCCAGGAACGCAATTTATACCCCTCAGGAAATCATTTTTTCCTCGAATTTTTGCCATGAAATCTGGATGGCTCTGTTTGCCGGATCGGTGATATCGACGGATATCGGTGAAATCGCGTTGATGTATTATCGGGCGGGTTTGAGTATGACGCCCTTTTTTGGATCAAAATATGACGATCGGCTCACGACCGAGTCCGGGCGCTCAATATTGCAGCTCTGACCCCAAAGATCGAAAATGATTTGAACTCATCATAGATTTTTGTTGCAAATTGCAATTTTTGTAACTACCATTGCGAGTATCACAACTCGTATGAAAGTCTGCGTTGTCCCCACAATCGCCGTGCTTTTTCTCAGCTGCATCCTCGCGGCAATAAATATTTCTGCGACCACTTTGATCGTGACAAAAACAGCCGATACGGCCGACGGTGCCTGCGATGCCGACTGCAGTTTGCGGGAAGCTGTAAAAGCGGCTGAGTCCGGTGATACTATTATTTTCTCCGGCCTGTTCAATATTCCAAAGACCATCACTCTTACCGACGGCCAGATCGAGGTCACTAAGAATCTAACTATCAACGGTCCCGGCACTTACTATTTGTCAGTCAGCGCCAATAACGCCGGCCGCATATTGAAAATATCGGGAGGCGTGACGGTCAATCTGAGCGGGATGAACTTCCGCGACGGCCGGGTCGGCGCAACCATACCGGAGGCGGGCGGAGGTGCCATATATCTTGATAACAATAACACGCTAAACCTCACGGATATGGAGTTCATGAACAACTATGCGTTCAACACCCAACTCCAGGAGGGATATGGAGGGGCTGTGGTCGCATTAGATAACTGCACGGTAAATATCGATCGCGTATATATGCATAACAATACGGCTACTGATGGAGCGGCTGTTCGGGGGAGTACTGCGGGAGGGACTTTATTGATCAATAATTCGGTCGTGAGTAACAATATAGGAGAAGCCGTCACCAGCGGCAGTACGGTTACCGTCCTGAATTCAACGTTCAGCGGTAATTCGGGAACCGGCGTTGCGGGGGCGAAGTTGACCCTGACGAATTCGCTTGTCAAAGGAAACGGCACCGGGGTTGGGAGCGGCGGGGTATCGCCCTCACTTAACATAGATAATTGTTTGATTGAGGATAACGGCGTTAATTTTGACGGTGCCCGTGGCCCAGGAGTCCGTAACAGTTCTCCCGGGGTGATTCGCAACACAACCATACCCAATAACAAACGACCTGGGGGCACGTCCGCGGGAGGGGGGATATCAAACATCGGAAATTTGCACGTCATCAATTCGTCGATCCTTCAAAACACGGCAGCGAACGGGGGCGGGATTTGGAACGCTACCCAACATTTGTTTGTGACGAATTCTACGATAAGCGGTAACGCAGCTATGGGCGGTACCAATCCGGGCCTTGGCGGCGGGATCTACAGCCAGGTCAATGTTGGGGGGCCAAACGGCCGGATCACCATAACGAACAGCACAATTACAAACAATGTGTCTTCCGGCAAAGGGGGCGGGGTTTATCACGAATCGACAAATGAAGCGCGGATAAGGAACAGCATCATCGCAAAAAACAACTCGATATTAACGGCGGAAAAGGACATCTCGGGTGTATTTATCTCGGAGGGCGTAAACCTGATCGGCAATACAACCGGAAGTTCGGGATGGACCACTCGGGACCTTCTCAACATTGACCCGTTGCTCGCTCCGCTCGGGAATAATGGAAACGGTGCATATACACATGCTTTGCTTCCCGGCAGCCCCGCGATCAACGCAGGGGACAACGCGTTTGCGGTCGATCCCTTCACAATGCTCGTGTTGACGATCGACCAACGCGGGCTTGAAAGATTCGTGGGCGTTGTCGATATCGGGGCCCATGAGGCCAATTATTCTTCTCTGCCGGTTATCATAAGCGGACGCATTACGACCGCCAACGGTCGTGGGATTTCCATGGCGAAAGTAAGAATTGACGACGCTTCAGGCTTCGTATTCAGCACTCAGACAAATCCTTTCGGCTATTACCGCCTACCGGCACTTATGCCGGGCGCGACTTACACGATCACAGTCTCTCACAAACGCTACACATTCGTGTCGCCGCAGGCCTTTACAGCCGACCAGAACCGGGACGATCTGAATTTTACTGGCGGTTTTTAGACGAGGGCTTTAAGCGTCTTTTATTTAGCTAACTTAGCAAATGGAGGAGAGAGAGATCAAAAGATCAATCCAATGCTTTATCGGCGTAATTGCTGCGTTAATATTGGTGGCTGTCGGCATCACATTCTACATGAAGAATAACTCGCCAAATGGCCCAGACCCTTCCGAGCCGTTGACGAAAGCTGAACCGACAGACCCGGAATTTGGGCGGGAAATTCTAAAGGCCGGACTACAGGACGAGAACGGCGACATTCTTGAGAACGGCGTCAGTATCGCCTTACAGCAGAGAGACGGTTGGCTAGAGTCGATCAAAGCGCCGGACGGCTTAGGAGACGATGG
>JBGAVK010000024.1:0-18633 GCA_044228165.1 Pyrinomonadaceae bacterium | reverse complement strand
AGGACGAACACGCTCGATCATTGTTCATCCGGATAACCCTAATATTATCTGGGCCGGCGCGGTCAGCGGCGGCGTTTGGAAAAGCACAGACGGCGGGCAAACGTGGCTTGCCTCGAACGGCAATCTTCAGAATTATGCCGTAAATGCAATGGCGATCAATCCTCACGATCCGAATATTCTGTTCGCGGGGACAGGAGAAGGATTTTCGGGACCCGGCTTAATAGGCGGCGGATTGTTCAGATCCACAAATGGGGGCGAGTCCTGGTCACTTATACCGCAAAGCGGCCCACTGGGTAATGAATGGGCATATGTAAACAGCATAGCGATCTCGCCCGACGACAGCGATATCATGCTGGCTGGTGTTGAAGGAGGTGACGACGACAACCATGGCATCTTACGCTCGACTGATGGGGGCACTACCTGGACGCCGGTGCTAGTTGGTTTCAGTTCCGTATCGGTTGCCTTCGACCCAAATGACGGGGACAATGCGGTAGGCTCGATAATTCCGCCTTTTCCTGCCAATTACAACCGTGCGGTTTGGTCGGACGATGCTGGAGAGACATGGACCACGGCAACTCAGGGCGGCGGATCATTCGAAACCAACGCCTTTGGCAGCATAATTAAACTCGCATACCACAAGGCTGATCCGTCGATCGTATATGCTCAATATCCAACTGCAGGAAACGGTGCGATAAGCAAGTCAACGAACGGCGGCCGCTCATACACCCTGATGGGAAGTGTGCCTAATGATCTTGGATATTACACAAATGTATTATGGTCCTCACCGACGGACAGCAGCCTGATATTATCGGGAAGCGGACCCCTATGGAAGAGTACAACGAGCGGGGCATCGTTTTTTGGGACCCCTATCGCTTATGGTTATTTAATTGAGGACGAGCCACATCAGGATATGCAGGCGCTCGTCAGCGATCCCGGTTACAACGGAACCTCAAATAGGAGGGTGTATGTTGGGACGGATGGTGGTGTATTTAAGACCGAAAATATTACGACCGCTACGGGCAGCCATCTTCCGCTTACAACCCCGACTTCGACGCCGAGCGGCTGGCAGCAGCTAAATGAGACGTATCAAACAACACAATTTTACGGAGCCGTAGGAGACGCATCGAGTGGAATTATCTGGGGCGGTACACAGGATAATGGAACCTTGAGACTGATGACCGGCAGTAGGGACGCGATCTGGCTGCTGAGCGGAGACGGCGGGCCGTCTGCGATCGACGGGACGATTTGCTACGGAACGGTAAACGGAGAAATTTTCCGTACGACGAGCTGTGGTGCCAGTCCATCGATTACGCCTATCACATCGGGTATCTCGGACTATCCAGACAACGTTTGGCAGCCACCAATCGTGTTAGACCCAAATGATCGCCATCGAATGTACTTAGGAGCTAGTTCCCTGTGGAGGGCCAATGCGGTTCACACCGGATCGCCTGCTTGGGTGGAAATTAAGGTGGAACCCAACGATCACCCCAACGCCCACCGCTACCGAGACCCCATGGGTTGGCAAACCAATAAGAATTAGCGCCATAGCGGTTGCCCCAACGAATTCCGATGTTGCATGGGTTGCCGAATATGATCCACTTACACCAGACGGCTATTTGAATGGCAGAGGTCGCCTTGGCCGACTCTATAGATCAACTAATGCGACTGAACACATCAAAAACTGGGAAACTATCGATGACAATTGACTGGACACGATCCATTGTCTGATCGTCTGATCAACAGAATTTTGGTCGATGATAGTGATGCTGAAATTGTTTATCTCGCTTTGGTGGGTTCGAGGGAGACAATCTTTGGCGAGGTCACATCGTTTCAGGCTCATATGTGTGGGAGGACATAACCGGTCCATCTCCTGACTTAGGAGGACTTCCTGAGGTTCCCATTTTTGGTATCGCGAGGCATCCGAATGACGCCGCGCAAATCTATATCGGGACAGAGATCGGCATGTACGTCACATATGATACCGGTGCTCACTGGCGGCCCGTAATGGACGGACCTGCGAACGTTAAAGTATCAGAGGTTAATTTCATTCAAGGTTCAACGATTCTGCTTGCCGCTACTTTCGGTCGGGGTCTTTGGACTACGGACGTCTCTCCCGGTCCTGCTGTAAATGATTTCGACGGGGACGGCCGAACCGATTATGCTGTTGTGCGGCCGTTGCCTTCGCCCTCGCCACCTGTATGGTATCTGATGAATTCAACATATGGGTTTCGCAGCCAAGTTTGGGGAGCCTACAATGACCGAACAGCAGCAGCGGATTACGACGGTGACGGAAAGTACGATATAACCATTTTTCGCGAGTCTGATCACAACTGGTACTGTCTTAAGAGCAGCACAAATTCTTTGGAAATGACCTATTCGTTTGGAGATCCAGGCGATATTCTCGTTCCCGCAGATTTTGACGGCGATGGACTGGCCGACGAGGCAGTGTTCAGGCCCTCGACAAGGTATTGGTACGTTAATGGTTCAAGCGCAGGTTACTTTACCTATCAATTTGGCCTTGCTGATGACGTTCCTGTCGCTGCCGATTTTGATGGCGATGGAAATGCTGACTTTGGGATTTTTCGTCTTAAGTATGGCGCCTGGTATTTGTACACTTCGCTCAATGGAGATCAGTATGTCCAGTTTGGTTTAGAAGGTGACGTTCCTGTGGTAGGTGATTACGACGGTGATGGATCCGCCGATATTGCAGTGTGGCGGCCTACTGAGGGAGCCTGGTACATCACTTTTGCAATTGACGAATACGAAAATTATACAGCAACTCAATTTGGGTTAAGCGGCGATGAACCGGTTCCAGGCGATTACGACGGTGATGGAAGAACCGATTTAGCAGTCTGGAGGCCCAGTGACGGGACATGGTACGTTAGACGGTCAACAAGCGGATTCACGATGTATCAATTCGGCGCTGACGGCGATATCCCCGTCGGTCGAAAAACATCGGATGGTTATCGGGTATCTCGGCGCTTTGGCCGGTCAAATTCGGTTCCACCAGATGCACGACCGCGTCGGTCGAAAGGACATTGACAGACTCGGGGCATTCGGGTCCGATTCGATAATTGAGGCGTATCTTTGCCGGGCGGCGAAATTAATTTATCGCCGCCGACCTGACGACGTGGGTTTCGTCGAGTTCGACGATTAGGGTATCGCTGCTGAACTGGCGGTGCTGTGAGGGGTCGAGGATGATCTCGGGCTCGGCCGGTTTGTGCTGTGCACCAACATTGCGGGTCATGGCGAGTCGTTTACGAGTTGTTTTTCGTTCATACATTATCTTGTCGGCGGCGACTATCATCTGGTCAAATGTTTCGCCCTGAGCAGGATATCCGGCTGACCCGAGGCTCACTCCCACGGTCGCCGTGGCGCCTACGCTGACAGGAAGAGCAAAGCTGCAAACTGCCTTTTCAATGCGATCGCACAGCTCAGAAACATCGCCGGGGTCGGTCTCCGGAATGAGGGCGACGAATTCGTCACCTCCGTACCGTGCAAGAAAGTCGTATTCGCGAAGCTGCTCAAATATGACCTTACTGACCTCTTTGAGCATTTGATCGCCGACCTTATGTCCAAAGTTGTCATTGACCGCCTTAAAGCCGTCGAGGTCGAGCATCAGCACCTGGAAACTGTTGCCGGCTCGGCTCGAGCGAGCAACCTCCTTATCAAACTGGAGCTGCAGGCTGCGTGCATTCGGCAGTCCGGTCATCGGGTCGGTCAGTGCATGCGTAGTCGCTTCGTCATGTTTGAGTGATTTGTGTATGGCGTCGGACGCGATGCGCGAAAGGGTCTCTAACAGGCGAATGTGCTCTTCGCAATATTCGCTGAGTTCGCGGGCATAGATCGTGACTGCACCGATCATCACATCGTCCGCGATCAGCGGCACCGATGCCATTGTCGAATATTGTTGTGTCAATTCCACCTGAGAGTATGAAAAGTCGAGATCCGGGTCGGCATTTTGGACGATCTCGCCTGATTTCAGGGCAAATCCTGTCGCTCCTTGACCGACTTTTAGCCGTCTGAGCAGCAGCATATCGGCATTGTCGCCTTTGACATGAACTGCGGACGCAAACCGTTTTGAGCCTTCGAGCAAATAGATCGCGCACGTGTCGTATGGCACAAGATCTTTGAGCCGGTTGGCAAACATTTCGAGCGTTTCGTTGAGATCCATGGACGAACTGAATTCGCGTGCAAGTTCGTAGAGACTGAAAACCTCACGATTGGCGAGTTGGATCTGGTCGACAAAACTGTGCGGCTTGTATGCACGGTTACCGGTTTCTGAGTCTTCGTAGGCGAGCCCCGCGGCATCCACATCTGCTTCTAAAAAGGCTAGATTGCGGATCAGCGTATTAACGATCATCGGGTCAAAGCGTGTTCCAGCCTCGGCCTGGATTATCTGGCGAGCCTTTTCGCGGGGACGTGCGGGGCGGTAGGGGCGGGCACCTCTGATAGTGTCAAACGCGTCAGCGACCGCAAGGATGCGGGCCGTAAGAGGAATCGCTTCGCCAGCCAGTCCGTCCGGGTAGCCGCGGCCGTCCCAAGATTCGTGATGATGCCTGACAGTCGGCACGACAGCACTTTGAAAGCCTACTTTTTCGAGGATCGCTGCACCGACGCTCGGGTGGATCTTTGTCTTTTCGAGTTCGGCCGGCGTCAGTGAATCCGGTTTGTTGAGGATATGATCAGGTATCGCAAGTTTACCGATATCGTGAAGCAATGCTCCCGTCCTGAGCGCTTCGATATCATTGTCAGCCAGGCCCAGGATCTTGCCGATGCCGACAGCGTAGATCTGCGTTCGGCGAACGTGGCCGATGCCGACCTGATCGCGTGCGTCTATCGCGGTTGCCAAAGCCTCGACCGTGGCGAGATGTACGCGGCTCGCTTCAGTGATCTCACGCGTCTTTTCCGAGAGGCGGTCGAGATGCATCTTGTAGCTGCCGATACCAATAACGACTACCGGAAGCAGAACAAATCCGAGATCGGCTCCGAAATGCCAGAAGAGGAACGAGATCAGCGGAACTGCGCCGAAAACAACCGCTGCGACGATCGTGAGTAGTTTCTTATGGAACTTGTTTTTAGGAAGGACGGTCATTTTGGGAACTCAAATCCACATCGAAAATGGGGTCAGAATAGGTTTTGGGCCAGCCGGGGCAAAAGTGGCCCAATATTCCACTAGGGCTAAATACAATCAGCGTGCCAGAAGCGGGGATAGGCGAGGTATAGTAAATACGGCATCTGAGAGGGTTTATGCCGTTAGATCGAAAAGTTCGACTGTCAAATAGACAGGTCAATTTGAGTGAATTCGGTCAGAATGATCGGAAAATTGGTATCGTGAGATGAACAGCCGTCGGACCCGTCAATAACGATCGTCGTCAAAATCGTAAGTTTGAAATCCGTCTGCATCTGACAGGTCGTCGCCGCTCATTTCGTCACGGAGATCGAGTTCCACCGGGTCCAGGCCAACAACGACGAGGCTCGACCCGCATTCGTCACAGGCGACATGATCACCTTGTTCTGATACGGCATCAACGTAAACTTCTTCGCTGCATTCGGGGCAAATCGATGTAGGCATTTTTGAATGATCTCCGGAAATAAATTGGGCCGTGGTTGTGTTTCACGTAAATTACACGTGAAAATAGGTCTGATAAACAATCTAACTTGAAATTGAACAATTTGGCAAGACTTGGCCGGGAAGTTTTTTACAAAGGCCGCCCAAACAGTTTAATTTGGCTCGGGTCATTATGCAGTTTCCATTTACAGCCCCGGTTTCGGGTAAATTCGACGTTGTCGGCTTTGGCACAAATGCCGTCGATCACCTCGTGCGGGTACCGATGTACCCGGCGTTCAATTCAAAGGTCGAATTGACACAATTTGCCGAGGCTCCGGGCGGCGAAGTTGCGTCGACGATGGTCGGACTTTCACGTCTCGGATTTTCGACGGCATATATTGGCAAATTCGGCGGCGATCACGCAGGCCGGCTCGGACTTAGTTCATTGATCGACGAAGGCGTCAATGTGTCCGCGACCGAAACCGTTGCCGATGCACGTACCCAGATCGCATACATCATTATCGACGGCACGAGCGGTGAGCGAACCGTTATTTGGCATCGCGACAGAATGCTTGCGTACGGCGCCGATGCGGTGCCTTTCGAGACTGCGCTGAGCGGCCGTGTGTTGCATCTCACACCCCATGACACGGCGGCTTGTATCCGACTTGCCTCAGCGGCCCGCGAGCGGGGAATAATCGTGTCTATCGATATCGATAACATTTTCGACGGTGTGCGTGAATTGCTCCCGGTCGTTGATATTTGTACGGCATCATCGGATCTGCCGGCGAAGATGTTTGGAATTACGGAACCCGCTGCCGGGCTCCAAAAGATAGTTACCGAATTTGGTTGTCCGGTAGTCGGAATGACGCTTGGCGATCAGGGCTCGCTTTTTCTTTGCAATGGCGAATATGTAGAGACGCCCGGTTTTCCTGTTCCTGGCGGCTGCATCGACACGACGGGAGCGGGCGACGCGTTTCGGGCCGGATTTCTGGCCGGATTTTTGCGTGGCGAAGATATCGGGGAAAGTGCGCTCATTGCAAACGCGGTCGCCTCGCTCAAATGCCGGGCTCTCGGCGCTCGCACGTCTCTGCCAAACACGGACGAACTCACCAAAATGTTGAAAAAAGACTAGACAGTATCAACAAGTTTATACTACACTTAATGAGTGATCTCCCCGTCACGCTGCCTTCCATAGTCCGCTGCTCCCGTTAGATCGCTCTTAGACCGCAGTTTCTAAACCCCGTTATGGATTCGAAGATTGGCCTGATCATTCAGTTAGCCGGTGTCTCATTGATCACATTATTGACGCTTTTCCTACGGCGCTCGATAAATGTTGTCGCGCTAAAACACTGGACAAATGCGTGGCTGTTTTTGAGTTTTGCGTTATTTTGCCTGCGGCTCGCGTTCAGCTATCAGGAATATTCGGTACAGCTTTTCAGCTTTTATTTCCTGACTGAGTATGTTTTTGGATTCCTGCTCGTCGCCGGCTGCCGAAGCCTCGCAGCAAACAATGACATGCGGATACGTCAGGAATTGTTTGTCCTGCCGTTCATACTCGTCGCGTTTGGCCTTCCGTTTTTAGCGGATGATTTTAATCTCGTTTTTAACGTCCACTCACTGATCTTGTCGGGATTTTTTGCGATCGCATTTATCGCGTTGTGGAAGACCAAGATGAAGACCTTTGGCTGGAAGGTGATGCTGGTCGCACTAGGGTTATTGGTCGTAGACTTCTTTCAATATTTCCTAGTGTTCACACTAAGACAATATGTTGACATCCAGGCAGAGTACCTTGCGTTCAATTCGGTGATCGATCTCGTGCTGCAGATCCTGCTCGGATTTGGAATGGTCATAGTCCTGCTCGAACAAGTGTTAACTGACGCTAAGATCGCCAACGAAAAGCTCAAAAAGGCACACGAAAAGCTCGAGGAGCTCGCCCACGTCGATCCGCTGACGACTGCACTCAACCGCCATGCATTTCACGGCTATCTCAAACGCAACGGCGGAGCCAACCGCTCGATGTCTGGCTGTGTCGGCTTTTTTGACGTTGACGACCTCAAGACTGTCAATGACAATTACGGCCACGGGACCGGTGACGTAGTGATCCGCACGGTCGTGCGGGCGATCCGCGAGGTTATCCGTGCAGAGGATCTGATCTTCCGCTGGGGCGGCGACGAGTTCTTTGTCATACTCGTCGGCCTCGATTCGCAGGCGGCGTACGAGCGGATGTCCCGCATAGAGACGCTGCTCTCAAACGTCTGTATCGACGGCGTTGACAAGCTGATGACGATCGGCGTTTCGCACGCCTTTGAAGATTTCTCAGATCTCGCCGAGCTCGAAAATTCGATCGCCAAGGCAGACGCGATGATGTATCTCAACAAACAGCAGCGAAAAGCCGCCAAGAGTGAGCGCTCCGCGATCAAGCAGGGAACCCCCGGCGGCGGTATCGTTGTTCATAGGTAAGTCGCGTAACAAAGAGTAAAAAGAAAGCCGGATACCTAGATAAGGTAACCGGCTTTCCTAGTTAACTTTTCGGACCTCAGAGTTTGTCGTTGAAGAACCCGACGACGAGGGCCCAGGCGTCGTTTGCGGCGACAGGGTCGTAAACCTCGGGCCGGGTGTTGTTGAAAAAGGCGTGGTCGGCATCGTATTTAACAGAGTGGATCTGCAGTTCGAAGCGTTCGGCGGCGTCTTCTAGAGAGGCGACCTTTTCCGTATTGATCCACGCGTCGCGCGTACCCGATACAAATATTGTCGGGACGGTCAGTTTTTTCAGCACGTCATCCTCAGGGATGTCGCCATAGAACGGTGCGGCGGCGCTGAGCCCCTCGAGTTCGCAAGCGGCTCGCAGGGCAAATGTCCCGCCCATGCAGTAGCCCGTGATGCCGAAATGAGAAATATCAAACGCGAGCGAGGCAGCGTCGATCGCGCAATTAATGGTATCGAGCCCGTCTTCGATCGCGAGAGAGTGCATCATTTTTGAAGCCTCGTCCGGGTCGGCGGCGACCTTGCCGCGATAAAGATCGGGTGCGATGGCCGTGAAGCCCTCGTCGGCATAGCGTCCGGCGATGTCTTTGATATGGGGATTGAGCCCCCACCATTCGTGTATCAGGATCACTGCTTTGTCGGATGGTGCGT
Source organism: Pyrinomonadaceae bacterium (assembly GCA_044228165.1). Taxonomy (GTDB): domain Bacteria; phylum Acidobacteriota; class Blastocatellia; order Pyrinomonadales; family Pyrinomonadaceae; genus OLB17. Next base: position 9,947 of record JBGAVK010000024.1, on the reverse strand, counting down.
CGGGCATTGCGACGTAGGCGCTCGTCGGGCCGCCTGCGGTTTCGAATGACAATGTTTCAGTTCGCATAGAGAGATTATACCTAAAGAATTTGCCCGCGAAATAGGCGAAAAATACGAAATAAAGGAAAAGGTTACTATTTGGCGTTTTTTGCGTATTTCGCGGGCAAGACTTCTAAAAGAACCTGACCGTATAGCTAAATCTCACACCGCGGCCGATCTCCGGCGAGATGTCCTTGATGAACGAGATGTGGTTGTAATAAAGCTTGTTGTTCAGGTTGTAGCCGCTCACGGAAAAGATGTTGGCCGTGTGTTTCGTCGGGATGATGTACGACGCGGTGAAGTTCGCCGTGCCGTAACCGGCGGTCGGCGATTCATCGGTAAAGACGCGATCCTGACGGCCGACAGCCAGAAATTCCGGCCGGAAGCTGAAATTGCCCTTGTGAACATCGAGCCCGAAATGCACGCGAAACGGGGCTATTCGCGGCAGCGGCTGGCCGGTCGTAAGCTGGGCATTGACGTAATCCATACCTGTCAAGATGTTCAGATATCGGTGTGCCGTCACGTCGAGGCTCAACTCCGTGCCCGTAAAGCGGCTATTTCCCTGTCGATAGTATGCCTTTGGAAAGCCGCTTCCCGGATCGATGATCTCGGTCGGCGCCAAAAAGACGAAGTCTTTAAAGTGGTAATAAAAAAAGTTCGCCTCCGCCTTGATACGCGAATTCTGCTGCCTCAGCGAAAGGTCGATGCCGTCGCTGATCTCTGGCTTGAGATCGGGGTTTCCGATCTCAAAGGCAAGCGTGCCGTCATGCGGCCCGTTATTGTAAAGCTCCTCGATCGCTGGTGCACGGTAGCCGTGCGAGTAATTCGCGACAAAAGCCCCGCCTTTCCATAGATCGAAGCGAGCTCCTGCCGCTCCTGAAAAACCCGTGAACGAACGGTCGGGAAGCGTGTCTTTTACTGGGTTATAACGATTGCTCTCGATGCGGCCGCCAAACTGGAATGACGCGCGTTCATATTTCAGCTCTTCGAGACCGAAGACCGAGAACGCGCTTTGTTTTACCGGGCCGTCAACGATGTTCTCGATCCCGATGGTCGAGTAGTCGCGAGCAAAACCGTCAAAGCCAAAACGGCCTGTAAGCTTGCCGACCTTGCGCTGTTCGAACATACCGCGAACCGAAGTTACGTTATTTTTGTACGTGGTGCCGACAATGTCTGCCTCGAGCTCCTGATGCTGGTATCGGCTGATGTCGACCGTAAATTTTGCACCGGTGATCGGGATATCGGCGTCCTTGTAACCGAAATTGAATTTTACGTTGTTGCGGTGCATTTGAATGCTTCGCACCTCGGGGTCCGGTTCATTAGTGTCGAGCGGAATGCCGTATCGGTTTTGATAGTAGCTGTAATCGGTATTAAAGAACGCTTTGTCGGCAAAGTAGCCAAAGCCCCCGCCGCCGGTCGCGTTGCGGGTGTAGGTGTTTTCAACCACGCCGCGATCGCCGCCAGCCTTGTAATCGCCCGTTCGTTGTGTGCTGCCGTTGCCCCAGAACATCCAACGGCCGACGCCGTATTCGAGGCCGGCGCTCGCCGCACCCTGATTATTGTTTGTTCCGCCGATGCCCGAAAAATAGCCGCGAAAGCCCGGGTGGGCACCTTCGTCATGGCCGCTGATAGCGTTAACTACGCCGCCGATCGCGTTGCTGCCATAGAGGAGCGTTGCCGGCCCTTTGACGACCTCGATCCGCTCGACGGCAAGCGTATCGACGGGTTCTGAGTGATCGCCCGATTGCGATGCAAGCGAGCCGACACTGACGCCGTCGCTCGAGACCATCACGCGGTCACCGTCAAATCCGCGAATGACGGGCCGCGAGGTTCCCGGGCCCGACGAACGCTTTGAGACGCCCGCCTCATTATTCAAAACATCGCCCAGGCCCACGGACGCGCGCGACGTGATCTGGGTCGAATCGACCGTGCTTACATTGGCGATCGATTCGAACGTTGATTGTTCCGAGCCGCTCGCGGTGACCGTGACGTCCTCTTTGAGCCCCGAGATCGTGAGTGCAAAATCGAGACTGGCGTTGCCGCCCGGCTCGAGAGTGATCTTCTTCTGCGAGTCGGCAAAGCCCTCCTGATGGACGATGACGGTGTACATGCCGGCGGGTATAGCGGTAAATTCGTAGTAGCCGTTCCGATCGGTATTGGTGGTCTTTTTTAGTTCAACGAGTTGGACGGACGCCTGGTGAAGAACGGTGTCTTCGCCGGCGAGCCGGACGGTGCCGGAAAGTTTTGCTCCGGCCTGTGCAAACGACGCGATGGCTGAAGATGTCAGGATCGCAGAAATAAGGAAAATTCTGTACATTATCTTAAACCTCTAAGATCCTCCGGCAGACTGAGCCGGAGTCTTTCAAAATAGACGCAATATTGCGGAAAGAATGCAGTGCGGTATGCCGCAGACGGGCATTTTAGCTGCATCGGTTTTTTGCTGCGTTATGAAAGTCTAGGAGGATGAAATGGGGGGTCAGGCGGCCTGAAAAGTCCGTCATCAGTAGAAAACGGGATCGCGACCTCAACTAGGTCAAAGGTATCAGGCTGCGGAAAGGCGGACTGGTCAAATAGTGCATTGTGCTGAGCCGCATCATGTCCGAACGATGGCAATTGGCGATCCTTTCGCTGGCCGTCGCTACAAAGGACGAGGGTCTTACACGGATCATCGTGACCCCGTTCGTTGATCGAGAAGGACGACTTTTCGTTCGACGACTGGTTCGAGCAGATCAGGGTATGCGAACCAAATTCCGCAAAAAAGACAAAAAGAAATAACGCCGCCAAAAGGCGTCGGCGGGTTTCATTCGTCAAGATCGTGGCAATGCTGCGTAGCACAATAACTAAGATTCTATTCGTCCAGCGGCTCAAATTCAACATCACGGACCCGTGATCCAATATTCCACGGGAAATCCCCGGGGTCATTTGGTCAGCATTTGTTACTACGCCGTTCTACGACAGAAGGTTTAGCTTTCACAGTCAAATCAGCCGGCGCATCATTTTTTGAGCTCTTCGTCGATGAGAGACCTGAGATCAGATTCGGAAAGCCGGGCGAGTTTTCGCCCGTTGACAAAGATCGTTGGCGTCTGGCGCACACCCAGATTCGTCCCGTCCTTTCTGTCTCGGTCGAGTTTCGCGGCAGCGCCATTATCACGGATCGCTGCACTTACCTTTGCTGCATCGATGCCAAGGTCCTTAGCGTAACCCTCGAAAAGTTTCGGAACATCGGGCTTTGGAGCGGTTGACGGAGCACCGTGCTTTTCGCCCCATTCGTCTTGTTTTGTAAAGATCATTTCTAAGGCCTGCCAATACTTGCCTTGTTCGCCGGCGGCCTCGAGGAAGTTAGCGGCCGGGACCGAATTTGGATGTAGGGGCATGTACCTGATCATCAAACGCACGCTTCCAGCGGGGTCGCTTGCCATTTTTTTGACCGTCGGCCCAAAGGCCGCACACGATTCGCATTCGGGGTCGAGAAATTCGACGATCGTCACTTTGGCGTTGGCAGGTCCGAGGGAATAACTGTCTTCCCGAATCAGGTTGGCGGTTGGAGCTGAATCAGGCTTTCGTTCATTCTGAACTGAGCTTCGGTAATTTCTGGATGCAACATACGCACCCGCCATAACGACCAAAATGATCAAACCTAAAATCGCAATTTCTTTACGCATCTTTTTCTTTTACTTCCGGTCGATAAAACAATAAACATAGGACTAGCAGCACAAACGCCGCAAGGCCCATTAAAGGAATAGTTATAAAACCGAGCAGTTCGATCTGACGGGCGTTGCACGGCACCCCCTCGGTGCACGGCGTAATGCTCTCCGGAATAAAGCCGTAATAGAGCAGGTTGTGGTAAACGGCGATCGCGAGGCCGATGATCGCGAGCGGCAGGGAATAAAGCTTGAATCGTCCGTCCCGGGCAACGATTCCGATCGCAATAATGACCACAAGCGGATAGATCGCGATACGCTGATACCAGCAAAGCACACACGGCGGGAGTTCCATCACTTCGCTGAAAAAAAGGCTGCCCGCCATCGACGCCAATGCGATCAACCAACCTGCATATGGAAGCAGATCGTTGAACGGACGAGGCGTGTTCTGAATGTCGGGGGAATCTTCCATCGAAAGAATAATCTACCACCTAAATTGCAAGTGCGGCAAGGATTAGCTTTAGAGTTGTCGGACTGATCTCAGCGGATCGAGACGTTCTTTCAAAAAATCTAGATCGGAAGTTTGTCTGAACGATGGCTGTGAGGTTATCATCGCGAACGAATCATAAACAGCTATGAAAACACTCTTTTTGATGCGGCACGCGAAATCGAGCTGGGACGATCCGAATCTGGCTGATCTTGAGCGTCCTTTGAACAAACGGGGAAGGGCGGCCGCACCGTTCATGGGAAAGTTGATATTAGAAAGAGGTTACGAACCGTCGGTCATTGTCAGTTCACCGGCTATTCGGGCGCGGCAGACAGCGGCTCTCGTTAAAGAAACTGGTAAGATGCGGGCGGTGCTTCATTTTGAACCGTTGATCTACGAGGCAAGCCCGAACGCTTTGCGGCAGGTCGTTGCCGAACTCGATGACGCTCATGGATCAGCGTTGCTCGTCGGCCACAACCCCGGGATCGAAGGATTTATTCGTTACCTTACAGGGTGTCTGGAACCAATGCCGACGGCGGCTCTCGCCGTGGTCGATCTCAACATCGATAATTGGAATACGATCAATGACGGCTGCGGCGAGCTTCAGATCGTCGTTAGGCCTCGCGAGGAAATGGGCGAAAGTTGAGTTGCGTCGGGTAATCTTCTAGACTTTTAACTGCGACCTCTGGAGGAAAGCAATAATTATGAAACGAAACGCAACGGCCGTCTGGAACGGCACACTCAAAGAAGGCAGCGGCCATCTTACAACCCAAAGCACGACACTCAACAAGACCCAATATTCATTCAAAAGCCGTTTTGAGGACGGCGTTGGCACCAACCCCGAAGAACTGATGGCGGCGGCGCATGCAGGCTGTTTCACAATGAAACTCTCGGCAGATCTCACTGCAGCGGGTTACACACCGGAAGCCCTGGAAACGACGGCGACGATCACGCTCGAAGCCGGAACGATCACAAATTCCGACCTCGTGAACACCTCAAAAGTGCCCGGCATCACGGATGAAGAATTTCAGACGATCGCGGCCGGGGCAAAAGCCGCATGTGTGGTGAGCAGAGCGTACAATATGGAGATCAGCCTGCAGGCGACGCTGGAGGGTTGAGATTCAAATTTTTGCAGAAGCAAACGCGGAAAAGGCTGTTCGAAAGTTCAGCCTTTTTCTTTTTTCTGACTTCAAGAGCGAAAGAATTATCGGGAGTTACCTCTCAGTCGATGTTATTAGAGCAAATCGAAGGAGAGGCCTCTTTTTCGGCTTGAAGTTGGCCGTTTGATATGCAATTCTGTTCGGGTTTTATTTCACCGAAAAGTTCAGTAGTAAAAGCAATGAAAAAACACTTAGTTCTCCCGCTCTCCCTCTTTGTGTGTCTATTTGGGGCCGCGCTTGTTTCGCCCGCCCAGTTGACGTCGCAGACTCCGGAAAAGCCCATTGCTGTCGGCTTGCTGAACGCCCGAGCGAAAAATATCGTGATACCCAAAGGCGGCAAATTGGGCGATGAACGTTCGCCGTTCCTTTCGGTTACGGTCGCTCTCGTGATCGATGAAACCGGAAAGGTCACGGACGCAAAGATCGTCGACGGGAACTATTTACACCGGGGCGAATCGATCGAAGCCGCGAAAGCCTCAACGTTTTTGCCATATATGGTCAATGGCAAACCGGCGAAGATGTCCGGCACTGTCGTTTATGAATTTGACCCGATGGAGGCCTACACGATCGGCGAAGATTTTTTAAAGGATTATGCCGACCTCAAGATCGAAGAAGGCAAAGCCGCCCTCGCCAAAAAAGATTATGAAACGGCGATCACAAAACTGACAGATGCATTAAAAAGCGGGACAGTCAGCTCTGAGATCTATTATCTTCGCGGAAATGCCTACGCCGCCACGAGTCGTAATGCTCAGGCTGCAGCCGATTACCGCAGTGCTCTCGCGATCACACCGGGAAACGCCGCATATAAACAGGCACTCGCGGCTGTCGAAAAGCCGGCGGTGACGCCAAAGCCGACGCCAGCGAAACGTGCCGACGTGATGTTCGCCGATCTGCTGGAAAAGTATGGCGACGTAATGGAGAACAAATACGAGCCAAAAGACGCCGAGTATAACGACGCTAAAAAGCAGGCTCTCGCCCAAAAAGCCGCGATCGCCGCCGGTAAGGAAAAGGGCCCGCTCGATACGTCAAACGTCTGCCGCATACTTGGCGAACTCAGACTCATAGACGGCGATATGTTCGATTATTACGATCTGCTTGACGAGATGTATTCCGATGGCGATGTGAAAGATTATCCCGAGCTTAAGCTGCGATTTCAGGATTACCAAGAGCTGCAGGAAGTGATCGATGCTGATCTCAAGAATGAACCGGCTGTCTGGGGATGCGGAGCCAATAGCGGAGCGACGGCAAAATTGACCCCTCTACAAATGCTGATACGTTCTGCGGCGGCTGAGGCGGAGGTGGAAAAGTTGATTGCGGAGTATGACAAGACCTTTGCCAAACTCGAAAAAGGACTTGCGGCGAAAGACGCGAATGCGAGCAAAGTTTCGCGAGCCGTCAATTGTAATTATTACGACGAGAGCAAAAAGCAGCTGCAGTCTATCTCTAACCGGCTCAAGAAAATGGACGCCGACATGCAGCCGCCGTATGTTAAGGGCCGCGCGGCGTTCGACAAGCGCCTCAAAGAATTCAATCTTGTTAAACGGCCGGAGAATTGTACGTTGTTTGTATAGATGACAACGTAAATCGGCCCGTGTGACCAGTATGAGGGTGCTGTGCATTTTCCGCAAAAAGTTAACCTCGCTGTAACATTTCGTTAATACCCAATTCATTCCCGCCGCATAGACTGTCGCAGAAAGCTTAAGAATTCTTTACAATCAGGTTACGCTCTATGCAGCAAACTATTCTGATCATCGAGGATGACGCGGACATCGCCGAGAGTCTGCACTACAACCTCAAACGCGAAGGGTTTCGGCCCGTCGTGGCCGAATCGGGCGAAAAGGGCTTGCGGCTCGCGCTTGATGACAAGGCGGTGCTGTCGCTAATTTTGCTCGATCTTATGCTGCCGGGAATGAGCGGGATGGAATTGTGCCGACGATTACGCCGCGAAACGCTCACCGAAAAAACTCCGATCATAATGCTCACGGCAAAGGCCGCGGAGGGCGATAAGATAATGGGGCTTGAGACAGGGGCTGACGATTATATCGTCAAACCGTTTTCGATCAAAGAGGTCATTGCCCGCGTGCGTGCGGTGCTGCGGCGCTCCGAAACCGAGATCTCTCCAAAATATTCGGATGACCGTCTTACGGTAGATTTTGCCGATATGCGAGTCACTTGCAGCGACACAGCCGTAAAGCTGACGCGGAAAGAATTTGCCCTGCTCGAACACCTGATAAAAAACATGGGCCGCGTCGCTTCTCGCCAACAGTTGCTCGACAACGTATGGGGTTACAGCTATTTTGGCGACACGCGTACGCTCGATGTCCACATTCGCCGTCTGCGGCAAAAACTCGACGAATGCGGCGGCTGTATTGAAACCGTCGTTGGCGTGGGTTATCGTTTTACCGGATGTAACTGACGTTTATGAATGCCGCCGCCATAGAATTGGCCGAAACACCTACCTCGGTCCAGATCCTGCAAAAGATACTCGATACCGCCCGCGAATGCGTGCTGGTCGTTGATGCGAATATGCGTATCGCAAACTGCAACGTTCCCGCGGCGGTGGCGTTTGGGCGTGACGGACTTGAGATCGAAGGTATGCGTCTGAGCGAAGTTATCCGCGATCTCGACCTGCACGAGGCATTTCGACGGGCGGTGACCACCCAAGCCGCATCAGATGTAAGGCTCGAATTAGCACGCGCCGGTAACAGGCGCTTTGACGTTCACGTTGCGCCGATCGAGCTTGACGGCATTACGCATTCGATCGGCTTTTTTTACGAGACGACGCAGATCGACCGGCTCGAATCAATCCGTCAGGAATTTCTCTCAAATATCTCGCACGAATTGCGCACACCGCTTACATCGATCCTTGCATTCGTCGAAACGCTTGAGGACGGCGGCATCGATGACAAAGAAAACAATCTCAGATTTCTTGAGGTCATACGCCGCAACGCCGAGCGGATGCACAGCCTGATCGCCGATATTTTAGAGCTGTCGCTGATCGAATCGGGTAATGTTTCGGTCGAGATGCGCGATGTGCGGCTGAACGTAGCGGTGCAGGACGTTGTTGCGGCTCTTTCTGCAAAAGCTGCTACCCGCGACATAACACTCACAAACGAAGTGCCCGAGGGAGCGGTCATCAGTGCCGACATCGTCCGGCTTGAGCAGATGTTGACCAATCTGATCGACAACGCGATCAAGTTTAATCGAGAGGGCGGCACCGTTACCGTCTCGTTTGATCAAGCTGACGGCAAAGACACTATTCGCGTCGCCGACACCGGCGAGGGCATCCTGCCCGAGCATATCGACCGCAGATTTGAGCGGTTTTACCGCACGGACCGGGCTCGCTCGCGTGAGATCGGGGGCACGGGCCTAGGGCTCGCGATCGTAAAACATCTAGCCAAACTCCACGGCGGCGAGGTCTCGGTCAATTCCGTTCTCGGCCAAGGCACGACATTCTCGATCGTTCTCCCGTCAATTACTTCCTAATCAACAAGCACAAAATTTCTACCACGCGCTTGCATTAACGTGCTACACTGAACGTATATCGAATAGAGATGTTTCAGCGAAAAGTCGTTGTTTGAACTTTTAGCACAGTGTTTCCACTCTCTGAAGGAGAGAAGGACCGATGCAGCTTACCGTTGGACAAAAAGTAGCTTACCCAAATCAAGGCATTTGCCTGGTCGAGGGCACACGAACATGCACCATCGCCGACACGGCGATGGAGGGGTTTACGCTCCGTGTGCTCAATGATAATTCGACGATCTTTGTGCCCGCTTGTAACGCCGAGAGTGTTGGCATCAGGCCGATAATCAGCTTAGCAAAATGCCGTCAGTTCATGGCGACCCTTTCCGATGATTTCGAATGCATTTCATGCGATTGGAAGATCCGCTCACGCGAATTTGCCGACAAGCTCCACTCGGGCAGTATCTTTGACGCCGCCGATGTCCTCAAAAAACTTACTTTCCTCAGCTACCAAAAGAAACTCTCGTTTCGCGAGCAGACGATGCTCGAAAAAGCCAAATTCCTGATCGTTTCCGAAGTTTCCAACGCCGACAATAAACGCCACGGACACACCGAGACCGAGGTATGCCAGGCCATCGAAGCCGCCTGTCTCAAGCACCGCGAGGTCCAACCGTCAATGGCCGCAACAGCCGCAGCTCACTAAACCCGTTTATTTACATCCCGGACAGCCGCAATCGCAGGCGATCTCTGCAATATCGTGCTCTGTTGCTTCGCGGCAATGATCGCTGCAAAACGTATCGTCACCGGATACGGGACAATTGCATATGTTGTGTGCACATTCTGTGTTATCAGCCATTATCGTTTCTCCTTTGGCGGGCCACATCAATTAACGTGCCGGTGCCGGGGCAGCCGGAGCCGTCACATTGATATCAACTTCGGTTTTACCAGGTTTGGTCTTTAGGATGCCGCTGTAATATACAACCGCTCCGATGATCGCCACAATGATCACAAATGCGATCGCCCATACGGCATTGCTGCCTGTTTGATTTTCTTCGTTCATAGTAATAATTTGATCCTTTTTTATTGTGAGAGAGATAATTAGGACGGATAGGTTTTCGAAATATATTGTATTACCTATCCGTCCCACCCCTTGTAACC
>JBGAVK010000023.1:25725-35655 GCA_044228165.1 Pyrinomonadaceae bacterium | reverse complement strand
GCGCCCATTTTAGGGATCAGATTTGCAAAAACGCCACCGTCACGACTCCCCGTTGAACGTGCGCCTTCCGGCACAAGACGGGCCCCATCCGTCGGACAAAACCGCCGTGAACCCTCCTCAAAATTCTCCGAGCATTTAGGACAATACATTGCGTCACCCACGAAACTTTCCCCCTTGTCGGCCGGCATCGACAGCCGGCAAATCCTTTAATAAAATTTAGCCCCACACAGGGCAAAGACTCACAACAGTAATAACTTGAATATCTTCGCCTAACGGCGATTAACTGCGGCCAATTTGCCGGCCAACGATGCATTTTCGATATCAAGGGCGATCGCCTGCCGGTACGTCCGCTCAGCGGCCGCAAACTTTCCGGCCTTTGTATAGCCGTCACCGACCGCTTCGAATTGCTGAGACAATTGACGTTTTTCAAGGTTTGATACGAACCGTAGAGCCTGCAGCAATGAATTTTCCGCCATTTCAATTTTCCCTTGCCGGATAAATAACGTCCCCATCAGGCTGTGTGCCACGAAACCGTTAGGATCGACCTCAATACCCGACCTTAGGATTCGCTCAGCATCGGTAAAATTACCGAGAGCTGTTAAGGCCCGGCCGAGGATCAACAACGCGTTAAGGTTGCGGGGGTCAGACGCAACTGCCTCACGCAACAGTTTTTCCGATTCGGCAAACCGCTGCTCTGACTGCATGATCTCGGCCACCAGAACCATAGTGGCAACATCATTAGACCGTTCGACCGCCTTTTGATAAGCATCGGCCGATTCCTTTGAAAGGCCCCGGCGGCGCAGCAGCCGCCCTAAATGGGCATACGCCGGAGCGAACGACGGGTCGAGTGTTATCGCCCGACGATATGCATTTTCAGTGTCAGCGCCGATCATTCCGCGCAATTCCATCGCGACTCCGAGTTGGTCGTAGGCCAGTGCATTGGAAGGTGCGAATTGTATCGCCCTGCGAGCCAACCGCTCTGCCTCGGCATATCTTTCAGACAGATCTGAAACGAGCAGCGGCTGTGTCAATACGTAACTTAATGCGATATTTGCGAACGCACTGCCGGAATCTAACTGAAGAGCCGCTCGATAATGACTCTCTGCCTCCTCCCAACGCTGCTGATCGCTATATAGATTGCCCAGGCCGTAAACCGCTCGCGAATCGCGCGACCTAACCGATCGGGCACGCTTATATGCTGACTCGGCAGCAGTATAATTTCGTACGTCCCGGGCTTTGTTGCCCTCTTCGATAAGATTTTCGAACAGTTCTTCAGAACCCGCGGCGTCGGGCACCTCTGCGATCTTAGGCCGCGGAATCTCCGTTCTTCCCGTTTCGGTCCTTGGGCTAACCGTCTCAGCCGGCTTTTTGGATGGTTCGATCTTGACCACGGTTTTGCTTCCGGCTTTTGCGTTTGCCGAAGGTTTGGCCGGTGCGGTGCTCTTCTTGGCGGTGGTTTTAGGCTTTGAGGGTGTGGCCTTTGCGGGCGAGGCTTTGGGTTTCGGCGCCGGCTTTTTCGCTTCTTTCTTGCCGGCAGATGAACTCGGTTTGCCGCCGAAGAGCTTATTGCTGCTGCCAAGGTCTTGGCCAAACGAAGAGACAGCAAGCAAAGCCATGCAAGCTACTAAAACCGCTCTGCCGATGAAGTGAAGACCTCTAACCACAAATGTAGATGCTTAATTTTCTTTTACGAGCCGGAAACCGAGAGCCTTGTTCTTAGTATCACGGGCCACTGTTTGGCGAAACGTCGATGTGATCGTTATCTTAGGAGGCTTAATGTTCGGTTTTTCATCAGCCGATCCGCCACGTATTATTATCTGCCCCTTAGCCGCCGGATTTAGTTTGAGTTTGCCCTCGCTTCCCGGGTAAAGGTGGTATTCGGTACTCGTCCATTCCCAAACGTTTCCGATCAGATCGACCACGCCCCAGACATTCGCACCCTGCGGCTTAGTATTGACATCAACGGGCTCGCTGTCTTCCTTCCCCATTACCGCATTGCCGTCAACAAACTCGTTGCCCCATGGGAAGATATTTTCAGCAGCACCGTTACGGGCCAAATACTCCCATTCCTGCTCGGTCGGCAACCGGTAAACACCGCCATCTCGCAGCGACCGCCATTTAGCATATGCCAGAGCATCATCCAACGAAACATATGACACCGGTTTATTTTCCGTGTTCGGCAGTGGTTTCTTTTCCGACCAGTTGCTCGGCGGAACATGGCCTGTATCCTTTACAAACTCCAGATATTCAGCGTTCGTGATCTCTGTTTTTGTCACCTGAAACGGCGAAACCTGAACCGTGTGTTCGCCATATTCATAGGCCTCAACGTTCCGGCCCATCGTGAATGTGCCACCCGGGATCGCGATCAGCTCGTTGCCGCTTGTCTTGCCGGGTGTGCCGCCGGGCGTTGCATTGCCGGAATTCGAGTTCTTGGGCGGTATAACCTTGCCGCCAAAGACACCCGCCATATAGGCTATCCCGAGACCGATAGCTCCGATCAGTAACAGTGCGAATAATCCGCCGATTCCCAAAATGACGGGCGAGATCTTTTTCTTTTTGACCGGTGGAATGGTCGAAACCGACACATCGAATTTGCTCGGTTCCCAGTTCTGCTGAACGGTCTTCGCCATATCATCCTGCGGAGTGTCGGGACGCTGAATACCTGCATTTGTCTTTAGTGCCTGCGAGACCGATAGGTCAGGCTTCGGGATGGCAGTTTTTGAATCAGATACACCCTCTCTTAACTCGGCAATGACCTCGACGGGTTTGCCGTCGCAAACGACGTCGCCAAGCCAATCTTGAAAACCGCTATGGCTGACTCGCAAGTGATGGTTGCCGCTTTGAATGCCCTCGAGGAGCAATGCACCATTGTCTTGAGTTTGCCCGACAGAGATATTGTCGATATAGACACTGGACTTGGCCGGCTTTGAGATGACCTTCACCGATGAGACAGGCAGCGCGGGCCCGGACGTCGTATGAATAAAAGAACCCCCCGGATGTATCGCCTCGCGGAGTTCCTCGACAAACATCTCGACCGATGCCGTTCGATGATTCTTGTCCTTTACGAGGGTGTGCAGGACCGCTTTCTCGAGCTCAGGCGAAACCTGTAAACCGACATCCGAGAATGTAGGTGCCGGGTCGGAGATGTGCTTTTTCATGATCGCCGGTATCGACGAACCTTTGAAAGGCACATCACCGGCAAGCATCTGAAAGAGCATCACGCCGAGCGAGTAAATATCCGAACGCGAATCCGGTTCCTCGTCGGCCCATTGTTCCGGAGCCATGTAATACGGCGATCCCATCAGCCCGGTCGTCTGCGCCTGGATGAACGAGCCTAGAAGCTCACCCGATTTGATCTTTGCGAGTCCAAAATCGAGTATCGATACCCTGATGATGGGCGGCACCGACACCGGCGCAGACCGCAGAGATGAGCTCAAATGCTTTCTCCGGTGACAGCGATTTCTCACGGGCAAGCAGGTCGTGGAGCGATTCGCCCTCGACATACTCCATCACGAGAAACGGCACCGAACCGTCGATCACGCCATAGTCGGTCACGCTCACGACGTTCTGATGACGGATCGCGGCGGCGGCAAGAGCCTCTTGCCGAAAACGAGTGACAAGCTGGGGGTCGTTACCGACGAGGTCCGGGAGAATTACCTTGATCGCAAGCTGAGTTTTGAGATATGCGTGGCGGGCCTTGTAAACGACGCCCATTCCGCCCTGCCCCAGACGGCATTCGAGATGATATTTGCCCTCAAGAACCGGTTCGCCGCTGATGGTATGCACGGTCGGCATCCCGTCGTTCGGACAGGCCACGACCGCATCAGCGAAACAGTTTTTACAAAGCTGGCATTCCTTCATTTTTGACGGCGTTTTAACCGGACGTTTGATCCCAGATCGGGCCAAATTTCGAACAAGCAACCACTGCTAGCGCCAAATACGCTAAACACTTGATTTTAGTTTTTTTACATTTCTCAAGCAAGGAAGAAATTACATCCGGCACAACTAATATTCGGCGATATATCGCTCGACGGGACGAAGGACATTGTAACAATGTCCATTTTCGCGCCACTGCCCGTCGCGATGCGGAGAAATGTTGACTCAAAAGGCTACCGCAGAGTCCGTATTGATCTTATGCAAATTAGCTCTGGTCTGGTCCGGTCCGGACCAGGTGGACCACATGGACCAGGGTGGACCACCGAGACAAAGGACTTTCCCGGCACGTTCGACAAACGGCTTGAGGCCTATACTCTGACTTACAACAACCATCTGAGCGGAGGCATCAAAAGTATCACCGATCCGTTCGGATATGAGGTAAGATACTTGGCGGATAAGGTCGGGCGGCTGACTGAGATCGGAACGAGTGCAGATTCGGCGGAATACGCAACGAATATCGATTACCGAATTGCAATATTGCAGGACTGACCCCCAGATTTGCCCAGGATTTGCCCAGTGCCCAAAAGGTTGACCCAAAGAAGTGCGTGTGCGAAGAATGGGGTCGAAGAATGGGGTCAGTCCTGCAATATTGCAATTCCGCTCGAAAATCGATGTGCCGTTACGAAGAAAGCGGCGGCTGATGGTCGAGTTTTTGGGGTCGTAGAGTCGGGCCAGATCGCCGACCATTGCCCGCACGGCGGCCGGGGCAAATCGTATCTGTTCCGCAGTTTACTGCCCGACGGTCAGCCTTTGACGACAACGTTGACCAGGCGGTTCGGTACGACGACGACCTTGACGATCTCTTTGCCGCCGGTGAATTCCTGCGTCTTTTCGTCAGCCAGTGCCAGACGTTCGAGTTCGTCGTTTGCGGTGCCCGGTGCAGCCAGAACACGCGAGCGGAGCTTTCCATTGACCTGAACGGCGATCTCGATCTCGTCAGCTTTGGCGATCTCAGGGTCGAACGCCGGGAACAATGCCCCGTTTGCGAGAATTCCTTCATCATTGCCGATAATCACCGAAAAGAGTTCCTCGGCCGTATGAGGTGCGAACGGCGTCATCATCAGCGTCAATGCAGTGGCGGCTTCGCGGACAGCCGCGATCTCGGCGGCATTTGCGTTGGCGGGTTCGACGCCGATGTCATAAATAGCGTTGCAGAGTTCCATCAGGGCGGCGACCGGCGTGTTGAACTGAAGATTCTCAAAACTGTCGCCGACGCGCTTGATGGTCTGATGCGTTTTTTGCCGGAGCTTGCGAGCGTTTGGAGTACCGGCTTCCGTCGGCGAGCCGCTTGTAGGCGAGTCTGCGAACGCTATGTGCCATTTATGGATCAGCCGCCAGACACGCTGCAGGAACCTGACCGCACCTTCGATACCGGCTTCGTGCCAGACGAGTTCGTTCTCGATCGGGGCCGCGAACATCACAAAAAGCCGCGCCGCGTCGGCCCCGTAGATCTCGACCATTTCGTCGGGGTCAACGCCGTTGCCCTTGCTCTTGGACATGCGTTCGATTGCGAATTTTAGCTTTTTCCCATCGGAAGTGGCACTGATAATGCGGCCCTTGACATCGCGTTGGACCTCGACCTTATCCGGCGGGAAATAAACACGTTTGCCGGTCGAATCGTCAAAAAATGTCTCGCCAACGACCATGCCCTGAGTAAGCAGGCGTTTGAAAGGCTCATTGAATTTCACCAGCCCGAGGTCACGCATTACTTTGGTCCAAAACCTGGCATAGATCAGGTGCATCACGGCGTGATCGTCGCCGCCTATGTATTGATCGATCGGCGTCCAATACTGGGCGATCGCCGGGTCGAACGGCAGCGCGTCGTTCCCGGCATCCGTGTAGCGATAGTAATACCATGACGAATCGACAAAGGTGTCCATCGTGTCGGTCTCACGCCGGGCAGCACCGCCGCATTTCGGGCACGAAGTTTCGTAAAACTCAGGCACCTTAGCCAGCGGCGATTCGCCCGTGCCGGTGATCGGAGCATTCTCGGGCAGGCGCACCGGCAAATTCTCGTATTTTTCTGGCACCGTTCCGCAGGTATCGCAATATACGATCGGGATGGGCGAGCCCCAAAATCGCTGGCGTGAAATACCCCAATCCCGAAGCCGATAGGTTGTCGCTGCCTCACCAAATCCATGCTTTACTGCGTACTCGGCCATCTCTTTCTTTGCCTCGTCGCTCGTTTTGCCGTTCCAATAATCGGAATGAACGAGAACGCCATACTCGGTGAGCGGCACCTCGAGAGCGAGCGCCTGCATCGTATGATGTTCGTGAACGAGATGCGGCTCGGATATGACTTGCCGGATAGGGAGGCCAAATTTGCCTGCAAATTCGAAGTCCCTCTCATCGTGAGCAGGCACGGACATGACGGCCCCGGTGCCGTATTCCATCATCACGTAATTGCCGACCCAAACCGGCAACTCCTCTCCGCTAAAAGGATTAACGGCACGCAAGCCCGTATCGATGCCGTCTTTTTCGATCTCGGCCTCATGGTCGGCGGGCTTGGCATTTTCGGCGCGGATAAAGGCGATCTTTTGTGCGACGTCCTCGGCAAAGTTGTCGATATTTGCCTGAATAACGGGATGCTCGGCAGCAAGCACGATCGAATTTGCCCCGTAGATCGTATCGATCCGGGTTGTGAAAACACGGACGCGGTGTTTTCCGAGATCATTCGCGCTTGTCATGCCGTCCACGATCGGGCAGACAAAAAGCGAGTCACCCGACGCTTTGATCTCAAAATCGACAAAAGCGCCTTCGCTGCGGCCCATCCAGTCGCTCTGGCGTTTGAGCACGCTCGCCGGCCAGCCGGATTCGATCTCTGCCATATCGTCGAGTAGTTGGTCGGTATAGGCAGTGGTCTTAAAAAACCACTGTTCTAGGTCCTTTTTGGTAACAGGGTTGCCGCATCGCCAACACAGGCCGCCGCTCGCCTGTTCATTCGAGAGTGTAGCCTGGTCGGTCGAGCACCAGTTGACCTGAGTCATTCGTTTATAGGCCAGCCCCTTTTCAAACATCTTGAGGAAGAACCATTGATCGAATTTGTAATATTCAGGCCGGTGGGCATACATTTGCCGCCGCCAATCGTATCTCAAACCGAGCCGCTGTAGCTGGCCGCGCATGACATTGATATTGTCCTCGGTCCAATCGCGAGGGTTGACGCCTCGTTTTACAGCCGCATCCTCAGCCGGCTGTCCGAACGAATCCCAGCCGATCGGATGTAGCACGTTAAAGCCCTTCAGCCGTTTGTACCATGCAAGTGCGTCGCCCGCAGAATAGTTGCGAACATGGCCCATGTGAAGGTTTCCAGAGGGATACGGCAGCATTTCGAGGGCGTAGAATTTTGGTTTGTCCCCGGCCGGCTCGGCATTGAATGCACCGCTATCGGCCCATTTCTGCTGCCATTTCTGTTCGATCTTTTTTGCGAAATATTTTTCGTCCATCGTATGAAAAAATATAAGTTTAGCGGATAAACAAAAGTCTATCCACTCGCCGAATTTCTAATGTTAAATATTGAATTTGTGAGCGTCCGCCGCTTCGTCGGATCTGGTCCGGCGAGCGGCTATGTAAGGGCGAGGTTGTTAAGGCAAAAGGTCATGGGGGAATTTTAGATCAATCCCGGCTGGAATGTCCAACTGAAACCCGGCACGGCCTCGCGCGTTGAAAAGATGGGTGCGATGGGCACGATGGCCGCTGAATATGCCCCTCCACACGATGGTAGGAAAATATGTCGAGACCTTTGCGACGCGAAATGGAGAAAATGGGATCAAAAGGTGAATCTTTTTGGAAAAACCCCGTTCCTGAGAGACAAATTCCCGTTCCTGGCCCCCCATTTTGCTTTTCCTGACGCTAATTTTGCTTTCCCAAAGGCGTCAATTTTTTCTTGGAAATTTTGCAGCTTGGTGATAACCTAACAAGAAATAGGAGTTTTCAATATCGGAATACTTGATGGATACAAAAACAGTTTTGCAGCCGGTCGATATTTGATGACGTGACTTCACAGTTCGACCGTCTGCCCCGAAAATCAGGAGGCAAACACGATGGTCAACCGGATCGTTCACAACATTTCACGCGAAACACGCTCGCAGCAAAACGGTTCAAACCGCGGTTCCGCCTCCCGTAATTTCGGTTCAAATTTGATAAATATCGACGATGTAATTGCTTCGCTCGCGAATGCACCGGAAAATCGAAGAGCCCGGCAGGTGACCGAATGGGAATCTCTGCGAACGCAGACTTTCCGTAAAGCAGCTTAGCGGTTACTGAGTTTTCGCCTTTCATATGAATTTGCTGTAAATTGTGCAAATGCAAGCCATTACCAAGGAGACGAGCAGCTCACAATATCTCGCGGACCGATATCGAGAAGTTCGCACTTTCACGGAGCAACTCTGCGAGCCCCTCGAAATCGAAGATTATATTCCCCAACCGGTGATTGACGTTTCACCGGCTCGCTGGAACATCGCTCACACGACCTGGTTTTTTGAGGAAATGATCCTAAAAAGGTTCGTTTCCGGATATGAGGCCTTCGATCCCGATTTTGGCTTTCTTTTTAATAGCTACTACAACACTCTCGGATCGCGGACGCCTCGCGATAATAGAGGTGCTCTGAGCCGTCCGACGGTAAAGCGGGTTTTTGAATATCGCCGCTACGTCGATGAGCAAATGCATGTTTTGTTGACTAGGGGCGATGCGGGTTCTAACCAGGATCTAGTCGATCTCATCACGCTAGGCATCAACCACGAACAGCAACATCAGGAGTTGCTATTGTCCGATCTCAAATATACGTTTAGCGTAAATCCGCTCTTCCCTGCCTATCGCGAGGGTTACTTTCCTGAGGAAACCATTGGGGCCGGCGACGGTTTTGTCGAGATCGAATCCGGGCTTTACGACATCGGACACGGAGGTGAAGGGTTTTGCTTTGATAATGAGATCGCACAGCACAAGGTGTACCTTGACCGTTTTTCAGTCTCGTCCTCTCTCGTAACCAACCGTGAATATCTCGATTTCATCAATGACGGGGGCTATCGAGATCATACCTTATGGCATGCTGAGGGATGGGACTGGGTCAATGAAAATTCGATCGGAGCACCACTTTACTGGGTTGAGCGGAATGAAGAATGGTACCAGTTCACGCTAGGCGGCTTGAGGCCACTGGCGCTGGGATCTCCGGTTTGCCATGTCTCTTTTTACGAGGCCGCGGCTTTTGCAGAGTGGCGTTCGACGAGGTTGCTCACCGAGTTTGAATGGGAGGCAGCGTCATCGCTGCTTGAATGGGGAGAGCGTTGGGAATGGACGAACTCTGCATATCTGCCCTACCCCGGGTTTATCAAAGCAAAGGGCGCCATCGGCGAATACAACGGTAAATTCATGGTCAACCAAATGATACTTCGCGGAGCATCTGTCGTGACCCCCAAGGGCCACAGTCGCCCAACATACAGAAACTTTTTTCACCCGCACTTAAGATGGCAATTTACAGGAATACGATTGGCCAAGTGAGATCTATTTCTGTAAGGCCCAAAATTAACGTCGGGATGGATCAAAAACATGAATAATGCGACCGGCCAGACCCAAATGGTAACGGCATCTACAACTGAAATTGCACAATTTGCCAACGAAGTTCGACGTGGGCTTATGTCTGCACCGAAATTTCTCTCGTCTCAGTATTTTTACGATGATGAAGGTTCGCGGCTCTTTCAGGAAATTATGAAACTGCCCGAATATTATCTGACCAGATGTGAGCAGGAGATCTTTGAGAAGCAGGCTGGTGAGATCGGAAGTGCGTTCGATCAAGAAAGCCGCGGCTTTGACCTGATCGAACTGGGAGCAGGGGACGGTTCCAAAACAGCGATCCTTATCGCCCAAATGCTCGATGCGGGTATTCACGTTTCGTATTCGCCCATCGACATATCCGCTAAGGCCCTCGACGAGCTGAGGGCAAACTTCGCCGTCAAACTTCCCGGTCTCGAAATAACACCGCGGCAAGGGAACTATTTTGAA
>JBGAVK010000023.1:21443-25695 GCA_044228165.1 Pyrinomonadaceae bacterium | reverse complement strand
GAAATACTCGGATCGTCAAAGAACATCGGAAACCGGCGAAAGATCCTGATGTTCCTCGGTTCAAATATTGGCAATTTCGCGATGGAAAAGGCTATCGACTTCTTTCGCTCCATCAGAACTGTCATGTCCGGTGACGACCTACTTTTTGTTGGCTTTGACCTGCAAAAAGACCCGAACGTGATCGCGGCGGCCTATGATGACTCGGCCGGGGTAACGGCGCAATTCAATTTAAACCTGCTCACCCGCATCAATCGCGAGTTGGGCGGCAACTTCAAAATGTCCGACTTCATTCATTATGCGAATTACAGCCCGGTCGAAGGCTCTGCTCGTTCTTTCCTGATCAGTCGCGAGAAGCAAAGCGTCCGAATTGAGGCCCTCGGAATTAATGTGGAATTTGGGCAGTGGGAACCGGTTTTTATGGAGATCTCGCAAAAATACTCGCTAGAGATGATCGACGAACTTGCCAAGGCCGGAGGGTTTACCGTATCACAGAACTTTTTTGATCAAAGACGTTACTTTTGCGATTCGCTGCTCCGTCCGGTATGAATTTTACCCTGCTTAGATTTGAAAAGTTAGAATCGACCAACACTGAGGCTGCGAGACAGGCCCGACAGGGTGCTCCTGAAGGGCTATGCGTGATCGCACGCGAACAGACAGCCGGACGCGGGCGGCACGGTCGGCAGTGGTTCTCTGCTCACGACGCGGGGCTCTTTTTCAGCGTAGTTCTCAAACCTGGCCTTGACGCCAAATTTCTCCCGCTCATCACACTGATGTCGGGCGTCGCGGTAGCCGACTCCCTTAAATCCTTTGGCCTCGCTACCGACATTAAATGGGTCAACGATGTATTGGTCGGCGAAAAAAAGATCAGCGGTATTTTGGCCGAAACGGTCGAAACTCCCCAAGGCATCGCCGTCGTCGTCGGCATTGGCATCAACCTGAAAGCCTCGGAACTGCCGGCGGACGTCGCAGCCAGGGCAACCTCGATCGCCGCCGAAACGGGTCGGGACGTGACCGCAGATGAGATGGCGACATCTCTTACTGGCTATCTCGGACATTTCTATGATATTTTGTGCGCTCCGGAAGGACGTTCCGAAATCCTCGGTCACTGGAAAGATCGTTCGAGCTACTTCCGCGGAAAATCTGTCTCCATTACTCTGCCTGACGGAAAGATCGTCGGCACGACCGACGGCGTCGAGGAAAATGGGGCGCTGAGGGTGAAGATGGCTGACGGTTCGGTTAGAATTGTTCAATCCGGAGAAGTCGAACAACTGAGGGGAGCTTGATCAAAGCCCTTCTATTTTGATAGGAGCGTTGCCAATTGCGTCCGCAAAATGATTTTGAAGCGAAGACTGTCTGAGTTACACCCAATATTTTATCGGACGCGCATTCGACAGAAGCGCCTGTTTCGCTCGCTTTCAGATCTGACGAACGCCGGGCGTTTCGCGTCTGCGATATCAACAGAAAACCTACCTTTCTCATGCAAAAAGCACCAATCTTTGCTGCGGCGAAAGCTGGGCAACGCCGACCCTCAATTGCAGGAGAACAAGGTCGAGAATTTGAAGATCGCATGTCCGACGATCGATGGAATACTGATCAAACCCGGCCAGACCTTTTCATTTTGGCGCCAGATCGGCGAGGCAACGGCTGAAAAGGGCTATCATGAAGGCATGCAGCTTTCGCAGGGCGAGGTCGTCCGTGGTGTGGGTGGTGGGCTTTGCCAACTCGCGAATCTGCTTTATTGGATGGCGCTGCACACGCCGCTCGAGGTCGTCGAACGCCATCACCACAGCTTTGATCCTTTTCCGGACGAGAATCGCGTTTTGCCTTTCGGCTCAGGTGCAGGGGTTTTCTTCAATTATATCGACCTGCGGTTCTTTAACCCAACCGATCTCACGTTCCAGATCAGGCTATGGCTAACAAGTGATCATCTGAAGGGAGCGATATATGCAGATCGTGAACCGCCGTTCTCTTATCACGTTTTTGAAAAAAACCACCGTTTTTTGAGTAATGGCGAAAAGAATTTCCGTGAGAACGAGATCTGGCGTGAGGTGATCGATCGGCGAAGCGGTAACCGTGTGGCTGAGGAAATGCTCGTTGCGAACCACGCGGAAGTTAAATACGAATTGAGTTTTGCTGCCGAAGCGTGTAATTTGTAAATACATTACAGGAAGTTATGAGCAACGAATTTGATTTTGATGCCGATTTTGATCTCGATGATGAATTCGATGAGGAACTTGCCGAATTTGATGAGTTTGACGATGAACTTGGTTCGGTCGAGATGCGCACGGCGGTAATGCAAAAAAATGATATGATCGCGCTGCTCTGTATTAAGACGGCGACCGCAGGGGCTGCGATCTGCCGCGTTGACCCCCGTGAAGACCGGCCTGCGGTTCAGATCTACGACGACGCTAACGCAGCAGTTGAGTGGTTTACGAAAAGCCTTCGAACTAGCCGGCGAAATGGTTGGAATATAATTTACGACGGCCTCCCGCTCCAAGGGTAATTCTGCCAATGCTCCTCGCCGTTGACATCGGTAACACTAACATCAAGTTCGGTGTTTACGACCACGACAGCCTGATCCTAAAAGCCTTTATTCCGACGATTAAAGACCTCTCAGCGGACGCTCTAGCTAAGGTGATTATTCCAAAGCTAACCGGACCGGTTTCCGCGGCGATCGTCAGTTCAGTCGTCCCGGAACTAAACGATCCAATGCTCGGGTTTCTCACGTCCACTTACTCGATCAAGCCCATATTTGTTAAGAACGATATGGATCTCGGGCTGAACATAAACTATTTTCCGCTAACGGACGCTGGTTCAGACAGACTAATTAACACCTTTTCGGCAGTCCAAAAGTATGGGGCCCCGTGTATCGTATGTAGTTTTGGAACTGCCTTGACGATCGACGTTGTCGACAGTAAATATACGCTCGTCGGCGGTTTGATCGCTCCCGGGATGAAAACGCTGGCGGCGGCATTAAAGTTAACCACCTCGCGTCTGCCTGAGGTTTCGATCGAGAAGCCTTCAAAGGTACTCCAAGACAATACGATCGGCTCTATCCGGTCCGGAATAGTTTATGGCTATTTTGGGCTCGTCGAAGAACTGCTTCTACGCGTCAAAAAAGAAATAGGCGACAACCCTAAAGTCGTCGCCACCGGCGGATTTGCCGCATTAATAGCCGAAAATACAACACATATCGACGTCGTAGACGAAAATCTGCTGCTTGACGGCCTTCAGAAACTATACGTGCGCGTTACGGCCAGTTAAATCCGGTCAGCGGATTTGCGTAAAAAGCATCGGACTTCCATGTCGCAGAATTCCATTTATCCTTGTCGCCCATTATCTTGACCGGAATTATCACTTTGTTATCGCTGAATCCATTCGACGAGGCGACACCGTTATCAGCGAATACGCCGCCCGAAACCGTGAAAGATGCTTCGCGTATCTGAATGCCTTTATGAAAGACCTTAACCGTGTAATTACCGTCAGACTCATTCATAAATCGTGCCTGCCTAAACATATTACGCCCGGTTTGGTTTGCTGCGTATTTGAATTTGTACCATTCAAAATCAAATAACTCCCAGCGATGCGTGTCTTTGTTCTCAAGACTGTTCGGGTAGCGTTGCTGAACCGATGAAGCTGCTCCCATTTCATCTGTAGTTAAGATCTGCTGCCCGTTGTAGAAGAGACGGGCTTCGAGGTCATCGAGCCGTGTTTCGCCTTTGATCCACATACTTACTGTCGGTGCCGGAGCGTTCTTGTCCTTCGCCCAATTAAGCCATGCATAACCTATCGGCAGGTTCCAATCCTGATCCACAAAGAAATCGTTTTGATTCCTGAACATCGGAATGTTTGGTCCCGTCTTGAACTTTCCAACCTTGAATTTGCCCTGAAACAGAACTGCGCCGTCCCGGGTATCGGTGATCTTGACACCGTAAAGCCCCGTCGCGATGGTCGATTTCCCTTCGAATCGGCCGGGGCCTCGCTCTGAGTTAATTTCAACGGTTTTATCTGCCGCATTAGACATATTTGTGCCGAGCGTTTCGCTGAACCACGGCTTGCCGTCAGACGTAAAGTACTCAGCCAATAGCCGCAATTTTGCCGTTCCCGTGTATCTGACCTTAAATTTAACCTGTGGTATCCAACTAGTGTAGTTCGATTCGTTCGGTAGCTTCCAATACCGCGCCTCTGTGTCGCAGCGAATGTCCAAGGTCGTCTTTAGCAACTGCGGCGACTCGGTACCTGTTGGAGGCTG
>JBGAVK010000023.1:0-21380 GCA_044228165.1 Pyrinomonadaceae bacterium | reverse complement strand
CATTGACCGGTGTTTGGACCGGACCCGTTACCGGTGTGGAAGTCGGCGATGGTGTTGACTTTGGATTAAGTTTTGGAAATTTGAGAGTGATCTGGCCATACGCAGTCACGGCAGAAAATGCAAAGAAAAATACCAACGCGAAGCTCGTTCTTTTCATTTCTAATTATCCCCGGAGTTTTGGAATAGGTAAAGCTATTCTTTTTAAGACGCCGGGAACGAACGAACGGTCGCAACTATTTACACGAACGACGGCAAAAATCTTGGCTTTCGCCTAGCCCTGGTGGCTTGCTCAAACGCAAACGCTAATTTGATCAGTGTTCCTTCGGACCACGCCTTGCCAAAGAATGACACTCCGATCGGCAGTTCGCTTGCCATTCCGGCCGGAACGGTAATATTCGGATATCCCGCAACCGCGGGCATTGACGAACTTCCTACATATCCGCTGCCGCAATCACCATTAACTGTATCGATCATCCAGGTCGGCGCATTCGAAGGGGCGACTATAGCGTCAAGCCGATTATCATCGATCGCCTTATCAATACCCTCTTTTGCCGCGTAAGTTCGGCAAACCCCAACAGCATCGAGGTAAGCTTTGTCGGTCAACGGGCCAAGTTTTGCTGATGATTCCAAGATGCTTTGTCCGAAATATTTGAGCTCACGTGAGGCATTCTCGTTGTTGAAACGTATAAGATCGCCGAGTGTTTTCGGGCGCACCCCTCGGTCACGAAGGTATCGCTCAAGGCCGTCCTTAAATTCATACTGCAGAACCAGAAACTCAGCGTCGCCAAATTTTCGCAAGTGGGGAAACGTCACATCTACAAGCTCTGCCCCCTTTGCTTTCATCACAGCGAGTGCGTCGTTGGTCACCGTATCTACCTCGCGGCGCCGTCCCCAATAATCACGGGCAACACCGATCCGAGCCCCGCGCAACCCGTCCGTTTTTAAAAATTCTGTGTAATCGAGTGTCGGCCGCTCGCCTTTTGAGGCACCCTCTTGATCGTCAACATAGCTGATGACGGTTAGCAAAGCCGCCGCGTCTGAAACCGTCCGCGTCATTGGCCCGGCGGTATCCTGTGAGGCAGAGATCGGAATAATGCCGCTTCGCGAAACAAGTCCTACCGTAGGCTTGAGCCCGACCAGTCCGCAGATCGAAGATGGACAAACGATAGATCCGTCAGTTTCAGTTCCGATTCCAATGGCTGCCAGATTTGCTGATATGGCTGCCGCGGTGCCTGAAGACGAACCACACGGGTTACGGTCGATGATATAAGGATTGCGGGTCTGGCCGCCCCGGCCTGACCAGCCGCTGATCGAATTGTCATCACGGAAATTTGCCCACTCACTGAGGTTTGTCTTACCAAGCAAGACTGCTCCTGCCTCCCTTAGTCGGGCAACGATAAACGCATCATTCGCCGGTTTCGGTGCATCGACCAGAGCAAGGCTTCCGGCTGTCGTTTTCATTTTGTCCGCCGTATCGATGTTGTCTTTGATCAAGATCGGGATGCCGTGAAGAGGACCGCGTACCTTTCCCGCCTTTCTCTCGGCATCGCAACGGGCTGCGATCGAGATGGCATCCGGATTGAGCTCGATGATCGAGTTTAGTTTCTTGTCTAAAACGGCGATACGGTTCAGATAAAACTGTGTTAGCTTGGCTGAAGATATTCGCCCCGAAGCCATTGCCGATCGAAGGCTTTCGATGGTTGATTCTTCGACATCAAAGGCACCGAGCGAAGCCAAACCGACTTTGCTGCCGATCGTCATCACTGATCCGGCCACGGCCGTTCGCATTAAGAATTCTCGTCTATTTATCATTTCGATCTACCTCACTTTTGAGCGAATTATAACAAACAACTGGGATTTGCAATTGTGTTTGTGACCTTCATCGGCCATTGTCGGCTATACTTACGTTGAATGGATCAAAAAAGGATCGAAATCCCGCCGCCAAAACTCATATCTGCGCTACGCGGATTCAATTTGCTGCCGGCGATCGTATTTTTGCCGACCCGCCGCCGTTGTGATGAGGCCGCATCGGAGGTCGCACAGGATAAAGCACAAAAAACCGACCCGGAACGGTTCGCTCAAAGAAAGAGAATATTCGAGGATTTTGCTGTCGAATTTCCTGAGGTTCGCGACCATAAACACGCCAATGTCATCGTGCATGCCGGCGTAGCCGCTCACCACGCAGGTCATATTCCATCTTGGAAGCTGTTGATCGAGCGGATGATGTCCGCCGGGCTCCTTAATGCCCTGTTTGCAACATCGACTGTCGCAGCCGGAGTTGATTTTCCCGCAAGGACAGTGGTTATCACAAATGCCGACACCCGCGGCAACAACGGTTGGCGCGGCCTAACGGCTAGTGAGTTACAGCAAATGACTGGCCGGGCCGGGCGTCGCGGACGAGACAATGTGGGCTTTGTAGTGTTGGCTCCCGGCCAATTCCAGAACCCAAAAAAGATCGCTGAGCTGCTGAAAGCTCCGCCTGACGCGCTCGATAGCCGGTTTCGAGCGACCTATACAAGTCTTCTGAATCTCCTAGACGCCTTTGGCACTTTTACCCAAGTGCGGGAGATCGCGGAACGTAGTTTTGCTTTCCGTGAGAGCCGACGCCAAAGTGCCGATAGCCGTCACCGGGACGGAGCAGAAATGCTGAGCGACAGGATCTGGGAGCCGTTCCAATTAAGGGCAGAGGTACTCGATCATTTCGGCTATATCAATATTGAAACCGAAACCGTCACAGAATCGGGAAAGTGGCTCGCGGACCTTCGTATCGACCGGCCTTTGCTGGTTGGCGAGGCCCTTAAGAAAGGTGTTTTTGACAGCCTAAAGATCAGCGAAGCGACCGGCCTGATGGCTTCGGTGGCGGCCGATGCTGATCGAAGTTACGGCGAGATGCGATCGACCCGGCACATGACCGAGATACTTGCCGACTTCGAAGATATCGTCGTAGATGTGGCGAATGTAGAGTGGCGACATCGTGTAAACCCGGTCGAAGAGATAAATTACAGTGCTGCGGCCGCAGCCGAACGTTGGGCCTCCGGGATGGAATGGGACGAATTGGTCGATCGAACACGAGCAGAGGAGGGCGATCTGGTAAGGCTCCTTTCGCGAACCGGTGAGGCTTTGCGGCAGCTTGCAAATCTCCGAGCTTCAAACCCGCAGGCCGCCGCTATCGCTCAGTCCGCTGCTGAGGCCATCCTTCGTGAACCGGTACGGTAGGTCAAAGCCGCTTCAACATTTCGTATTGGCTAAGCCGCTCATAAAAGCCCAGGTTCTTAAAAAATTGGATCGCCCCGTCGAGCGACTTGTCGACATTGATGACCTGCATCGAATATCCGTCAGCCATTTCAGAATGCATTTTGCGGATCAAGGCAGAACCTATCCCTCGTCCCCGCCATTGGGGATCGACCGCGAACTGAGCAACCCGTCCGAATTTCCCGGAAAACACGAGATAGCCCACACAATGACCCTCGGAAAATGCACCGAGAAAACGCTTTAATTTATTTGTTCTTTTAAGCGCGTCGATCGAATTTTGCCACGATGGCTGGCCTTCCCAAAAAGTCGAAAGCACAGGCCAATGAGGCTCATCGATATCGAGAAACTCAATACCGGAGGGAACGTCCACTACACCATTAAAAGGCGTGTCACATTGGAGGAGGGCAAGTTCGCGGGTCCGTTCAAAACCGAGCTTTTCGTAAAGCCTTACCGCTCCGTCATTATTCGATATGACTTCCAGCAGACATTGATCGATGCCCTGTTGCTTGAATTCCGGCAACATTAGCTCAAACATCGCTTCGCTAAAACCTCGACGGCGAAATCCGGGGATCACTCCCGTCCCGGCATCATAAACTGTCTCGACGCCGCCCCACGAGCCGAATCCGTTCAAAGTAAACCCGATCAGTTTATTGTCAACGATAACACCGGCCGTTCGACCTAGATCGACGCCGTTGAGCATAATGTGATTGCGAAACTGTATTTCGGTGAGAGCAAACGGAATGACATAATCGGAAAACGCTTCTATGAACGCCTCATAAAGCTGATCGAAATACGTATCATCTAAAAACCGGCAGTAGTGCAAAGCGGTTTTGTTTCCATTATCCATTTGCTAGAATTAGAACGGTAGACGAATGTGCAATTAGCAAATTTAGTTAAGGTTTCACAAAAATGCAAGTATTGCTGGCAGACGAGTATGGATTTTGTTTTGGCGTAGAACGCGCTGTCGAGATGGTCGAAGAGGCCGTGTCGGCTGGGGAAACTGTTAGAAGTCTCGGGCCACTGATCCATAATAAGCAGGAAATGCAGCGCCTGGCTCATGAGGGAGTGGTGGCGATCGAGTCGCCGGTCCAGATCACCCGCGGCGAAACGGCGGTCATTAGAGCACACGGTGTGACTCCTGAAGTCCAAAAAGAGCTCGAGGAAAATGCTTCCAAAGTTGTAGATGCGACCTGCCCTTTTGTCACTAGAGTGCAGAAACTGGCCGCACGAGCCGCCGCTGCAAACCGTCACGTGGTTATAGTTGGTGCTCCGGATCACCCCGAAATGATCGGAGTCAAGGGCTATGCTCCTGATCACGCATTTATCATTCGAGACGAAAGCGAGATCGACACACTTCCGCGCCTTCGTCGTCCGCTGGTCGTCTCGCAAACTACGATCAAATCCAAGACTTTCTTCGATACAGCCGAGGCCGTCAAGACCAAGACCGACGACGAGGTCGAAATCGTAAATACGATCTGCTCGGCGACCCGCGACAGACAGGAAGCGGCCCGTGCCTTGGCGGGAATGGTCGATGCGTTTTACATTATCGGCGGACGCCACTCATCAAACAGCGTGAAACTACTTGCTGTCTGCAAAGAGCAATGCGAAAAGAGTTTCCTTATCGAAACGGAAGAGGAGATCGATCCTGCGGATCTGATGGGTGCGGAAAAGGTCGGAGTCACCGCCGGAGCTTCGACGCCCGAATGGCTGATCCAAAAGGTGGTCAAGCACCTGGAAGCGATCGGTCGCGAAAATTCTGTCGCTCTAAAACCGTAACAACCATCACCCTTTAAATACGCAAAAGTCACTAAAAGAAGACTTTCTCTTAGTGACTTTCGTCAACTCACCGCACAAAAATTCTCACTTCTTTAACCAACCAAATATCGCATCGACGGTAATATCGCGGTTTGTCTCATAGATCGCCTTTGTAAGCGGTACCGACATCGGGCAGACCTGAATGCAGTTCTGGGCATTGCCGCAGTTTGTGATGCCGTCGTCGCCGAGCAATCCGTTCAGGCGTTCTTCCTTCGTTATCTTTCCTGTCGGATGCATATTGAACAACCTCGCCTGAGCGATCGCCTGCGGGCCGATGTAGTTATCGTCGCCGTACTGAGGACAGGCTTCGAGACAGCAGCCGCAGGTCATACAGCGGGACAATGCATAGCGTTCTTGAGCGGTTTCATTTGGGATGTGCGGCCCCGGCCCGAGATCGTAAGTGCCGTCAAGTTCGATCCATGCCTCGACCTGTTTGAGATGGTCAAACATCTTAGAACGATCCACTTTGAGGTCTCGCACATTCGGAAATTTGGACATCGGAGCAAGCGTGATAGTATCACCGCCGCTAGCCAGCAACAGGTCGTCCACGAGCGCCGAACAAGATTGCCGCACCTTACCGTCAATGACCATCGTACAAATACCGCATACTTGTTCGAGACACGACATATCCCAAACCGGCGGCGTTGTCTGCTTGCCGTCGATCGTCACCGGATCTTTGCGTATCTCCATTAGGGCTGAGATAACGTTCAGATTGCGACGGTATTGCAGCTCAAACGTTTCCCAGTGCGCCTGAGCACCTTCGCGTTCCCGCCGCTGGATCTTGAACTTGATCGTCGCCGGCGGGTTGTCCAGACGTTTCTTTTCGATATGTGCGTTCGTGGTCATCTCTTCTATGCCTTTTTCTTAGTCGAAGAATAATCTCTCTTTCTCGGCTCGACAAGCGAAACATCGATCGGCTCGTAGCTCAGCACGGGAGCCTCAGCCGAATATTCCGCGATGGTCGTTTTCATAAAATTCTCATCGTCGCGGTCCGGAAAATCGGGTTTGTAATGAGCCCCACGCGACTCGTTGCGGTTCAACGCACCGAGAGTGATAACACGTGCGAGTTCGAACATATTCGATAATTGCCGGGCATGAGGGACGGCCTGCGTCGCCCAGAGGTTCGAATCGTTGATCGAGATCTTCTTGAAGCGATCCTGCAATTCGCGAATTTTGTCGTCGGTCGCCTGAAGGCGATCGTTATAACGGACTACAGTAACGTTGTCAGTCATAACCTTACCGAGCTCTTCGTGAAGTTTGTATTGATTTTCGCCGCCTTCACTTTTGATGATCGAATCATTGATAGCCTGCTGCCGCGATAGTTCCGCATCGTGAACGCCGTTCGACTCCGAAGAACCGCGTTCGACATTTTTTGCGTACTCAAGAGCCGACGGCGCAGCGACAAAGCCGCCATAAACACAAGAAAGTAATGAGTTTGCACCCAAGCGGTTGGCTCCGTGGATCGAATAATCACATTCGCCGGCCGCGAACAATCCCGGAATATTTGTCCGCTGGTCAAAATCGACCCATAGCCCGCCCATCGAATAATGAACACCCGGGAAAATTCGCATCGGCACATATCTCGGATCATCGCCGACGAACATTTCGTATATCTCTAAGATCGCTCCAAGCTTTTCGGTCAGCACCTCGGCCGGGATGTGCGTTAGATCGAGATAGACCTGATTTTCGCCGCCTACACCTGCTCCTTCCAAGCAAACCTGAAAGATCTCGCGGGTCGCGATATCGCGCGGAACGAGGTTTCCATATGCTGGATACTTTTCTTCCAGAAAGTACCGGCGCTCCGCTTCTGGAATGTCTTTCGGCTTTCGAGCGTCCATCGGGTCACGAGGGACCCAAACGCGCCCGCCTTCGCCTCTGGCCGACTCAGACATTAACCGCAGTTTGTCTTCGCCGGGAATCGATGTGGGATGAACCTGGATGAATTCGCCGTTCGCATACCGTGCACCTTGTACATAACAAGCGGCCGCCGCACTGCCGGTGCAGGTCTGCGAATTGGTCGATTTGCCAAAAACCATGCCAGGTCCGCCGGTTGCCATGATCACAGCGTCCGCCGCAAACGATCTTAACTCAAGCGTTTGCAGGTTCATCGCGACGAGCCCACGGCAAACCTGATGATCGTCAAGGACAAGCGAGAGCATCTCCCAACCTTCCCATTTGGTAACTTTTTTCTCGACCTCCCATCGGCGGACCTGTTCGTCGAGAGCATAGAGCAGCTGCTGGCCGGTCGATGCACCCGAAAAGGCCGTCCGATGATGCAGTGTTCCGCCGAAACGGCGAAAATCCATCAGCCCTTCCTTTGTGCGCGAAAACGGCACGCCCATTCGATCAAAAAGATAGATGATCTCAGGTGCCATGTCGGTCATTCGTTTGACCGGCGGCTGGTTGGCGAGAAAATCGCCGCCATAGACCGTATCGTCAAGATGCTTTGCCGGCGAATCGCCTTCACCTTTGGTGTTGACCGCCGCGTTGATGCCGCCCTGGGCACAAACAGAATGCGAACGTTTGACCGGCACGACCGAGATCAGATCGACCTCGTGACCTGCTTCAGCAACTTTCATAGCTGCGGCAAGGCCCGCAAGCCCACCGCCAACGATCGCTATTTTTAATGCGCTAGATGCCATATTAATTAAGACTTCGATGCGGGAGAATTGATGGGCTTGTGGGGCTCGCCGCAGAAACTCTTTGGAAACAACCCGCACGGCCTTATAAATGAAACCGCTGCGTTCGTTCCAACAAACGCAAGCAGCAAAGCAAGTCCGAGACAGGCTGTGAGAGCCATCTTCTGTGCCTTTTCACCGATGACAATGCCCCAATCAACCGCAAATAAAAAGAATCCGTACGCCAGATGCCAGGCTGTTGCTATTACACCTAACACATAAACGATCAGCACCCACGAGATCTTAAAATCGCCGGCGACGATCGTAAATGCTTTATCCGCATTACCAGCGACGGCCTCCAGACTAAGCCCCGGAATAAGCCCGAAACGGAAATGAAGCAAATGGAACAGAATAAAGAAGAATAGAAAGATCCCGGTAACCCGTTGAAAGATGTAGAACCAGTTGCGTCCGTAACTGTAACTAAATGCGTTGGGTTTAGCCTCAGATGAGATCAAAATGCCGTAAACCGAATGAAACATCAGCGGCACAAATATCCCAAAGACCTCGATCAAAGGCAGGAACGGAATGGCGTGGATCTCTTCCACCGCCTTAACAAAACTTGCCTCACCGTTCATCGCCTTAGAGTTAGTGAACATGTGGACAAAAAAGAAAATACCCAGCGGAACGATGCCCGTGATCTGGTGTAGCTTTCTTAACAGGAACGTATTAGAAAATTTGATCGCCATCTATTAAGGGCCGATTAACGCCGACCTGACTGCCAGGGTGAATTTCTGAATTTTAATTCCAAAAGCAAAAATCGGCAATGCTTGACCTTAAGCTTTTTATATTAGTTTTTCTTTAAGATAAGATAAAATGAAAAATATAGCTGTGATTAAATAGTTATACTTATCAAGAGCAGCTGCATTTATGCACATCGAAACCCTAAAAGTCTTTTGCGATCTTGTTGACCTCGAGAGTTTTTCTCTGGCAGCGGAACGAAATTTCATTACCCAATCCGCCGTGAGCCAGCAGATACGGACGCTCGAAGATAGATTCAAACGCCGCCTGCTGGAACGCATCCGCGGCCGCCGTGAAGTTAAACTTACGCCCGCGGGCGAAGTGTTTTACAAGGAATCACAAAATGTGCTGGAGGCATATGAGAAGCTCCAGGAGAATTTGCGCGGCGTCGTCGGCAAAATAGGCGGCACGGTAAAAGTTGCGACAGTTTACAGTGTCGGACTGCACGAATTGCCGTCCAAGGTCCGCGAATTTATGACCAAATTTCCCGCAGCAAAGATCGACCTTGAATATTCGCGAACGACCCGGGTCGTAAGAGACGTGCTGAATGGCACCGTTGAATTAGGAGTCTTGGCATTCCCTGAACCAAAACGAGGACTGACGATCACTCCGATGCCGGACAATCGACTGGTTCTGATCGCACCGCCCGATCACAAGCTTGCCGCAAAGAAAAAGGTAAAGGTTACCGAACTCAACGGTATGGATTTTGTCCTTTTCGAACGCGATGTGCCGACGCGAAAGGCAATGGACAAGATATTCAAGGCCAACGGCGTTGAAGTCAAAAAGGTCGCCGAATTTGACAACATCGAAACCATCAAACGTGCCGTCGAAGTCGGATTTGGCCTCGCGATCGTTCCCGAACCCGCCGTCAGCGAAGCAAAGAAAGCCGGAACACTTGCAGTCATCCCGCTCGCGGAAAAATACTGGGTTCGCTCAGTAAAGAGCTTGAACTAGCGGCGTTTAGGTGTATTCTCTGACTATATCCCAATAAACTTGAGTTTTGCCTCTGATGGAATTCTGTACGGAATTTCGCCAGACGGCAGATCGATTTGCTTCCTGGTCCGATTGAAAAGGAGATGAAAATGGGCACCTATAAAACTAGTTCGAATCAAAATTGGATAGCAGTCATTCTGATGATCATCATAATGATGGCAGGCGGGCGTGTCGCTATCGCGCAATCCCCCAAATTCAAGGTCGGCGATCGGGTTGAGGTTGATATCAACATGTCCAACACTCCATCCTATGCAAGTTGGAAAAAAGGTACTGTCACCAGCGTCATCACCGATACTGACAAAGTCTATATCATTGAGATAGACCCGCTTCCGGGCAAATTGGCTCAATCGACACGGATCCCCATTCGTCCGTATGCGGAAGGATGGATAAAGCCACTCGAAGGCAATGGTAACGGCGGCCAAGCTGCCGGGGATATCCCAAGGGCCCAAACCGAGAATTTGCAGGTTGACGACCATGGGACAGTATTGGCCGACCGCGAACTCCTCGACTGTGCTCACATTAACCAGCCGCACGCACGTAACGGCTCGCCCCTTCCGGTAGCCCTTGCGAAAAAGCTGATCCGATGTCTCTGTGAACGGCCTTCAGACATTGGTTCTGATGGGGCTCGAACAATGGACATAGTTGAATTTGAACCAAAGGCATCCCGGAGATGGATATATAACGAAGATAGGGGTTCGGGGGCGACGGCACAGACCATTGTGTATCCGATCCGGGTAAAATGGAACCAGAAGGTCTTTTATCGAAGCTACAATGAAACTCAGACGGGTAACGAACGTATCTTTACGTGTTTTGTTGACGGCGATATTTGGTATTGCGGCAGCGCGCAATTCATCAAAGACGGCGAGAAGCGTCAGATAAAAGTTGTAAAAAACTGAGAATCCTTTAGTGAATCGGCTGGTCCCCCATCGACGCTGCTGCCGCAACATAGGTCATCGGCGTCGTGGGAGCCATTTCATTGAGCGAGGTTTTGAGCTTTTCGACCATTCCCTCGGTTTCCATGTATTCCCTGCCGAGCAGACGTCGGAACCTTTTGTTACGGTCCTCTCCGGTTAGTTCCTTGAGCATTCCGCCGAGAAATGCAGTTACGAGTTCCGGAGCAAACTGCTTGCCCGCATTTCGCTGCAGATCTTCGACCACCTCTTTGGCAGGGCGTCGGGCCTTATAAGGCCGATCGGTGGTCATCGCATCAAAAGAGTCTGCCAGGTTGACGATCTTGGCGATGAACGGGATCTCGCGATCAAATAACCCGTCCGGATATCCCCTGCCGTCCAGGCGCTCATGATGATACTTTGCGGCCAGCGGCACGTCAGTGAATGGATGGTGGATCGGCAGCAATATCTCATAACCGACCGCCGGATGTTTGTTTAGTTCAGCAGATTCTTTTGCATTGATACGGTAAGGAGCATTGATGATCTTTCGTTCAACGGTCAGTTTTCCAACATCGTGCAAATAACCCGCAACGGCCGCTCCTTCGACCTCGTCCGCCCCCCAACCGAGTTCCGCGGCAATGATCTCAGAGAATTTACCGACCCTGACCGAGTGCCCCTCCGTGTATTTATCTTTGCAGTCGATGGCGGCAGCGAAAGCCTTGACCGTGTCGTGATATGTTGATCTCATCTCGTCGAAAAGCTGGCGATTTTCATCGGCATGCCGTTCGATCTCTGCCATCAGATTGCGCTGGGCGATCGCAACTCCAACGTGGCGTCCCATGGCACAAATTATTTCCTTGTCATGATCTGTATATGGTTCACCCGAAGCCTTTTCACCTAAGAATAAGGATCCAACGATCTCATCGCGAACAACAAGCGGGATAAATAACTCAAGGCGGCGGCGTTCGAAACTGGCGTCATAGACCTGAAAGAACGGCAAAACTTTCGCTTGCGAGATCTCGATTGGGCTCAGGCCGTTTGTGAGAAATTGGCGTTCGTCCTCATTTGTAAGCGAAAGACTAAGCGGAAAATCATCACCGAGACTGCGGACCGCGAGCATATTTAGTTCGTGGGCAAACCGCGAGTATCTCGCCACCGCACCCCGCATGATGCCGATCGCACCTGAGATCAAATGAAGCGAGGTGCGGATAGTTTCCTGAAAATTGTTTTTATTCGTGATCTCTTGACCGAGTTCAGCCAGGGCACCGAATGCATGTATCAGCTTTGAATCATTTTCCGCCATAATCGTTTTCTATACCAGAGTTACATGTTTGCTGACGCCGAGCATCTCAAAAAGCTCAACCGTATTTTCGTTTACCTCGGAGAAAACCACCCGGGCTCCATTATTCGACGCAGTGTCGATCACGCCGAGCAAGATCGAGATTCCGATACTGTTGACGATCTCGGTCCGTGAAAAATTCACGACGAGTTCCTTGCAGCCGGCCTCGAGGCTTCTCTTGCACTCGTATTCGATCTGCTCGCCAGTAAGTTTGTTGAGGTAATCACCCGCATAAATGATCGACTTTTCGCCGATCATCTCAACGGAGCCGATGGTGCTTGTTGGTGAGATCACTTAAGTTCGTCCTTTGTATAAGTTAGCTAATGCGCCCGGAGAATCTACTTGAGCAATACTTTTACCATAAACAGTTGTATTAAACAACCGCATTTCTCGTTCATTAGTAAAAAAAAGATCAAGGATTAGAGTCCGGGTTGTTTAACTGACTGACAGCTCTACACATTCTACCTACCGTGCGGTAGAATTTGCCGCTTTAGCCGGATGGGGTGTTCGCCCAAATTCATCCAGGAGCGGCCTGAGATGTTTCACCGCTAAGGGATGTGCCGCGGCCGTCGCCGCGAGTATGCCGTTTCGATTTTGCAGGTCGGCCTTGTCGTAACGAAGTTCCATGCCAAATAGATCCGTAAAGCGTCCACCGGCTTCCTCCAGTATTATCTGCGGCGCGCAGGTGTCCCATAGTTTAGTACGGGGGCTCGGATGTATGTAGATATCACAGGTCCTGTCGGCAATCAGACCTACTTTTAGGCCCACAGAGCCGCGGTTAACGATCCGTGTGAAACCAAAGTGTTTTATTATCTGGTGCATCTTGCCGCTCAGGTGGTTTCTCGACACCGCCAACCCCATCGAAGTAAATTCAGTAACCTCTGAAACGCTAGCTCTCACGGGATCTCCGCCATCAGTGACAATGTACGAACCTCCGCCTCTGACCGCATAGCTTAGCGCATCATGAAACGGCAAGTAGACAACTCCGGCCACCGGAACGCCGTCCTCGGCGAGCCCGATCTGCACGCCGAAATCTCCGTCATGCTTCACAAAGCCCGAGGTTCCGTCGATCGGATCGATTATCCACACCCTTCGATTCGAAAGCCTGAGTGCCGGATCATCGACCTCTTCCTCTGATAAAACAGCGTCATCAGGGAACTCACTCATTATGCCGTCGACTATTATCCGGCTGGCATCACGGTCAGCGACCGTCACCGGTTCGAAATGGTCATCGGCACCAAGTTTCTCCTCGGTCTCAACCCCATCTTCGTAATGTTGTAATATCGTTTTTCCTGCCAGGCGGGCAAGTCTTATCGCGGTCTCGATCTCGAACTGAAGCATCAATAACAATTTAACACGTCAAGCTCGAAAGGCATAAATTCACGATCTTTCGACCGGTTCCGTGATCCCGCAACGCGGGCAGGTAAGCTCACGGCGGGTCTTATCCGTCCATTTTGCCAGAGCATGATTGGCAAGTTCCGGCGATCTCGATTCCGATTCGCCCTCGCGAAAGACACGTGAATGTCGTGATACTGCTTTATTATGCGGTCTCGGTTCGCGTTCGCAATGGCGGCAGATCCACCCGAAACCTTCGTTGTAAAAATCGTTCAGCTCGATCATAAAAAAACGGCAAGCCATTTTTAGGCTTGCCGTATATCCTACAACATTGTCACTCTGTTAAAACTTACGCCCGGCCGTTTGCGAGGCTAACAACTTGACCGGCACGGTCGTGTTCTTCCCATCGCGAAAGACTTGAACCTGGATCGTGTCGCCGATCTCCTTTTTATCAAGGAACCGATATAGATCGTCAAGGTCATTCATCTTTTCACCGTCTATCGTCATAATAATGTCCCCGAGGATCACATTGCCCGACGGGTCTTGAGATAAACCGCGAAGACCGGCATTTGATGCCGTCGTTCCCTGGGTAACATTTCTTACGACAAGGCCGGCATCGACCGGAAGGCGGACACCCTGTTCAGAAAGCGAAACAACACTCAACAGATTTGCACCAAGCTTCGGCCGGCGAACTTCGCCGTATTGAATAAGCTGTGGGACGATGCGTTTTGCAATATTGACCGGCACTGCAAATCCGACGCCCACACTGCCGCCCGCGGGCGACAATATCTGTGAGTTTATACCGATCATTTTGCCGAATTTATCAAGCAGCGGGCCGCCTGAATTTCCCGGGTTGATCGAAGCGTCGGTTTGGATCGCTGCATCGATGGGCCTTCCGGTCGGAGCACCCGGCATCGGTTTTGAACGGATCGGCCGCTGCAGGCCCGAGATCACTCCCGTCGTCAGCGTACGGTCGAGGCCGAACGGATTGCCTATCGCGAGCACCTTTTGCCCAACGACCAACTTGTCCGAATCGCCAAGCGGCACCACAGTGAGGCCCGAGGGCGGATCGATCTTGATAACGGCAAGGTCAGTGTCCGGATCGCCGCCCACGACCTTAGCAGCATAGACGCGGTCGCCGCCAAAACTGACCGTCAATTTTCGTGCTCCCTCGATGACGTGATAGTTCGTCAGTATATGACCGTTAGCGTCGATGACCGAGCCCGAGCCGTTGCCCTTCCCCTCTTGCACGTCACCCCACCAACTTTGCGTGTACGAAGTCGTGTTGATAAATGCAACACCAGGCGAGATCGCCTTATAGACCTCGATACTGTTCTGTTCGTCCGTCACCGCCGAAGGTTCTGAGATACTTGTCGGCGGCGTTTGCTCGGCAAGAGCAACTGTCGAATCCCCCTTCTCCTGCCAAAACCGCGTGATGTTATAAGCGAGCGCCGTCGCGCCGATCGCGATCAGCGCAGAGGCAAAAGCGAGCAGCAAGATCTGTTTTGCAGATAATTGATAAACCAAATTCCTTTTCATAAATGAAGCCACCTCGACAATAAAAATAGCAAGATTTTTGATGCGGCAAAAACCCTTTCGCGTTGTGTTTTGACTTACGAAAAATACGATCCCGATGTTTCGTTGGAAAATGAGGGAAAAAGTTTTATTCCGGTAAGGGCTAAGTGGTCCGGACGAACCAAGGTCACCGTATCGGCAAACCTGAAATGTGGGTTCGATCAACGGATCTAGATCACAACTGCAAGGATCTGTCCCCATTCGTGGGCGAAATCGTGGATCGCAGTATTTGAGACATAGCCGAAGGCAGCAAGGCCGGTGAAAAGATGTATACCCATCAGGCCGATATAGACCGCCAGGGCGACCGAGAGGCCGTAGCGGGCGAGCGGGCGGTTACCCCACTTGAAAAGCACGATGGCCGCGATGGCACCGATCGCTATTTTGACCCCCAAAAAAGGGCCGTTGCCAATATCCAGCAAGCTCGCCATCAACTGATTACTTTCGGTAGCGACCCCGCTTCGCACCCATACGATGGTCAAAAGAGCGTCAAGAAGATTTAAGCCAAAAAGTAAAACGGTCGGTGCGATAAGCTGCATGTGAAGATAGGCTCCTATTGCTAAAACTTGTTTAACTCTTCTCCTAAATGACTTGACCCCCGGGTTTGAGACCGGGGGCCAGGTGAATTGGAGTTGTGAACTGTCGTTGTCGCTTTGAATATAGTTCTAATAGATCTGTATTTAAAGAAATCGCCGGATTTTTTACACGACGAAAGCCAAGTGATATTCTGAACGGGAAAAAAGGAGATTTGATCGGTCAATTTGATTGCAACGGCGACGGCAAACGTGCCTTCAAAGAGACGGGGATTTTCTGCTGCACCCGTTCGGCAGTTTTTTAGATAGGAGAATAATAGCTATGCGTAAAAATATATTTACTAAAGATCTTATTGGACTAATGTTAATGATCGCGGTCCTGGGTGTCGGAGCTGCTCATGCACAAAAGCCGGTGCTGAAGAAGAAGCCGGTCGTGAAAAAGAAGGTCGTAAAACCGGTGATACCTGTGTACACCGTAACGACGGGAACCGTTGTGCGCGCCAGGATGAACCAGACGATCACATCCAAGACCGCTAAGGTCGGCGATACCTTCACGGTAACGGTTACAGAACCGGTTTATTCCGACACCGGGGTGGTCGTAGTACCGACGGGCAGTACTATGACCGGACGGATCGATTCCGTCAAGGCGGCGGCCAAGGGCGGCAAAGTCGGCGAGATCGACGCTAGCTTTATTCAGCTAAAGCTGCCAAACGGCGCCAAACGAACTATTAACGGCTCGCTGACCGAGCTATCGGCCGACGGCACAAAGGTTGATAATGAAGGCACTGCCGAGGGGAAGAAAATGGAACATCGAAAACTTATCTTTATCGGTGGCGGTGCTGGCGGCGGTGCCGTTCTCGGTGCAGCGATCGGCGGCGGCAAAGGTGCAGCTATCGGCGGCATCATCGGAGCGGGGGCCGGGCTTCTTGGCGAGCGTCTATTGAAAGGCGCCGAGGCGGAGGTCAGATCGGGCACGGAATTTGGCGTTTACCTGAACCAAGCCATTTCGTTGCCACGCTTTGTCGAAGCAACACCGGTCAATCCATAGATCGCTTCTCAATTAGTTACAAAAAACCGGGAGTCCTGCGAATCCCGGTTTTTTAATTTGTGTGAACAAGAAACTCAGGCGTTACGATCACAGGTGAGAAAAACCCGGCGGCCGTGTTAAAAAGCCGCAGACGGGCCTGCTTTCGAACATTTGCGAGATGGCCAAAATTCCAGGTAACGATGTAATCGATCTTGTGAAATGAGGCGAGCGCCACATGGACCGCATCAGCTATATATTTCCGGTGAAATATCCCTCGTTCGACATATCCTTCGGCAAGTATGGCAACTTCGTCCGTCAATTCGAGATGGCTGATGTTCTTAACAAGATTGAGATACCCTGTTCGGTGGGGTTCCGACATTCGATCGAGTTCCCTATCGACAAGTGCCGAGCTAAAGACCTCATATTCAGATAGTTCGTGTTCCCACCAGCGGATCGTTAGGTCGCGGCGAAAAGGTTCGCCGTTATCCAGATATGCGCCGACAACGGAAGTTTCGAGGTATAAACTGAGTTTCATTAAGGCTTGGGCGGCTATTCCTTTTCAGGTTTGACAGAGACGAAAGTAACTTTGGAGTTTTTAAAATCGAAGGTGAGGCGATAATTCTTCAGAAAGCCACGGCCATGATATCCGTACGTGTGTGTTTGCCGAATGTCACCCGCGGCAGCATATAGGTCGGGACATCTTCGGTAATCCCCGCAGAGCCGATCACTCTAAGCTTTTCTTCATTAATGAACGGCACGATCCCTTCTGCCTTTGCGACCCGATCCGAGATCACCGAGACGCTAGCGCCGGTATCGACAATGAAATTGAGGGGGGCTTCGACCCCTTCGAGTTGGACCTCACCGCTCAGGAATCCACTCGATGTGAGCCGCAGCGGAAGCGATTGGGCCCCGTTCTCTTGAAACGCGCGGCGGTCGTCGTCCCGTTTTGTAAGAGCGAACGTCTGATTACCATAATCGATCGTCGTAAGAAATTTTGAGATCAGGGCGAGCCCAATATATCCATCGACTTCGTACGAATTATTGTGAAACTTCCTAATATATACCGGTACATTCCTGAGCCCGACACCGCCGATATCTACCGATTTTAGCAGCCCATAGACGATCTCAAATTTGCCGTCACCGCCGATGCCCTTGGCATAGCCGCCTCTCGTAATTGCTTTGACATTGAGTTTCTTCGCGGTCGCGTCAGAAAGCACGGAGATGCCAGAGCCGGTATCCAGCACGAAACGGAGCGGCTTTTCCTCATCATTTACCCGTAGTTTAATGATCGGCCGATTCCCGACCAGCTCGAACGCCACGGTCGTCTGCTGTTCACCGCTCGGCAAATAGAGGCGGCCGGTCTGGCCCAGAAACCGCAGAAAGTTTATCAGCCCTTTGATACGATCGCGTCGGTCGCTGTCTGCACTGTTTGAGTAATTCAGAAAACTTTTGTAAGCATCAGCTGCTTCCGTATATCGTTCGGACCGCGCGGAAACCTGCGCCAGGGCAAATAAGTAATCAGGCTCGTCAGGTTTGTGATAAACCGCTTCGCGGAGATTGTTAAGACTATCCTCGATCCGATTTTCGTAAAAATCGAGCATCCCGTACCCGGCCCACGCCAGATGTTCGCCCCGGCTCAGCCTAAGCGCGTTATAGAAAATTCGCCTTGCATCATCAAAACGGCCCGCCGTTAAAAGCGTCGCCCCCAAAACGGAAAACGCCCGTGCATTTTTTGGCTCGGCCTCGGCGACAGTAAATGCAAGGTTGTAGGCCTCTTCGAGTTTTCGCCGCTTTGTCAATACATATGCAAGCTCAACTCGGGTATCAGATCTAGAACTGTCGAGATCGACCGCGCGTCTGAGCAAAGCCTCAGCTTCAGCGAGAGCTCCCGACCGTGCAAGCTTGGCGGAATCCTTGAGAATTTTTTTTATCTCTTTCGGAACGTCAGGCCGCTGATCGTCAGCAAATGCCGGGATCGTCAGCAGGCAGAGAAACAGGGATGAAAGCAGGAGGGCAACGCTTGAGGGCCTGCGTTTTTGAATTTTTCCGAAATAACCACTGGATCTCATACAGTAACCTCCAGTTTCCACTCGCGGGTCATTTGAGTATAACACCGGTTTTCATCGACCAAAGTACGAGATCGAGCTCGTCAAAGTCAATTCCCGTCAATTTAGTTAGGCGTCGGAGCGTTTCTTCAACCGTTAGATACCTGAGTCGCGTATTTGGTGGCTTAGGGTCGTCAATTAATTTCAACTCAGCCATACAGTTCAAAACATGCTTGTCGAGTATCGCGTAACCTGTGTAGCCGATGTTGCGAAGATAATGGCTCGCCTCTTTGTAACCAAGTCCTTTTATGCCTTTTTCACGAACGAGCCAATCTCGCCTTTCAAGGCCACAATTAAAACTCTGCAGTTTTTTACGAAGTTTGAGTCCGCAATGTTCTCTAAGGAATTCCCGTGAGGTCACGACATAACCGGCGCGGGCATTCGGGTACCGGTGTGAACCGACAAGAGCGTTGGCGATCTCGCTTTGGTCGCCGGTGAACAGTATCGGCCGGATCGCTTCGACCGAGTTCATACCCATTCGAGCCGAACAACCGCCGGTGAAAAAGCAAAACACCATCTCTTCGAACAGCTTTTCGTCCGAGCCGTTTTCTCTGATCGCGGCAAATTCGTCAAGCCTCTTGCGGATATCAACTCTTCTCTCGCTGTGGGCCCGAATGATGTTTTCGAAGGTTATCGGCTCTTTTTCTCGTTTCACAATTAGTTGACTAATTCTAGGAATCGGAAACGAGAAGTGTCAATGGCTTCATCCGGGTTAAAGCCCGAACGAAGCCGTCGATCATAAAACTAATCTGAAATGCCGGTTAGTTGCCGAACGCACTTTCTGTCGGTTTATCACCGTTCGATCCGTACTGGACAACAGTGAGCCCTGACGTCGAGCGGTTCAGCCACCACTGGCCGTTCGACGGTCGAAAGATAGCGATGTCAGCCTTGCCGTCGCCGTCGTAATCGCCCGGAACGGGGATATCGGTCGCGAGTCCGAAGACTGTCACCGGATAGCTGCTGTTCGACGAATTGAAGCTGTACCACGTCCCTTGTGAGGCGCGGTATATCCCGACGTCGGTCTTTCCGTCACCATCGTAATCGGCAGGTGCGATCTTGTCGGTCGCATTGCCGAACTGTATCGCAAATCCGCCCGCTGTCGAACGCTGCTGATACCAGACGCCGTTAGTCGGGCGGTAAACCACAAGGTCGGCCTTGCCGTCGCCGTCGTAATCGCCGGGAGCAGGGATGTCGCCATTGGCTCCGAATTGTGTAGCGATAAGTCCGGCCGTCGAGCGGTTGAGCCACCACGTCCCGGTCGAGGGCCGAAAGATCGACACGTCGGCTTTGCCGTCGCCATCATAATCGCCCGGTGCAGGAACGTCTGTCGGCAGTCCAAAGACCGAGGTCGTGGCCGTGCCCGTGGAACTGTTGAAAATGTACCAGACGCCCGCCGAAGCTCTGTAAACTGCGATATCGACCTTTCCGTCGCCGTCGAAATCAGCAGGCGTGATCTTGTCCGTCGCATTACCGAATTGCACCGCCGTTTCACCCGACAGGGAACGCTGAAGATACCAAATACCATTTGTGGGACGATAAACGGAAACGTCAGACTTGCGGTCGCCGTCGTAATCAAACGGGGCGGCGGAACCCACAGCAAACGTCTTATCGTAGGTCACTCCGTTAAAGATCGCGCGGAGCTTCCACGTGCCCGACGGAGCATTTGTGGGAAGCGTCCAGATCCAATACCAATATGATGCATTGTAAGTATTAGGGCTCGTGTGTGTCCATGAATTAAAAGTGCTGCCGTCAGGACGATAGAGAAAGTACTGGGTCTGCTGGCCGCTTAACTGATCGCGGAAAAAGCCTATTGTATATAGCTGGT
The DNA here is from genome assembly GCA_044228165.1 of Pyrinomonadaceae bacterium. Lineage (GTDB taxonomy): Bacteria > Acidobacteriota > Blastocatellia > Pyrinomonadales > Pyrinomonadaceae > OLB17. The sequence goes on along the minus strand of JBGAVK010000023.1, from coordinate 1,278 downwards.
CACCAGGCTTATACACCTTCTTTTCATAAGTTATTTCTTGCGCGGGGCATGTGCCGAAGTCCGGCGGCGCAGAACCTGTCATCACACGGTTCATCCGCGAATTGCGATACGGTTCCTGAGCGGCCCACCAAGTGAAGTTGTTAAGTGAATTGCAGCTACCTTGATACGGGTCCTGGAGCTGATTAGAAGCATTATAAAGCTCAAAATGCAGGTGCGGTCCCGTTGAGTTGCCGGAGCTGCCTACTATACCGAGCTTTTCGCCAAGAGCGACTGTTGCTCCGACCGCTTTTGATGTCGTCGAGCCATTTTTCATATGGCCGTACCACGCGATCGAGTTATCACTGTGGCGGATATAGACCGAATTCCATGTTCCTCCATTCAAACCGCAGCTGCGGTCGAAGTTGCCATCGCTTTTGGCGGCGATCGTCCCCGGTGCCGCGGCAATGATCTCAACCTCACTGTTGTCCATTTTTTGCCACCCAAACGGCCAGGTGAACATATCGATCCCGGCGTGATTATAGCCGTTAGACTGGTCATAAGTGCGTGCGCCGCAATTCCAGTCAAGAAGCAGGTTGGGAAAGGCTGGGTTTTGGTCAACGTAATTCGAGATGCCCTCGACGTTGGGATCGGTGATACCAGCCGCGGGCCTGAGCGGCCACGAAAGGGCAACGACGTCAGGACGAGCGGGCGGGAGTTTGCCCTGACGCTCGAGCCGTGCCAGGTTTGCCTTGATCTCAGCTTGGATAGCGGCTCTTTGCTCAGGCGAAATATAGTCCGTCGGCTGGTTTGTAAATTCACCACCGCCGGCGGGTTCGACCTGCTCGGGTTGTTCCTGTGCCCCGGCGACCGTCGAGCCGAATCTTAACGAAAGAACCAAAGCACCCGCACCAATACCCAAAACCACAAACAAAACACTCAAAATTCGATACACCTTCATGATCCCTCCAGTAGTCAAAAGCGCCCGCTCGGTTCCGTTAAGTCCCGAAAAGAAATGTCTGTTATTTGATAAAGCGATTTTAGTGTAGTTTTCCGGTCATGGCAACAAAAATAGTTTCCGACTGGTGCCGAGACTCGCGTTGACTGGCAAAGATCGTGCAAGAACAAGCAACTTGCTGCGTTCCTTTAAACGTCAAACAAGCGTTGGGTAACCGCGCCGTATTTCAAATTGGGAGAATATTATGACGTTTAGATCTTTCGCCGCTATCGTCGGCATAGCTGTTTCGAGTTTGGTTTTTGCAGTCAGCGCGAGTGCTCAAGGGATTATCATCCCGATACCGT
>JBGAVK010000022.1:0-37851 GCA_044228165.1 Pyrinomonadaceae bacterium | reverse complement strand
TGAGACCATTGCTACGCTGATCGTGATGGGCGGAGCATCGAGAAATTTCGTCCGTCATCTGCTTTATGGCGAGGCGATCTCATTCCGCGATACATACCGTTATGCAAAGGAAAGGCTGGCAGGGCTGTTTGCCGCCTCGACGATGATCGCGACCGCCCTCGGGCTCTTTGGCGTTATTACGCTCTACTTTGGAATGTTTCTGGCGGTCATTTTCATTGCTATTGCCATCGCAGTTTTTAGTTTTCTGCCAATTGTGGCATTTGTCGTTTCTGTAGCAGCGGACCTAGCAGTATCATTCGGAACGCTTTGGGTCTTCTTTCTTGTCGCATCGCGACTCGCCTATGTTCCCCAGGTAATGTTGGTAGAAGGCCAAGGCGTCTTTTCAGCCATCGGGCGTAGTGCGACGCTTGCAAGTGGCAACGTCCGACGGCTTGCGGCCCTTTTTTTGTTTACGACGGTCGCGGCCTATTCGGCCCTTGCGTTACTCTACGTGCCGCTCGCATGGTATGCGTCGGCGAACGGGGTCCAATTAATGGGCTTCGACGCCGATGTGATACCGGCTTGGTACGAAATAGCATATAACCTGATCTGGCAGATCAGCTTTATCTTGTTGTCGCCGGTTTGGATGGTTGGGCTTTGCTTATTGTATGTTGACGAGCGGGTCCGGTCTGAAGGCTACGATATAGAGTTGATGGCAGCCGCCAGGCTGGGTGAGATCCCCGCCGCTCACGGTGCTGTCCCCGGGGGGCCGATTCATGTCACCGACGGGGTTCCGGCCTCTACACATTCTTTCACGACGTTGGGGTTGCGATAAATGAGTTCCGGAATTTTCATCAATCTGAGAACGATCTTTACGGTCATAGTGGCGGTTCTGCAGTTCAGCGCCTACTCAGCAAACTCGGCAACGCCGGAGGAGTATCATAGACGGATCGATTCGGCCGTCGGCCATGTCGGGCAGCTGATATCGAACGGATCCGAAGTCCGAAACCGTAATAACGAGGCTGATCTGATCGCTGCTATCCAAAAGGAGATCGCTGCTATAGAAGTGATCGACACGCCCGGCGGAACGGTCGAAACATCAAATCAGTGGCTACTCGAAGGGCTTGAGCAGTTCAGGTCTGAAACCGATGCTGTAAAGCGGGCTGCGATCCTAACCGGGCTCGATGAACGCCTCAGATCGATCAGCGACAAACTCACTGAGCTTCAAAATGCGGAACAGGCCGAAACGACAAAAGACGCTGACAAACAACGGCTGGCAGAAATACTCCGGCGCGAAGAGTATCAAAAACCCCTGCCGAAAAGCGAAAGTCTGTTTCAAAAATGGTGGCGCGAGTTCTGGGAGTGGGTCGACCGCGTCTTCCCATCACCCTCGTTATCGCCGGCGAGCGGCATCGGTTTGGGAGCCCTTCGTAATGGACTGCAGTTGCTCATTTTTGGATTGGTGATCGCGATCGCCGTCTTTGTGCTTTATAAATTAGCACCCTTTTTGTCACGAAGATTTGGAAGGAATGCCGGGGCTGCCGACGGCGATAGAGTCATTCTGGGTGAGCGTGTACGATCGGGCGAGTCGGCGGGCGATCTTTTCGGCGAGGCTGAACGCCTGGCACACGAGGGCGACCTCCGCGGAGCTATTCGTAAGGGCTATATTGCCTTGCTGTGCGAATTAAGCGACAGGAAACTCATCGCACTCGCCCATCATAAAACGAACCGCGACTACCTTCGTGATGTGCGGAAACAGGCGCCGATCTTTGAGAATATGCGCGGCATGACGAGCGGTTTCGAGCGAAACTGGTACGGTTTAAAGCACGCTGAGCCTGCCGACTGGGAGGATTTTCGCGCCCTGTATCTGCAAACGGTAGCGTCGGCGAGGCCGGGAAATTCATAATGCCGGCTTAGCGACGGCTCGCGAGATGTAAAAGAATTTTGTGAAGCAGAAATTGTTTATTTTCATTTTTGTTTTGATGCTGGTCGGCGTTCTGGTCGGGCTCAATGCCGCTGCGTTCGTACAAAAAGAAAAGACTCCGGACAGCGAGACAAAGCCAAACCGGTCAACATTTAATAGTGGTGCCACCGGGACACAGGCCTTTTACACATTGCTCGCCGAAGGCGGACGCAAGGTTTCCCGCTGGCGCGATTCACCGGCCGAACTGCTATCCACAAAAGACGGCCCCGGTGTTTTCGTGGTCATCGGGAGCCTCAGACAGGAATTCAAGGCAAAGGAATCCGATGATCTGCTGCAGTGGGTTGCCAACGGAAGCCGCCTCGTGTTGATAGACCGTGAACCGCCGCAGGGCCTGGTGACGACGACGGCGAATTGGAAGCTTTCGATCCGCGATGATGAGACCGAAGCCATTTTCTCTGTGGATCCGTCGGAGCCTAAACAAATGACCGGCAGCACAGCTGCGGTCAAACCGGTCCAGCCCTCAACGTTCACAAACAGCATAAATGCCGTTCAGCCGTCAAAATTTGCGTCGGCTATTGAGTTCGAGCGGTTGGGTGGCGAAGCCGCGGCCTCGCCCGAGCCGGACGAATTTGATAAAGACCTGCCGCCGCTGCTTAAGCCGGACATGAACGGCCGCGGTCGAATCGAAATGCCTAGCTCAAAGGCCCCCGTCGTGCATTTCACCTCGGCAGGCAAAAACCTAGTTGTGGATGTTCCCTACGGCGAAGGCCAGATCGTGATACTCTCAGATCCTTTTATTGTGTCGAACACCGGGATCAGCCTGGCGGACAATGCACAACTCGCGATGGATCTGGTCTCGTTCGATGGCAGGCCGATCGCTTTTGACGAATTTCATCAGGGCTTTGGTAACGATAGTAACCGGTTCCTGCAATTCTTTGAAGGGACACCGGTCGCGGCTATATTTCTGCAGTGTCTTGTCATCGCCGGTCTTGCATTTTACTCTCAAAGCCGGCGGTTTGCCCGGCCGGTGCCCGTGCCCGAACCCGATCGACTCTCAAAACTCGAATACGTTGCGGCCATGGCCGAATTGCAGGGCCGCACAAAGGCGTACGACCTGGCGATCGAGAACATCTATAGTGACTTTCGCCGACGGGCATGCCGCTCGCTCGGCCTCGATAACATGACCGCAAAATACAGTGATATTGCCCGTCTGCTTGCCGAACGGACCGGCATCGATGCTGACACTGCGTCGGGTGATTTTTTCAGGTGCGAAGAGATCATACGCGGCGAGGCTACGAACCAGAGAGAGACCCTGCGGCTGATCGAGACGCTGCGAAATATCGAAGCTGCAGCCGGATTGAACCGGTCGTCGAAAACGAGAGTCTAGATATGGCAATTTACGCATTGATAGTTCTCGTTATCGTTTTCTTCCTGACGAGCGTTGTCGGCGTCGTTACGGGTAGCAATTCGCTGATCGCGGTGCCGGTGATGTTTCAATTTGGAGTGCCGCCCCGCGAAGCTGTCGCAACGAACATGTTCGCCCTTGTTTTTATGTCGATCGGCGGGACGATACCGTTCCTCAGACAGGGCAAGATACAGATCGGACGGGTCTCGCCGCTAATTTTGATAACGCTTGTCGGTTCGGCCCTCGGGGCGATGATAGTCGGCCTTATCACCGGTGATGCAATTAAACTGATCGTTTCGATCGCGATGATATTTGTCGTCGTGTTCACAATGTTGAATCGGCGATCCGGCATCGAAAAAACTGAAATAGTGACCAGTGGAGCCGTCGCACTGACCTATTTATTGACATTTTTGCTTGGCATTTATGGCGGGCTTTACAGCGGCGGTTATGTGACGATCTTGACGGCGGTCCTGGTCGCTTTTTTTGGGATGACGTATTCCGAGGCGGTCGCCAATACCAAGCTTATCAATGTGTTTTCGTCGTCGATAGCCGCAGCGGTTTTTATGTGGCAGGGGCTCGTCGATTACAAACTAGGAGTTATTTTGGGGGTCACCATGTTCGCCGGAGCTTATACCGGCGCCCATTTTGTGACAAAATTGAACGAACTCTGGCTGCGGCGAATATTTTTAACGGCGGTCGTACTATTAGCAATAAAGACGCTTTACGATTTCATTTAAGATTGTCCACTATCGATTTGGGTTTCGACCTTTGACCTTAGACTAACAATGCTAACTTACACACCTACAACAGTTGCACATATTCTGAACGAACTTCGCAAAACGATAGTCGGGCAGGATGACGTGATCGAGCAGATTCTCGTTGCTATCCTGGCTGAGGGCCATGCGTTGATCGAGGGCGTGCCGGGAACGGCCAAGACGCTTACCGTAAAATCGCTCGCGCAAATCATTGGGGCTCAGTTCTCGCGTATTCAATTCACGCCCGATCTGATGCCGTCCGACATCACCGGCACTAATGTATTTAATATGCAGACTTCGCAGTTCGCTTTGCGGCACGGCCCGATCTTTACCGACATTTTGCTGGCCGACGAGATCAACCGAACTCCGCCGAAGACGCAGGCGGCTCTGCTCGAAGCGATGGAAGAACGCCAGACGACCATTGACGGCGAACCCTACCAACTGTCGCCGCTTTTCACCGTGCTCGCGACCGAAAACCCGATCGAATACGAAGGTACATACCCGCTGCCCGAGGCACAGCTCGACCGCTTTTTGATGAAGATCCTGATCGATTATCCTGAGCAGGCACACGAAGAAGAGATCGTTGCACGCTGGGACGCGGGGTTCAATTCGCGTCAGCTCGAGCGTGTACAGATCGCCCAACTGCCCGACGTAGCCGCCGTGCAGCACTGCCGCAGTGAGGTCCGCAATATGAAGATGGAGCCCGGCGTGCAGAAATACATCGTCGAGATCGTCCGCCGCACGCGAACGCACCCGACGATCCTCTATGGTGCGAGCCCGCGAGCTTCAGTCGCTCTTTTGCTTTGTTCAAAGGCACTCGCGGCGATCCGAGGCCGCGATTTCCCGACGCCCGACGACATCCGCGACGTCGCCGCACCCGTGCTCCGCCATCGCCTCGCCCTCCGCGCCGAAGCCGAACTCGACGGAGCCACAGCCGACGCGGTCATTTCGGACATAATTAAGACGGTCGAGGTTCCGCGATAGATCCATTAAAAATCTGAACCAGTCCAAATGAGTTGATGAAACCTAGGGTTGGTTAATCGGAAGTCTTCCCCGATCTGCGTTTTTTGGGGATGTAATTGGCTTTGGCGTCGATTCGGGAGAGAGTTCTGATCGGACGACGGAGTTCTCTAGCTTCCCATTAACAGGGCGACTCGTCTTCGGATTGGTCGTCGGGCTTGGACCGAGCCATGGGCAGCGTACCAATACTCCATTATCATTAAAGCAACGATTGTTTTCAGCGTCATACATAACGCCGACCGTTATCTCTGTTTGCTCAGGAATCTTTACGGTCGGTTGGCTAGGCGGACTATAGACGGGAGGCGATCCGCCGACAGGCGGTGAGGTGCCGACTTGCCAGGGCTCATACCCTTCACCGACTGGCTCCTCGCGAACGGGAAGAGTCCCGTTTTGTGGTTGTTTGTTTGTTGCAATAGGCGCACTGTTTGAATTAGAGTTCTGAGGGGTCTCAGCTGATAGGACGACTTCGGACGTCGTCGCATCGAAGGAATTTTGATTCGTATTCTGGTTACTATCAGTTTTTAAGATTTCACCGCCACCCCCTTTTCTAAATCCCAAAAAGACGGAAATCATGCCAAACCCAAGAAGCAAAAGTCCTAACGCGGCCAAGCGAATCAGCCATGGGTCGAGCCTCTTTATTACGCCAAGACCCCCATTCTTTCTTGAAGGCTTTTGTATTACTTGCGTTTCGGTTTCTGTTTCAGCGTCCGGCGCTGTTGTGACTGAAAAGCTGGAAAACCCCAATTTCGACGAACTTCCATTTTCTTGTAGATCGTTGAGCAAATCACTGACGGACTGATACCGCATATGCGGCTCTTTCATAAGAGCAGTCTGAATGATCAGCTGATAGTTCAGCGGGATCGAGGGATCGATCTCGGGGAGAGCATTTATTATAGCGTTCATCACAGAGATCTGATCCGGCTGCGGGAATGGCTGTTTGCCTGTAAGCAGCAAATGAAAGATGACGCCGGCCGCCCATATGTCCGTTTGTTCCGAACGGGTTCCGTAAAAGCATTCCGGCGCCATAAATGACGGGGTGCCCACGGCGTTTGTGCTGTGTGAAGTTGACTGAATAAGCCGTGCGATACCAAAATCAGCGATTCTGGGTGTTTCTGCTTGAAGCAGAATATTCTCAGGTTTTAGGTCGCGATGAATTATGCCCTTCGAATGCAAGTGGCTTAGACCGGACAAAATACCTCGGGTCATTTGGAGGGCTACTTCAGTATTTGGTGCTTTTCCGCCGTTGAATTTTAGCCATTTGCTGAGCGAACCGTCAGGGGCGTATTCACTTGCGATGTAGATTCTGTCCGTCAACAACATCCGCTTTTATGATCGGCAGAATGTTGGGATGACCTTTAACTTGTTCCCAAACCAGAGCTTCCTGGCGGACGGCCTCGATATCAACATCTTCATCGTTTGGTAGTTTTAGTGCGACGCGGTGGGACGAAATGGCGGTCTTCTCTTCGGCAAGCCACACCTCACCGAACGCCCCTCGTCCGATCTTCTGAAGGAGAGAATAAGGGCCGATTTGGTCGCCTGCACGGAACATCCTGATTCGAAAACGCGAAGTAAAAGAAATGAATATATCGAAGCGAAAATACCACGAATTCAGCCAATCGACAACTTTGATTTAAGCCTAGGATAATTAATCTTCGCCGGGCTTCTTTCCTTTCTGAGTCGGGGTTAGATTTGGCTTGGTTTTGTCAGGCTGAGCGGTCGCCGGGGGCTTCTGTGGGGGCGTCGCCATTGTTTTTGGGGTCGGCGAGGTTGCGGGTGTTGGTTTTACAACGGCATTAGCATTGGCGTTCGGTTTAACTGCCGGGGAACCCGACGTCTTTGGTTCATAGGTCCGAGCCACGGGCAACGGACTAATGTTGTGCCTTGAAAGCAACGATTATTTTCAGCGTCATACATCACGCCGACGGTCGTAGTCTCTGTTTGCTCAGGAATCGTGACGGTTTGGCCAGGCGGCGGCACGTAGCCTAGGGGCGGGATAGCCGGGCTTTGGTTTGATGGCGGCGGAGCGCCGATCGGTGGTGAGCCGCCATTGGCCCAGGCGTTATAACCATCACCGCCGGGGACCATATCGAGCGGTACGGCAGTGTTTGCGGCGGCCGCCATAGAAAGTTCGTCGGGGGTTAGCGGACGTTGACGGGCCAGGCTGTCTTCGTACGAACCGGAAGCCGGGCCGATCGGCTGGACCGGGAGGCTGGCCGCGTCGGACTGCAAATTGGCCGTTGGATCGGACTTTCGTACCGATGTTGCGTAAATAAATGCCGCCGCAAGCACGCCGATCCCGGCGAGGACGATAAACGCGGTCTGCCAGATGTTGCGTTTCGGGGCACCGCCGGCTGCGGCAGCAGCGGTTTTCACGGGCACACCGAGCCGTCCGGCAAGTGTGTCGAGGTCCTCCGCGAAAGCCTCCATCGTCTGATAGCGGCGTTCGGGGTCGGCGGCGATGGCCGTCAAAATTATCGGTTCGATCTCGGGGTGCAGATCAGGCTGAAACGCGGAAAGCGGCGCCGGTGGTTCGGTGTTTTGCTTTTCAAGGATTTCCGCCGGCGTCGCGGCATCGTACGGCACGACCCCGCTGAGCATTTTGTAGAGCAGAACCCCAAGAGAATATACGTCAGAACGCTCGTCCGCCGCCGGAAAGGCACCGCATTGTTCAGGTGCGAGATAACGCGGATCTGCATCGCGGGCAACCTTCATGGGGTCGCTGCCAAAGCCGTAAACTTTGACGTTGTCGCCTTCGTTCAAAAAGATATTGTTTGGTTCGAGACGTCCGTGAATTTGTTGTTTCTCGTGCGCAGCGGAAACGGAAGCTGCAATTTGTCGGGCGATCTCGAGAGCTCGTTTCGGTTCGAGAGCCTCTTCGTTTGAGGTGATGCCGGCAAGCGTTGTGCCATCGACAGGCTCAAAAACGGAATAGGATGTGCCGCGAGCATCGGTTCCAAAGTCGGTAATGTTTAGTACGTTCGGGTGCGAGATAGACGACGCGGCGCGAGCCTCGTCAACAAATAGTTTGACCCAGCGGGCGTCGATCGCGAGCGCTCGTGAAAGCACTTTGACCGTCACGCGTTTTTCGAGTACCTCGTGACGGCCCGCAAAAAGGTCACCCGATTCGCTTTCGCGGATCAGTGATTCTATGCGGTATTTGTCCGCGACCAGTTTCCCTAAAACGTCTTCGATCATTATCTATTAGAACGTAAATTACTGATCCAAGTTGCAACTAAAGTCGAAACCGGGAGCGGCAGTGGCCGAGTTTCCCAGCAGGCGAGCCGCGGGAACCCAGTCGCTATCGCTCCCGGTTCTGACATGCTTTCGATTAAAGCTTAACGAATACGATAAGCAGAGCAAAGAGCACCAATGACTCGATAAGTGCGAGGGCGATGATCATGAGCGTCTGGACCGTGCCTGCTGCTCCCGGGTTGCGGGCAGCACCTTCGGCAGCACGCGAACCGACGAGGCCCTGGCCGATGCCTGCCAAACCGGCAGCCAAACCAAAACCGATACCGCCGCCGATCGCCTTAGCAGCACCGACATACGATTCGTTGTAGGCAGCTGCTCCGCTGCCCTGAGCAAATGAAGCGACTGCCAAAAGTGCGATCGCCATCAAAGCAAAAAATACAAATTTCAAGTTTTTCATTTTTATCTCCTAGTTTTTATTAAGAAGACTTATGCTGCATCGTTTTGCCAACTTGCTGGCGATGACTCGCCGGTATTATTTCGCCTCACTTCCGGTATGCCGCGGATTTTATACTCCCAAAGAGTCCGCGTCTCCTGCGTGCGGGCATAGTTGCTATAAAACGCAAGTTTTCAAATCGACGTAAATCGTCAGTCTTCAACGAAAGAGAAGCCGCTGAAGCGGCGACTCTAAACTCTTACGCATGCACCGGTTCAGCGTGAGCTTCATCTTCGTGATGTTCATCATGGTCATGCGGTGCGTGTGATACTTCTCCGATGTAGATCATCGAGAGCAGCGTGAATACAAATGCCTGAACGAACGCAACAAAAACACCGAGCAGCGTTAGCACGAGCGGCACGATGAAATGCGTGAACGGCGGTGCGAGATTTGTGATCTGCACGAACACCTGCTCATCTGAGAACATATTCGCGAACAATCGAACACCGAGCGTGAACGGCCTGATCGAGTTCGAAATGATCTCGATGAAAAATATCAAGATCGTGATCGGTATCATCAAAGCCGGCAGTTTCGGCCCGGCGAAGTGTTTGATATGCCCAAAGAGTCCGTTCTCAGAAATACCGACGTAGTTGTAATAAACAAACGACGAGATGCCGAGTGCATAGGTCACATTCACCGACGCGGTGGGCGACATAAAGAGGGGGAATTGGCCCATCAGATTCGAGACGAGTATCAGGACGCCAAACGTCGCGACCACAGGGAAATGACGCGAGCCGTGTTCGCCGATGATCGATCCGATCATGTCTTTGATCGCCAGATAGCCGGCCTCGAGGGTAAGCTGTCCGGGCATAGGGTCCTCATCCGAAAGTTTGCCTTTGAGCAAACTGATGACCACCATCGTCAAGATACACGCGATGACAAACATTATCGTGTACCACGGGATGGCGGTTTCCGGCGTATATTCCGAACCAAACACTTTCTCGGGCGTGGTTCCGAAATTTGCAAAGAACTTGACCCACAATGGGCGGGTGTATGCCATTTGAAAATGATAAAGCGGCTCACCCAAATAATGATTTACAAACTCGACGATTAGCGGCTGATGATGTCCGCCGCCTTCTGAAAATAAGAGCATCTTAAGATCCTTCTATAAAGTACTCGAAAAAATATTTTTCAATCCCTGCAAAACAACTGCAAAGGCAAACGCTGCCAGTCCCATTATTACTGCGGCGACCGGAACCGCGTTCGTCATATAGATCAGAAGCAAAACGGCTCCGATCGCGACGTAACGCAAAATGTATTTGGCTGCCAGCAGGCCGGTTGACGCTACCGCCGTTTCAGCAAAAATTGCTTTGGTCGAGCGGTCGAGCCAGAAATAGTTGATGAACGACAAAATTCCGCCGATCACCACCCCGACGCCGAACGAGAGCCCGCCAATGACAGTTCCTGCCACCGTTAGAACGATGACCAGTGCTGCCATCGCCAACAAGATACCGCGGTGCGATATCGCCGCTTCGACCTCAATAGTTGTCAAAGGATCGAGATCCTTATCCATTGCCAAACCTACATTTTACTGCGAAAACAGGGAAAACTCAAAACATACGAGTGTGATCTTCGTCATCGCTCTGGTCCATTAGCGACCGCGGACCACTTTTAATTTTCTTATCGCCGAATATCTGCGACGAGATCCTGAAAAACTGAATAAACCCGATGACCGATCCGAGTATGATACCGCCGACTAGTCCCCAGGGCTTGGTTCCAAGCAGGAGGTCGCCGATCCAGCCCAAAAACAGGCAAAAGGCGACCGAACTGAAAAAAGCGATCCCCGCTGACCAAGCCAGGCCAGTATTGCGAACGGTCTCATCTCTAGACTCAGGAACGTATTCGACCGGAACGAACGGCATATCAAAAGGGTCTTCGAAATTTGTAGCAAATGGCCCTGCGGGTTCCGAATAATCAACTTCAGGTTCCGAATATTCGGCCACCGGTTCCACACTTCTTGTTTCAGGTCCGGGGTCGACGGGCGCCGGGTCCTCGTATCGCGGGTATTCAAGGGGCGATTCCATCGAACGGTCGATCGGGTGGGGCTCAAAAACCGATGATCGTGAGCCTTCTGACATGGCTCGTTCGAAAGGGAACTCAGCCTGCGGATCAAATCGCGGATGCTCGAGCGGAGATTCCGCCGGGCCCGCATCGTCACTTTCAGGATCGGAAGTCAAGGAACTCGGGAAGCGGGGGACTTCGAGCAGGTCTTCGATCGAACCTTCTGACTTTGGCCTTTCGCCCGGCCAGAGCCCGAAATCGGAAGCCTTTTTGTCTTTTGTGAACTGTTCTTCGTCCATCGTTACGGCATCAATGCTAATCCGCAATGATGACAGTTTCGGACGGCGATTTCAATTCGTAGCGAATGCCACGCCACGTCATTTTCCGCGAAAACAACGCCGACACCGAATTAACAAAGAAAAGTGCGGGCGTGAGGAGCCATAAAGTGATCTGCGGCCACGTTTGGCTCTTTAACTCTTTTTTGTATTCGGGCAGGGCAAGTTTGACCGCTTTCAAACGGAGCCATGCTTTTCCGGCGCTAAAAATCGAGACCGCTGCAATTGTAATAGCGGATACAAAGACCGCGAGATCGTTCTTTCGGCTCAATGTCGCGGTCAGGAACGCTACGACAAGTACCAGATTGAATAAGCCGGATCCAACGAACGACAACAGCCAGAGATCGGATGCATAAACGCGAGTGATCTTCATCTGACGGGTCGTGAATTCAAGCATCTCGGCAACTGTGCAATCCTCGACCGAAGCCGTCAACGCCTGCGGAACAAAGACGATCGGCAGGCCCGCCTTTTTCATTGATCTGGTGACCGCAAAATCGTCAGAAAGCGTGCCCTTCCATTTTTCACCCATTTCGATGCGGTCAAAAACATCGCGGCGGATCGCCATCGAACCGCCCCAGCAGAAATTCGAACTAAGATTTGGTCCTAGTGCGGACGCGATCGACGCGTTCCATGCGCTGCGCAATTCTGACGCGAACGTTGGGTGTGCGGAAATGAACCAGCGATATCCCGTCGTTGCTCCGACATCTGTGTTTTCGAGTGGTGCAACAATTCTTCGAAGCCAATTTGCAGACGGCCGGGCATCGGAATCAACGAAAACGAATACCTCACTTCGCTCGTTTGCATGAAGAACTGCCTCGCGCAGGTTTTCGACCTTCTGACCGGCATTTGAAGCCTTTTGAGCGATCACCAACCGGCAAGTCAGTGACTCCCGACCTTCGCTGCTTCCGGCCGTGAACTCTTTTATCACTTCTACAGCCGGGTCATCTTTGTCATCGACGACAAAAATAATTTCGTAGGCGGGGAAGTTCTGTACGGTCAGTGCGAGAAGGTTTTCTTGGAGGCCGTCGTCGAGCCCGCGGCAAGGAGCAATGACAGTTGCAAATGGCGTGAAATCAGAGTTCGGTTTTGAGAGTTCGTTTTGAAAAAACCGTAGATATTCGATCCCGCCGCGAAACGACTTGAAACTCAACAGAACGAGGATCGCCGCCAAAAAATAAAATACGAAGATCATTTGCTTGGCCGCCGGCCTAGAAGCGGGGCGAGATATTCGAGGGTCTTATCGACAGAGCCGCGGTTATTGTTCATGACCGCAATTGCATGCTGCCCAAGTTTCTGCCGCCGTTCCCCGTCAGTCAAAAGGTCGTTAAAGATATTCACGAGCTGAGCCGGAATGTTTTTCTCGGCCGTTTTTGGCAATTGAATAAGGGCGTCCCTATCGAGAAATTCGGTGACCGCGGCTTCGAAATTTGCAGTGTTCGGCCCTGTAACGATCGCACGCCCGCATGCCGCGGGTTCAAAAATGCTCTGGCCACCATGCGGTATGAGGCTGCCGCCGACAAAGACGATCTCTGCCAGCGGATACACAGCACGCAACTCCCCGATACTATCGAGAAGTATGATCTCGGCTGTCTTGTCCCGGGCGGATGCTGACTCTGAACGTCGAACCCAAGTGAATCCAGTGCCCTTCAAATGTTCTTTGACCTCGTCAAATCGTTCCGGGTGACGAGGAGCTATTAGAAGCCGCGGCAATGCCTTGGCCGATGATTTCCATACTTCCTTAAAGGCTTCCAGTAACCATTCCTCTTCACGCGGATGAGTGCTGGCGGCGATGATCAAAGGTGCATCGGGTGATATCGCAAATCGTTCCCGTAACTCTGCGGTCAGGGCCGTCTCGTGCTCTTCGACATTGTGGTCGAACTTCAAATTACCGGTGAGCTTGACCTTGCTCGCCCTGAGGCCGAGCGACATTAGACGCGTTGCATCGGCTTTGTCCTGCATCAGAGCATAGTCGAGTTTGCCCAGTATGCGGCGGACGAACCGTTTCGCATAGCCATATCTTTTGTACGAGCGTTCAGAAAGCCGGCCATTTACTATCGCGAGCCGCGCTTTACGATGACTCGCCTCACGGATGAAATTGAACCATATCTCGGTTTCCATCAATAAGATGGAAGTCGGCTTGATACGACGCATTGTACGGCGGACCGTCGATCGCCAATCGAAGGGAAAATAGAAAATAAGGTCAGCTACATCTGAGAAAATATCTTTGGCGTGCTTTTGGCCGGTACGGGTCGTGGTTGAGATCACAAGCCGGCAATTGGGATAGTCCTCTTTTATCTTTTGGGCGAGCGGCCTCGCCGCGTTCGCCTCGCCGACCGAAACGCAGTGTAGCCAGATGACGCGTTTACCAGGAGCATCGAATTCCGGAACGAAACCAAGCCGTTGCTTAAAACCAGCCGCGTATTTACCTTTAAAGAGCGCATCGAAAATAAATCGCGGCAAAAGCACGATAAATCCTAACGTGTACAAAAGGCTGTAAAAGAAATACATCTACGCTCTAAAGAAAGTGTAAAAAGCCCGTAAAGTCCTAAAAGCAGTCTAACCTAAACCACCGGGACATTACGGGCTTTTCTTACTATTCGGGGCAGCCGGCTATTTGACGCGTTCCATATAACGAGCCTCGGCCGGATTCACGCGGATCTTTTCGCCGGGTACGATGAAAGGCGGGACGGAGATCGTCACACCGTTCTCGAGTGTCGCCGGTTTGTTCGAATTAGACGCGGTCGCTCCTTTCAGAACCGGTTCGCAATCCTGAACGATGAGTTCCATCGACACCGGCAGAGTCACGCCGATCGGTGTGCCGTTATAGAACTCGACTTCGATCGTGAGTCCCGCCATGAGCCATTGAGCCGCGTCGCCCAATTCGTCGTCGGTAAGCGCGACCTGCTCATAGTTCTCATTGTTCATAAAATGATGATGAGATCCGTCGGAATACAAATATTCCATTTTTTGCTGGTCGAGCGTTACGCGTTCGAGCGTGTCATTAGACCGAAAGCGATATTCGAACGAGTTTCCTGTTAGCAGATTGCGAAGCCGAGCCTGAACCATCGCACGCAGGTTGCCCGGAGTGTGGTGGTGAAATTCCATCACGCGGACCGGTGCCCCTTCGTGAACTATTACCATTCCCTTTCTAATATCGTTTGCTGAAAGTGCCATAAAAACCTAACTTATCTCCATTGCGTCAAAAAATGCGGTTAAACGCAAAAGAAGTAGTGTAGTAAGGCGAGGCGTGTTTTGTCTAGCGGACGGTCACGCGAAGCCGAAATTTGCCGCGCCAGGGGTCAGCCTTTTGACACTCGGTGACGGTAAGGATATAGTCGCCGGCGTCAGTCGGTTCGACCTCGTGGCGGTTATGGCAATCAGCTGCCATATCAGGCTCCCAAGTGGAACCCGCGGGCGGCTTTATATCTACCGTGATCGCATTGCTGCCGACTTGGGCGGTGGTGAGCTTTTGTCCGGCACGCACCTTTATTACAAAGGTTCGCTTGCTTTTGTACCCGCTCAAATTGCCTGTGACGACGGCACTCGTGGCACCACGGGCAAACTTGATGCGCTGGGACTGGCCAAATGCGATCGCCGAAAATGTCATGATCACCACGGCGATGATCAAGGATCGAAGTGCTGTTTTCATCTAAGTTTCCTATTTTTTTGTAAATGGAAGCGGAGCGGGCTCTTCGCCTTCCTTTGGCGATTCGCGGCCAATGGAATCGTAGATAGAGATAATACGTTCGATCCACTCCTTTGCCTCAGCATTTGCCGGGTCATTCTTTAACGCCTTGCGGTAATCGCCAAGTGCGGAAGCGTACTGCCGGGCATCGGTCAATGCCATTGCCCGCTTGAGGAACGCGGCTGAAAGTGCTTTTTTCGCGGCAGCATCATTCGGCTTAGCATTTGCGGCCTTTTCAGCAGTTGCAACGGCGGCGTCGAGTTCGGCGGTATCGATCGGGTCGCCGCCCTGAGTCCATTTAGACTTTGTTCCTGTCGCAGGTGCGGACGAATTCGGCTGCTGTTCTGACGGCCCGTGAGCTATCGCGGTTTGCGACCGGTCGTTTGCCGAAGATATAGCCGGCTTCGTATTCTGGGCGACCGGAGTTGCCGCGTTTGAACAGGCAAAGGTAAACACTGCGAGTGCAAATATGATTGAGTATTTCATTTTATTCTTATTTCTTGTCGATAAAGGGGCGTGACTGGACCACATAGATCTTTCCGTTCAGTATACCCCACTCGATGTCTTGTTCAACCTTGCCGCCGAAAGCCCGCCGAATGGCGATCGCCGCCTTTGCAAGGTCACGGACCTGCGCGTCGGTAAGAACACGTTTCTTTGCTCCCGCACATTTATCAACAGTTTCTTTTAGATCGCCTGAAGCGTCGAACGCAAGGGCGTTCTCCTGTTGGGACAATGTCATTACTATCACAGAATTCGATTTTGGATTGTAAAGCACTTGTTCCGGGATACCGATATTATCAACGACCTTAGAATTGTGCCCGCAGACCGCGCTGATATAGACGGCATTCTTATTTCGCTCGTCAAATGGGTCTTTGGTGATCATCACACCGCCCTTTTCCATATCAACCCCGATTTGGACGAAAGCTGACATATAGACATCCGATTGGCTTACATAATTTCGAACCCGTGCCTCATAGCCTTGAAAATTCCAAAGTGACGACCAGACCTTTTTCACCGCCTCGACCAATTTGTCCTCGGCGATCACATTCGGAACGCTCGAATAGAGCCCGGCTCCGCTGAAATTCGGCAGGTCCTCGCTGTTTGACGAACTTCGGACAAAAACCGGCTTGCCGCCAAGCTGGGTCTTCCAACGGTCGACAATTTCCTTGCGAAGCTGGTCGTCAAATTTGCCATTCTGTATTGAACGCCTGAAGTCTTCCAGTTTTTGACGGCGCACGCGCGGGTTATGCACAAAATCGTTCTGGTCCATCAGATCTTCGATGACTTTATCAAACCCGTTGTCGCGCATGAACTTGTCGTACCAGTAATAGGGAACTGAAAACCCGTCAGGAACCGAAATGCCGCCTATTTTCGAATTGAGCATCTCGCCGAGATTTGCTGCTTTTGAGCCGTAGGAAATACTGTTCTTCTTTCTTAGTTCTTTCAGACCGGCGAGTTTTGTGGTCTTTAGATCTGCAGGCGGTATCTGCTGGTCCGGTGAAACAAACGAGGTCTTAATATCGTCCTGCGAGGCTCGGTCGAGCCGATAATCCGTCAGATTGGCCTCAAGTTTGAAGACAAACGTGTCGTATTCGCGAAAAAGCCTATCGGCGTCCTTGATATAAACATTTGGTATATTCCAGCCCTTTGCAAGAATATTTATATGCGAAAGCGGCGACGACGGCTTTGCTACGATAATGCCCCGAACCGGCGGGAGATTTAGGGGTAGTTCTTTGAGCACAATAATCTCGTTATCACCGATCTCGACGTTGTCATCGAGCTTATCAATAATATGCAGCCGCCCGACCGCCGTGCCGGTGTTCAAAGCAAGATATGCCTGATTTCGGTTGAGTTCGTCCTGCAAAACACGTGCAATGGCGATGGTTGCCGAAACGTCTTCCTGCCTGATCGAATTTGGCTTATAGTATACCTTTTGAAAGAACGAGTTATTGATCGTCTCGTTCGCCGAACGGATCATATCGGCTGTTGCCAGATCGCCTTCCCAAAGTTCCCATGTGAATTTCTCGACCGTCTTTTGCCAAGCGATAGTCCCTACGATAAATCGTCTGTCGAGATCGACATAGACGGGCTTAAAGACATCCGCCCCGCGAGGGATCATATAGGTCGCGAGCAAAAAGTCTTTGTGAAAGCGATATTTCTGGGAATTTAAATAATAGATCTTGTTGCCCGCTCTCCGGTCTATCACGAACATGGTGTGCGGCATCGCGTACGGCGTTCCGGCATGATAGACACGGCGGATCGAGTCAAAATCAGCCTGCGAAGTGATCTTCGGCAGCGAATTTTTGTTCGAATCAGGCTTCTTGTCCATCGCCCCTTTCGGTTCACGGGTCGGCGTTGGCTTTCGCGACATTTGAGCGTCAGCCGAACCGGAAAAGATAAGAAACAAGAATAATAATGCCGAAATGCTTGCTAAGCTTTTGGTTGAAAACATAAGTTGGCTGTTTTGATGCGCTTTATGCACTCTGGCGTTTGTCGCTGAATAGAAATGCCTTGCGAAGTCCGCGAAGTGAAGTTTCGTCGCTGATCGAGATCTCTAGGTCGCGAACCAAGCCGTCTTTGAGGCCATAGATCCAACCGTGGATCTCGAGGGACTGGCCGCGGCTCCAGGCGTCCTGTACGATGGTCGTTTCGCCGACGTTTTGCACCTGCTCCGCGACATTTAATTGGCAAAGGCGGTCGAGTTTCTCTGTCGGGTCATCGATAGCGTCGAGAAGGTGTGAATGCAGATTCGCCGTGTCCTGAATATTTCTGAGCCAGTTGTCGATCAGGCCATGCCTGACCGGTTCCATCGCCGCTTGAACCCCGCCGCAGCCGTAATGTCCGCAGACGATGATGTGCTCGACCTTCAGAACCTCGAGTGCGAACTGGATGACCGAAAGGCAGTTCATATCAGTGTGAACGACCAGATTAGCTACATTTCGATGAACAAAGATCTCACCCGGTTTGAGGCCGACTATCATATTTGCCGACACCCGGCTGTCCGAACATCCGATCCAGAGAAATTTAGGCGATTGCTGGCCTGCGAGGTCCGGGAAAAAACGAGGGTCGCTTTCAGTTATCTGTTTTGACCATTCCCGATTGTTTTGCAGTAATTCCTTGATCTTATTCACGCTAGTATCTTACTTGCCCATCGGTCATTTGTGCAAAATATCAACTTCTTCGGTAGAGGCCGGCTTCCGCTCGTCCAATCTCGCCTTAGCCTGAAATCTGATTGACAAAAAGAAACTGCACGCCGCCAGGACAACGGAAACAAAGACTCCATCTTTATTCCCGGACCATAAAAAATAAGCGGCGATCGCGGCAAGAAGTACCGCAATGATTTGAAAGGTTCTGATCATGTCGCTAGCCTGCCTTGCGTGCGACGTCTGCAAAGCTCTCGCCGCGGAAGAATGCACCGACCGCTTTAAACAGCCGTCTAATCGCCCGATAGACCTTTGGGAAGAACCAAAGAAACAAGATCACAAATACAAACAGGACGCCCGCGATGATGAATGGTGCAAATACGGCGAGCATGGCGCCGACGATGGCGATACCATCCTCGATCAAGGACAAGACCCAGTTCGAAACAGGCTCAGGCGAAAAGTTTGCGCCGATGCGGGCCGCGGCCTTTGTGCCGTGCGAGGCGAATGCCAGGCTGCCGCCGACAAGTGTTGCCGGTATCGTTATGCTGGGGTCGAGCTGATTGGTCGCTGCGTATGCCACGACCGCACCGGCCGGAACGCGGATAAATGTATGAACCACATCCCAGACGCTGTCAACATACGGTATTTTGTCAGCAAAAAATTCGACCGCGTAGAGCCCGCCGGCAACGCCGATGATCCACCAGTTATTTAGCGCATCGAGCCCGCCCGGCAGCGGTTTGTCGAGGGCAAATTTCTGCAGCAGGCCAAGAACCGTGACCGTTGCGTAAAGATTGATCCCGGAAGTCCATGCCGAGCCCAATGCAAGCGAAAGAGTGGAAAACCATTCCATTTCAGCACCTCCTGAGTCGATTACGATTCTTCGCTTTCTTCTGTTCCGTCGCCATCTTTCTTATATCCAAATTTCTCGAGTCTATATTGTAGCGTCCTAAATGTCAGGCCGAGCAGCTTGGCCGATTTGGTGATGTTGTTGTCGGTGCGGGCCATCGCCTGCATTATCAGGCTGCGTTCGACCTCTTCGAAATTGACGCCTTCGGCAGGGAGTTTGAATAGGTCACCAGAACTGCTGCTTCCTGCAGAGTTTGTACCCGTCGTTTCCGGCGGCAGGTCTTCGACAGTGACGGTGTCGTTTTCGCAGAGCAGGATCGCACGCTCGAGAGCTGATTCGAGTTGGCGAACGTTGCCGGGGTAGGCATAATCTTCGAGCACACGGCGAGCCGCGGTGTTGATCGTGATCTTTCGGTTCGTCCCGCGAGTGTGTTTTTTTACAAAGTAGTCAATTAGGACCGGGATGTCCGTGCGGCGTTCGCGAAGCGCCGGGAGCTCGATCGAGAGCACATTTAAACGGTAATAAAGGTCCTCGCGAAAGCGTTTTTCCTCGACCATGTGGAGGAGGTCGCGATTTGTCGCAGCGACGACTCGTACATCGACGTCGATGTCGCGGATGCCGCCGACGCGGCGGATCTGCTTTTCCTGGAGAGCCCTGAGGATCTTTGCCTGCAGAGAAATGTCCAGTTCGCCGATCTCATCTAAAAAGAGTGTCCCGTTGTGTGCGATCTCAAACAACCCCTTTTTGTCGGCCACCGCACCCGTAAACGACCCTTTTTCGTGACCGAACAATTCGGACTCGAGCAGATTCTCGTTAATAGCGGCGCAGTTGACCGCCTGAAAGACCTCACTCGAACGCAAGCTGTTCGTAGGTATAGAACGCGCGATCATCTCTTTGCCGGTGCCGCTCTCGCCGCGGATCAGTACTGTTGAATTTGATTTGGCGATCTTTAGGATCAGCTTTTTGACCTTGTCCATCTCGGGCGAGACGGAAATGATCTCGGCGTCGAGAGTTGTGAGCTTTTTCAGAGCCCGCGAGACCGTTTCGAGCAGGTTCTCGCTGTCGTACGGTTTTTGCAGGTACTCAAAAGCTCCGAGCCGCATCGCATCAACTGCCGAATCGACCGAACCATGAGCCGTGAGCAGGATGACGATGATCGATTTGTCAAAATCGGTCAGTTCCTTGAGCAGGTCGAGTCCGCTCATGCCGGTCATTTTGAGATCGGTTAGAACGAGGTCAAAATGCCGATCGGCGACAAACTTCATCGCCGCCTCACCCGAACTCGCGGTGGTCACGTCGTAACCTTCGCCCGAAAGGATAGTTTCAAGTATTTCTCTTTGATTCTTCTCGTCATCGACGACGAGAATTGATTTTCGTGCCATAAAAATATCTTGCCACAGAGAACATAGAGGAAGATGAGGTTAATTCCTTTCCTCAGTGAACTCGGTGTACTCTGTGGCTAATCTTCTGCTTTCGGTAATCTTACCGTAAATTTCGTCCCTTCGCCCTCGACCGACTTAACTTCGATCGTTCCGTTATGAATATCAACGATCTTCTGCACGATCGCTAGGCCAAGGCCGGTGCCGGTTTCTTTGGTCGAAAAATACGGCTCAAAGATATTAGAAAGGTTTTCGTCGGAGATGCCTGTTCCCGTATCAGAGATCTCAAAATTGACGAACCTACCGCCTTCGTCTGGTGTGATCTTTATGCCGAGATGTCCGCCGCCTGATTCCATTGCTTGCAGCGCATTTATAAAGAGATTGTTAAAAACGGAACGCAAAAACTCGGGATCACCCATGATCTGAGGCACGTTCTCATGCTCGACGATGCCTATGGTGACGTTCTTTTCGGCGGCCTCGGCCTCGGCGATGCGGAGGCTGTCTTCGATGACCTTTCTCGCATCGACCGGTTTTAGGTCCGCTTTGGCCGGACGCGAGTAGTTAAGAAAATCCGAGATCTGCTGATTGATGCGGGCGACCTCATTTTTGAGCTGCGACGTCAGCTTTTCAAATTTTTCTTTACGGCCGGGCTCATCAGGCGAATACTTCGAACGAAGGTGGTCGAGCGTCAGGTTGATGTAATTGAGCGGATTGCGTATCTCGTGGGCGATCGCCGATCCGAGCCGCCCGACGACGGCGCTTTTTTCGGCTTGCTGGAGCTGGGCTTCGAGGTCGTGTTTCTTTTCAAGCTCGGCCGCCATTTCGTTGAAATTCTGTGCGAGCCTGCCCATTTCGTCGCGGCGGTTGGCGTCAGGGACGCGGACCCGCAGATTACCCTCGGCAACCTCACGAGCGGCGTTCGACAGATTTGCGATCGGCCGCGTGAAACGCCATACGAGCAAAAATGTGATCAGCGACGAGATCAACAAAACTCCTAGCGTATAGATAAGCGGTTGTGCGGCCCGCCAGGCGGCATCGCGGCGGTCGTTTTTTAGCAGCACCATCACGTACCAACGTCCTTTGCTGGTCTCGATCGGTATCGCGTGAGCCTCGTCCGATTGGAGTTTGCTGTCGGCGGAACTCCGATTTGGAAAATTTTTGAGATCGCCCCCGAGACGAGAACCTTCCATCAGCGGCGGCAAGCCGGACAGGTCTGCGAGTTTTTTGTAAACGATATTATTATCGTCATCCGTGGTGGGCAGGAAACCGGGTGTCAGGCTGTCCGTGACCTGCCAGTTGTTGTCGATAATGATGATGTCCTTGATGCGTTCTTTAGTGGCGGCGTCAAAATAGGTCTGATCTTTCTCATCTACGAGGTCCTGTACACGAAGATCCTTTAGCGGGATACTTGTAAATCCGAGGGTGATGCCCGCAACCAGCGCCTGCGCCTGCGCATCGCGTAGATCGTTGTTTTCCTGCTGCGTAAGCAGATTCAGGTAATATTGGAAGCCCAGCGTTGTGACAAGCAAGAAGACGAGTATCAGCAGGAGCCGGCCGCGGAATGTATTAAAGATCGTCATAGGTCCCAAAAGAGATGCTTATAATAATGCTTGCCTCACCGCCGCTTGAATGTTATATTCATCGTTAGTTTGAGCGCAAACGCCGATATCGGCTATTATTTTATAGGTCGGAGCGATCCGGCTTTCCCCATCAATCAAACCCAAAATACTAGGATCTGAGGTAAAGCATGAAATTTATGTTCCCGAAAAATTCTTTTGTCGGCATGGTGCTGGCTTTATTCGTTCTTGGCCTGATATTGACTACTGGCGTTAATGCCCAGTCAAAAAAGGCCGCGGCCGCTAAAAATGCACCGGCGAAAAAAGCCGTTGCCGCAAAGGCTGCTCCTAAGAAGAACGAAAAGCAGGCTCGGGATGTCAAAAAAGATCGGGACAAAGGGAAAGCGACCGCGAAAACCACAAAAAAAGAGGATAAACGCGAAAAGCTGACCGCAAAAGACAAAAAAGATCCTAAGAAAGCCATCGAATCAAAACGTGCTGCAGCCGAACGCCGTCGCCAGGAAGAAGAACGCCGGCAAGCCATCATTGCCGAGCAGCGGCGCCGTGAGCAGGCACGCCGGGAAGCGATCGCCCGTAAGATCGCCTTTGAGAACGGCCTGCGGAATGAGACCGTTGCAAATATCTCGAAGGACAAGACAGAGGGCGAAGACCTCGCTATTCGTCAGGCCGCGATCAATGCACTTGGTTCACGAGCAGGTTCCGTTGTCGTAATGGAAGCACAGACAGGCAAGGTTCTGACCATCGTCAACCAGGATTGGGCCGTTCGCAGCAGTATTCGTCCCTGTTCGACTATCAAACTGGTAACTGCTGCCGCCGGCCTGAACGAAGGAGTGATCAATAAAGAAGACGGCTCGATCAGAAATACCTCGACGCGGCGAAATCTCGACGACGCGATCGCCTTTTCTGATAACGGTTATTTCCAGCGTGCCGGCGTTCAGATGGGCAATCAAAAGCTCGTCGAATATGGCCAGAAGCTCGGCCTCGGCCAACCGACGGGTATAAATCTGGAAGGCGAAACGCCGGGACGGCTTCCGTTCAATAACAGCAATGCACGCATCTATTCGCATGGTGATGACACTGAAGTTTCGACCATTCAGCTCGCGGTCATGGCGTCAGCGATCACCAACGGCGGCCATCGTGTCCTGCCGCGTATTCCCCGAAACACGGTCGAACAGACGAAATTCCAGACCTTTTATAAAGCAAACGTCGATCTGCCTCAGCAGAACGTCCGCCGAATGATCCCCGGCATGATGGGAGCCGCCGAATACGGCACCGCCCGCCGCGACATGGACCAATCGCTCGGAGTAGCCGGAAAGACAGGTTCGTGTATAGATAAAGGTTCGTGGGTCGGGCTTTTTGCCTCCGTCGCTCCGATCGAACAGCCTAAGTACGCCGTTGCTGTAATTACCCGCGGCCAACGTGAACGCGGAAAATATGCTGCCGGCGTCGCTGCACAAGTTTATAGGGCGCTCGCCGGCAACATTATTAGGACGAACAGGAACCTCGCGCAGACGGAATTTAACATTAAGCCGCGCGTGACGGCGGCGTCATCTATGACGACGACCGCGGATGTCGATGAAGATGATGATGACACCGACACAAATGCGGCGGATATGGATATGGACGGCCGCAAGGTCATCGTCGTACCGAACGCGGCTCCGGCTCAAAAGAAATTGGTGACTCGCACCGGCGATTCGAAACCAATATTCCCCCCAGTCGTAATAACTTACGATCGTGACGGCAAACCTGTCAGCAATAGTTCAAAGGCAAAGCCATAAGGCCTGCTGATGAGCAACAGATATGAACGATGTCATAATATCTTGCCGGGGCGAGATTTGCGGCGTCGTTTTTGTTGCGGTTTCGTTAGTCTGCGGCTTGACACGGCCAAGAATATTACGGGATTATTTACCTTTTCAAAAGATTTCTTTTGATTCGACATATTGTTAATGGCAGCGTTCTCTCGTGTAAACTATAGCAACTATTTTTACGAGGGTAACATCTGATTTGACGCGAAACCCTGTAACGGGAAACCGGAAAAAGGGCTAGCGTGGAGCTATATCATTTTGGGCGCTGCCCGGAGGAAGGACTTAAATGAAAACGATCTTTAGATACACAAATGCAGCCCTGCTTGGAGCTGTAATCTTTGCACTCGGAGCTGTGGCTGTCTCGGCACAGGATCCATGTGCAGATGCCGACGGTATTTCGACGATGGGGGATAGTGTTCGAGCTAAATATGCTGATAAGACCATCGACGGCCGCAAGGCATTTCTTGAAGTCGGTAAACAATTTGCCGAAAAATACGGCGCTTGCGAGTCCGGCAAAGAACTTGGCGAATGGCTGAAAATTCAATTGCCGCGTAACGAAAAGCTACTCGCTGATCAGATCGCTGCAAAGGCGAAGGCAGATCTTCTTGCAAAGTTTGACACCGGCCTCAAGACTAAAGCTTATGATGATGTATATTCCTCCGGTAAAGAGATCCTTGCAAAATACCCAGAAGTGAATTTCGCCGTGGAGCTCGTGCTCGGCTCATTCGGTTATGACGAATTGCTCGATCGTAAGAATGCCAAATATAGCGATGACACTCTGAAATTTGCAAAGCAGTCGCTCGCGGATCTCGAAGCAGGAAAGGAATTCAAGCCTGGACTTGGTGTCGCTCCGTTTAAGTACGACAACAAAGATCACGCTATCGCCTGGATGAACCTGACGGTCGGAACTATCTATCAGGTCGGACAGAAGAATAAGGTTGCCGCGTTGCCTTTTCTTTTTTACAAAGCAACACAAGGGCCGGCCGGAACGGATGTTTCCAAGAACCCGAATCCTTACGAGTTCATCGGAACCTATTATTTCGATGAGCTGAACAAAGTTGTTGAGGACATTACAAAGCTCAGCTTATCAGAACAAGCCGAATATCACGGCAGAGGAACTGCAAGTGATCGTCGATTCGATCAAGGGCAAGGTAGCGATGTCTAATGGCCTTGCTGAACGTGCGATGGATGCATTTTCGCGAGCCTATACTCTCGGCCAGGCTCCGGCCTATAAGGCCAAGATGAAGAAGAATGTTGAGGATGCTCATCAAGTTCGGTTTGCAAAGAAAGATGGGGTCGATTCGTGGATCACCTCTGCCGTAGCAAAGCCGTTCGTCAATCCGACGACGCCTGTCGCACCGATCAGCGATCCGGAACCGGCGAAGACGACCACTTCGACGACCTCGACCCCGGTGACGCCGACAACAACGCCGACAAAGCCGGCAGACACCACTGTTAAACCGTCGACAACGCCGGTCGCTAAGCCGGCAACCACACCGGCGAAGCCGGCGGCCGTAACAAAGCCTCAGGCTGTCGTTAAAAAGCCAGTAGCTAAGAAAAAAGGCGTTTAAGCCGATCGTATGTATCTAAAGGCCGGCCGGGTGCGTATCATTACGCATCCGGCTTTCTTTTTTGCTAAAATTACCCCCGATGACACCCAAGCTCGCAACGCTCGAAAATCTTATCGGCCATAAATTTCAGGATCTCGGCCTGCTCGAGCGTGCCGTGACTCACCGTTCATGGGCATTTGAGAATCTTCCGGGAGCAACGGACGAAGCAATTCGCGAGGCTGAGAACGAGACTATGGAATTTGTTGGCGATTCGGTACTCGGGCTAGTCATTGCAGAGCAGCTTTACGCGGCTCATCCCAAAAGTAGTGAAGGTGACCTGACGTTGATGAAACATCACCTTGTGAGTACAGCGACGCTCGCTCGAATTGCAGAGGCGATGGAACTCGGTGACCATATCCGTGTCGGCCGGGGCGAGGAAAAAACGGGCGGCCGAAAGAAACAGGCACTTCTGGCAAATACGCTCGAAGCGATCATCGCGTCGGTATTCATTGACGGTGGTTATATCCCCGCTAGGTTTTTCGTCAGCCGCATCTTTGCTGATGAATTGAAAAACGCGACGCCCAGGAACTCAACAGACTATAAAACGATGCTTCAGGAGTTGCTTCAATCGAGAAAACAGAACGCTCCGAGTTATAATGTCCTAAAGACCGAGGGGCCGCCGCACGAACGTACCTTTTTGGTGGAAGCGGTTTGGGCGAACGGAAAAGCCAAAGGCAGTGGAAATTCGATAAAATCAGCCGAAATGATGGCGGCCGCACAGGCACTAAGTATTTTACGCCAGGAGAAGCCTGAATCGTCGAAACGTACCGTGAACGCTTAACGTATTCTGATATTGACAGTTGTATGAGTAACGAAGAAACACCTACCCAACAAACCGCCGCAGGTCCGCCAAAATCGACACTTCGAGAATATTTCGAATCGTTTGTTGTCACGCTTGTGATGGCGATATTTGGAATGACCTTTATTCTGCAGGCGGTCACGGTCCCGACGGGATCGATGCAGAACACGATCCTCGTCGGCGATTATCTGCTTGTCAATAAATTCATTTTTACGCCCGGTGGCGGATCGCTGCCTTTTCTGCCGCAGCGTGAGATCGAGCGGGGGGACATCATTGTCTTTAAGTACCCGGGGAATAAAGTAAAACCCGAAAACGACCGGTCGAGAAACCTTGTTCCATATCAGATCAATTACGTTAAGCGGGTCATCGGATTGCCGGGCGAAACGGTCGAGTTTCGCGACAATCAAGTCTTTATTAACGGCCAGCTTTTACCCGAGCACCGGCTGCTTGGCGATGCGGACGATAACCAGTCTGCATTGACCGTTTCCGAATTCGAAGAGCGGCGTCCCGACGAAAAGTACGACGTTTATTACTCACCAATGACCATGGACGCCATCAAAGCCGGACAGAAACTCTCTCGCCGTGGCTATGAATTCGGGGTGGCCGGAAAGCCGATGGTCGTGCCGGAGAACAGCTTTTTTGTGATGGGCGACAGCCGTGATAATAGCGAAGACAGCAGGTATTGGGGCTTTGTGCCGCGCGGGCTGATCATCGGCAGGGCGATGTTCGTGTATTGGTCTTGCGATCGCGGAGCGTCGAACGGTGACATTTTCGGCTGTATAACGCATCCCCGCCTGAGCCGCATCGGGCACATGGTCAAATAGCGTTTTGAATGCCTGCATTAGCAGGCATTTTCGCGACGAATTGCCGCCTAGCGGTGCCGCTCCGAACGATATGCATCTCAAACTAAGCGACGAAGTTCGCGCTGCTTTACAACACGAACGGCCGGTTGTCGCCCTCGAATCTACCGTGATCGCCCACGGACTTCCTTATCCGCAAAACGTCGAGACGGCTATTAAATGCGAAGCTGCTGTTCGCAATGCTGGTGCAGTACCGGCGACGATCGCGGTTTTCGGTGGTGAGTTTTTTGTCGGACTCAGAGGTGGACAGATCGAACAACTTGCGACGAGAGAGGGAATCCGAAAGATCTCACGCCGCGACCTGCCGATCGCCGTCGCCAATAAACTCGATTGTGCAACGACGGTAGCAACGACGGCATTTATCGCCCACATGGCGGGGATCAAGGTCTTTGCGACAGGCGGTATCGGGGGCGTACACCGAGGTTTCGAGGACGACATTTCCGCTGACCTGCCCGAGCTTGCGCAAACACCGATTACCGTCGTTTGTTCGGGAGCAAAGATCGTTCTCGACCTGGACCGTACTCGCGAATGGCTCGAAACAAATGGTATCACCGTTCTCGGCTGGCAATGCGACGAACTGCCGGCGTTTTATTCGCGAGCGAGCGGATTAGCGATCGACGAACGCGTGGAAACGGGGATGGATGTTTCGCAGATCGCTGCCGCTCGCGACGAGTTAGGCATGAAAAGCTCATTACTAGTCACTGTTCCTGTTCCCGCAGAATTTGAGATCGACCGAGGCGAGCTCGAATCGATCCTTGCCGACGCATTAAAGCTTGCAGACGAAAAAGGAATAAGGGGCAAAGAGATAACGCCATTTTTACTCTCGCAAATGTCCGAGCGCAGCGGCGGACGAACGCTCGCCGCAAATATTGCCTTGCTCGAAAACAACGCTCGTGTCGCGGCTGAGATCGCGATCGCATTGTCGGAATCGCCAGCGTAATTGCGCGGGTTCCGCCTACCGTTTCTCCATTTTAAATTGTAAGGTTTCGAGTCGTTTCTTTGCCTCGGCGGCTTCTGGCGACGATGGGAATTTGGTGATCACCTCTTTCCAGCTTGCGCCGTCGTAGTGAAATTGCTTCGCAGCAGAGTTGAAAAGGAATACAATTCCGAGTTTCCGATAACGATCGAGATAGTTGAAATTGAGATAATAGCTATGCATCGGAGCGGCCGTCGCTGCCATTTCTCGAGCCTTCAGGCGGCTGTTCGCATCCTTGGAAAGTTTCGAAGAGATCTCTTCAAGCAGGTCGCCGAAAAGGAGCAATATCGATGGCCGAAAACGCGACTCGGGATAAAGTTCAAAAAACTGTACCGCTACTTCGATCTGATCAAAACCGTCGATCGCACGCACATATTGCGCCAGCCGTTCCTCGTCGCCGGGCCGAAATTTGCCAAAAACAGCGTCCGCCTGAACCCAGCCAAAATTTTTGGGCGGCACAGTTACTTTGAAAAATTTGACGCCGTCAGCCTCGGTCACGCCGAGGATCTGAACCTTGCGTCCCCGCTGCATACGGTGGACAGACTCAGAGAACAAGCTGGGATTTTTTCGAAGAATTGAGAGCGTTTCGTCCACGACCACCGCAGATTGGCCGATCTCTGATGATCTTACGGGCTTTGGTTTTGCGGCCAGTGGCGGTTTCCGCTGAGCGGCGGCCGTTCCGCAAACAATGGCGGTGATGAGTGTAAGTGTTGTTAAAAAAGGGAGTTTCATAGCTTGATCCCCGATGACGTGATACTATCTTGGCCGGATGCGTTTTAGCTTATCCTTCAGTCCGGCGTGATGAAAGTGGCAGATCGCGATGGCCAGAGCATCAGCCGCGTCGTGCGGCGTCGGCACGGTTTTCATTCCCAAAAGTAATTTGACCATCTCCTGGACCTGCTGCTTTTCAGCATTTCCATACCCGACGACCGTCTGCTTAACAAGCCTCGGCGCATATTCGGCGATCTCGATCCCTCGCTGTTCGCCAAGCAAAAGCATGATGCCGCGAACCTGACCGAGTTTTAACGCTACCTGAGCATTAACGGCATAGAACGTATCTTCGACCGCCAGCACATCCGGCGAATGCTCAGCCATGACCTCGGCAACGCCATTGTAAATGTTGAGCAGACGTTTTGAGAATGCCTGCTTTGGATTTGACCTGACAGTGCCAAAACCGACAAGAGCGTATTTGGACCCGCTTCCGTCAACTACACCCCAACCGAGCGTTTCGCTGCCGGGATCAATTCCTAAAACGCGCATTAATTTAATCTGATCGACTGGTCGTTTTACACACGATACTTCAAAATTATCTCGAAAGGCAAGTTGCTTCGACTGCGTTTCTCTCGCTTTGAGATCTACGTTACATTGTGAGAAATGATCGCCTGAAAAGCAGAGGGCGGTTGTAAATCACCGGTAATATTCTTATCATCAATCCTTATTGATGGGATCAATTGCCGCAACAAATGACGTAATGGGATCGATCCGTATGCTATTGAGCGAGGCGATCGATTATGCAGGGTTGTTTCCGCCGGCAACTCTCTCAATGCCTGAGGCGGTGATCAATTACGCGACCTATCGCAACAGTAATTACAGTTGGATGCTCGGACGCTTTGTCGTAACTGCGGCACGGCTCGGCGAATTCTATGAGTGTGCTCGGGATTTTGTTTCACGCGATGCCGGAAATTCCTGGCGTGTGAGCCTGGTCGTCGGCGACGCTGTCGTCGAGGCGATGCACCTCATCAAAGAATTTAACGCCGCACACGGCCCCGGAATAGTGGTCGATACGGTCGAGGTCAAGTGCGACTCGCGAGGTACTATCGAAAACGCGGTCCGTTCGCTGCCGCAGGGAGTGACGGCGTATTTTGAGATAGCGGTCGATGATAAAATGCCCGATCTGATATCGACACTCGCCGAAAACGGGCTGAGTGCCAAAATACGAACCGGGGGCGTGACTCCCGACGCGTTCCCTGCGACAGCCGACATCATCCGTTTTGTGCGTGCCTGTCTTGCGGCAAATGTGCCGTTCAAAGCGACGGCGGGGCTACATCATCCGATACGCTGTTTCCGTCCCCTTACCTACGAAGCTGACTCGGTCAAGGGCACGATGCACGGCTTTCTCAATCTCTTTTTGATGACAGGGTTTGCCCGCGAAGGCTATCGTCCAAGCCTGCTCGAAGACGTGATGGAAGAGGAATTTGATGAGGTCTTTCATTTCGAAGATCAGAGCGTGACGTGGCGTGACGAGTATTCTCTAAGCGTTTTCCAGATAGAGAACCTTAGGCAATACGGCATCCAGTCATTCGGCTCATGCTCATTCGACGAACCGGTTGCCGATCCCTCCCGCCAGATCGGGTTTGCGCCCTTGATGACGCTAATATTGAATTATGATTTACGAAATTAACGAAACCCATGACCCTTCCTTAAAAAGCTGGGTCCAATCGGCCAACATTCCCGATACGGATTTTCCGCTACAGAATCTGCCTTTTTGCATGTTCTGGCCGGGCCAGCAGAGCGAATCTCCGAGGCTCGGCATTGCAATAGGTGACCAGATATTTGATCTATTTTCCGCGATCTCCAGCGGCCTGTTTGGAGCGGATTTTGATGAGATAGCTCAGGAAATGGAGCTTTGTGACCTTTCGTTTTTGACGGACGTCTATGGCCCTGAGGTGCTCGGTGATATTCGAAAAGCGACATTTGACGTGCTTCGGGACGATGCACCGGCTGACGTGATCGGCGACGCGAAGAAATTCCTCGTGCCCACACGGCGTATCGACCCCGAGCTTCCTTTCGAGATAGGCGATTACACCGATTTCTACTGCTCGATCTATCACGCGACCAATGTCGGTTCGATGTTCCGGCCGGACAATCCGCTGCTGCCCAACTACAAGTACGTGCCTATTGGTTATCACGGGCGTGCTTCGTCGATCGTGGTTTCGGGTACCGATATCAAGCGCCCGTGTGGCCAAAACCGGAGTGACCAAGAGGCTCCTCCCGTTTTTATTCCGTGCAAAAATCTCGACTACGAAATGGAGGTCGGGTTTTTTATAGGCGGCGGAAATGAGTTGGGCACGACGATCCCGATCGCCGAGGCTGAACAGCATATCTTTGGCCTCTGCCTAGTTAATGATTGGTCCGCACGCGATATTCAGTCGTGGGAATACCAGCCGCTCGGGCCGTTTCTGGCTAAGAATTTTGCAACCACGATCTCGCCGTTCGTTGTCACGATGGAGGCTCTCGCACCGTTCCGAACAAAGGCTTTCCAACGCGAGCCGGGCGATCCCGCGCCGCTCGATTATCTCGCCGATGACAACAACGCCAAGTTCGGCGGCATCGACATCAATCTCGAGGTCTTTATCCAGACGCAGAAGATGCGTGACGAAAACATCGAACCGCACATGCTCTCGCGGTCGAATATGAAAGACCTCTATTGGACGATCGGCCAGATGCTGACACATCACGCGTCTAATGGCTGCAATCTGCAAACCGGCGACCTGATCGCGACCGGCACGATCTCAGGCAAAGAAAAGTCGGAACGCGGCTCGATGCTAGAACTATCCTGGCGCGGCACCGAACCCATAGAGCTCCCGTCCGGCGAGACCCGCCGCTTTCTCGATGACGGCGACGAGATCATCATGAAAGGCTACTGCGAACGCGAAGGCTATCGACGTATCGGCTTCGGCGAATGCCGCGGGCGGGTACTGCCCGCAGATTAGAAAGGTTTTAACGCAGAGACGGCAGAGGATGCGGAGTACGACGAAATGAGAACTCTTTTTTTCGGCGGCCTCTGCGGCCTCTGCGTTTAATTTCTTCGTCTGCTAAAATTCAACTGTGAAATCAGCACTTGGCTTTTCGAAAACAGCGGTTCGGCGGGTCATGGCGTCGGGCCAAAACGTCGATGTTGACGACGTTCTTGCCGTCGAAGAGCCGCTCGAGATAAGACTGCAGCCGTTTGGTATGCCGCATAGGCCGGTTTCGATCACTATGCGGACGCCGGGCAATGACCTCGAACTTGCTGCCGGATTTCTGTTTACCGAAGGCATCTTGAAACGCCGCGAAGATATCCGCGACATCCGCCACTGTGGAAATAAGGGCGGAAAACCGACCGGTATTGAGGGTGCGCAAGGCGGGGTGCGTTCAACGTCATCCGGGACCAACACCGTCCTGGTCGAACTAAATGAGGGCGTATCCGTCGATCTCAAGCGACTTAAACGAAATTTCTACACGACTTCGAGCTGCGGAGTTTGCGGTAAATCATCCATCGAGGCACTGCACACAGGTGTGACAAGGCTTTCGTCGAACGATATTATCCGCGTTTCTAACGAGACGATCCATCGTTTGCCGGCGGCATTACTCGCAACACAAAAAGTATTCGAAAAGACCGGCGGACTTCACGCATCGGCACTTTTCCTTGAAAATGGCGATGTCCAGATCGTTCGCGAGGATGTCGGCCGTCACAACGCGCTGGACAAGGTTATTGGTGCACGATTCCTCGCCGGCGAACTTCCGGCTAAGAATTCGGTCCTGCTCGTCAGCGGGCGTGCGAGTTTTGAGCTGGTGCAAAAAGCTCTGATGGCCGGGATTCCCATTCTCGCTGCAGTCGGTGCGCCGTCAAGTCTTTCGGTTGAACTTGCGAATGAATACGGTATGACACTGATAGGATTTGTTCGAAACGGGCGTTTTAATATCTATTGCGGAGCCGAACGAATAGTGTCAGAACCGTCAGCGATAGCGGCCGGGTTTTGTTGAGTCTAATGGCAAAAGAACGAAAAACCTTAACCGTCGCACCTCCGCCTGAAACTTCGGCGGGCATTCACGCCGTGATCAATGCTCTCAAGCATGTTTACGGCAAGATGGGCGTTGTACGGGGCACCCGCGGCCTGATGAAGCTAAATCAAAAAGGCGGCATCGATTGCCAGTCATGTGCCTGGCCCGATCCGGACCATCGAACGATCAACGAGTTCTGTGAGAACGGGGCCAAGGCTCTCGCCGACGAAGGCACGACGAAGCACATCGGCAGAGTGTTTTTTGCCCAACACTCGGTCAAGGATCTATCCGAAAGATCCGATTTTTGGCTCGGCCAGCAGGGTCGGCTGACAGAGCCGCTCGTCTTGAGGGAGGGGAACGGTCATTACGAACCGATCTCGTGGGACAATGCGTTCGAACTCATCGCCGCCAAGCTCAATTCGCTCGATTCGCCGGACGAAGCCGTGTTTTACACCTCGGGCCGTACGTCGAATGAGGCGGCATTTCTCTACCAACTTTTCGTTCGCCAATTCGGTACCAATAATCTGCCCGATTGCTCGAATATGTGCCACGAATCGACGAGCGTCGCCCTGAGCGAGTCGATCGGGCTTGGGAAGGCGACCATCCGGCTTGAGGATTTTGAAAAGACGGATCTTGTCATTGTCATTGGCCAGAATCCCGGAACGAATTCTCCTCGAATGCTCTCGTCACTCGCCGCCGCAAAGGCCGCAGGGGCAAAGATGATCGCGATCAACCCGCTCAAGGAGGTCGGGTTAACGAGCTTTGTCGATCCGAACCCGCAGCATGGTAATTTGTTTGGCGTTCTCGGCCTCAAGCCTGCGAAGCTCGCCGATCTGCACTTGCCAGTCCGCATCGGCGGCGATATGGCGGTGCTAAAGGGGCTGATGAAAATAATGCTAGAACGTGAGCGTGTATCGCCCGGCACCCTATTCGATCATGAATTTATAGCGGCGAAAGCGTCAGGTTTCGATGAGATCATTGCCTCGCTCGACGCTGTTTCGTGGGCCGACATCGTCGAAGCGAGCGGACTTTCGCGTGATCAGATCGACTCGGCTGCAGCGATGATCGCGGCGTCCGATTCATTTATAACCTGCTGGGCGATGGGCGTGACGCAGCACACCGACGCCGTCGCGACCATCCAGGACATCGTCAATCTGCATCTGCTCCGCGGCGCGATCGGCCGGCCGGGTGCGGGGCTATGTCCGGTTCGCGGGCACTCTAACGTGCAGGGCGACCGGACGATGGGCATCTGGGAAAAAATGAGTCCACAGTTTCGCGAAAATCTGGAGCGCGAATTCGGCTTTACGACACCTGCCGCCGATGGTCTCAACACCGTCGAAGCCATAGCAGCAATGGCCGACGGGTGCCGCAATGCGAAGTTGCGATCTGACCGTGCAGGTCATTACGAAACTCAATCGCACTGCTTTGACTCCGGGCAAGACTTCGCTTATCTTGCCCTGTCTGGGCCGGACCGATATCGACCGTCAGGCCGGCGGCGAGCAGTTCGTCTCGACCGAAAGCACAATGCTCAATGTTCAAATGTCGCGCGGCATATTCGAGCCGGCATCCGAATATCTCAGAAGTGAAACGTGGATCGTTTGTAATCTGGCCAATGCGACGCTCGGGAAACGGACAACGGTTGATTGGGACGCGATGGCCGCGAATTACGACCTGATCCGCGACGCGATCTCGCGGGTCGTTCCGGGCTGTGAAAACTATAACGAACGCATCCGTGTCCCCGGCGGGTTTTATATGCCAAATCCGCCGAATGAGCGCCGTTTTCCGACCGCTACAGGTAAAGCGGTCTTCACTGCAAGCGGGATGAATAAGATCGATCTGCCGGCCGGACGTTTGCTGCTGACGACGATACGATCGCACGACCAATTTAACACCACGATCTACGGCCTCGACGACCGCTATCGCGGTATCGACGGCGACCGCCACGTTATCTTTGTGAACGCGGCTGATATCAAGGCAAATGATCTCAGAGCCGGTCAGAGCGTCGATATAACCAGTTATTTTGAGGATGGCGAGCGGCACGTGCGAGGCTTTACGGTCGTGGAATACGAGATACCCCGGGGCTGTGCGGCCGCTTATTTTCCGGAGGCAAACCCGCTTATTCCGCTTGGCAGCGTTGCGAAACGCAGTTTCACGCCGACTTCTAAATGCGTGGTAATTTCGTTGAAAGCATCTCATTGAGAATTGACGACAACTCCGCAGATGGAACTTACATATTTGCAAAATCAAAACACTCTCTGTGCTCTCGGTGCCTTCTGAGGTTAAAATAGAACCCGATGGATCTCGTTCTCGACAAATTGAATGAAGAATGCGGTATCTTTGGCATCTTCGGACATCCGGAGGCATCTGCCCTGACTCAGCTCGGGTTATTCGCACTTCAGCATCGGGGCCAGGAAGCCTGTGGGATCGTTTCGGCGGATGGCGAGGAATTGCTTCAGCACAGGGCGATAGGACTGGTCGCTGACGTCTTGAATCCTGAAGTGCTCGCGCGGTTGACCGGTTCGAGTGCGATCGGTCACACGCGTTATTCAACCGCCGGCAAAAACACGATCAAAGAAGTTCAGCCGTTTTCGGTTACCTGCCAGCACGGCAAGATCGCGGTTTGTCACAATGGCAATTTGCCCTTCGCGTCTGAAAAGCGCGCTGAGCTCGAAAAGGCAGGCGCGATCTTCTCCTCGACGTCTGATACCGAGACCATTCTTCACGCTATCGCCCGGACATCTGCGACGGATACAGTAGAAGCGATCCGCGAGGTTTTGAGCGACACAGACGGGGCATTTTGTCTCTTGTTCCTAACAACGAAGGCCCTGATCGCGGTACGTGATCCGCGTGGGTTCAGGCCGATGGTGCTGGGCAAGTTTCAAGACGCGTGGTGCGTTGCCAGCGAGACCTGTGCATTTGATCTGATCGATGCCGAATACGTTCGCGAGATAGCTCCGGGTGAGGTGCTAGTGATCGACGCGGAAGGGCTTCATTCGTCGATGCCGTTCGAACAAAAGAAACATTCGGTATGTACTTTTGAACACGTTTATTTTTCGCGGCCCGATTCGACGATCTTTGGACGTTCCGTAAACGAATCTCGTCATAAGATGGGCCGTCAGCTTGCACTCGAACAGCCCGTCGATGCCGATCTGATCGTGCCAGTTCCTGACTCGGGCGTTGCAGCCGCGATCGGTTTTGCAGCCGAATCCGGTATCAATTTCCGGCAGGCGATCATTCGAAACCACTATGTCGGCAGGACGTTTATTGAGCCGTCTCAATCGATCCGTTCATTTGGTGTCAGGCTTAAGCTCAATCCTATCAAAGACTTAATAAATGGGCGGCGAATCGTATTAGTTGATGACTCGATCGTTCGCGGGACAACCTCGAAAAAGATCGTGGAAATGGTGCGGGACGCCGGCGCGACCGAAGTTCATATGCGTATCTCATGTCCGCCAACCGCGCATTCCTGCTATTACGGCGTGGACACTCCGCATCGTAAGGACCTTATCGCATCGCAAATGTCCGAAGCCGAGATCTGTCGCTACATCGATGCTGACAGCCTCGGCTATCTCTCACTCGAAGGGATGCTCGACAGCATCGGCCTCGAACCCGCGACCACTTGTTCGGCTTGTTGGACAGGGAAATACCCGACCCTAGTTGCAAACAGCAAAGCTGCCTAAACTAAGCTTATTTTAAAATATATGGTTCGAGCAGCTTGAGCCACGCCCGGTTGATGCGCTGAAAATCAGCCGGGCAGTTTCCGGCACGTCCCTCGGGCAGTCCGCGAGGGCCGACCAATTTGAAATTCTTGTCGGGGCTGCTGCCATAGACCATACAAAGCATGTCGTAAAATCTCGTTTTATCAAAAGAATGTTCATCCCAGAAGAGAAGATCAGCTTTCGAAGCTTTGCGAGCAAGAATGTTGTACCAAGTCGCGGCGTTCAGTACGCTGCGGTCGCCCGATGGAGTGCCGTCAAGCATCAAAACAACAGAAAGCTGATCTACCGCGTCTTCTTCACGGCCGGTGGCGGGTAATTCCCAAACGTCGATCAGGCAATGTCCGAGTTCGTGAAACAGCGTTTGTACCAGCCCATCGGCGATCATGTCATCGACGACCTTAGGGTCTTTTGAAACGGTCTTGTAGATAGACTCGGCCTGTTCGAGCAGTTCGTAACAGATCTTGATCTCGTTGTATCCGGATGAGTAGTAGGCGTTTGCTTCGCCGCAAGTATCCAGATTCAAATAGATGTCCCGCGGCAACGCTATGAACGAATTAAGGGCATCGGCAAGTTCCTGCATCGATTCCTTTTCGTCTTTCGGCATATCTTTCCGCTTCGGGTCCTCAGCTTTGCTTACAGGGGAGAATCCGACCTTGAAGTCGCCCTTGTCGATCGAATTCTTAACTGTCGGCTTTGACGGCGTAGCTGCTGGTTTCGATGGGGTTTGAGCAGCGAGATGTACTATCCCGATCGACACGAAAAGTGCGTTGGCGAGTAAAAAGGCTTTGATATATCTCATATTTCTAAAAGGGCGTTCTTGGGGGGATAACCGGCGAACTTTGTTGTCGAAAATGTAGCATCATGGGAACGAAATAACAATCAAAAATTGTGAATCCGTTCGATTTCCGATTATGCCTGTTTCCATTGGTACTAGCGGAGTTAAGTGCGAACAAAGTTTAAATGCAGCGGCGGCTGTATCTGCTACATCATAAAGCCTGCCGGCAACCTGGATCTTTCTTGCCGATCAGGGTTATCAATCGTAGTATCACATAGGTTTCCAATTTGAATAGCCGCGAATTTCATGAAAGATCGGGCCGGACCGCGAGCCCGATCTACGATCGCCGAAATGATCGCGAACGATATGAAAGGATCTTTTGTCATAGCTGCGCTTTTCTGCCTCTTTAGTGTCGCGATAAGGGCTCAGCCTTAAGACAACTATCAAAAGGAATATCTTTTTATGTCACAGACCGAGGACCGAACCGAGGCCCGGCGGACCAACCGTGTGGTCCTTTGTGATTATCAGCCGTCGGGGCTTTGTGTTAGGAACGGTGAAAAAATCGGCCTAAGAGCGGACGGACTGGCAAACGGCTACGATATATTTTCGATGATCGGTTTCAAACCGTTGTGGGGCGACTGAAATAGTACTCAGGAAGTACGTCTGAGGATTGGTCCAAATACGATCACGGCCAAACAGGGTTGTCGCGGTCACTAGTTCGCTGCCGACAGACTCAACACGCGGAGCCCGCATAGCCAGCTGATCGCGATCGCTGCCCATCGTAGCCAATGCCATGTTTTGAATTGCG
>JBGAVK010000021.1:0-36814 GCA_044228165.1 Pyrinomonadaceae bacterium | reverse complement strand
AGCGGTGATCAGATCGCCTGAATCTTTGAAGATAACGGTTTCGCCGTTCGTGGGGTCGTGGCCGACGGCGGCAAACGGGATCGCGAGCTCTTCGAAACGAGATACCGGAAAGTATCGCTGCAGAAAGTTACCCATCGGCGCATTCGAGAGCAGCCCGCTGATCGAGAGCGAAGGCCTCATCATATTGAAATAACCAACATTCGCAGCCATTGATGCAATTTCGTTGGGCGACATTCCCGCTGCCAATGCGCCGCCAACTATCGAGCCCGCTGAGGTGCCTGAAATGAGATCGATCGGGACACCGTGCTCTGCAAACACTTTTAGGACGCCGATATGTGCAAAGCCCCGCGCACCGCCCCCGGAGAGTGCCAGTCCAATCTTTTTTCTAGCCATAATTGAAAATTGATTTTAGCCGTCTGTTATGAAAAACTGAAATTCCTACGATGACCCTGCACGAGTCAACATCTCTGTCGCGAGAACAGAACATCGCCGATATTGCGGCCGGGGAACAGGTGTGCCCGGTTTGTTCTCGCGAGGCACGGGACGAATATGTTCCGCTTGTTTCTCTGCCCGACGATCTTGCTAAATTGATCTGTGCGAACGCTCCCGACACCACGGAGTTTCAGGCGGTTTGCGCCCGCTGCGTTCGTCTTTTCGAAAGAGCTAAAGAGAATATCATTGCTGATGCGGCAATGCAGAAAGACGGCTCGCACGTCCTGTCAACGCCGCTTAGGCTCGATGCTGATGAACGGTTTACCGGAAAAGGCGTGACTATCGCCTTTCTCGACTCCGGTTTTTATCCTCATGTGGATCTGACGACGCCCTCGAACCGGATACTTGCATATCGAAATCTGGTAGACGGCGACGGTGACCTGTCGTCTTTGTTCCAACCAGATGTTGCGAGTTGGCATGGCATGATGACCTCGGTCGTTGCTGCGGGAAATGGTTCACTTTCGAACGGATTCTATCGCGGGCTTGCACCTGATGCAGAAGTTGTACTCGTAAAGCTCGCCAGGACGGGACGAATAACGGATCAAAATATTCAGGACGGTCTGGAATGGGTTCTTGCGAACCGGGAAAAATATAACATTCGAGTGGTTAATATTTCAGCCGGCGGCGATGACGAGCAAAGTTATCTTCATGATCCGTTGTCACAGGTCGTCGAGGAATGCAGCGCCGCAGGGATCACTGTTGTTTGCGCAGTAGGAAACGCAGGTCACTTGCCAAACCACCCTGTCGTGCCGCCGGCGAGTTCGCCGTCGTGCATCGCGGTAGGAGGGCTCGATGACAACAATTCGATAAATCGGGCAAAACGCGGTATGTATAGTTCGTCGTATGGGCCGACGAGGTCATAGCATCATCTATCTGGATACCCGCTCCAATATTGCCGAACACGCCGACTGCTCAGCAAGCGATACTTCTTAAGGATCTGGATAAAGCCGCCGATAGCGATCTGCATGAAATGATCAAGGCGAATCGCGGTACCGATCCCGAACTCGACGCGGCTTTAGACCGCCCGGTTCACAGTATTCGTCAGATAATCACGCTGAAGATAAGGCGCGAAAATGTGATCACTAAGCACTATAAGTACGTCGACGGGACCTCGTTCTCGGCACCGATCGTCTCGTCGCTGGCGGCTCAAATGTTGGAAGCAAATCCCGAACTTACACCATCCGAGATCAAAAAGATCCTCATATCCTCCGCCGAACGGCTGCCTCAATACGAAGTTGACCGCCAAGGATGGGGCGTGATCGACCCACGGCGTGCGGTGGAAATGGCTCTCGCGATCTCATAAAAAACCGTCGACGATCATCGACGGTCTTTCAGATCACATTCAAAGAAAAGGCTAATTGTTTGCGGGCGGACGGTTCGACGTCATCGCCGGCGGCCTCGGACCGGTTCGCGGGGTGCCGACCGGAGCGGCATTTATATTTGACGGCCGCGTGTTTGCCGTCGGACGAGGCGACATTAGCGGCGACGGGGACGTGACCGGCGAAGGCGACATCAAGGGTGTCGGGCTCACTTTTGGTGACGGGGTCGGCGTTGCCGTGCGCAAGTTAGCGTTTAGGTTGGTGTTCAAATTGAAGTTGTAGTTCGAACCGTAATTCGCGTTAGTATTGAAATTGAAATTTGTATCGAACCCTGAATTAGCATTGAGGTTCGTGTTCAAATTCGGCATATTGGTGTTGATCGTGAGGTTTGTGTTGGTCGGCGGTTCTTTTTGTAGAAGCCAAAATAACAAAGCTCCGCATCCGAGCAAAGCCACGGTGCCGATTATCGTCAAAACAACCGTCTTTAGTGTGTTCGGCGGTTCGGGTGGCGGGTAATACGGCGGAATCGTCCGTGCCCGTACCGGTTCGCGTTGAGACTGGCTGGTTGGTATGACAATACGCTCCGGCTGCTCCGGCTCATCTCCAACCGGCCGGCGACGGATGACGGTTTCTTCCCCCAGATCGTCGTCCGGGTTCTCAATATTTTCACTTGGCATTGCGGTAAATTTAGGCTCCTCGGCCTCGACCAGCGGCGTCCCGTCCTTTGTGCAAAAACGTATGATCTCTTCGTCGTATCGCTCTTCACATTTCGGGCAGTATTTCATAAAAATGCCTCACCATCGCCGCGGCCGGCCTGAATTAATAAAACACCACATTTTAACACGATTTTATTTTCTAAAAATAGAACGGCCATCAAAAATGCAAAAAGGACGACCGGTCAGCCGTCCTGTTCAGTTTGAATATTAACGGGTCTAGTTTTGCGGCGTATCGCTTTGAGATGCTTGAGCCTCCGGTTCGGGGACTTCGGCTCCAAAGCTGACCAGCAGTTCCTCGATCTCATCACTTCCTGTCAGGTCCCAAGCCGAATCGCCCGCATTGTTTCGTAAATTCACCTTGGCACCAGCCAAAAGAAGCGATCTGACATTCGCAAGCTTTTCGCCTTCAGCCGCGTTCATCAACGCGGTCTGTCCGGTCTTGTTGACCGCGTTAACATTGGAATCGGCGTCGATCAGCGTTTTCAGAACGTCGGGTGTTACACGTTCGGCTGCCAATATAAGAGCAGTATTTCCGGCCTTGTCGGTCAGATCGACCTTTGCTCCGTACGTGAGCAGCAACTCTACCAGTTCCACGGTGGCGTCATCGTCGAGACGCATCAGAGGCGTTTGTTTTTCATTGTCACGAGCATTTACCTTGGCTCCAAATTCGAGCAGCAGTTTTGCGATCTCAAAATTACCGTATTCGACAGCGACAAAAAGCGGCGTGATCTTGCTCTCTTCTTTGCCATTGACGTTCGCACCTTTTGCGATCAACTCACGCACTTCGTCGATGTCATCATTCATGACGGCATTCGTGAGCGGCTTTTCGTATCGCAGTTCGCTCGAAAACGCTACCGCACCCATGGTTACGAATTGGGTTCCGGCAGGGAGTACGTCTATGGCGTTATCTCCGCCTGCTGTTCCCACCGCCTGATCGCCCGTGCTTGAGCCAGACAACCGCGAGATCGTTATCTGTTCTGGTGTCGATGCAGGTGTCCCGTTTTGTGAAAATGCGGCAGTCGAAAGTGCGAGCGAAGCGGTCATAACGCCTGCTGCGATGCCGGGGCTTCGGCGGGTGATGTTTATCAATTGATCCGCGAAAAGCGGCAGGCCGGTGTGCGGATCTTTGACGTACCGAACGCACAGGCCGCCGCCTGAAGCCTGAACCATCCGCATGGCCTCCTTGCGTCTGACAGCCGACAGGTCTCGCACATTCTTTGCACAGTGGTCGCAAAACCGCACGCGATCGTTTCCGTGCATCTTTTCCCAGTCCTCGGAACACGGACTCGATACCGAGATCGAATCAATAAAGCTCTTTTTTGACATAGTTTTCCCTCCGCGCCATATCTCGTAAAGCAAATGCCGTCAATTACTTAGACACCTCTATGGTTAAAATGTTCCGGGAAGAGAATTTTAATGAACAGTCTCAACAGCCTAGATGCACCAACGATTTTGAATGGTTGCTTAGGCAGGCAAAAAGTTTGGTCGATTGATGTTAATTGAGAAACTCGTCGGGTGCCCCGATAGCTGCCGGCTCGCCTGTGAGAAGTTGGTGTTCTTCTTCGAGGTCCCAGACCTCAAAGAGAGATGGGGGGCATTCCGTAACGAAACGGGACGGCTTTTGTAAGATCGTCTGGCGGTTGTAATCGGTCATCAGGAGCGGATAAGTTAGATAGAGTTCGTCCTTAGCGCGAGTAATAGCGACGTACCAAAGCCGGCGTTCTTCTTCCTCGCTATCGATCTCGCGAAGCGAGCGGGGAGACGGAAATTTACCCTCCGCAGCCCAGATGATAAAAACAGCCGTCCATTCAAGTCCTTTCGCCTGATGAACCGAAGTGAGAGTCAACAACTCGTCTTCATCTCCTGCGGCAACGATCTCTTCGCCGACGAGCGGCTGCGGTTCTTTGAACTGTTCGGTCGAAAGCAAAGCTAGTTCCGATAAGAATTCCTCGGCGGTTTTATACCGGGTTGCGTATGCCGCAAGGCCCCTTAGGTCCTCTAATCGGGCGTCTGCATTCTCAAAATTCTCATGCAGATACTGTTCATAGCCGTGAGTGAGAATAATCTCGATCTGTTTCGAGGGGTTTTCACGATTTTCCTGTTGGACAAGCATTTCCAGCAGCACAACAAAATTCTTGAAGGGTTGAGACGCTCGCAACCTACCTGATCCTTGTGCAGCCTTCAACAAGCCCAAGGAAACGGACGCTGATGTTCCGGGTTCGACGTCCGGGTCAGCCGATGGCATTGGATCTAAATTCGAAGCGACCAACTCATAAACGTGGTTTGCCGTTGCATTTCCGATGCCCGGGATCAACTTCAGCACGCGCTTCCATGCAAGTTCGTCCCG
Organism: Pyrinomonadaceae bacterium; assembly: GCA_044228165.1. Classification (GTDB taxonomy): domain Bacteria; phylum Acidobacteriota; class Blastocatellia; order Pyrinomonadales; family Pyrinomonadaceae; genus OLB17. The sequence goes on along the minus strand of JBGAVK010000021.1, from coordinate 31,940 downwards.
CGGATTAACAATGATCCGTAAGTAAGAAATGACATCTTTAATATGTGCCTGTTCAAAAAATCGCCCGCCCGATTGAACCCGATAAGGAATGCCCCGCCGGGTCAATTCGAGCTGCAGCTCGATCGAATGATAGTGCGAACGGTACATCACAGCAATATCTTCGAGGTTAGTGCCTTCGTCTCGAAGTTCGAGGATCCGCGAGGCAACAAAGGCGGATTGCTGCTCCACATCGCTGCATGGAATGAGAGCCGGCACAAAGTCGCGTGAACGCCGGACCGCTGTCAACATTTTTGGAAATTGCTTGCGGTTACAGGCGATCGAAGTATTCGCAAGTCCGATTATCTCGGGCGTCGAGCGGTAATTCGTCTCCAGCTTGAAAAGCTCGGCCTCCGGATAGCGTTTTGGAAATTCACAAATGTTCGTAAATTCGGCGCCTCGCCACGCAAAGATCGATTGGGCATCGTCGCCGACCACCATGACGTTGCGGTGTTTGACGGCAAACAGGTCGATGATCTCAGCCTGCAGACGGTTCGTATCCTGATATTCATCAACCAAAATATGCTGAAACTGCTCAGCATAAAGCTCATGGATGTCTTTCTTTTCGAGAAGCAACCTCTTTAGGTTGAGCAGCAGATCGTCGTAATCCATCACATTCCGCTCCTGTTTACGTCTATGATAGATCGCGTCGACCTGTTTGATCTGCGGGGTCAGAAGCTCAAAATACGGATATTTGCCTATGATGACATTTTCGATCGGAAGATCAGTGTTAATGGCGTAAGAGATGATAGACTGAACGACCTCTGCCTTTGGAAAGCGTTTCTTTTTCGTATCGATCGAGGCCTCATCGATACAAACATTGAGGAAATCGCGGGCGTCTTCGCTGTCGAGGATCGAGTAGTTCGAGTCAAAGCCGATACTCACGGCATGACGCCGCAATATCAGATTGGCGATCCTGTGAAACGTGCCTCCCCAGACACGATGCACGTTCTGCGAGCCCGTCAGCGATTCGACGCGGCGGAGCATTTCCTTCGCGGCCCTGTTTGTAAATGTCGCCAGCAATATTCTCTGCGGCGAAACCCCGTGTTCGATCAAATAAGCTACCCGATAGGTTATGGCTCGCGTTTTACCGGAACCTGCACCTGCAATCACGAGAGACGCCTGCGGTTTTGCTGTGACGACACGAAACTGCTCGTCGTTCAACTCAGACTTATAACGGGTAAGCCTTTCCGGAACTGAATTCTGATCGCGTTTTATGACGTAGCGTGCCATCGTTTCATTTATAGCACGCTATGCCATAAGTTAAAAGTGATGAATCTTGCGGACCGCCGGCATCATTTCAAACTTGTTGACGGCTCGGGGAACGGACGCCCCTTTTTCGGTAGTCTGGCCGCCATAGATTTACCCTCAGCCGAAGTCCATGGCTGGCCATAAAACAAAGAGGTTGATGGTCCGGCGAGCCTGCCATCCATCGGAGCCCCGCCGGCAGGGATCTCCATATCGACGAGGTAGGTGTTAAATCCAAGATTGATATTTCCGCGTTGCTCCGGATGAAGGGCAGGGCGTCCGTCACGTCCTATAACCCACCGCCATGTTCGCCAGGCCTCACCGTCCTTTGACATCGTACAAACCCAGTTGCCCGGATAGTCTTCCATCAGAATGCGGTTTGCCCGGCGGTCGCCACCCCAAGAAAGTGGAACCGGGAGCCTGATCATTCGAAAGCTGATCTCTTCTTCATACGGCATTCCAGCTTTATATTTCGGTGCGAGACGGTCCTGGTATATCGTTTGATAACTGCGAACGACCTGCATCCGGGCCATCGTTGCATAATCAGTCGGACCCGGCAATGACAGGGTTTTGCCATTTACAGTGCAACCAACTGTCGAATCCGGGAGCATATCACGGACCTGATTCGAAATGCTGAAATGAAGCTCGACCTGATTGTTGCCTGAGCGTTCGGGTCGCTGAGCATAGTCAAAATACGGCACGTAATTCGTAGGCCTGAGATACATAAAGCTAACTGCCGATTCGTTGTGCCGGTCGATCAGGTAAAACGGAGGAGCGGTTCCGGGCTGTTGACCCGAAGGAACCCGGCCGATAGGTTTCACATCGATTCGGTATGTCCGAACCAGTTTTTCTATGCCTGAACCATCATTTACAGCAAAAACCTGAACTTCAAAATTACCAGTCTCTTTAGTTGCCGATGCTTTTTGCCAGCAATCGTTCGTCCACATAAAGCTGTAGTCGAGATCGTTGGCGGTTCGATGATATTGACTGGTATCGCAAAGAGTTGTCCCGGTCGTTTTACCCGCCTTTGAAACGACAAATTTTATCTTGCTTCCGCTCGGGTATTCGCCAAAAATGCGGACGTAAGACTTTAGCATCCAGCCTTGGCTCGTCGGGATGTTGTTGCCCGTCAGAACCTCAGCGACGGGCGATTCGAACCAGGTGTAGCCGTCATCCGCGATATCCTGAGGCAGACTCTGGGCAGATAAACTGATAGCTAAAATGAATATGAGAAAAAACGGGAAAACAAAATAACGCATTACGGTAGATCCCCTTTTAGTTTTTATTTCGGAATCTTAACACAGAGAACCGGGCAAATAGTAGATCTTCTAACCCTGCCAGCGAGGCGAACTTGACGCTGGTCAATTGCAACAAAGAATTTGAAAATGCTCTTAAATTTAGGTCAAATATTCGAACGATGAAAACAAATAAACTCAAACTAACTCTGAAACTCGTACTTGTATTAGCGGCTTCTGTAACGGGAGCGATCTCATTGATCCCGGCTGCCGGGTCCGTAGCGGCCGCGAATGCCACGTTCGAATCAAACGTAGAAAGCCGCACGCTCTATCGCCAGCACTGCTCGCGATGTCACGGTGCCGACGGCCACGCAAACACAAAAGAAGGCCGTCGAACTGAGGCCGACGACTTGACTGAAGACAGCGTCAAAACGATGAGCGGCGACAAAATGACCCGGATCATAAAAAACGGAAAGGGTGATATGCCTGGCTTTGGAAGGAAATTGTCCGCGGCTCAGATCTCGTCGTTGGTGCGATACGTCAGGACTTTGTAGATCAGTTTGTTCTCGCGGGGAAGCGTTTGACCTCGGCCGGCCGGCCGATGACGATCAGGTTCACTTCGTTGGTTTCGCGGCCCGGGAAAACCTGAACGGCGAGTGGTTTTGTGCCCGCGATAGTTTTTTCAGGCAGGGTTTTTTCATCTATGAGCAAAACATGCTCACCGGGCGGCAGGTCTCCAATGACAAAATACCCATCCGAATCAGTTAATGTATCACGCCCGCTCGCGGTTATAACTCTGACGTCTGCAAGCGGGGATTCGCCTTCGTCAAATGTGCCGTTTTCATTCTTATCGAACCAAACGAGCCCTCGAAGCCGCCCGGTGCGCACCAGCCGAAAATCGTAGTTGTTGGTGCTTCCCGGCAGCAGCTTTGCTTGCTGAGCGGCGTTGTCGAGCAGCGTGAGATCAGCCCGAACTGAGAGTAGGTCGAGATACACCTGATGGTCGCCGGCGATAACAGAATCAAAGGTGTATAGCCCATTCTCATCTGTAACAACGTAACGATTGCCGTCAACTCTGACCTTCACCTGGCCCTGCGGTTTGTCCACGCCGGCATCATATTTACCATTCTGATCCATGTCCTGATAGACGCGACCCGAAACCTTACCATACGAATTCATCTCGGCGGCGGGGGAATCTAAAAACATCTGTGCTTCACGCTTTTTGAATAGTGACCCGCGAAGGCTGACCATGAGCGTCGGGCCTTGGCCTGTTTGATAATAGTTGACCTGCAGCGATGTTTGCCGCGGCAAGTTAACCGATGCCGTGAGGCGTTCGTACGGCGAGATGCCTGAGGTTTTGCTGTAGCTATAGCCAACGCCGGCACTCAGGTTCAATCTATTGTTCAAAAGGCCCGCAGTTCGCCAATCGATCTGGCCATTCAGAGCGCCTCTGGAACCGATCCCTTGCGTTGCTTCGATCGAGTTCCTGTCGTTAATTGAAACAGCGGCGCCGGTCTGTACGTTGTGCGTCGCAGGCCCCGTGTTTCTGATCCGGGTTGCATTTAGAAATAGACGCATTTTCCGGAAGTCCTTTGATGCGTTGAGGATCGAAAATGAACCTGATCGAATTTGGCTTGTGCTGCTCTGCGTATGCGAAAAATAAAAACGTGGTGATCCGGCACCGGGAGTGATGCTAAAGGCCGCCGTTACATATTTATTGTTTTGAGCTATGTCGCCCGGCCGCCGCGAAGCACTTGCATTTATAGAGGTCGAAAGCCATTTCGTAGGCGTCCAACTAATGCCCGCCGCTTTAAGATCGATCGGTTCCCGAGATCCAAGTTGGGGACTCAAGAAGTTTTTTCCCAAGCGGGTATAGCGGCCCTGCACAGACAGGCTATCGGTCAATTGAAATGTCCCGACTAGATCGACCGCCGCGCCCGTTCCCCTAAAACGTATTTCGTCGGGTCCCCGACCTGCGAATCGCCCGAAACCGAGATCACTCTGAACCGTAAATTTCGACGAGCTTAGACCAATATTCCCGGTGATCAGATCACCGCTCCTCTGGGAATTGCTGAAGCTCATCGCCCCGGCAGAAAAAGCCGCATTTGAGCTGCCCGATAACAGTTTGGTGGCTGGCCTGTTTGCGAATATCCCATAGATAGTTGTGTCGTAATTGAACCGGTCGCGGATCCGCGGAAGGGGTACTATCCCGCTTCCGGCGACTTCGACAGGCTTTATTTCACCGGAAAATGTGCGGCCGCCGAATGCAGTGATCTTTATTCCACTAACCGGAATACTTGAAAACACCCCGCGAATATTTGCCGCCATGAACTGCAGTTCGGCACCGGTCCCTATATTGCCAACAGCAAATCTCTGACCGTTTGGTCGCTCGAGAGTGAAATTTGCGTTTCGAACTGAGATCCTTTTGATCGAGGGGCTGCTCGAGTTCGATGTCAAGTGAAATCTTCCGTCCGCCAGGCGTCCAGTGACAGACAGTGCAAGATCCTGTGAACCGCCGTTCGAGTAACTGTTCAGGTTGTATTCGTAATCGACCTGATAAATGTCAGCGATCCGCCGATTGGTATTGGTTTGTGACGGAGTTGACAATGTTTGTCCACGGCTGACAACCACGGCATTTTTGTCAGCGTCATAGCGAATCGACGCATCAAACAAAGCCGCCGCGATCTCGATCGGTAACAGCAGTTCTTCAATATTAGGTGTAAAAACGATCTCGCCGGAATTAGAGATCGTTAGTATGAGTGACCCGGCTTCGCGGATCTGGCCGAGACGGCCATTCAACTCAGCCGTCGCGCCGGTTTGACGCCGGACCGTTACATTGCGTCCGGCCGCATCAACCACGATAGTGTCACCGAGCCCTTTTGCAACAGCCGCAACCGGGATCATGATCCGGCCGCCGCGGCGTTCGGCTGATGTATTGGGGCCAGTCAGTTTTGTGCCGTTGACGACCACCGCCGCAAATTGTATTTGAGAGGATCCCGCGTTATCACTCCGACCGCCCGCGAAAATTGGCGTCGCCATAGTGCCGAGCGCCAACAATGTTGCGATCATTAGTGAACCGATACGTGCAGCAACCGTCATTTAGCTGTTGGAAAGAGTCGGGGGATCAGGGTTTCTTGGTGATTTTGGGTTCCGAAGCGATCTGAGCGGCACGGACCGCGACCTCGGTCACGCCTTCGGTCGCTTTGTTACCGTCTTGAAAATCGACCCGGTATTTTACAGTGTAGATGCCGGGCTCAAGTGTCTTTTCGACAAGTACCGCTTGATTCATCTCAGCACCGGCGAGTATCGGCAAAGGCTCGAGTTCCGGCATATCGGCAACGACATTCCCGGCTGCGTCCAGCACTTTTACGGTTGCCGTCGGCCTGATCATACTATTGCCGCTATTTTTGAGAGTTGGCTTTATTACGAGGCCGCCGGGTGTGGATTCGGCAAAGAGATTCTCGAAACTACCTTGTTTCGTCAGGCCGGGGACCTTGATATAGAAAACAGAAGCCATGCGATAACGCACGATCATTTGCCTTAAGTTCTGCGCCATCTTCAATTTTTCCGGCCGTTGTTCGATGATCAACGCCGCCAGATGGTCGCCCGGAGCAGCGTTCATTGGCACCGAGATCGTCGCACGTATTTGATGTATCGTGCCGGGAGAGACAGCTGCCTCGCCCGGAGAATAAACGATCCAGGGACTTGCCGAATTGGGAAGCGTGTTTGCAGCAGAATATTCAACCCGGCCGTCAGGTGTGATCGTCCAGTCGTTAAGCGAAGCGACGATCCGGACCGGTTCGGCGGTTACGGAACCGCCGCGATAATCGAGATTGATTACAACCGTGGTCTCGGTACCGGGTTTCATTTCGAGCTCAAAACGGGCAGGGGACACTGCCATGCTTCCGCCTGCGGGAGTCTGTGATAACACTGATAACGCGAGTATCAGCATGAATAGGAAGGTCTTGATCATAGTAGTTTTTAGCAGGGGGCATTTGGCCCGGCCGAGATCGTAAACGTCAGCGTCGCGCTTGTTGTGCCGGACGCATAAAACTGAGGAGTTATGACAAATATCGCGTCAAATATATATCCGTCGTTCGTTTGCCGGTTATTGTTGCCGTTCGAGAGGCGGGGGCCGCTTAAAATAGTTGTGTTGGTCGTTACGTCCGCAAGGTCCGAGACGTATTGGGCTCGCCCGGTTGTAGCATTGATAGTTCGATTGGATGCCGGATCGTTGCTGAAAGGAGAATAAAAAATATGAGAGCTGTTTGTGCAGACGCGTGAATTCGAACCCATCGCCCGCCAATTATTTACGCCAAAACCGATATCTGACTTCTGAAGTGCCTGAGCGTTGGCATTTGTCGATCCGGTGTACGTTACGGTCACCTTGTATTGCTGATTGCTTCGGACGCCGATCGGTACAGTGACTTTTACGAGGTTATTTGTATTTAGCGGGGAGATCTCGCCGAAATTGATCGTCACGATTAGGTCGTTGAGGACACTGGAACTCCCGGTTACAGAACCGCCAACCGTTCCTGTGATCGTCGGTGCACCACCGCTCGAAATATCGAGGGCTTGGGCAAACAAATTGCCCAAGCCGCCGATAAATACCAGGCAGAAAAGAATTGGAATACTTAATGTACCCTTCTTCATTTCAATTATGGAGCAGTTACGGTAAAAGTAACGGCAACCGTTGTGGTGCCGTTCTCATAGAACTGCGGTTTGACCGCAAACATTGCCGGGACCGTAAGGCCCTGGGTGTTGCTGCGGGGAACTGCATTCATTATGTACGAACCATTCAACGCGGTCGTCGAACTCGAAAATGCCGAGAGGTTCGAACGTGTGGCGGTGAACTCATAGCGTCCTGTGGTCGCATTGACCGCACCGTTGGCTACGAGAGTCGGGTCGCCCGACGTGGCATTTGTATCCGTGCCTGTTGTGTTGACGCCGACGCCGGTCCGGGAAACCGAACCGAGGCCAAAGCCAACGTCAGCCGCACCGATCTTGTTCGAGGTCGAGCCCGAACTTGTCACCGTCGCGATCATTGACATTACGTATGCGGCGTTGCTGCGAAGTTTGAGGGGAACGTTCGCGGTTACAAAGCTGCTGGTGTTACTCGGGCCGAGTTCGCCAAGATTGACGACGACAGCGAGCGGGTTATTGGTTGTACCGTCGGTCGTAACGCCGCCGCCGGAATTTCCGGCCAGCGTCACGGCACCGCCGGAGTTGATCTCAACAAACTTCGAGACGGTCGCGCTCATATTGACGGTTCCCGTCGTTGTTTGAGCGTCGGCCGCGATAACGAATGTTGCGGTCACGATCGCCGCAAATGCGGCTATTTTGATCATTCTGAACATTTTGATTGATTTATCTCCTATAGGTTTTGTCATCAGATCTACGGGTAGGATTCGGGGGCCTTGGGAATTTCCCGACTATCGGCGTACTTCCAAGGTGATTTTTAGGTACAAAAATACCTTTCACCTGGAAGTAGCCAATACTGTAGATCTATTTGAAATGTGGGTGAAGTTTGTGGGCGAGGCGGCGAATAAAAACTACGCCAGAAATAGAATAGGGGGATTTCGATGCAAGTGTCAACTAGATTTAACAAATTTATACGTTATTTTATGGAATTTATTTCCATTAGAAATATTGAAGGGCACTTTAGGGGTCACGACCACGGTGTTTTAGGGTGGTTAAAAAGACTTTCGACCCTTATAAATGCTATAATTCCGGTGAAATTACGATCAATTTTGAGGATGATATGAAATTACCAGGTGGATTAGATCTCGAATCGATGATGCAGCAGGCGCAGGCCATGCAGGAACAGATGGGCCGGCAAATGAAAGAGCTGGTTATCGACGCTGCTGCAGGCGGCGGAGCTGTTTCAGTCAAAATGAGAGGTGATTTTGAGGTTTTGAGCCTCACGATCTCGCCAGACCTTGTTAAGGACGGCGATATCGAAATGATCCAGGACCTGACGGTCGCAGCTCTCAACGAGGCAAGACGGAAAGTCGAGGAATCACTGAAGGGAAAACTTGGCGGTATGCTGCCGCCGGGGATGATGTAAAAATATCGTGAGTTTTTTGTGGTGAGTGTTGAGTCGAAGAAGGGCCAACTCTCCGTTGCGAGCTTACTTTCGTATCTCATGACCAACAACTCATAATTCATCGCTATCTATGCTTGATTATTCAGAACCCGTCGCTAAACTGATCGACGAATTCAAAAGATTGCCGGGTATCGGCAGCAAGTCAGCTCAACGGCTGGCTTTTTATGTTTTGCGCCGTCCTCTTGCAGAGGTCGAACAATTTGCAAATTCTCTCCGTGAGGTCAAAGAAAAGATCGTCTTCTGCTCTGTTTGCAACAACCTGACAGACGTTAACCCTTGCCTGTATTGTTCAAATCCTAAGCGCGACCGCTCCGTGATCTGCATCGTCGAAGAGCCCTACAATCTGGTCGCGGTCGAAAAAACCCGTTCCTTTCGCGGGCTTTACCACGTTCTGCACGGCACGCTGTCACCCATGCGCGGGATCGGGCCGGACGAGTTAATGCTCGCAAATCTATTGCCCAGACTCCGCCCCGAAAATAACGAGGGTGTCGAGATCAAAGAGTTGATAGTTGCGACAAATCCGACCACCGAGGGCGAAGCCACCGCAAACTACATCGCCAGGCTTCTAAAGCCGCTCGGCGTGCTCGTCACGCGGATAGCGATGGGAATGCCAGTCGGTTCCGATCTGGAATTTGTCGATGAAGTGACGATGGATCGGGCTCTGGCCAATCGCCATGCTATTTGATAGTTAAGATTCAAACGAAAAGAACCGGAAGTGCACTGTGACACGTCCGGTCCTTCATCTTTATGATCCAGCGAAAAACTAAAATCTGACGCTTTGTTCTTCGGCGTCGGAAGCGCTCCTGGAACCTTTCCAATCGTCTTCGGTATCGTAGAAATTCACGTCGAATTTGAGCAGGCTTTTCACGGGGATACCATCAAAATCGGTCGGAGCATCTTCAAAGGCGACGATCGATCCGATACCAATGACGTCGGCACCCAGATCTTTGAGCAGGTCAATGGTCTCCTTTATAGCGCGTCCCGACCGCAAGATATCATCGACCACGATTGCAGGGAAGATATCGCCCTTACCAATGTACTGCCGAAATTGCCGCTTGCCGTCTTCCATTTCGGCCCAATCGATCTGATGGGCTCCGAGGGCTTCGCGGACGCCGAATGCGACCATAATACCGCCCGGGCTTGGGCTGACTATCGAAACAGCCGGCAGCTTCTTTGAAATTGACGTTTCCATTCGAAACATCCGGCTTAGGCCCACGGAAAGTATGCGGGCATTGTCGTAATGCCGAAATGCCAACGGCATTTGAAAATAGTGTGACGCATGCTTCCCGTTAGGGTAAACAAAGTGGCCCTTTCTATAAGCTCCGGTCCTTGTCAGGATTCGGCATGGATTCGACCTCAAACCAGTCGAGTTCAGTTATCTCCCGGCTAAGCACCCGTGCCTCGCCGACTCCCTTTGCCATGAAAATGATCTCGATGTGGCGATTAAATGTCCGGCATCGATGCACCGCGACATCTGCCAGATCGAGGCCTGTTTCTTCTTTGATCTCACGCCGAAATGCTGCCTCCGGCTGTTCGCCGTAATTCATAAACCCACCCGGAACGCCCCATCCTGAAGTCGGCCTCAATACATGATTGAGTAATAAGACCCGACCATCGGCATCCGTAATTATTCCTGCGGCTGAGACGGTAAAGCGTGACTGAGCCACGCGCGTGATCTTCGCCCGAGCGTTGCGGGGGATGCGTTTCCAGACCTTGCCGATCAACTTTATCAACATTAGTGTTTATAGTTTCGCAGTCTAGCGGAAAAAGGAAAAGGGAACAGCCGATGACTGTTCCCTTTTGCGATCGAACGAGACGTTAGGGCTATTTCACCGAAACGTCATCAACTCGGAATGTCGACGTGATCGAGCTGTCCATCGTCGAGCGGAATTGTATCCTCACAGTCTGTCCCTTATACGCTGCCAGGCTGAACGACTTTTGTGAGTAATTACCCTGCGTAGTCTTGTTCAGGTTGCTGTAGGTCGCAAGTGTTGTGAGCAGTGTACCGGCGGTGTTGCGGACCTCGACGAACAACTTATCATACTGGGTTGTCGTAGTCGTTTCGCTCGACGTGACATTGAGCCAGAAGGACATCGTACCCGTTGCAGTGGTCGGTATCGAAACCGTCTGATATGCCTGCCCGGTCGTGCTGTTGTTTACACCAAAATAGACATAACCGGTTCCGCCATGCGGTGCGTTACCATTTGCGGTATAGAAATAACCCGTTCCCGAGCCGACCCATGGTGACGCACTTACCTCAAATCCGCCATTCGAGATCAGTTCAGTTCCCGGTGTCGGGGTTGCGGTCGGAGTTGTCGTTCCCGTCGGTGTCGCGGTTGCTGTAGGTGTCGGCGTTCCGGGACACGCTCCCACACCGGCTGCGCACCATGCCGTGGCGACCGTGGTGTACTGTGCACTGGTGCCGCCATAAATAGCGGTAGCCGCATTCAGCGTAGCGGTTCTCGCACCAGCGAAATTCGTACTGGCCGTCATAAAGCTCGTAAGAGCTCTGTACCAAATTGCCGCTGCCTGATCGGGGCCGATGCCGGTTACCGTTACGCCGCTGCGGTGATGTGTTCCTCCCTGTGATACCAGGTAGAAAACGTGGTTTCCGATGCCGGAATTGATATGAACACCGCCATTGTCTGACGAACCGGTATAACGTTCCGAGTAGTGATCAGGATCATCATCCGCAGTGTATCCGGCATTCGAGGCGAGATGCGGATTGTCCATATAGCGTAGCGCGTCACCGGAGGTTGCCGGCGTGTAAGCTTCTTCGCCGATCTTCCAGTTCCAGTTAGACGGACGTGCATAACGCTCGACCATCGTTCGAATACGTCGGACATCGATTCGTTGAGGGCACCGGACTCACCGGAGTAAGTAAGGTTTGCGGTCCGTTCCGTCACACCGTGGGTCATCTCATGGCCGCAGATGTCGAGGGTAACCAGCGGCGAGAAAGTCGAGCCATTGCCATCACCATAGGTCATATATGAACCATTCCAAAAGGCATTGTTGTAATTCGAGCTGTAATGAACGCGCGAGGTGATAAGGCTAACGCCGCTGCTCGCTGCGGCACTTGTGACCCCTGGGCCGCCGCTGCCGTCGATACCATTTCGTCCGTGGACGTTCTGGTAATAGTTCATCGTGGCCTCAGCACCAAACTGCGCATCAACGCCTGCACGCTGAACTGTCGAGTTCCAAATGTCGTCGGTGTCAGTAAATCTCGCAGCCGAAGATGTGCCGTTGTTGTAATTAAAAGTACCTACTTTGCGAGTCACGTTTTCGAGGTAATACGTCGAGCCTACGGAACTTGTGCCGATAGTGACCGTGCCGCTATAAAGAGATGAGCCGCTGCCCGTCTGAAGATTGTCATACTGGAAGACCTTGTCGCCGGTCTGCGCATCGATGAAATAGACCGGCATCGCGGTGTCTTTCGATCCGTCTTCGCGACGCATTTGCACGCGATATGTCAGGCGGTAGTTGTCCTCAGCCGGATAGATCCAGAGGTCCGCCGTTGGCTTTTCAGTCAGATTCGCTGATCCCTTGTACATACCCATTGCCATCTTAATGGCTTCGCGGTCCGAAAAATTCGGCGTCGTGTTAACGGCAACCGATTGACGAAGGTCGTCAGTGACCGTGAAGACGCTTCCGTCGGAATTTAGGTGAACGATCGCCTCGCCGCCCCAAACACGGACCCCGTCGATAACCTGCTGCACATGTGTATGTGCCATTCTAAGGTCATCTATCTCGACCCTCTTTATCGCGAAGTCGTCCGAATTGCCGATCGCGGATCGAGTCGCTCTATCGCGAAGAACGTCCATACTTAGACGTTTTGCTGTTTCAAGTTCGTCTTGCGAACCTGTCGAAAAGATGGGTTTGTTTGCCTGCGCACGGTTCGAAACGATACCGAACCCGACAACGGCCCCAATGATCACCGCCAAGATGCCGAAAACTTTTTTCACGCTTGTAGATCTCCTCTGAATTGAATGTATTTGAACTAAAATCTATCGTGAACATAAAGCAGGCAGAGGGAAGGCCGGAATCCGCCTATGTTCAAAATATCAGCCGTTTCGTGACGTAAAACAATTGGGTAAAACTTTGTTTAACTTGCGAAAGTTGTCTTATATTTTTTATCAGTTACAGGGACTCTGTCAAATTAATATCGAGGAAATCGTCACATGGATGAGTTAATTTTTTCAGCCAAAGATATGCACAGAATATTTACCTGGGATGAGGTGAGTGAGGTCCATCGCGTTCGACATGGAATCTATCAGCGAAACGGACGATTGATCTCGCTGCTCACTGATTTTGGCAAGATAAATCCGTGCTATCCGGACTTTCACGGGGCCACGCAAAATACGATCCATTACACAGGCAACGGCAGGCGCGGCGACCAAAAGTTGGATGCCTTTAATCTAGCCGTCTTGAAGGCAGCGGGTACTCAGATCACAGTCCCGCTGTTCAATAAACTTGCGCCTGGAAAGTGGGAATATCTTGGGCGGTGGAGAGTTGCTGAGGGCGTTTATATTTTTGACGAAAGTCAGGCTAGAATGGTGTGGAAATTTACATTAATAAAATCGGCCGGCTAAGGGCCTCAAGTTTAGGGAGAAACTATGAAGAGAACCGCTTTGACATTATTTTCCGTTGTCGTTTTTTGTGCCGTCATGATCAATGCCCAGCCGTCGGCGACGATATGGACGCCTGAGATGCAGATCAAAACAAAGGCGCTCGGATCACCGCGAGTCTCGCCTGACGGAACGCGCGTGGTCTATACCGTTTCGAGCGAGGTACTTACTGCCGACAAAAGCGAATACATTTCGCAGATATGGCTCGCTTCGACCGACGGGAAACAGAACGACCAGATCACGTTTGGTGAAAAGGGCTCGTCTAATCCAAAATGGTCCCCTGACGGTTCTCTATTAGCGTTCACCTCGACACGCAACAACAATAAGAACAACCTGTTCATATTACGTCTGTCAGGTGGAGAGGCCGAGGCACTGACCGATCTGAAGGGCAGCGTAAGTGATTTTGAATGGTCACCCGACGGCCGGTCGATCGCTTATACGATGACCGATCCGAAGACCGACGATGAAGAGAAGAATGACAAAGCGAAGAACGATTTCCGATGGGTGAATGAGAATACAAAATTTGCCCGTCTCTATCTCGTCTCGCTTAATAAGGATGAGAATGGGAAGCGTGAGCCGAAGAAACTTACTACCGCCGATCGTAACATAACCGGATTTGCATGGTCGCCCGACGGCGGCAGCATCGTTTACAACCACGTATCAACGCCGAGTGCTAACGATTGGACATCGTCAGACATCGCGATCCTCGAGATAATGTCCGGACGCGTGCTCCCGCTGGCTACGACCGCCGCCGCAGAGTCGGCTCTTCAGTATTCGCCGGATGGTAAATGGATCGCCGGCATTGCTTCTGATATTCCTGCCCACTGGGCGCAGAGTTATACGATCAGAGTTTATCCCGCCACCGGCGGTGAACCTCGCATTTTTGACGGATCGTTCGACAGCCAGCCAAGCGTAATCGGATGGACGGCGAACGGCAAAGGCATTTATTTTACGGAAGCGAAGGGGACAATTACCGCACTATACGAAGCAGATGTTGCCACCGGCAAGATCACGCAAGCACCCGGAACGGGCGGTGTCTTGACGGGCGTAACACTGAATAATAATTCCACCCATTTCGGCTTTGTGATGCAGACGGCCGATCGTCCGCCCGAGGCGTTTGTGATCAAGTCCGGGACCACGATGCCGGTTCAGATATCTCGTGTGAACGAAGATATTGCCAAAATGCCTGTCGGCAAGACCGAGGTTATTAAATGGAAAAGCAAAGACGGCCGCGAGATCGAGGGTTTATTGACATATCCGAACGACTACAAGGCGGGAACAAAGGTGCCTTTTATCCTCAATATACACGGCGGCCCGGCAGGTGTCTTTAACCAAAGCTATATCGGCGGCCGCGGCGTTTATCCGCTTGCGACATTCGCGTCGCGGGGTTATGCGATCTTGCGTGCAAATCCGCGCGGTTCGAGCGGCTACGGGACCGAATTTCGCCGGGCAAATATGAAGGATTGGGGCGGAATGGATTATCAAGACCTGATGACCGGCGTCGATAAGGTCATCGAAATGGGCGTCGCTGACCCGAATAAAATGGGAGTTATGGGCTGGAGCTACGGCGGCTATATGACCTCGTGGATCATCACCCAAACCAAACGGTTTAAGGCGGCGTCTGCGGGTGCACCGGTCACTAATCTGATGAGCTTCAACGGAACGGCGGACATCCCTGCATTCGTGCCGGATTACTTCGGCGGCCAGTCGTGGGAAATACCTGAGGTGTATGCGAAACATTCGGCAATGTTCAACATCAAAGGCGCCTCGACGCCGACGCTCATCCAGCAGGGCGACGCCGATGTTCGTGTACCGATCTCGCAGGGCTATGAACTCTACAACGCCCTAAAACAACAAGGAGTTCCTGTGAGAATGATCGTTCTGCCTCGACAGCCGCACGGTCCGACCGAGCCGAAAATGCAGCTTGCCGCTATGCAGAGTAATCTCGATTGGTTTGAGAAGTATCTGAAGTAATTCTACTTTTTCTGGCCTAACTCCACGGCTCGGCGGTACGCTGCGTATACCGCTTTTGACAGTACGGTGCGTAAGCCGCCTTTTTCCATCTGGTAGATCGCCTCGGCTGACGTGCCGCCGGGCGAGGTGACCATGTTTCGGAGTTCGGCGGGGTGTTTGTGCGATTCCATCGCGAATTTGACCGATCCGAGCATCGTTTCCTGGACGAGTTCCTTAGCCATATCGCGCGAAAATCCCATGTGAACGCCCGCATCGGTCAAGGCTTCCATTACCATAAAGATGTAAGTCGGCCCGGTCGCTGAGAGCGAGGTCGCCATGTCGATCATGTTCTCGGTCTCGACAAAAAGCTCCTTTCCGAGCGCAGAAAGAAGATCTCGTACGTGTGAGCGTTCCGCTTCTTCGACGGCTACTGTACACGTCCAAGCCGTGATGCCTGCGCCGATCTGCGAGGGAGTATTCGGCATAGCTCGTACGATCTTTGCCGTGCCGAGAGCCTCGGCAAGTTTTTCGATCCTGGCACCGGCGACGATGGAGATAACAAGCTGATCGGGATGCAGGATGTCTTTTAGATCATCGAGCACGCGTTCGAGGCGCTGAGGTTTGACGCATATTATGATCGCCGAGTTTGGTTTCCCTGCCACCTCGCGGGCCGCTTCAGAATTGCTGGCGCAAGACGTGACGCCATATTTTTTCGAAAGTTCCCACAGGCGTTCAGACCGTGGATGACTTGCGGATATGTTTCCCGGTTCGACGAGTTTTTGATTCAGGAGGCCGGCGATCATCGATTCGCCCATAACGCCGCAACCGATAAAGGCGAGGTGCATATTTTGCAGTTCGTTTGACATAGGCTTGTAAGTTGATTTAACCACTTATTGCTAGTGCGAAACAAATTTGCATCAGATCCGTTTAGTGACGATAACTGAGCATTCCTGCCGGGTCGTTAGTGATGATCGCCTTTATGCCTTGTTTGCGTCCCCGCTCGAGCCATCTAGGGTTATCTGCGGTCCAGATGGTGACCGGCAATCCGGCCTCGGCGGCGAGGGAATTCAATTTTTTCGTAACCAATGAGTAATGAAGGGAAAGTTGCGTGGCCCCGATTTCATAGGCGATCTCCACGATACGCTTTCGTGGTCGAAAGAGATCCATAATGGTCGGCTCGAACAAGGCAGCTGTCTGAACGGTTGGCAAGTGTTTCCGAACCTCGGGAATCGCAGCAAGCGTGAAACTCTTGACGATTATCTGCGGCAGCAGAGGCGATGTCCTGATCATTTCGCAAACGGCCCGCGCAAGCCCCGCGTATGTCGAGTCATTGCATTTCAATTCAATATAAATAAGGCCTTCACGGCCGTTCATGAGTTCCAGAACCGATAGGAGTGTGGGAACCCGCTCTTTCTCGAACGCAGATGAAGAGCGATCCGGAAACTTTCTGTTGAACCAAGAGCCAACATCTATCGCAGCGAGTTCGCTCGAGGTCAGATCAGCCACGAGCTTATTTGTTCGTCCGGTTCGGATGAGATCAGTATCATGGATGACGACTGGAACTCCGTCCTTTGATAATTGGACGTCAAACTCGATACCATCCGAACCTGAATCGATTGCCATTTGAAAAGCGGCAAGCGTATTTTCAGGTGCATGGGCACTCGCTCCGCGATGGCCGATGATCAATGGTGATGTTTTCATGCGTATTTTTTGGTCCGGTCGGGAACAGGCAGATCGATCGGACCAGGATGGACCACTATTTCTTTTCCAGCAAAAAAATGGTCTTTGACCAACCGATAGGCTCGGTGACCGGAAACTCGTGATTACCGACGATATTGAAATATTTCGAAGCGGCATTGCGAACGCTCGATAGCGGGTGGATCTTGAAATTGTAAAGCAGCTCTAGAACCGAACCGACGATCGAGGGTTTTACCGGAAGAAACACGAGCGGAGCCCCTTTTTTGAGAACTCGGGCGGCTTCGCCGAGACCGGCATCGAGCGGTGTATATTCGAGCACACCGCACATCAAAAGGAGGTCAAAGGTATCGTCGGCAAACGGCAGCGAGAGGACGTTGCTTTGCACCGCATCGGTGCGCCGTGCGAGTCGGCGCGATTGCCGAAATTCCTCACGGGCAATTTCTAGTGACTTGTACGAAAGGTCAACAGCCTCGATGCGCCGCGGACGGTAGCCGGCTTCCTGAAATGCCAGCGTGACGAGCCCGGTGCCACATCCGGCATCGAGAACGATCGAGTCTTCGTTGATATTCAAGGCGAGCGACCTGAGGTATTTTGCGACCGATGTCCTGTAACCGTTGATCTTCATCGCCAAATTTTGGACATCCGCGATGCGGTCGTAGAGGCCCTGAGTTTTCTTTCTTGCGATGGCTCCGTGTTTCGGCATTGGGCTATTTTTCGGCCAACAGTTTTAGGATCATTTCGCGGATCTGTTCGAGCCGAGCATCGCTCGTGCCGGATTCAATGTAGCGTATAACGCCTTTTCTGTCGATCAAAACAGCCGTCGGCAGCGAGGTCGCCCCGTACAAAAATTGGCTCGCCTGATCTTTGCCGACAACGATGTCGTAAGATAATTTCTGCCGCTCACGAAACAGCTTTAGATAATTCAATTCTGCAACCGGATCGGATGGCAACCCGTAAGGTTTCCCGAAATAACGTGTTAAACCTAAGATCTCGAGCCCCTGGGAAGAATAGTCCCGCTGCCATTCGATCAAGGACGGAAAGGCTTCGAAACAAGGCCCGCACCAGGTCGCCCAAAAATCCAGCAGAACAACTTTTCCTCGAAGGCTCACAAGAGTTTTTGGCGTTCCGGGGAACCACTGATCGATCGTTTGAAGTTCAGGTGCAGCCTCGCCAAGCAACTTGTAATGGGCCTCGCGCACTCGCAATCTCCTATAGATGTCGGTCTGCTGTGTTTTGATCACAAAGTCTTTGCCGGACGTGACCAGCGACGAAAGGTAAAAGTCCATCGCCTTTGCCTTTCGCCCGGTTTCGATCAGGTATTTGATCTTTTGATCGACGGCGTAGTAGTAAAGGCTGGGCGATTGAACAGCCGATGCCGTAACCCTCATATCTTCGAGTGAGTCTTCTGCCTTCTTTTGGTCACCCAGGTCACGATAAGCCTCGTAAAGCAGCATCCCGGCATCGAGGATCTCGTCAAGGCCGCGAGCACGCGATGAAGCGCTGTTGAGCAGAGACTTAGCCGCGCGGTAATACTCCTCGGCATGAGGCGCCATCTTCACAAAGTCCATGTTGGATTGGTACGCTTTCGCGATCTCACCTTCCATACGGGCCCGTTCGGTAAGTTTTGCCGGTTCTGCTTTTATGTACTCTGCCAGTTGATCTTCGGCCGCCGGTAATTTTCTCTGTTTTGCCAACGCAACGACCACGATCGAGCGTGCCGTCTGTCGGCGTGCCGCATCAACATTATTCGCCGCCATGAATTTGGTCAGCGCGTCGACCGTGCCATCGAGATTGTCGGCGATCCAATGGAGCATGCCGAGGTAGTAAAAGTCGTCGCCCGCGAGCTCTTTGCGGCCGGATGCGATCGTAGCGTTCTTTGCGGCTAGTTGCCGCTGTTCGAGTTTTGCCTGTTCGAAAAGCCGGTCGCTGAACGGGACCTTATTTGCGTCGTACTCGGCCCCTTTTGTTCGAATATAGCCGTTCGCCTCATCAAAAAGCTGCTTTAAGGAAATCTCTGCGGCAGTCTCCGTCGTACTCGGGTCACCGGGGGTTATCCGCCCGGATTGCCCTAAAACCGTAAGCGACGAAAGAACTATGAATAAAACAAAGATAGATCGCATAAGGGAAAAACTAAGATCGTGTGCTGAACCCAGCCGTGGAAAATCGAAAACGGTCAGGGCCAAAGGCGGCGAGGAATTTAGAAGTCCCGCCAGAGTGAACATGCTCGCAAACCACTTTTGCAGTCATCGGTGCGAGCAAGATCCCGTTCCGGTAATGAGCTGTGGCGACCACGAGATCTCTGATACCGGAAAATTCTCCGATCACCGGCAGCTCATCACTCGCTACTGGACGCAAACCGGCCCAGTGATCGGTGACAGCGAGCCCGGCTATACTCGGGGCGATCTCACATGCTATATCGCGTAACCCCGCCGCTGCGTCCTTCGTAACATTTTTGTCAAAGCCTACATTCTCAGATGTAGAACCTGCCAGGAGCCTCCCGTCGGTTCGCGGGACCACATAACCACGCCGGCTGTATATCACCCGTTGGAAAAGTCGCTTGGCCGTCTGGAACGTGATAATTTGACCGCGGACCGGTTCGATCCGCAGGGGCAAGTCCGCATCTCCGACTTTGATGAGCGATGTCCAAGCTCCGGTTGCAACAATGGTTTTGTCCGCACGGATAATGTCGCGGCCGGTTTCGACACCGCAGACCCGGCCGTTCTCGACCATTAATGCCTCGACGTGGGTCGATTCGCGTATGTCGAAATGGTTTCTTTCGGCGTAAGTCTTTAATGCCAAAAGTAATCTGCGGTTCTCGACTTGCCAGTCATTCCGGAAATAGAGTGCTTCGCGAACATCAGGGGAAATAAAAGGTTCGGCTCGACGGGCGTCTTCGGCCGAAAGCCGTTCAACGGCGAGCCCTGCACGGCGCTGCCATTCGAACCGTTCGTTGAGCTCCTTGACATCGGCATCAGTAAAAGCCAGGTACATGGTGCCGCTCTGCTCAAGTTCAATATCTATGCCTGTTTCATCTATAAGGTCCGCGGCAAGCTGCGGATAAAGGTCACGCGATGCAGAGCAAAAGTCAAAGAAAATACCGCCGTCGTTCGATTCAGCTTGCGGCCCGAGCATCCCGCCCGCTGCCCACGAAGCCTCTTCGCCGCACCGGCCTTTTTCGATCACGGAGATCCGTTTGACCCCTTGTTTATTTAATTCACGAGCGAGGCTAAGCCCGATCACGCCTCCGCCGATTATTAGTACTTCCGGGTCCATCTTGTGTAACAATTTGTCCTTTACAAACAGGGCGTTGTAAATTTGATTATAGAATATTATTTATGAAACACACCATTACACTCATTCCCGGCGATGGCATCGGCCCGGAGATCGTTGCCGCAACGGTTCGCGTGATCGAGGCGACAGGCGTTGAGATCGACTGGGAAACCCAGATACTTGGCTCACAAGCGCTTGAGAAATACGGTAGTACATTGCCTGACGCATCGATCGAGGCGATGCGGCGAACAAAGGTTGCGCTGAAAGGTCCGATCATGACTCCGGTCGGTAAAGGCTTTACCTCAGTCAACGTCGGACTGCGGCGGGCACTCGACCTGTATGCAAATGTCCGTCCGGTCAAGGCATTGCCGAATGTGAAATGTCGATACCCGGAGCTCGACCTCGTCATCGTTCGCGAGAACACTGAGGGGCTTTATTCGGGGCTCGAACATGTGGTCGTTCCCGGCGTTGTCGAATCACTCAAGATCATCACTGAAAAGGCCTCAACCCGGATATGCCGTTACGCCTTTCAATATGCTCGTGATAATGGCCGTAAGAGAGTGACGGCAGTTCACAAAGCGAACATCATGAAGGTCTCTGACGGTCTTTTTCTCGAATGTTTTTACAACGTCGCTAAAGATTTCCCGGATATCGAGACCGAAGACAAGATCATCGACAATTGCTGTATGCAGCTTGTGATGCGACCCGAGCAGTTTGACGTGATGGTGATGGAAAATCTTTACGGAGACATTCTCTCAGATCTCTGTGCCGGTCTTATCGGCGGACTCGGCCTCGCCCCCGGAGCAAATATCGGCGAGCTCGGTGCGGTTTTTGAGGCCGTCCATGGTTCCGCTCCGGACATCGCCGGTCAAGGGATCGCGAACCCGACCGCTTTGATGCTTTCGGCTATACAGATGCTGCATTACATCGGTGAAAAGGACGCAGCTCATCGATTTGAATCTGCATTGTTCGCCGTTTTTGAGGAGGGTAAAGCGATCACACGAGACCTCGGCGGTACGGCTCGAACGGCAGAATTTGCCAATGCCATCATCGAAAAAATAACCGCTGGAGCATCAGCGTCCGCTTAAGATCTTTCAGCTATCAAATGGAAAAGACGGCTCTGTGGCCGCCTTTTCTGTTTACCCATATGTCGAACAGTGATCGGGCAATTATGGTAGATATGCGGCAGGAACGGGAACATCGGTTGGAAGCCCGAATTTCTCTACTGTCGCGGACCCGCTCGATCTGAGCAATGTCCACCACTCGCCGGCGCGGTAGACGGCGATATCCGTCTTACCGTCGCCGTCATAGTCGGCGGGCACGGGCTTATCGCCCGATATCCCGAACGGCGTCGCGTCGAAATTTTGCGAGGGTACGCCGGCGGGGCGTGCTACATACCAAACGCCGTTTGCCGGGCGGTAAACAGCGAGATCGCTCTTGCCGTCCCCGTTAAAATCTCCCGCGACAGGCACATCGCCGTTTAATCCGAACTGATCTTGGCGGACCTGGCCATCGGAGCTTCTCAGGACATACCAAACTCCAACTGACGGACGGAACACCGCTAGATCGATCTTATAATCACCGTCGTAGTCGCCGATCATCGGGATATCTCCGTTTGATCCGAATTGCGTGACCACGATCTGCGAGTTAGAGCTATTCAAACGCCAAAAGGTACCGGTGGACGGCCTAAAGATGCACAGGTCGGCCTTGCCGTCGCCGTCTTGATCTGCCGGAACGGGCAGGTCGCCGCTTGTGCCGAATTGCGTCGTCGTTACCGTGCGGTCAGACGAACGATAAATCCACCAGGTACCGTCGCGAAATATCGCCGTGTCCGGAATTCCGTCACCGTCGAAATCGGCGGGCGTGTATTTGTCCGTAGAGAGCCCAAACGGGATCACAGCCGCATATTCAAACGCATTGTTCGCACCGGTGCTCAGCTTCCGATACCAGGCCGAGGTGCCGCCGGCATTAGGACGGATCACCGACAGGTCCGAAATGCCGTCGTGATCGAAATCATTTGCCGCGCATTGGGTTGGCGTATCTGAAACGTTGAATCTCGCGAATGCAAAACCGTTTGTCGGGATCGACGGCGAGTTGCCCTGACCGACGGCTACAACTTTTCCGTCGGGCTGGATCGCTACATCGTAGAAATAGCCGAACGTCGGAATGTTGTTGAAATACACCCACCCAAACCCGCCGCACATAAAGCCGCGGTCCGGTGAACCGTCGGCATTGTACCGGGCGATCGTTGCATTCCTTCCGATAAAACCGACGACGACGACCTTGCCGCTGGCGAGCAGTTTGGCTCCGTAGAGAAACTCCTGACTGTTGCCGAAATAGCTTCCGGCTACTCCGTTCGTCCCGTATGTCGTATCGAGGGTGCCGTTTGTGTTATAACGCACGAGCAAATGTCGCTCTAACCCCGTCGGGGCCGCGATGCCGACGCCCAGGATCTTTCCATCGGCCTGGATCAGGACCTCGTTGATCGCGTCCGGATTGCCGGGGACAAAGTTCGAGGTCACTTTGCCGCCTACGCCGAACGCGGTATCGGGCGTACCGTTAATGTTGTATCGGGCCAAAGCGCAATCGTTGGCCGCACGACCCGCGAGCACGATCTTGCCGTCAGACTGCAGAGCTATCCCCGCCGCGACATCGGTTCCGACAAATGCTGTTTTAGTCGAACCGCCCGAGCCGAATGTCGTGTCGAGACCGCCGGTCGCGGTGAACTTAGCCACCACAAAATTGCCTCCGGCCGATCCTCCAGCGAAAAATGTGCCGTCCGTCTGGGCAACGATCGCGTTTAGAGAGGCGGACGATCCGCCGAAATTAGAGATCGTCGATCCATTCGTGCCAAATGTTGTATCTAGCAGGCCGGCGTTCGTCAGCTTAGTAACCACCCCGAACGTGCTTACTCCGCCGGCGACGATGACGCTCCCGTCGGCCAAAACGATCAGGCCGTTGCCCCGGGCGTTCACATCGTTGCCGCCGCTCTGAAAAGCGATGAGTTGTTTGCCGTTTGACCCAAAGGTAGGGTCCGGACTGCCGTCAGCGTTAAATCTTGTCACCGAGATGCCGGTAAAGCTCGAGGTCGCGAGACGGCCAAAGCCGCATGCGTATATCTTGCCTGTAGCCGGATGTATCGCAATGCCAAATGCAGTGCTGCTCGCCCCCGCGACGTCGGCGGCCGCGTTGTAAACGACCTTTCCCGAGGCACCAAATCCCAGATCAAGGCCTGTCGCTCCACGGAGCGGGGCGATCCCGCCAATGATAATGATCGCCGCAGACGTCGCGGCCACAATTGATGATCTGAACTTATTCATATTTCTCCTCAATGACAAAAAATCAGTGAAATGGTTTACGCAACGTAATCGGCCGTTGCCGCGTGGGACGGCAGAAGCCTCGGACGTTCATCGAAATTTTCCGTACCGTAACCCATAATTTTGTTCCTCGTATCTATAGGGCGAGAAGTTAGGGGGAAAGCGCTCGCGGATCGTCGCTTTCGGAGTAAAAAAAAAGCTGCCGTTCCTGTTAAGGGGAACGGCAGCTCGATCGAGCGTCAACGATCGAATTCGCTTTTTCTACCAGATCTTAACCCTCTGTCCGGGGGCCAGATAAAGCTTATTGTCCGGCTTAACACCGAATGCCGTGTACCAACTGTCGATGTTACGGACAATGTCGGCACGGTATTCATCGAGGGCGTGGCCGTCAGTCAAAACCTGCGCTCTCATCGTTTCCGGGCGTGCCTTTGATCGATGAGCCTGGCCAAACGCGATAAAGAATCTCTGGTCGCCGGTCAGCCCGCCGATCGTCGGAGCCTCATTGCCGCCGTAAGCCGCGCGGTAACCGTCGAAAGCCGCGGCGAGTCCGGCGAGGTCGGCGATATTTTCGTCGAGAGTGAGTTTGCCGTTTACAAACAAGCCGGGCATCGGCTCATATTTATTGAATTGTTCCTCCAGCATTTTTGCGGCCTCCTGAAAATGCTGCAGATCTGACGGCGTCCACCAGTTGTTTAATTTACCTGCGGCGTCAAACATGGCACCAGTAGCGTCAAAACTGTGGCTGATCTCGTGGCCGATGACCGAACCAATGCTGCCATAATTCGCGACCGGGTCGGCGTTCATGTCAAAAAACGGCGGGTTCAGGATCGCGGCCGGGAAGCTCATCGCGTTTTGCAGCGGATAATTGACGGCATTTACGGTCTGAGCGTTCATCCACCATTCACCTTTGTCGACCGGTTTACCTAATTTGGACAAGGCGTATTTGTAATTGAACAGGCTGACCCGTTGAGCGTTCCCCAGAGCGTCATCAGCGCTGATCTTTAGCCCGGCGTAGCTTCTCCACTTGTCAGGGTAACCTACGCCTACATAAAGCGTATCGACCTTTGCTTTTGCTTTCGCACGAGTTTCCGGCGACATCCAGTCGATCTTGTCTATCCGCTGGCGAAATGCAGTGAGGATGTTTTGCACAAGAGTGCGGATATCTGATTTTGCTTTTGCCGGAAAGTACTTTGCGGTGTACATTTTGCCGACAACATCGCCCAGAGAGTTGCTGGTCGTATTGATGGCGCGAATATTGCGAGGCCGGGGCTGCCGGGCGCCCGAGAGGATCTTGCCATTGAAATTAAAACTCTCGTCAGCGAATGCTTTTGGCAAAAGGCCGGATGCTCGTTCGATCGTCCGGAACGTGAGATATTCCTTCCAAATGTCGATCGGCTGGCTTGCAACAATGCCTGAGATCCCTTTGATCGCTCCGGGGTGCCAAACCATGACCATCGGTTGTTTTGAAAGGCCCGCAGCTTTGAAATATGCACCCCAGTCGAGACCGGGTGCCGCCTTTCCGAATTCTGTTAACTTCCAGGGATTATTCGCTTTTGATACATTTCCGGAATCTTCGCGAGACCCGTGCGTACCGGCGATCATATTTTCAAGGCCGTATATGCGCTCGGCTTTTGCGTCAGCGTCGGCGATATTTGCCAGCCTGAGAACGTTAGCGATGTGGGCCTTATACTTGATTTGCAGGGATCTGCTGTCTTCGTCGGAACCAAGATAAAAGTCGCGATCCGGCAGGCCGAGGCCGCCCTGCAGCAAGTAGGGAACGTTTACCTTAGGATCATTAAAATCCGCTGAGACGAATAGGCCGAAAATACGGTCTGTGTAATAGTTTGTGGCATTCAGCGGATCGACATCAGCACGAAGCTGTGAGCCCAGAAACGACGCCAGTTGAGCCTTGTTTTTGATAGCTGCTATCGAAGCCAGTTCTGAGTTGATCGGCCCTAGGCCGCGCGATTCGATCGCCTGCTCGTTCATAAAAGCGGCGTAGTAGTCGGCGACCATTTTTGCCTCCGGAGTCTTTGCCTTTGCAGCTTCGGTGATGAGTTCGGCGTTTCGCTTGCTGACCTCGGTAGCTATGTTCTGGAATATACCCAATGAGGTGCGGTCGGCGGGTATCTCGGTTGTTTTGAACCAGCTGCCATTTGTAAATCCGAAGAAATCATCACCGGGCTCAATAGAACGGTCCATGCCGGCAATATCGATGCCGATGGATTGAGCAACGGCTTTGGCCGGGAGTGAATAGAGCAGAAAACTGGCAACAAGTGACAGTGTAATTATCTTATTTGAAAACGATCGACGCATATTTTCTCCTTAATGGTCGGCAATCAGCCTACTGGTTTTGATGCTAATACGCGAGAAATGATGTACGGTTTCGTAAACGGCCATTTCTCTGCATTCTGGGGAACTGTTTTATGATCTAGAGTGATTTATGCTGCAACCCGGTGCCGAGAAAATCGTTCAAATAGAGCGGAACAGCATATTTGTTGTTCTTGAAAGAGGTTATTATGAGACTACTAGTACTTACATTGATCGCAATAATTACTATGACGACGCTCACTCCGGCGCAGGATAGCGACAAATTTAGCATCAGGTGCGGACGGCAAAAGGTTTCTGCCAAATCGGGCCTGACGGTTAAATTTGTTTCGGTTATGGACGACTCACGCTGCCCGGAAGGTGTGAATTGTGTCTGGGCCGGAAATGCGAAGATCAAGGTCAAGATCTCGGATGCCCGCGGAACGAAAGAAGTTGAAATGAATACAACGGTTGGACCGCAAGGAGATCAATACGGAGGATATGCCGTTCGACTTGTCAGCCTCAAACCGCTTCCTAACCAGAAGGGAAGGCCTGCGCACGGTGCGTATGTCGCCGAATTTTCGATCGCAAAACTTTCGCGCTAAGGCCACTAGGGTCGGCCAAATGGCGTGGTCAGTAACATTTGGCCGACAAGCAAAATGAAGTAGGGTACCAGTACAGCAGCTCCCGCGTAATCTTTGGCTATACGTTGTCCGAAGAACAGTCCGACGATCGCCAACGCTCCCAGGGCGGCACCCCAAAAACACACAGCGGTCGAGCCCGCGGTAAAGAAATAAACGATCCCGGCCACGCTCACAAGGCCCGCTGCGAGTTCGATCACCGTGATCTTAACGAGCATCAGCGGCACGAGTCCGGCGAGCGGGGTCTTTGCAAAATGGCCCTTTAGCCACTCAAGATTGCCCGACCAGTCAAAAACCTTATCCAATCCCGATTGGATGAACAAGATTGCTACCAGAAGTGCCCCTAACAGAGCCGGAAGGTTTTTTGCAACGTCTTCGAGATGCATAGTGATCGAGTGTTACTCCCCTACTTTCGTGCGGGCTTCTTCATCAGAGCCTCGATCTCATTCGGGTCTTTTGTAACGCCCGCAGTCAGGTTAAGATTGCCGTCTTTGGTGACGAGAACGTCGTCCTCGATGCGGATGCCGATGCCGCGATATTTCGCCGGAGCCGATTTGTCGTCAGGCGGAATATAAAGGCCCGGTTCAACTGTCAGGACCATTCCGGGAGCAAAGGGTTTTGAGTTTTTTGCTTTCTGATCGACAAAGTAACGGCCCGCATCATGCACGTCGAGGCCGAGATAGTGGCCGACACCGTGCATGTAATATTTCATGTATGCCTTTTTCTTTATCAGATCTTTGGTCTTACCTTTGAGAAGCCCGAGTTTCATCATACCCTCGGTCAGCAGTTCGATCGAGAGATCCTGACGTCCCTTTACCGTGTTGCCGGTCTTTGTATAGTCGATGCACTGCAACTGGACATCGAGAACCACGTCATAAACCTCACGCTGTGCCGGCGAGAATTTGCCGTTAACCGGGAATGTCCGGGTAATGTCAGAAGCATAACCCTGATATTCGGCACCGGCGTCGATCAAGATCAGATCGCCGTCTTTGAGCGGCATGTTGTTTTCGACATAATGCAAGATCGTCGCATTATCACCGCCGCCGATGATCGAATTGTACGCGACGCCGCTTGCGCCCTTGTCACGCATACAGGCTTCCATCAGCGCCTCGACCTGCGCTTCGTTCATGCCGGGTTTGACCTTTTTCATTGCCAAAAGATGAGCGTCGACGGCAATGTCGGCGGCTTTTTGCATCAGGGCGACTTCTTTGTCGGACTTGTGCAAGCGCATCTCGCCAATGATCGGGGTCGGATCAATTATCGTGTGCGGCGGATAAGCGGTTTTCAGCCTACGCTGACGCTGGCCCGAAAGATAGCTCAATATTTGTTGATCAAGGTTGTTATCCAGAGCAAACCGGTAATAAAGCTTGTCGTAGCCGTCGAGGAGCTTTGCGAGGTCGCCGGCAAATCGATCGATCGAAAATGCGCGATCGGCACCATAATTCTTGACCGCACCTTCGACACCCTGACGACGGCCGAACCACGTCTCCATTTCGAGATCGCGGGGCCGGACGTAAAGTGTATACGGCTTTTTCGAGGAAGGGTCGATGACCGCGATCGCATCGGGTTCGGGAAAACCCGTTAAATACCAGAAATCAGAATCCTGACGAAATTTATACTCAGTATCATAGCTGCGTGTTGCCTCGTGGGCGGCCGGGATCACCGCGATCGAATTTGGCTCCATTGCATCGATAAAACGCTTTAGTTGTGCTCGCATATGACAGAAGTGTATCGCAATGCAGTGACTCCGCAAAGAGGTTGTTCGGCAATTGCAATTTTTGTAGCAGCCAACCGTTCACACGACGATGATAACTGTTATAATTCACAAAAAATTTTCACCTGAAAGGAGACAAATAATGAGACGAATATTTTGCTTGATCGCCCTGCTAACGCTGGCTTCTGTTGCCGTATTTGCCGATATCGCCCGTCCGGATTCGACGCCAAAGCGAACGCCAAAACCAAAGGCTCCTAACGCAAACATGACGATCAAAATGGACTCGGATATTGACGTTGCGACCCTGCGGATCCCGAAATCGCAGCTCAAGCAATTAAAGGCAGCCCTCGAGGATCTCGACGATCAAACCGGCAGCGATGATACTGCTGCTGTTACCGCCGGTCCTTCGCGGATCAGTCTGATCGCGAGTGGAGTTTTTCTCAGCCTGGCATTGGTCTTTGGCGGAATGTGGTTCGCCCGCAGCGGCAGATCGATCGGCAGGGCCGGAAAGGCGGCTATCGTGGTGGCGGCGGTCGCCGGTATCGGTGCTGCCGCAACTATCGTTTATGCTAACGTCGGCCCGCCTCTCGAGGCACGCAGCATCACCAGCAAGATCTTTAACAAAGACGTGTTCTCGCCTTACCGTTTCGCAAGCGGAAAGCTGCGATTGGAGACCTCGGAAGGCTCGTCGGTCGAGCTCATTGTCCCAGATCCTAAGTAGCTGAGGCAACCCGTATATGCAGCAGGTCCGCACGGCACAATTTGAAATAACGAACGCTCATAATTTCCTGATCGCGTTCGTGGTTTTATGCGCGGTTGCCGCGGTCCTTATCGGCAGCTTTCCACTGCAGGCTTCGATCGCGACGATATTCTTGTTTGCCGGGCCCCATAACTTTATGGAATTCCGGTACTTTGCGGCGAGGATGCCGTTGCGGTGGGGACGTTCGCGAGTTTTCTATTCGGTCGGGATCGGCGGTGTTGTGCTGCTCGCCGCAGGCTACTTGACCCTTTATTTTGCGAGTGGGAACTGGTTGTGGAGCGAGGAAAGCTGGGCATTATTTGCGGCCGTTTGGAATACAGCATTCGTGCTTTGGGTCGGGCTGTTGTTCTACCTTCGAGGCCGACAGCGGCCGAAAAGCGATTGGTCGGGGGCGTTTGCGGCGGCATTCGCTCTTGCGGCATTAGCGTGGATCGTGCCGCAATATTGGAGCCTCGCCCTCGTTTACATACATCCTTTCGTTGCGATGTGGTTCCTTGAGCGGCAGCTGCGCCGAACTCGCCCCGAATGGCTTCGTGCATATCATTATTGTCTGGCGTCGATACCGGTCTTTGTTCTTGGCTTGTGGCTCGCATTTGCACGAACGCCGGCTCTCTCAGAGGAAACAAACCTATTTTGGCGGATCACACAGCACGCCGGTAGCAATATCCTGCCGGGCATTTCCAGTCATTTTCTGGTCGCCACCCACGTTTTTCTCGAAACGATACATTACGCGGTTTGGATCGTGCTTATTCCGCTGATCGACCGGCGTGCCGTGCCGTGGCGATTGAGCGAAATTCCGATTTTTTCAAATTCAAACGGCTTTCCAAGGCTGGTCGTTGCGGCGTTTGTGATCAGCCTCTTTATTGTCGCGGCACTGTGGGGCGGGTTTGCGATCGACTATACAACGACGCGGGACGTTTATTTCGCTTTTGCTATCGCCCATGTAATGGCGGAATTTCCGTTTTTGATAAAGATGTTATGAAGAAGTTAGCCGCGAATAACACAAATGTTACAAATGTATCGATTCGTGTTATTCGTGCAATTCCTCGCTAATATGATCTTATTCGACCTTATTAATGAACCGGTCCGAACTACGCAGAGCCTGCCGCTCGGCGATCTTTGGCGATTTCTTCCAGTCGGTTATCTGGTAACGATATTGATCGAGACGCCGATTCTTCTGATCGGCCTTTCGCGAAAGCTCACCTTCAGGCAGCGATTCTTGTGCGGCGTCTGGCTGACGGCTTGCACATATCCGATCGTCGTTCTGGTTCTTCCGGCGATCTTTTTTGACCAGTCGCGAACGCTCTACCTCGCTGTGGCAGAGATCTTTGCGCCGGCAGGAGAGTGTTTCTTATTTTGGATCGCCTTTCGAGGCCGGGATCTGTTGACGCCGGGCGAATGGGCGAGGTGTTTTGCAGTCATAATCCTCGCCAATCTTGCATCGTTCGGTTTTGGAGAGATAATGAATAGTATCAATTGGTTTGGAGTGTTTTGATATGAAAAGGCTCACATTGATACTGTTTGTCATCGCCTGCGGGGTCATCGCGGCGTCTGCCCAAAACTCGTTCAAGACCTACGCTAACGACCGCTTTTTCTTTTCGATCGAATATCCTGCGAACACATTCGTGATGCAGACGCCGCCGGCAAATAATGACGGCCGGACCTTTCGCTCAAAAGACGGCAAGGCCGAGGTTCGCGTTTGGGGAGGGTTTAACGCACTCGACCGTTCGCTAAAAGAAGAGTACGACAATGCCATTGAAGAGTTGGGCGCCGGGGTGACCTATAAGGTCCTCGGCGACAGCAGTTTTGTCGTCTCGGGAATTCGCGGCGGCAAGATCTATTATCGACGAACTTTGCTGCGACGCACCGGCACCGAGGTGTTCAATAGCTTTACGATCGAGTATCCCAAATCGCAAAAGGCAAAGTACGACGCCATCGTCTCGCGGATGTCGCGTTCCTTCAAATTCGATCCCGATGCAGAGATCTAATAGCGAACTGCGGATCACGGAGATGTTTCTTTCCGTCCAGGGCGAATCGTCTCACGCCGGCCGGCCGTGCTCTTTTGTGCGGCTAACTGGCTGCCCGATGCGATGCGTTTGGTGCGACAGCGAATATACATTTACGGGCGGCGAACACATATCTTTCGAAGACATTTTTGCAAAGCTCGACGCATTTGGCTGTAATTTGGTCGAGGTCACCGGCGGAGAACCGCTCGCTCAAAAGAACGTATTTCCATTTATAACCGGGCTTTGCGACCAAGGTTACGAAGTGCTTATCGAGACCGGCGGATTTGTCTCGACTGAAAATATCGACCCGCGAGCGTCTATAATTCTAGATGTAAAATGTCCCGCCTCGGGCGAAGCCGAGCGTAATCACTGGCCGAATCTCGAACGACTTCGGGCCGACAAAGACGAGGTTAAATTCGTTATCGCCAATATGCCGGATTGGGAATTTGCGAAGGATATCATCGCAAAATACGATCTCGAAACCCGCACGAAATGTGTATTGATCTCACCCGTCCACGGTATCGAAAATCTCGCCGCGATCGCCGAGGCGGTCTCAACTAGCGGCCTGGAGGTGCGGTTAAATCTGCAATTGCATAAGTATATCTGGGGAGCGGATGTGCATGGCGTCTAGGGCGATCATCTTGGTTTCCGGCGGAATGGACAGTTGTGTCACAGCGGCTCTCGCTGAGAGCGAAAATGCGGATCTCGCATTCCTGCACATCTCATACGGCCAGCGGACTGAGGCTCGTGAACGCAAAGCGTTCAACGATATTGCAGATCACTTCGGCGTCGCAAAGCGGCTCGATGTATCAATAGAATATTTGGCAAAGATAGGTGGATCGTCGTTGACCGATGACAACATCGCGGTCACAGAAGCAGACCTAGCATCAACCGAAATTCCGACAAGCTACGTCCCGTTTCGCAATGCAAATATGCTTGCGATCGCGACGAGTTGGGCGGAGGTGATCGGTGCGAATTCAATGTACATTGGAGCCGTAGCAGAAGATTCGAGCGGCTATCCCGA
>JBGAVK010000020.1:0-38639 GCA_044228165.1 Pyrinomonadaceae bacterium | reverse complement strand
TTGCCGTTGCAGTTGCGGTCGCTGTTCCCGTTGCTGTTGCGGTCGCCGTTGCAGTAGCTGTCGCTGTTCCGGTTGCCGTAGCAGTAGCCGTTCCCGTTGCGGTCGGTGTTGGTGTACCTGCTGAACATCCGGTACTCGTCGAAATACCGAGTGTCCATCCGCCCGCGAACGAGCCAACATCTACACCGGCATCATCGACCACATACAGGCTCCAGGTTCCATTTGGGTCACTGCCGCCAAATGCCGAAGCAAACGTATCCGTACCTGCCGGTGCCGGGCTCAGATAAGGAGCCGCCGGAGCCGGAGCCGGGAATGCGTCGCCAGTTCCGCTATTGGTAGGCTTAAACGATCCGGAAGGCGGCAACGTCGTCGTAGACATCGTCGCAGCCGCATCGTCGTCAAACGTATAGTTCACGTTGACAGCATCGGTTCCACCGATGACATCAGACATCACTATAAATTTCGCTCCATTCGGGCCTACAAGAAGCACATCAACGTCACCCGGGAAGGTATGGCTGAAGTTATTGAGCGTCACCGTCACCTTGGTCACAGTACCTGTTGCCCCGGAAACCGTAACATTAGCCGGATATGGATTAGAAGGGGCGCCTGTAGTTGCACCCGTTCCAGTAGCCGGGATCACGACCGGAGTCGGATTGGTGTAAGGCGAAGGAGCACATGGTGTTGTGAACCCGAACCCAGCCGAATAGGTACCGTTTCCGCACGGATTTACCGATCTCACACGCCAGAAATACGGGGTATTCGAACCTAGCGGTGTAAGCGGTGTCCAACTCGTAGTCGCGACGCCCGTGGCCGAAGCAACAACATTCGAGAATCCGGCATCAGTGGCAACCTGAATATCATAGGTTGCAGCGCCTGCGACTGCCGACCATGTGAATGTCGGTGCCAAGCCTGTGGAAACCGAACCATTGGTCGGTGTAAGCAATGTCGGAGCACCCGGAATGCCATTCGAGACATTAAGGGTAACGTTATTTGCCGGATGGACAAGTGCACCCGAGGTACCTGTAACAGTGATCGTGTAAGCACCAGTCGCGGCACCAGCCGTATTGCTGATGGTCATCGTTGCACTACCCGGGCTAGGATTGACCGGATTAGGCGAGAATGTGACCGTCGTACCCGCAGGGGCTCCGGTCGCACTCAAGGTGACAGGACCGGTGAACCCAAGCTGGGTCGTGATATTTACTGTGTATGTTGCATTCGAACCGGCACATATCGACTGCGTTGCCGGCGTTACGGCTACCGCGAAGTCAGGCGAACCAGTGTCAAATGCCTCGGTAACAGCTGTATTCGATTGAACGCTGGCTGAGAAACCCATACCGCGAATACGCATACCTTCGCGTACGTCGTCGGCGTCATTGCTCGCGCCCGGTGCTGCCGGCAGAGCGGCTGCAGCGGCGATGACAGCATCGCGTTCCTGAAGAAACGTCGGGCTGATCGGAGCAAGTTTCATACCGTCAGTAACAACCTGAAGCACACGGGCGGTTCCCGTTGCAAAGCCATGACGTGCGATAAAGAGCTTGCGAACTTCCCACAGAGCGATCTTCCAGATCTCACCGGCGTTGTGCACCTGCGAGCAGCTGCCCGAGGTTGCGATGGCCGGGCTGCGGGGATAAGCACTCGAAACGGCGGTCGTCGTCGTACCAAGAGTTGTGTCGCAGTTTGAATTGATGTGACCAAAGGTCAACGGATTGTGAGGAAGGTTATTCGGGCCGCCCGTAAACGACTTAACAGCCGTTGGGAATCGGCGAATACCATAATAATGGTTTGCCGTGAAACCTGCGATAAGGTCGATCAGCGAGTAACCGCCGAGGCCATAGATAGCTTCGATCGGGTCGGTTGGTTCGGCAAGCATCGTGTGTGCATACCAGTCACCCCAACCTTCACCCATCATGCCGCCCTGATTGCCGAGTCCGCTGCCGTTTCCGTGCAGACGGTTCGAAAGGCCGTGCGAGAGTTCGTGAATAACGATGGCTGCATCAGGCGTACCATCGCGGTCAGGCGTCGGGCCCGTCCAAAGGTACATCTGCATGCGGCCTGACGAACCATCAGCCGGAGTATTAAAGTTAGCGTTATTGGTTCCGCTCGAGTCCTGGCCTTCTGCCAAAACGCGGTCGTTACCGGCTCCCTGGCCGGTGAAGTTAACAGTCTGAAAGTTGCGAGCGGCTTCCGTAAATCCGCGCTTGTAAAGTTCATCGTGATATTTGTTCACGATGTAGAACATTTGAATGACTGCACCACGTTGTGCCTGTGCCGTCAGCGGATCGTCACCCGGAGCCGGGCTTCCCGGCGGCGGGTTCCATGTTGATGAGAACTTACGGCATCCGGCGCCAGGACAGGTCGTGTCACCGGCTTGCGCCGCGTCAGGGCCATTGGTGCCATCTCGGTCTATACCGGCAATAGTGTTGTTTCCCTGAGTGTTATTATCAGCATCGCCGATCCAGCCGTTCTGATTGAACGACAACGGGCCTTCGTTACCAATAAATGTCTCGTTGGCACGGGTCAACAATGTACCCTGTGTTCCAAGTGCCGGATTGATCGGTCCGGGTGAGAGCGGTGCAGCGTGGTCAGCAGTGTTGATCCACGATGGCGGATTGTTATAAACCTGATAGGTGGCAGACAATGTCTGATCGTCACCGATGTTCTTATGCCAGAGGACTATACCTCTTTCTGCATCGACGATCACATAGTATGCGCTAACCGGCTGCCAAATAAGTACTCGCCAAGCCGGAACGAGGACGCCCGGTTCTGTCGGAAAATACATTTTTTCCGCAGTGGTCGGGTAATAGCCTTCGCCATAGACCGTCTTGAGATCGGTCGATGCCTCGTTATTTCGAGTGATATCGGCCTGGGTCAACTCATGGTTGATGTGAGCAGCTGCTTTCTGAACAGCCATTTGCGGATCACCAAAAACCGTTGATACTCGAGCCAGATCGACGCCCGGAGCCAGGTTATTGATGACGCGGATGATCTCGCCTTTAGGCGTAAATCCGGCATTTACTTCGCCGCGGAAAACAGGGATACCATTGATCTCCTGCTCGAGGCGGACGAACGAAAGGTTGCCGTCCGGATTGGTGTAATCTGCTCCGACTTTCAGTCCATCGATCTGATCGTTTGTAGAACCAATCAATTCGTTGTTTGTCTTGAGGAAATTTCTGAGAATGTCAGTCCGGCGGGCCTTTGAGGGTTCCGTTAGCCATTTGATCTGACGTTCATAAACGTCCGGGGTCATCACCTCAGGGATCTTGATATCGGTGTTGTATTCAACCTTTGCGGTCGGATGGGCAGCTTTGAAAGTTTGTTCGCCACGGGTAAACCCGTCGCGAATATCGGCTACTGCCGATGCGCTGCGGCCCACATCCTGGCGAAATCCGGCGAGAACGTCGAGCACTTTCTCGTCGGTAGTTTCGCGGATATCCCACATTTTCGGTAAGCCGTCGTCAGCGACGCTTGTCCGCGTATTAAGCCCTTTGCCCTTTTGCGTTGCGGCACTCGTACCGAACGAATACGGCAAAACGATAACCGCAGTTATCGCCGCGAGAACAAATAGACATAAAAGAAGACTCCTGCGAGTCTCTGTCTTAGTTCGATTAAACATTCTAAACTCCTCCCACAATGGTGATGACTGAAAAACCCTGATCCAAAATCCCCTTGCTTTTCTATTGAAAACAACCAGACCTGAACCTAACAACGATACGAAAGGCGGAAAACACGAATTGACCCCTTTTGATGGGGCGATCGTGTTTGAACGCCTTTTAAATCACTAAAACCAACAAAATTTTTATCAGAATGACTAGAGAGTTATAGCAGGTTTATTTTCCGGCGTCAATTAAAAATGGGGAAATTTAAACTAGCCGTAACCCTTAGGCCCTCCATGCCGACGCGTTCACGAGGACCGATCGTTAGAACCACGAACATGGATAGGGGTGACATCCGGTTCAATATCGGGCGGCGGCTGAGCTGCTTTGGGAACCGATCCGTCCGCTGCGGGGGCCTCAAGCGCGTTGTTCAAAACATCGCTGATCCAGCCGGCGGGAAAGATCGTTAGTTCTGCGAGAACATCGTCCGGTATCTCTTCGGTATCCGCTTCGTTGCGCGATGGCAGGATAATGCGGCGAATGCCCGCTCGGTGTGCCGCCAGCACTTTTTCCTTGATACCGCCGACCGGAAACACCAGCCCTGAAAGAGTGATCTCGCCGGTCATGGACGTATCAGACCGAACCTTTCGTCCGGTATAAAGAGAAGCCATCGCGGTCGCCATCGTTACGCCAGCGGAAGGGCCGTCCTTTGGTATCGAACCCGCCGGAACGTGTATATGAACGCCATTTTGCTTGATAACATCGGGGTCGATGCCGAATTCTGCGGCATGCGACCACAAGTAACTGCGTGCCGCCTGAGCAGATTCCTTCATTACGTCGCCGAGCTGTCCCGTCAACGTGAGCCCCGATCCGCCGGGTAATAATGTTGCCTCGATAAACAAGACCTCGCCCCCCATCTCGGTCCACGCCATGCCGGTCGCAACGCCGGTTGGCAATTCTTTCCTTGCTTCTTCCGGAAACACGCGCGGCGGCCCGAGGTATCCCTTAATCTCCTCGGCGGAGATCGTTACTTTGTCCGTCAAGCCCTGTGCCACCTTGAGCGCCACCTTTCGGGCAAGGTTGCCAACGGTTCGTTCGAGCTGTCTGACGCCGGCCTCGCGAGTGTAACGCGACGTCAGCAAGTTGATCGCGTCGTCAGTGATCACAAGTTGTTCGTCTGTCAGGCCGTTTTCTTTCACCTGACGAGGGACCAGATACTGTTTGGCGATGTTCAGTTTTTCGCGGTCGCTGTAGCCGGCGAGTTGGATGATCTCCATTCGGTCGCGAAGCGGCATCGGGATCGGCGAAAGCTGGTTTGCGGTGGCGATAAAGAAAACCTTCGACAGATCGAACGGCAGATCGATGTAGTTATCACGAAACGTATTGTTCTGCGCAGGATCTAGTATTTCAAGCAAGGCCGATGCCGGGTCACCACGGAAATCGTTTCCGAGTTTGTCGATCTCGTCGAGCATCATGACCGGATTATTTACCCCGACGCGACGCAGCGACTGGATGATACGTCCGGGCATCGCCCCGACGTAAGTCCGGCGGTGGCCGCGAAGCTCAGCTTCGTCACGCATTCCGCCCAGCGAAATGCGATCAAACTCTCTGCCAAGCGCTCGTGCTATAGATCGTCCGAGCGACGTTTTACCCACGCCCGGAGGGCCGACGAAAAGAATGATCGGGCTCTTGGAATCGGGCCGCAGTTTTACTACCGCAAGCGATTCGAGAATGCGCTCCTTTATATCATCGAGGCCGTAATGATCCTCGTCTAGTATCTTGCGTGCTTCGTTCAGGTCGAGCTTTTCCTCGCTACCCATTCGCCAGGGCAGCTCGAGGATGTATTCGAGATAGGTACGGATAACGTGATAATCCGGAGCCGCCTGCGGAAGCTGCTCCATACGCTTGAGTTCACGGGTCGCCTCTTTGCGGACATCGTCAGGAAGATCAGCCTTTTCGAGGCGCTCGCGAAGCTGTGCCGCTTCGGCCGCTTCACCCGTATCTTCGTCGCCGAGCTCTTTCTGGATCGCCTTCATCTGCTGGCGAAGGACATAGTCGCGTTGCGATTTGTCCATTTCGTGCTGGGCTTCGTTGGCGATCTTTGATCGGATCTGCATGATCTCGACCTCGCGGGCGAGGGCGGCATGGGTCAGCGTCAAAAGGCCGTCAACGGTGCTCGATTCGAGCATTTTTTGTTCGGTCTCAGAGCCGAGGTCGAGGACTGACGCTAGGAAATACGCAAGCTGTACCGGATTTTCCTGCGAGGTCACCGCCATTCGGACCTCGGGGGGCACCTGCGGCAATAAGGCAAGGGCCTCTTGTATCATTCCATGAATGTTGCGCTTGAGCGCCTCGATCTCTTCTCCGTCAACGCTGCGTAATTCGGGCAAAACCCTGACCTTTGCCTTCAGGAATGGCTGTTCGCCCGTCCACTCGACGATCTCGAAGCGGTCCATTCCCTGCACGATAAGCTGCATGATGCCTTCGTTACGCATCATCCTTTTAACGTTGACAATCGTGCCTATCTGGAAAAGATCTGTCGGCGTAGCGTCGTCACCCGTCACGTTCTCAGTTTTTGTCGTAATACAGGCGATGAGCTTCTCTTCAGTAGCAAGCGCAGATTCGACCGCACGGGTCGAGCGCTCGCGTCCGACCGCTAGCGGGACAACGGTTTCCGGAAATAGGGTCGTGTTCTGCAGCGGCAGAACAGCGATCTCAAATTCCTGCGGCAAGCTGAGTTCCTGAGTTTTGAATTGTTCTTCGATCGGTTCGTCCGCCATCTACATACCTTTCCTTAGCGTTATAATCAACAGCCCGTTCTCAAAGATGTGTTCGACCGTCGCACCATCTATAGTTGACGGGAAACGCAGAGTCTTTTCAAAGTTGCTGTAGGTGATCTCCATCTGCTGATAAGAGACCCCTGCGGCGCACGACCGGTCCTTTCGACAACCGGCGATGTATAGAACATTCCCCTGAATGTCGATCTCGATGTCCTCGGGTGAAACGCCCGCGAGCTCGACCTTAACGACCCAGCCGTCCGCTGTTTGGTAAACATCCGCGGCCGGATACCAAAGTTGCCCACTTCGAACGTCCTTAGACGAGCCGATGAACTGGAAGTGTCGGTTGATCGACTTTGCCATTACCTCTTTCCCCAAAAACTTGCGCCGCTCGAGATCTCTTCGAGGGTGGCAGCGATCTCCTGTTCGTCTTCCATTTCGAGCGCGACGTCGGCGATGGCAATGATGCCGGCGAGCGAACGATCATTTGATACTACCGGTATGCGGCGGACCTGTTTGTCACCCATCAGACGTACGGCTTCGAAAACAAAATCGTCAGGCCCGATGGTAAATAGTTCTGATGTCATTACATCGCCGATCGGCGTGTCCGCCGTGCTGCCGGCAGCGACACCGCGCACGACGATATCGCGATCCGTGACGATGCCGATCAGTTTGCCGTTATCTACAACAGGCACTGCTCCGACGTCACCATCGCGCATCAGTTCGGCGACCTCTCGGATACTCATATCGCGCGTCGCCGTGCGGACAACTTTGGTCATTAAGTCACGGCACCTCGTGCGCGAAATGGAGGATGATTCTGCCTCGTTCATATCTTCATTTTGTTCGCTAGTGTCGAATAAAGCAAGAGGAAGGTTTAACCACAAAAGCACACATAAGATCGTTAAAAAAGAAGAGATCTTATTTTATTGCACTTTCGTGTAATTTCTTGGCTATTTCTTTTCAGTCATCGAGATCATCCGCCCGAGGGCGATGTTTGCAAAGTGTTTCGTCTCGTCGTCAACAACGATCTCGTTGACGACATTGCCGCCAACCAGATTTTCCATCGCCCAGGCGAGATTTTGCGGTGCGATGCGATACATCGTCGCGCACATGCAAAGGTCGGGGGCGAGCAGGCGAATTTCTTTGTCATGAAAGCGGTCTTGAAGTCGATTGACCAGATTGACCTCGGTCCCGATCGCCCATTTTGACCCCGAAGGCGAGTTTTCGACGGTTTTGATGATGAACGATGTCGAGCCGTCAAGATCGGCGAGATCGACGACCTCTTTTGGACATTCGGGGTGAACGATGACTTTCATCCCCGGATGATCTTCGCGGATCTTATCGACGTGCCATGACTTAAAACGTCCATGGACCGAGCAGTGGCCCCGCCAGAGGATCAGTTTGGCAGCGTGAAGCTGCTCAGGCGTGTTTCCACCGAGTTCTTCGTGCGGATTCCAAAGGACCATCTTGTCGAGAGGAATGCCGAATTTCGATCCCGTATTCCTTCCGAGATGTTGATCGGGAAAGAAAAACATCTTGTCGAACTCTTTCAGGTAGATATCAAACAGGGGGATCGCATTTGACGATGTGCAAACAACTCCCTCGTTTCGGCCGCAGAACGCTTTGATCGCCGCGGTCGAATTCATATAGGTGATAGGCGCAACCTTGTTCTCGAGCACGCCGATCTCGCGAAGCTGTTCCCATGCGTCCTCGACCTGATCTATCGACGCCATATCCGCCATTGAGCAGCCTGCTCCCATGTCAGGCAGAACAACGTGTTGATGATCTTTGCCCAGAATGTCGGCTGACTCGGCCATGAAATGCACGCCGCAAAAGACGATATATTCTGCCTCGGTTTGCGAGGCCATGACCGAAAGCTGGTAGCTGTCGCCCGTGAGATCGGCGTGTTTGATAACGTCGTCGCGCTGATAATGGTGGCCGAGAATAACCACTCGCGGGCCGAGTTCGCGGCGGGCCGATTCGATCCGCTCGGCGATCTCAGCATCGGCCATTACTAGATAATCTTCGATAGCGCGCGTTTGTTCGAGAACGGATGACATATCAAAAATGATGTCAT
This sequence comes from Pyrinomonadaceae bacterium, assembly GCA_044228165.1. Classification (GTDB taxonomy): domain Bacteria; phylum Acidobacteriota; class Blastocatellia; order Pyrinomonadales; family Pyrinomonadaceae; genus OLB17. The sequence continues at coordinate 30,192 of JBGAVK010000020.1, read as the reverse complement.
TTCGCTCTGGTTAAGGCAAGGAAAGTTAGGAATTCTGTTGGAAATTCTTATTCCGGGTCATTTAGCGACCAGTTTGTCGATCAGGTGGATGATCCCATACGAAATAGCTGCGATCAGCCCTGCCATTGGTATTGTAAGTATCCAGGCCCAGACGATCCGGCCGGCGACACCCCACTTAACTGCCGAGAATCGCTTGGCCGAGCCGACGCCAACGATCGCACCAGTGATCGTGTGGGTAGTCGAGACCGGGATACCAAAATGGGTCGCAAATGCTAAAGTCAATGCGCCCGCCGTTTCCGCACAAAATCCACCGACAGGCTGGAGTTTTGCGATCTTTGAACCCATTGTCTTCACAATGCGCCAGCCGCCTGTCAGAGTTCCTAGCCCGATCGCGACATGGGCCGAAAGTACCACCCAAAGCGGGATCTCCGGCAAAGCTGTACATGGGCCGGGGTCGCCCGGATTTTTGCATGCAACGATAGCCGGAGCCAGAAAATTTCCTGCCACCAAGACTGCGGTAATGATACCCATCGTCTTTTGTGCATCATTTCCGCCATGGCCTAGCGAATATGCCGCCGCGGACAACAATTGGCCAACGCGAAACCCCTTATCGACCTTAGAAACAGGCATTTTTCTAAACGCCCAATAAACAATGGTCATCAACAGATATCCGCCAGTCATTCCGATAAGCGGGGCTCCGATTATGAACGAAAGTGTCAGGATCCAGCCAGACGGAATTATGACGCCAAAGCCCCAGGCGGCGGCGACTGCGGCTCCGGCATATCCCCCGATCAAGGCATGCGAACTCGACGTCGGCAGCCCGAGCCACCATGTCAATATGTTCCAAATAATCACGCCCAAAAGCCCGGCCAGCAAAACCAAGAGATGTTGATCCGACGCTATCGGCTTCAGATCGACCAGGCCACCACCGATCATTTTTGCGACGCTCGTACCAAAGACAGCAAAAGCGATGAAGTTAAAGAACGCGGCCCAAACGACTGCAACACCAGGGCTAAGAACTCGCGTGGAAACAACGGTCGCGATCGAATTTGCGGCATCATGCATGCCGTTCGTGTAGTCGAAAACTAACGCGACCGCAATTATGAAAATAACCAGAACTGTAATCGGCTCCATAGTCTTTTTATTCTAAGATCTTAAACAGCCTAGTTGTGTTTGAGAATGATGCTCTCGATGATATTCCCTACGCTCTCGCAGCGGTCGGTAGCGTTTTCGAGGATCTCGTAAAGCTCCTTACACTTAATGATCTGGACGGCGTCAGAGTTCTTAAAAAGGGCCGCCATCGCTTTGAAGTAAACTTCGTCAGCGTCATTTTCGAGTCGCTGTATCTCAAGCAAATGTTTTTCGAGCCCCTTTGCGTCTTTGAGCAGGGCCGCCGCATTGTTGATCTCAAGAGCCAGCTTCTGAATGATCTCTGTGAGCTGCTGGGCAAATTCATCCGTCTCATGGATGTTGTACATCACGACAGCACGGGCTGCCGCGTCGATGTAATCGCAAACATCATCGAGAGCGACCGAAAGAGTATAAATATCCTCACGGTCAAATGGCGTAATGAACGATTTATTGAGTTTAGTTGTAATGCGGTGGGTGATCTCATCGCACTCATGCTCGACACTTTTGATCTTTTTGGAAAGCGCATCGTAATTCTCATACGGGCCCTTCATCATTTCAACGAGAATCGCCGCGGCCTCCTGAATTTTTGCGGTTATTTGCAAGAAGAGAGCAAAATACTGGTCTTCCTTCGGTAAAAAGCTAAACGCCATTTTCCTTTGTCTCCGTTACCAAGATTTGAAATAGAACCTAAATATATTCGAATGCACAAGTTATGTCTAACTGCGCCTACGAGTGCGAACCATGTTTGATAAAGACCGCTTCGGTCAGATAAACGTTTAGCTCACAGATATCTTTTACATAGTCGCCGATACGCTCTATGTGTTTGGCGACAAACAGCAGCCGGGCACCACCATTTGATGACGAAGGCTGTCGGGCCATGATCGAAAGCAATTCGTCGAACACGCGTCCGTATGATCTGTCTAGCTCACGGTCGCGGGCAATTATACGGCGCGATGCTGCCGAGTCTTCGGCCGTAAATGCATTTAGAGCTTCGCTCAGCATTTCCGACGCGATCCCCGCCATCATCGAAAGATCGACATAATTTGCTATCTCCGGCTCATTATTTAATATTACTGCGGCTTCGGCAATGCTAGACGCGTGATCGGCGATGCGTTCCAGGATCGGTGTGATCTTTGCGACTGAAACGACGAGCCGGAGGTCATGTTCCGTCGGCCGCTGCGAAGCGAGTATTTCGATGCTCAGGCGATCGATCTCGAGCTCCATCTGATCTATCTGTTCGTCATCGACACAAACCGCCCGTGCCAGATCAGAGTCACGTTCGGTAAGCGAACGCATAGCACGAAACACTGCCTCTTCGGTCTTACCACCGAGCAGCAGTATCTTGTCCCTCAGTAGGTCCAATTGTGCGTTCGTTTCACTTTCTGTCATCACGTCAGGGCGAAATCCGCCGAATTTTTCTGCGGCGAGGCCGATCGATGAAACGTCTGTGAGTTCGCTCATAAGGTACCCGCCTGATTATAGGCGAGAGTGGCCGCAGCAAAGGTTACATTATACTTAACTTTGCGAAACGTGCCTGAGATCATGTTACGTATGTAACATCTTGTTAACATTTCGCTAATATAGATCGCAATTTTTCGGCGAACGGCGGGCGGCGAGGAATTCATCCTACGGTTTCTGTCGCCTAAGTATTGGCAAAAGGCGGCGTCACGATTAGAATCGTGAAAACGGTCAAGCGGAGAAAACTATGACAAACAAACGAATTAGCAGGCAGGTGTCGGCACTGGCTCTCATTGCGGTGATATGGATCGCTCCCACGGCGGCGATCGCTCAACAGACAAAGATCGTTGCACCGAAAAACAAATACAAAGTGCAAGAAGATATCAAGCTCGGCTCCGACGCTGCCGGCCAGGTCGAAAGACAAATGCCGATCCTTAATGACGCCGAAGCAACTCGCTATGTCGAGAGTGTCGGTATGCGGCTGGTCCGAAACATTCCAGTGCAGTTTCGCAATTCCGCATTCAATTACCGCTTCAAGATCGTGAACGCCCGCGATATTAACGCTTTTGCCCTGCCGGGCGGCCCGATGTATGTCAATCGAGGGATGATAGAAGCAGCCAAGACCGAAGGCGAAATGGCCGGCGTTATGGCTCATGAGATCAGCCACGTTGCTCTTCGTCATGCGACGGCACAGCAAACTAAACAAATGAGCGGTTTGGGATTGCTCGGAATCGGTGCTGTTATCGCCGGGGGTATCTTCGGAGGCGAGGCCGTGGCTCAGTTGGGAATGCTGGGCCTTTCAGCATGGATGACAAGTTACAGCCGCGAATACGAAACTCAGGCCGATCTGCTCGGAGCAAAGATCATGGCCGATTCCGGCTACAACCCGCGCGACCTAGCCAATATGTTTCGCACGATCGCGGGTGAAAATAAAGGCGGCGCACCTGAATGGCTCTCGAGTCACCCAGATCCCGGAAATCGTTACGAAAAGATCAACAAAGAAGCTCAATATCTACCCATCGCTCGTCCTGAAATAACGGTCTCGCGTGATTTCTCGCGAACCAAAGAACGCTTGATGTCTATGCCGCGTGCCAAATCAATGGCGGAGATCGAGAAAGAAACAAAGACCGGACAAGGCACACCAAGCCCGACAACAAACGGCAAATACACCGCCACGGTCGCCTATCCCTCAGCCCGCATGCGTTCGTACGCAAAGCTCAACTGGCTTCGGATGAACGTTCCGACGAACTGGCTCGATTTCACGTCGCAGGATGATGTGATGTTTGCACCCGAAGGGGCTTACGGCGATCAAGGCATTACACGCGGCATGATGGCGGGTATCTACCGCTCACAGGGCGGTGATCTTTATAGTGCGTCTGACGCCTATCTCAATGGGATATTGCAGGCTAATTCATATCTCAGCCGCCGCGGCCAGTTCATCGAAACCTACGTCGCCGACCGTCAGGGCCTGACGATCGTTCTTTCAGGGCGTTCGACCATAACCAACCGCACCGAGATCGTTTCGATCTACACGGCACAGCTTCGCAGCGGCGATCTTTTCTACATAGTGACCGTCGCCCCCGAAACTGAGGTCAACAGCTACAATTCGACCTTCAGAAATGTAATGAATTCGATCCGGCTCAACGATTGATCATCTGACTCACGTTTTTAACGGGCCGGGAATAGAGAGCGAGACTCAAATTCCCGGCCTTTTATATCAAGCGTGGTCATCCGCCCGCACGGTCATGAGCATTATGATCGCCGCGAGCGACACACTCGCACTCGCGAGGAAGGCTGTCGATGCACCTAACTGGTCCCAAACCAATCCGAATAGCAGCGATGCCGGGAAAACTGTGATCCCGAAAGCGAGGTTGTAGAGCCCGTAAGCGGTGCCGCGTTTTGCCTCAGGAACCATGTCTGCGACGAAAGCTTTTTCGACGCCCTCGGTCAATCCAAAATACGAGCCGTAGATAATAAATAGTACCCACGCCTGCCAGGGCGACGAGACAAAGGCAAACCCCGCGTAAACGAGTGCATAGATCAGCCAGCCGGCAATGATGACCTTTTTGCGGCCGAATTTGTCTGAAAGGTCGCCGCCGATCAGTGAAAATACGACCTTGCTAAGATGCAGTGTCATCCACAGCAGTGGCAGTATGACCGGCGAAATGCCGGCTTGTGAGGCCCGCAACAATAGAAAGGCGTCTGTCGAGTTTGAAAGTGTAAAGAGAGCGATGACGACCAGAAACCGCTTGAAGTTTCCGTCAAACCCACGCAGCGAAAGATCGGGCAGATGAGCTTCGGCATGTTCATGCGGCTTTTCTTTTACCAGAAACGCGATCACGAGCAGCCCAAATACGACCGGCACGGACGCGAACAGAAACACCTGTTGATATTCACGGACCGTCGGGTTTTGAGTGTCAGCGGCAAAATACGCGAGCAATACGAACCCTAGCATCGGGCCAAAGACCGCTCCCAAATGATCGGCGGCACGATTAAACCCGAAGGCAAAGCCTCGGCGTGCCTTCGGCACGCTTTCGGCGATCAGAGCGTCACGCGGTGCGCCGCGGATACCTTTGCCGACGCGGTCGGTCATCCGCACAACGAGCACCTGAGGCCAGCTCGTCACGAATGCGAGAAAAGGCCGCGTTACTGCGGCGAGCGAATAGCCCATAAATACCGGGAGTTTTCGTGTCGAAAATCGGTCGCTGAGATAGCCGGAGACGAGCTTTAGCAGGCTCGCGATCGACTCGGCAAAGCCTTCGATCAGGCCGATCGCAAATGGCGACGCTCCGAGACTTAAGGCAAGGAACGCCGGCAGAAGCGGGTATATTATTTCACTTGAAGTATCGTTGAGAAGACTGACAAAACTGAGCGCGAGGACGTTTTTCGGCAGGCTGACGTATCGCCGCCAGCCGTCGCCTAACGAACCCTTTTCAATAACGCTCATATTTCGCGGTTACCGTATCTGTGAGGGCCGTGGCCGTTCCGGCCTGCTTGGGCTTCCCGTTCCCAGAAAATAGAACGCGATGCTGCCGACTACCGCGATCACGAGTATCACGGCGACAATCACCATTCGAAATGCCATCTTCACGGTCTTTTTCAGGGCCTTGAACGCAAGGAACGCGATCGCCGCGAATATCAAAAAGAAAGCGGCCCCGGCGATCAGACCGGCTCCGCCGCCGAGCGGTGCCGCATCGAGAAAGATCGTTATCATGCTTTACCCTCCGATGCCTTTTCGATGGCGTCAATGTCCTCATCCGTCAGGGCCGAAGTTTCGCTTGCAATGGCAAATTCCTCGTCGGCCCATGCCCCAAAATCCAGCAGTTTGCACCGCTCTGAGCAGAACGGGCGAAACTCGTTTCCGGTAAATTCTGTTTCCGTGCCGCAGTGCGGGCATTTAACTATTGGCATACGCAGTTTTCTTAGATTGCTAGAATACCAAAACCGATGCATAAATCTATTGAAACCGGGCGTCTTTGGTGACATCATTAAAACCGTCATCCGTATCACGCATTATTGCGAACAAATATAGACGTCGGGGCGTAATTGATACAGGACATTGCCGCATAGAAGAGGAACCGAAATGAGCGATTATAAAGAAAAATTTAGTGCGTGGACAAAAAAGGCGACCGAGAAACTCGAGGAATTTGACGCACACGTCGGACTCAAAGAAAAGATCGAGGGCGGAGCCCAAACGCTCGTCGATGCCGCCAAGACCGGTGCCGGATACATCAAAACTGAGGCCGAAAAGACTGATCTTGGAAAACGCGCGGTCAAGGTAACCGAGGATGTCATTGACTCGGCAACCGGAGCTGCCAAGACGGCATGGAACGTAAGTGAACCGGTCCGCGATGTCGCGGCTGACGCTGGTGCAAAAGCCGGGGGCGTGGTTGTCGACACGGCCGAGAGGGCAGGTGATATGTTCGCCGACGCCGCAGATTCGGTTGGGACGAACGCAAAACGAGTTTCAAAGGTCGTCGGATTTGGTTCAAGCATGGCGACCACCTTTGACGCCGGGCTGAAGTCAGCAAAAAAAGCCGCCGATTGGGCGCAGGAAGACCCGATGCGTGCCGTAACGACCGGCGTTTCGATGGCTATCGGCGCCGGGCTCGGCATCATCTTTACAGGTATCAGTTCTCACTGGCTGCTCAACTCCGCGATCCCGACATATACGGTCAAGACACTCGCCGAGAGCTTTGACGGCTACCTCAAGCGCCGCGAAGAGCTGATCGACAAAGGCGCCCTTAACCAGGCCGACGCCGAGCGCATCGCGTTCGAACGCGATATCGCCAAACGCATCGGAGCTCCGCTGCTCGGTGCATTCTCATTTGCTTCAGGTGCTGTGATGATGACCAATGTTTTGAACCCGGGCGCGGTTACCGGTTTCCCGATCGGCAACATTATCGGCGGCAACCCGCTGCTCGAGGGCGTCTGGTTCTTTGGTAACGGAATGGTCTGTTTTAAGACCAGCTACGATTTCTTTATGATCGCCCTCGACGGACAAGAAGACGTGGAGCGAATGGTCAAAGAGATAAGAGGTTTGCTCCCCGCCGCCGCGTAGCTCTCAGGTACTCTGGTCTAATACTCGTCTATTATCTGACGGCGTGGACGCACCGCGAAACCAGTTTCACCAACGCCGTCCGGTGCCGTCGGTCGAGAGGCCCCACGGTTCTATGCGGATCCCGTCGCGGCTCTGGTTTATGAAGAAATACGCCTGCTGATCTACTCCGTACTTTCGCCAGATGGCTGGATCCGTCTTGCCGTCGCCGTCATAGTCGCCCTGTACGGGAAAATCGGGCGTGTTCACCGTCCCCCATTGGATCTGCTCGTATTGTCCGTCGCTGCTCCGGTGCCAATACCATGTTCCGTTCCCGTATTCGCTCCGGCCACGCCAGACGGCGATATCCGTCTTACCATCACCGTCATAATCGCCGGGTGCGACGAAATCTCTCAATGCCATCCCAAATTGTTCGATGCGAACAGTATTGTCTGAGCTTTGCTGGATATGATGCCAAAAATCGCCGGTCTCAGACGGAACAGTTCGGCGATAGATCGCCAGATCAGCCTTGCCATCACCATCGTAATCGCCAAACAATACTCTGTCGCCACCAAGGCCAAACTGTTCGATTCTCAATCCGTCGCGGCTTTGTAGAATAAACCATGTCCCTTCGCGAAAGACCGCAGGGTCTGCCTGCCCGTCGCCGTCGTAATCCTGCACGGCAACCTCATCGCCCCTTAACCCCCACGGTATTACCTGAAATGTGTTTGTCTCCGAGTAATAGATATAAAAGTAGGTTTGTATTTCAGTGTTGTAGTTGATCCTCCACACCGCGACATCCCACTTTCCGTCGCCGTCGTAATCCGCGGGGACAGGAAAGTCACTGAACAAGACTGGATCAGATAGCGAACCGGTGAAAGCTCCCCACTGGATTGCGGAAGAACTGTTGTTAACATGTAATATGTACCACACCATCCGATTTTCAGGATCTTTCCGATTGACCACCAGATCAGACCTCCCGTCACCATCAAAGTCCATAACGGGCCTTGGCCTCAGCATGCCCGCGAAGTCAGTTGCCATTTCAAATCTCCATTTAATGGGCTGACCTCCGACATTGAAGGTCAGCCCTTTATTAATGCCTAGCTGCAAGTCCCATTTATCAGACAGGAGAATATCGTCGATGTAATTATTTGAGAGGTATCTCTCTGGTACTGGCCTCGAAACACCGGGCCGACCCCAGCGTCCGCATTGAAGTTATCGAGCCCCCAAGCCCACTGGATCGTTCCCGCTCCAAATACCCGGGCACCGTTTGCTGTCCGTGTATAAAGCGTCATATTCGAGTTGCCAAGCACAACGCCGAATTTATTACGGTACGGTGAGTCACATATTGTGATCAGCGTTCGAGTGCCAGAATAAGCACTTTCATTGTGGATGCGATCAGCCTCATAACCGACTAGCGCCTCCATCGGTGGTTCTTCGACCGCAATGCTGCAGATCCATGCCGGGCAGTTTGCAGAGAGAACAGCCTCATTCGATGTGCCCAAGAATAGCGGGACCTCACTGTACATCACCCCGATGAGTTCATCTTCGGGCGGCTTTGAAAGCGTACCGCCGTTGCCCTGATTCTCACGCCATTTGTTTGTTATTAGGTGATTGTCCGAGACTGTCGTACTTGCGTAAAAAGGATCATTCTCCAAAACATCCGAAGTCGTAGCAGTTTCCTTATACCCGACGATCGTCCTCTCGGTTGCATTTGCGGGATATGTCCCTGATGAAGAACTATTCTCAAATCTGATCTGCCAGTAAACTGCATTGCCTCCGATGAAAGCGAGATTAAGCGGCTGCGACGAACGGTTTCGAGCCGTCTCAACCTTGTCCCTCATTTCCCAGGACCAGTATTCGTCGTGACCGCCTGAAACCAAGACCTTATGCCGCCCGGCCGACAATCTGCCATTGTTAGAATCGGCAGTATGAGTGTCGATATCGGTGCAATAGGTCACATCGTAACCATTCTTTTCAAGCCATCGGATCAGATTGATATCGTAATTGAAAAGCGTCGGCCCGGCAGTTCCGTAGATCCCATAAACGTTGTCACTGACCTGGTAAGGCCTGTTGAACGATACCTTTCTTGCCTGCCTTTTTTCACTTGTTCCGGGCAAATTTGGCCCATAACTGTTCGAATCGTAAAGCGACTTGCCATTGAAAGCCGACGTCTCCGGATTTGTTACGACACCGGGATAATTATTGTATGCCTGATCTGTGGTCACGCTTCGCTGAAACAAAATATTCGATGTTCTTGCGTCGTCTCTGACGACAAAGCTAATGTAGCTCGACAGTCCCGAATGCTCGCTGTAGAGTTTTACAAGATAGACTCCGCTAACGGCATTCGTGGGAACGTTCCAAGTATGGTTAGATGTCTGCCCTCCGAGTATTGGCCAGTTACATTCTGCAAGGCCCGTCGTCGGGTTTGGGCTTGGGATCGGCTTTGCCCCGACCGAAAAGGTGTTTGATGAATAAACAAGACGGGCACCGCTGCCTCCATAATATCCGAGACGATAGATGTTGAAATTGATATCCTCAGATTCTGTCGAAACGTTTATGAAAAAGGTGATCGACTCCCCCTTGTTCACGCTTGTTTCCGAGGCATATCCCTCGATCTCATGCTGAAATGCCGCATCCTTTGGAACTGTCTGCCATTCTTTTGTACCCGTCAGGGCGTTTTCGACCTGAATAGGATTTTGTGAATAAAATGTGACCGTAATGATCATCATTAACGCGAAACTGTAAAACAGCTTTTCAAATTTATGTGTACTCATTGTCTTTCTCCTTATCGGAAAAAGAGATCTTGAGTCACGTCTGACAACATTGAGCGCTTGGCCGGGCTCTAGGTTTCTTTTTTTGCTTAACCTTTGCCGTGATCTGCGCTATGATGCAATTGCTTAGGTAGCATCATCTGTTGTCAAATGCACAGCAGAGGCACTTAATTAGATAAGCCCCGGTCGTTGTGATGAACGCCGGGGCTTGTTTATATCCTTTCGTTTCTACTGACTATCGGTATCGTTTCAATATACTTCACACTTACAAGATATAGCCCCCCTTCCCTTTTGTCTGTGATAGGTGTCACAAATAAGAAAAATATTTTAGGAACACTTTATTGGGGTCTAACCTATTGGCTTGAGCTTCAGTTGATCCTGATAGCGAACGGCACGAAGCACAACACAAATATCACGAGCGTAAGGAAGGCAATGGCCTTCCTTTTTCCGTCAAGTGGGGTTTGATCGTACGGTACCGGGTGGCCCACTCGCATCATCACGGCGAGGATCAAGGCGATCAGGAACCCGCTCGGGCTGTTAAAAAAGTAAAGCCCTAGTACCGAAAGAGCAGCCATGATGACAAACGCGATGCGGCCCGTCCATCGATGAACTTTTTCGCCAAGAACCGCATACACTGCGTGACCACCGTCTAGCTGGCCGGATGGAATGAGATTTAACGCGGTTACGAGCAGCCCGACCCAACCCGCGAAATAAAAAGCGTTACCAACGCTTACCGACGGATCATGTCCGAAGAACCAACCCAGAAGCCGCATAAACAACGGATCGGCAAACGTCAGCCCGCTTGGGGTCGCAAGCTGCTGCTGCGATGCCGGCTGCATGGTATAAATGCCAATGATCGCGACCGGAATTAGGGCGATAAATCCGGCGATCGGCCCTGCTACGCCGATATCGAATACAGCCCTTCGCGAAGGCATTGGCGATTTGATCTTAATAAATGCACCAAACGTACCCGCAGGCCCCGACCATCGGCGGCGTCGGCAAAAAGACCGGCAGCGTCGCATCTACCTTATAGATACGACAGGCGATGTAGTGCCCCATTTCGTGCGAGATCAAAATAAAAAGCAGCGAGATCGAGAAGCTCAACCCGTAGGCGAGATAACCTTCGCGTGTGAAAAGTGCGTGTATCGCGTCGCCGACAAGTGCGGCATAGCTCACCGGCAGCGACCACAGCATCTGGAAAAATTCACCCGCCGTTTGCGGATCGGCTTCTGGCAGTGTGTCGTACGGGCCAAACGGAAAGAGCGACCCCGCGAGCGTCACGGTACAAAATGTCACGCCGAGCAGCAGGATATGTTTGAGCCACGTCGTCCATGAAGGTTTCATTGATGGCGGCTCGTAATAATAATTGGGTTCGATCAGTTCGGGGTCAGTCATTTAACAGGGCCAGCAATAAAGATCGCGTTTCACTTAATGTGCGCTCAACGAGCGCCAAGCGAACCGCGACCGAAAACATCACCATAAAACTACAATGTATTAGCCGACCGATTTGGCGGAAAGCTCTTTGCCGGGCTTAAACCTGATGGTTTTGCCGGCGGGGATCGGTACTTCCTTGCCAGTGCGCGGATTGCGGCCGACGCCGCGCTTTCGCGGTTTGACCACAAACACGCCAAATCCGCGAAGTTCGATTCGCTTGCCCTGAGCCAGAGCATCCTTCATCGCTTCGAAAAGCGAGTCGACCACCTGCTCGGCTTTTGCTTTGGGACGCCGGTTTTGTCGGCGACCAAATTGACTATGTCTAGTTTGATCATTATTTCCTCCTCAGGAACGGAAAAGCGGAGAGAGAGAACCTAAACTAAAACGCCACTGAATCATAATCCTCTAAGTCCGCATCTGTCAAGATTTTGCGAGGGGTCGGCAGGTTAATTTTTTGAGCCTTATGCGCGGCATCGAACTTTATTTCATCAGCGACTGCGTTAATGTTAGAATCAGGTCACGGCTTACAAATATTTCGGGATCATACGAGGCGACAATTATGCGTTGGAGAGATCAGCGGGAAAGCGAAAATGTCGAAGATCGACGCGGCATGGGCGGCGGGCGGATCGCGATCGGCGGCGGCGGGCTTGGCGTCATAATTCTGGCCATCGCCATTTATATGTGCGGCGGCGACCCGAGCCAATTACTGCAAAATATGCCGAACCAATCCGGCGTGCCTGATCCGGGAACGGCGGCAAATCGAACAGTTTCAAAGGACGACAACGAAAAATTTGCCCGCGCCATAATGGGTAATCTCGAAGACGCGTGGAAACAAATTCTCCCTGCCCAGTCGCGCGTCCAGTTCCAAGCGCCAAAGCTGGTGCTCTTTTCCGGCCAGATCTCGTCTGCCTGCGGTTATGCGACCGCCGCGTCTGGCCCGTTCTATTGTCCGGGCGACCGTAAACTATATCTCGATTTTGCTTTCTTTGACGAACTCCGCAGCGAATTCAAAGCCCCCGGCGATTTTGCGCAAGCCTATGTCATAGCGCACGAATTCGGACACCACATCCAAAACCTCACGGGAATTATGGGCAAGGTCCAGAGTGCCGGCGAGAACAACCGCCTCTCCGTCGCTCTCGAACTCCAAGCCGATTGCTACGCGGGTGTTTGGGCAAATTTTGCCGCGAAACAGGGCCGTGTCGAGACCGGCGATGCCGAAGAGGCTGTTCGAGCGGCGGCGGCCGTCGGCGACGACATGATCCAGAAACGAACACAGGGGTACGTCATCCCAGATTCCTTCACGCACGGAACGTCGCAGCAGCGAATGCAATATTTTGCAAAGGGAATGCAGACCGGCGATATGCGTCAATGTCAGACGCTGAGATGATCGCGGCAATTCAAGCCGCGAACGGCTTGCCATAGATCTCCTGATAGACCCAGACGAGAAACCTGACTTCGGCGGTGCAAAGTGCCTCGAGCCAGCAGCTTGTCAGATAGAGTCTTTTCTCCGCGTTGGTCGTGAGTTTTTCGGCTTTGGCGACCGCGAACGAATCGAGATCGGCGTCGAGTCCGTAGGCTTCAGTTAGTTCGGTCTTGGTCTGGTGGGAACCCTGAATGGCTTCGAGCAGGTCAGAGATCCAAAGCTGGAGCAGCGGCTCGGTGTTGTTTTCCTTTACGGCCTGGATCGCCCCTATCGCAAATCGTGCCTCAGCATTTTCAAATGGAAAGATCGCGATGCCGTTAGCTTCGTCGTCATTTTGCTTCCATTGAAACAGCTCTTCGGTCGCCGGGTGGCGCATTCGTGCGGTTCGTTCGTCATACATCAGGAACCACTCGAGCAGATCCGCGAGCGATGATGTTTCGATATCGCCGGCAGCGTCGCGTCGCAATTTAGGCGGCTCGGTTTGTTGGGTCTCAGCTTTTGCCATAATGTAATTTCAGCATCTGCGGCCTTCAAAAACCAATCGGTTTTTACAATTGTCCGCGCCCATCGCTATAATCGCAAAATAAATGACGGAACAAACCCTCGACAACAGCTTTAGTCCGGACGCTCTCGTCAAAGACCCCGACCGCGATCTCGGCTTCGGATCGGTCGTTTCGGGCCAGAGCCGCCAGCGGCTGCTGAACCCCGACGGGACGTTCAACGTCCAGCGGTCGGGCCTACCGCTGCTGTCATCGCTGAATCTTTACCACTTGCTGCTCTCGATGAAATGGAGCACATTTCTCGGCCTGGTCCTGCTTCTTTATTCGATCGGCTATGGCACGATACACCCGGTCGGTGTCATTCCAAACCTGCTCGTCACTATCGAATCTTATTACAGCCTGATCGCAAATGCTCTGATCACAGGTGTCGTTTTTGCCCGATTTGCCCGGCCGACTGCCCGAGTGCTGTTTAGCGAGGTTGCGGTTATCGCTCCGTATCAGGATAAAAAGGGACTGATGTTCCGAATGGTCAATGGCCGAAGCAATCAGCTCATCGAGGTCGAGGTCAAAGTCCTTTTCGCCCGGTTTGTAAACGAAAACGGCCGCAGCGTTCGCCGCTTTGATTTTCTCGAGCTCGAACGCGACCGGGTGACATTTTTCCCGCTCGCGTGGACCGTAGTTCATCCTATCGATGAACGCTCGCCGCTCTTTGGGCTGAGCGACGATGATTACGTCGGGACCGACGCTGAGATACTGATCTTGCTCAGCGCGACCGACGAGACTTTTTCTCAGGTCGTCCATACCCGCTCGTCTTATAAGCCGCACGAGATCCGCTGCGGCCACAAGTTTGTAAGCATTTATAATGAGGTAGCGGACGGCGAACCTATCTCGATCGATATACGTAAATTATCCCGTATCGAACCGGCATAAATGAGTTAAACTTTTCTCGGAGGAAAATCTAAATGCAGACACAATATGTAACCTGCCCAAACTGTCAGACACAAAACCTAGCCGATGGCGGAATGTGTTCTAACTGCGGCACCATGCTCCCCTACAATCCCGGCCCGATGCAGCCGTCACCGCAATACGGCGCAAAAATACCGGGTGCCGAAAAGAAGATCGCTGCGGGGATCTGCGGCATCCTGCTCGGCGGGCTCGGCATACATAAGTTCGTCCTCGGTTACCAACAGGAAGGCCTGATCTATCTCGGTATGTTTGCCGGGGCATTTATCGTCGCGATCATCACCTGCGGTATCGGCTCGTTCCTCGTCGCGATCCCGGGCATTCTCGGCCTCGTCGAAGGCATCATCTATCTGACAAAATCCGACGAAGAGTTTGTCCAGACATACGTCATCAACAAAAAGGCGTGGTTTTGAAATAACGGAGAACTGAGAACGGAGAACTGAAAACGTATAGTGGAGATGAGAGACGATGCCTTGCGGGACAAATCCTACAGATTTGCGTTGAGGATAGTAAAACTGTCTCGATACTTGGTTGAGCGAGAGAAGGAATTTGTCCTTTCTAAACAGGTCTTGCGTTCAGGCACGTCGATCGGCGCAAATGTCGAAGAATCAAAACAGGCTCAGTCACCAATGGACTTTGTGCACAAAATGTCTGTTGCAAATAAAGAAGCGTTCGAAACTAACTATTGGTTGCGCTTACTCCGCGATTCGGGGATCTTGAGTCCGGATCAAGCAAGGTCTCTGTTGGAAGACTGCGAGGAGCTCCAAAAAATGTTGGTGGCCTCGATCAAAACAAAAAAGGCAAACATGAGGAACAGCTAAAATTTAAGTTTAACCTCTCTCAGTTATTTGTTCTTAATTTTCCGGGCTCAGTTTTCCGTTCTCAGTTTTCCGTTTTCAGTTTTCCGTTTTCAGTTATCAGTTATCAGTTTATAAATGTTTACTGGGCTAATAGAAGAACTCGGATCGATCGATTCGATCGAAGCAGTTTCCGCCGGGTCCCGGATGACAGTTTCCGCCCGGCTCGTCACATCGGACATTAAGAACGGCGATTCGATCGCGGTCAACGGCGTCTGCCTGACGGCGCTTGATGTGTCGCCGGCCTCTTTTGCGGCAGATGTCTCGCCTGAGACACTCAGCCGGACCACACTGGGTTCACTAGCCGCCGGCTCGCCTGTCAACCTCGAACGAGCGGTCACGACCGCGACGCGGCTCGGCGGGCACATCGTCCAGGGCCATGTCGACGGCCGCGGGACTTTTATTTCAGCAGAACAGGATGGTGATTTCTGGACGGTGCGGATCGGGTTTCCTCCCGAACTCGCCCGCTACTTTGTTCACAAAGGCTCGGTCTGCGTCGAAGGCATTTCTCTCACCATCGCCGCCCTCGCCGAAGATCATTTTTACATCGCCGTTATCCCTAAGACCTGGCAAATGACAAATCTCTCTGCCCTCTCTCCCGGCAACGCCGTCAATCTCGAAGCCGACGTCATCGCCAAATACGTCGAGCGGATGATCGAACTGCGAGATTGAGTCCGGGACAGAACCGGGAGCGACAGCGACTGGGTTCTTGGGTCCTGCGGCCACATGTCATCGTCATTTCGACTATCAATACGAGATCAGCAAACCCGAAAAGCTGTAGAACAGGACCGAAGAATTGTGCCTCCCCATCCAAGAACTTGTTAAGCTCCGGAACAGATCAAACAAACTCGCGAAAACCCATCCGGCGAGCTGATCGTTGCTGATCAAACCAAAGATCCACCATATTTCAGGACTATAATCATGATCATTCGGCCGGCGGGGCTCAATTGCAAACTTCCATAACCAGGCCGCGCAGCCAACGATGTACCGGATCTGCATCAAGCCGTGGGTGCCACAGCAATGAGACCGTGAACTCCGGCGTAGCGACCGGAAGAGGAAAGGTGTGCATGCCCGAGCGCAAATTTCCCGTATGACGTTCGGGGACGCTGGCGATCAGATCCGACGCTCGGGCTAGTGCCACAGCGGCGGCAAAACCTGCGACTATTGTGGCGACTTCCCTTACCATGCCCAGCCGATCTAGAGCTTCATCGATCGGCCCTTTGTCGATTCCCAGCCGCGAGACACTGATGTGGCGGCCGGCGGCATAACGCTTTGCGGTCATCTTACCCACGCTCAGCGGATGCCCCGACCGCACGACGCCGACCAGGCGGTCCCGGAACAGCTTCGTCGCCCGCACCTCGGGCCCGGTTTCCTCGCTTACCACACCGGTTTCCAGATCGACCGCTCCATCGCGAAGCGGCGTACTTTCTTTGTTTGTCTTCTGCACAAAGCAAAGCAGAATACCGGGAGCCTCGTCCCGAACGCGGGCTATAAGGTCCGGCCCAAAGTTCTCCACAAACCCCTCGCTTGTTCTAAGTGTAAAAGTTCGCGCCAGTCCTTTGAGGTCGGACGTCTCAGCAGGGCGAAGGACCGCTTCGGCTTCCTGCACAAGCACTGCGACACGCTCACGAAGCTCGATCGCCCGCGGCGTGGGAACCAGGCCGCGGCCCGCCCTGACGAGCAACGGGTCGCCGGTTGTAAAACGCAGACGTGCAAGTGAGCGGCTCATTGCCGACGGGCTAAGCCGCAAACGCCGGGCGGCTCCCACAACGCTCCCCTCCGAGAGCACCGCGTCCAGGGTGATCAGCAAATTGAGATCTGGATGCGACATGAATCGATCATATCAATATATAGCGTCAAATGCACGAATACAGTGCAACCTGTGCGTCTTCCGCTATATCACTTTTGCCGATATAGTGAATTTTATGAAAATGAATATATTTACACATCACGATGATTCGGGAACAAGACCTGCAAACCCAACACCTTCGGTACGCTGGGCACTGGCCAGCCTTTCGCTATCGATGTTAATGCCCTCGCTCGACACCAGCATCGCCAATGCAGGCTTACCGACATTGGCATCCGGTTTCGGCGCAACATTCCAGTCGGTCCAATGGATCGTCCTCGCCTATCTGCTCGCTATAACCACACTGATCGTCAGCGTCGGACGGCTCGGTGACAGCGTCGGACGCCGCAGGCTGATTTTGGGCGGGATAGGCCTTTTTACGACAGCCTCGCTTCTTTGCGGCCTTGCACCGACGCTCTGGCTTCTGATAGCCGCACGCGCTCTCCAGGGTTTGGGGGCGGCGATCATGTTGTCGCTTACCGTCGCAATGGTCGGAGAGACCGTAACGAAAGCGAAAACCGGCAGCGCGATGGGCTTGCTCGGATCGATGTCCGCCATCGGCACGACGCTCGGCCCATCGCTCGGCGGGTTGTTGATCGCGGGTCTCGGCTGGCGATCTATCTTCCTCATCAATGTACCCATTGGCATCCTTAATTTTCTTATGGCCTATCGCTGGCTGCCCGCCGACCGCCCATCGGATCGATCGGCGCATCGGACGGGTTTTGACAAAGTTGGCACTGTGCTGCTTTCGACAACGCTGGCAGCTTACGCCCTCGCAATGACTATCGGCCACGGGCAGATGGGCTCGTTCAATCTAATTCTGTTGCTGGCCGCCGCTCTCGGTGCCGGACTGTTTATTATTGCCGAGAGAAAAGCCGCATCCCCGTTGATCTCTCCGCCGATTTTTCGCGATCCGGTACTGAGTGCCGGCCTCGCAATGAGCGCCCTGGTCTCAACGGTGATGATGGCGACGCTCGTGGTCGGGCCGTTCTATCTTTCGCTCGGACTCGGGCTGGAGACGGCTTTGGTCGGACTCTCGTTGTCGGCGGGGCCGCTGTTCGCCGCCCTGGCAGGCGTACCCGCAGGCCGCCTCGCAGACCGCTTTGGTTCAGGGCCTATGACCTTAGTTGGCCTCGCCGGGATAGCGATCGGGGCTACTGTCCTTTCGATCATGCCCGCAAGTCTCGGCGTCCTGGGATACATTGGCCCGATCGTAGTCATTACCACCAGCTATGCAGTCTTTCAGGCCGCTAACAACACCGCGATCATGACAGGTGCCGACGCAGATAAGCGCGGCGTCATCTCCGGCATGCTCAGCCTGTCCCGCAATCTGGGGCTTGTTACCGGAGCCTCGGTCATGGGCGCTGTATTCGCCATGGCATCGGCAACGACCGACATATCGACCGCACAGCCTGGATCCGTTGCCGCCGGCATGAGGATCACGTTCGCTGTTGCAGCTGCAATTATTGTTGCTGCGATAGCTATCTCACTCGGAAGCCGTGCACTGGCCACGCGGCTTGCCGCGGCTTCCCCTTGGGCAAGCTCGGAAATCTGAAAGATCAAAAAGAATGGGTTGGGGAGCTAAGTATCCGCTTTTTACAAATGGGTGAGGCCTTCGGCATTTGAGACTCTCGCTCGACATGGAAGGACTAACCTTAGATCCGCCAACTCATCCAACTGACCTTTACAACACGATCTCTACGATCCTATCCGGACCTGCGCCGTTTCTTGTGCGGACGCGGGGTCGAATTTACGGTTTCGCGCAAATTCAGGAGCAGGATGCCAGATCCGTCGATGTCGGGGCGGACGAACTGCTGTGTCTGTTTGGGACGCAGGCCGTAGTGTCCGCAGAATGGGCCGGCCGATATCTCCCAGCCGGTGTTCCCTTTTGGCATCAGCGGGAAATGAGCGGGAAATCGCGGGTTAGCTGGTTCGACGGCGATCGTATCCGTTTCGCGGCTGTAATAGAGAGCAACCGCGCCCGGTTTGCCCAGGATGCGGTACATATTTTGATTCAGATAGATCACTCCGTCAGGGCGGAGCGTTACGTGGACCCTCTGCTGCTTTGCCAAAGCCGGGCCGGCGGTAAATTTTTCAAAATGTCGTTCGAGAGCCATCTACGATCTGCGTATCATTCTTTGGAATATGTTTCATTGATAGCACATTCTCTCACTGCTGTCAAGCCCGACGCTTTTCACGGCTTGAGCACTCGCCGTCTGTTGCTTTGAGAAAAAGGGGCGTATCGTACTAAAACCGGCCGGATCATACACCAACGCAATTTTACCGATATTCGTCGATATCACCGATCCGTGAAACATCGCCATCCGAATTTCACGGCAAAAATTCACGGACACTACGAATTCCTGAGAGCCGCATATCGTTTCCTGCACCCCCAAAACCTGTTTCCTGACACTGTTAATTCATTTCCCGGCTGGGTTTCCGGTCGCAAAACGAAAAAAGGATGCCGGAACGGCACCCTTTTTCCCGGGGTTTTCTTTATTTCCTAGGGCCGTAAGTTAAATACAAAGAACGTTAAATACAACGAACCCGAGATGGCCAGGATGCACGCCCCCAGTGTAAATACAGACACCTCAGTGTATCGCCCAAATTTGGTACCGACGACCGTCGCAAGGCTTCCTATCTTTCCGCTGGCAAGCATGACGAGTATCCCTATGACTATGTCATAACTGATCATCATGTGGCCCATGTCGTATTCTCTCATAGTTTTAACTCCGCTCCTTTCGGCTTTCGGAACTACTTCGCTCCGCCGGCGAGTTTACCGATAAGGGTAAACAGCGGCAGGTACATCGAGATAACGATCGATCCGATCGTCACACCGAGAAACGCGATCAGCACGGGCTCGATCATTGCGAGCAGGTCGGCGATAGCCGTATCGACCTCTTCCTCGTAGAAATCGGCGATCTTACCCAACATGGCGTCGAGCGCACCGGTCTGTTCACCGACGCCGATCATCTGGCCGACCATATGCGGAAATACCTTGGTCTCTTTCAGCGGATCCACAAAATTTTCGCCGCGTTCGACACCGGCACGGACCTTGAGGATCGCGTCTTCGATGACGACGTTTCCGGCTGTTTTGGCGGTTATATCAAGCGATTGCAGGATCGGCACACCTGACGACAGAAGTGTCGACAGAATTCGAGAGAACCTCGCGACGCCGACCTTTCTCAAGATGCTGCCAAAGATCGGCAGCTTGAGCATCAAGGTGTCAATATTCCATTTACCTTTTGGCGTTTTGTAGTAATAGCTCGTCCCGATAGCGCTCGCGATGAGCGTGACAAGCGTTGTCAGCCCGCCCCATCCGGCGAGGAAACTGCTGATTCCCATGACGATACGCGTCGGCAGCGGCAGAGCCTCGCCCGGGCCCAAAAGGCCGAGAAAGATCTGCTGGAACTGCGGGATAACGACCACCATAATGATCGCGATCGCACCGATCGCAACGACGACCACAGCCGCCGGATAGATCGACGCCGAAACGATACTTCGCTTCAACTTAACGACCTTTTCGATAAGTGTCGCTAGACGCTGCAGGATCAGGTCGAGCACACCGCCCGTTTCTCCGGCTTCGACCATGTGGGTGTAAAGCCCGTCAAATACCTTAGGATGCTTTTCGAGAGCGGCAAAGAGCGTCGAACCTTCTTCAACATTTTGCCGTACCTGCCGCAAAACGTCTTTGAAGAACGGGTTCTGCTGCTGCTCGCCCAGAATATCGATACATTGCACAAGGGGGAGTCCTGCGTCGATCATGACCGAAAACTGACGCGTGAAAACCGCGAGCTCCTTTGCCTTGACCTTCTTTCGGCGGCCAAGTTTTGGTATCGCGATCTCGCGGCCTTTTTCCGTCGCCTGTGTGAGCACGATCTGCTCACGGCGAAGCAAGGCACGCAGTTCGTCCTGTGTCGCGGCTTCGCGTTCACCGGCGATCAATTCATTGAGGCGATTTCGTCCCTTAAATACAAATGTTGGCATGATTTACTCCAATTGCAAGTTGAGAACTTTTTACTAATAACTGATAGCTGATAACTTTTAATTGATGACTGATAACTGATACTTGCCACCTGAGTTTTTGGTTATCCGTTCTTCGTTATCCGTTTTCAGTTCTCCGTTTTCCATTCTCCGTTCTCCGTTTTTATCTCGGCCGTTCGCCGATGTTTCGTGCCTGTGCGTATGGGCTTCCGCTATTTGGCGCGGGCCTGGTCATGGGCCGTGAACCGCCGCCGTAGGCGTCATTCAAACCGGAACCGCGGTCGATCAGTTCCTTGAGTTCGTCAGCATTCGATGACCTCTGCATCGCAGTTTCGAGCGAGATCTGCCGTTTGTGGTGCAGCGTCGCCAGCGACTGGTTAAAGGTCTGCATGCCGAATTTGTCCTGTCCGGTCTGCATCATCGAATAGATCTGATGGATCTTGTCCTCGCGGATCAGGTTGCGGATAGCCGCATTTGGCACGAGAACTTCGAGAGCCATCACACGTCCGTCGCCCGACGCTTTGGGCAATAGCGCCTGACAAAGAATGCCTTCGAGCACCAGCGAAAGCTGCGTTCGGACCTGTGCCTGCTGCTCCGCCGGAAAGACATCGATGATACGGTTGATCGTCGAATATGCAGAGTTTGTATGCAGCGTCGCAAAGGTCAAATGGCCCGTTTCAGCGATACGCAGAGCCATTTCGATCGTTTCCAAGTCGCGCATTTCGCCGACCAGGACGATGTCCGGATCTTGACGTAAAGCAGTGCGAAGAGCGGCACCGAATGAGTGTGTATCGGCAGCGACCTCGCGTTGATTGACGATGCAGTTCTTGTGGTTGTGGAGAAATTCGATCGGGTCTTCGATCGTCAGAATATGATCGTGGCGGTCGACATTTATCTTATCGACCATCGACGCAAGCGTAGTCGATTTACCGGAACCGGTCGGCCCCGTAACGAGTATCAAGCCGCGCGGCTTTTTGCACATGTCGGCGACTACTGACGGCAAACCAAGAGCCTCAAAGGTTTTGATCTCGTACGGGATCGCACGAAAGACGGCTCCGACCGCTCCTTTCTGGTTGAAAAGATTGGCGCGAAAACGCGACATCCCTTTAAGGCCGAACGAAAAATCGAGCTCGAGATTTTCCTCGAAGCGATGCTTTTGCGCGTCGGTCAAAACCGAATAGGCAAGCCGTTTCGTATCCGACGGCGTCAGGGCGGCAAAGCCGGCGAGCGGCGAAAGATGGCCGTGAACACGCACCTGTGGAGCCGAGTTGGTTGATAAATGGAGGTCCGAGCCGCCCATATCGGTCATCTTCCGCAAAAGATCGGGCAGGGTTATCGACGATTCGACGCTTGTTTGATTTTCGTAGCTCATAATTTTAGTGGGAGATAGGCCTGTTATTCTTTCGTGGTCGAAGCCCGCAGGGTCGGTTTAACGCGGCTCTTGAGCGAGTTGATCACTTTTTCCGATTCTTCGGCGAGGCGTTCAGATTCGATCACCGGCGAATTGGTCGCGACGCTGTAGATCTTGCCTTCGACCTCGGTGAAATAGAACATCCGCGATTGCACCGAACCATTGCGAGCCTGTGATTGAGCGACTACGACATACACCGGCTGGCCGGCGATGTCCTTTTGATAGTCATTGACGACCCAACCATTCTCGCGGATCATACGGTCGATAACTTCGCGGCGAAGAGTCGAAGTCGCAACGCCGCCGACGCTTTTTCGGCCGCTGTCAATACCTGAGATCGCCGGCCCGACAACCGAGATCGCTGCAGATCCGATCTGATCACCGGCAGAATTATCAACGCGGAATTGAAGTTCGGCCGGGGACGACTGGCTCGCCTGCCAGCCCTTAGGAGCGGCATCTCCGGACGGAAGAATAGCCGCCGTCGAAGCGGCCTTTTGTGGTTTCGCTGCTTTCGCCGATGACGGTGCCGGTGTGCCGTTTCGCTCAGCCGCGCGTGCACGTGCCAGTCTCAATTGACGCAATCTAAGCGCACGCTTGCGAGCCTGCAGTGCCTTTTTCTTCTTCATTCGGGCACGGAACTGACGCCACCAGCCCTTTGAATATTTCTTGTATTTTTTCGCATGTTTGCGATGCTTGCGTTTGTGCCGGGGCCCGGCTTCGGTCTCTTGTGTTGCAAGCGGAATGATCGTGCCGATGCCGATCAATAGTGCCAACGATAATGCGATTGCCCTAACCAACATAAATCCTCCAAAAACCTATATGACCGTTTCCTTGACTACTTCCTCTATCGTGGTGATACCCTGGCGGATCTTGCAAAGCCCTGATTCGCGTAGTGTGATCATCCCGAGTTCGATCGCTTTTCTCCTAAGTTCCATTGCGCTGGCGCCAATTATTATCAATTCGCGGAGTTCGTCATTGACCTCCATGACTTCGTATAGGCCGACCCGGCCCTTAAATCCTGTGTTGTTACAAATGCCGCAGCCACGGCCTTTATACAGCTTCAAACTGTTGGCCTCTTCTTTCGAAAAACCAACTTCGATCAGGCCGTCCGGAGGCATGTGCACCTCTTCTTTACATTCGCTGCAGATACGTCGTATCAGACGCTGCGCCTGAATGATATTGACTGACGTTGCAACCAAGAACGGTTCGATGCCCATATTCACGAGGCGCGATACTGTCGAAGGAGCGTCGTTCGTGTGCAATGTTGAAAGAACGAGGTGGCCGGTCAATGCCGCCTTAATAGCGATCTCCGCAGTTTCGAAATCTCGAATTTCGCCCACGAGAACAATGTTTGGATCCTGACGTAGGAACGAGCGAAGAGCAGCGGCGAAATTGAGTCCGATCTGTTCCTTCATCTGGACCTGGTTGATGCCCTGCAAATTGAATTCGACCGGATCCTCGGCCGTCATAATGTTCGTTTCGGACGTATTGAGTGCCTGTAAAGCGGAATAGAGCGTGTTGGTCTTACCCGAACCAGTAGGTCCGGTGACCAATACCATTCCATACGGATTGGCGATCGCTCGCTTAAATTTAGCGAGGCTTTCCTCTTCAAACCCAAGCTTTGTCATGTCGAGCATCAGCTTGTCTTTATCAAGCAGACGGAGCACGACCTTTTCGCCAAAGAGTGTCGGCAGGGTTGAAACACGGAAATCGAGTTCGCGTGACCGATTATCGACCTTGACCTTGATCTTAATACGTCCGTCTTGGGGCAGTCGCTTCTCCGATATATCGAGTTTCGCCATGATCTTGAGACGCGAAATGAGCGGGTCGCGTATCTTCATCGGCGGATGCATCACGTCATAAAGGACCCCGTCGATACGAAAGCGGATGCGGAAGTCCTTTTCGTACGGCTCTACGTGAATGTCTGACGCTCCCCGGCGCAAGCTGTCGACGAGAAGCACATTTACTAGACGTACAACCGGAGCGTCTTCGCTGGCTCGCGCCAGCGCTGCGAGATCGATCTCATCATTTTCTTCGACAAGCTCGAAATCCTCACCTTCGTGGCCGCCGAATTCAAAACGGTCAAGGGAAACGTCAAGGTCTGAATCATTCAATCTTTCGCCAATAACGACCCCGTTTCCGTTGCCATTTCCATTTCGTGCATGGCCGTTCTTTCCATTAGCGGTAACTTTTTCGGCCTCGACCGCAAAGGCAGCGTCGAAGATGTCGATCTCGCTTGAGCCGCTGTAATATTTGGCGATCGCGAGTTGGATCGACGTCTCTGAAGCGATGACTGGTTCGACATTGAGCCCCGTCATGAACTTTATGTCGTCCATGGCAAAGACATTTGTCGGATCCGCCATGGCCAAAGTAAGGGTCGCACCTGCTTTTGAGATCGGAAGGACGGTATATTTGAGAGCAACCTCTTCGCTGATGAGCTTGATCACGTCCGTCTCGATCTGGAATAGATCGAGATTGATCGATGGAACTCCGTATTGGCGGGACAAAACTGCAGTGACCACATCATCCGAAACGTATCCGAGCCGAACGAGATTCGAGCCGAGTCGGCCGCCGTTCGCTCGCTGGTATTCGAGCGTTTCGCGCAGCTGCTGCGACGTGATCAGATTTTCGCGGACTAATATTTCGCCAAGTTTTGCTGACATTTATGTGCGGGTCGTTCCCCTGATAAAGGCGGAAGGCCTAATGAAACTTCACTCCGAGAAACGTTAGGTCAAATTGATCGAGAGGCTATTGTCAAACGATGCATAGCATCGTTGATAAGTAATAATACACTGTTAAACGAACCGATGTCAATCATTCTTTTTAGAGAAAGAACGATGTTTTGGCTGGTTGGTTTGGTGAAAAAATCGGTCAGAATGACTTACTGAGGCGAGGCCATGTCCTTCTGGATCTGGATTATGAAGGAGCGGACGGCTTCGGCATCGGAGCTGTCAGGAAAGATACGCAGGAATTCCTCGTAGAGAGAGATCGCTTCCCGGTACCGCTTCTGACGCTCATAGATCAGGCCGAGAAGCTGATAAATGACGTTTGCGTCCGGGGCGCCTGAGAGCTGCTTGAGAGCGGATTTCAGATGTTTTGCGGCTTCGTTGTATGCTCTCGTTTCGCCGTCAAAATCGCCTGAACCACCAGCACCCTCCGCCCGCTCCTTATACAAAAGGCCAAGACCGGTATAAGCCTCCGGTTGAAATCCTTTTCCCTCGACGATGGCTTTTTTGAAGGCGGCAATAGCCTTGTCATCGTCTCCGGCTTCGCGGTAGATGCGGCCTAGAACCGCAGACGCCTCGGCATAGCCGGGACGGGCTTTGCGGGCCAAGTTTAGCGCTTTTTCGGCCTCGTCGAGATCGCCCAGTTCAGATAGGACGCGGGCCAAGGCTAGATATGCCTCGGGGTAATTCGGCCTAAGCGAAACAGCTTTTCGATAAGCTTCAACTGCCTTGTCGCGGTCAACAGTAGTGAGGCGTTCTGCCTCTTGGAAGGCAAGTTCTGCCTGGTCGGTAGTTTTGACAAGGTCGACGCGAAGTTCTCCCTTTTGCGTCGCTGACAATGACTGTTCGACCTGCCTGTACCCATCGGCGCGGACGCGAAGCTGATGAACTCCCGCCGAAATGGTCTTAACCGTCAACGTCCCGCCCTTGTCCGTTTTGCCGAAACGAACGCCATCGATCCAAATCACCGCATCCGGCTGCGACACAAAGGTTATAGTCCGAAATGCCGCCGCTGCAGGTTTACCTTGCCCAAGCGCAAAACTCACCGTTAAAACGGCGATCAGTACAAAGCCTGGAATGATCGTATCTAAGCGGAACAATGACATAAATAGAGTACGCGGCACTTTTATTCGACGGCAAAATCGGACTTCGAGTTGTTCGTCCGATCAACCGATGCGTGAATATTCGTCCGAAACATCGACCTCGACAATTTCATCCGGAATGCCGTCACCGTCCTTATCCTCGGTATAAAGCCATTTGATAAATGGCGGTGCGATCAGGGTTGTGGCAACGGCCATAAAGAGCACGGCCGCAAAAAACGACTTTCCGATGACGCCGAGCCCGAGTCCGATCTGGGCTACGACAATTCCTACCTCACCTCGAGGGACCATTCCGATGCCGATCTGCCCCATTTCTCGTGGTCTCATCCCCCATGCTCCGGCACCGCAGCCGACAAATTTGGTAATTACCGCAATGATCGTCAGAATAATGGCAAAAACTATTACGGACGTCTCGCGGAAGACTGAAAGTTCCAGCTGCATACCGATATTAACGAGAAAGAAAGGCACCAAAAACTCTGTGACCCCGGTCGTGTGCTGATGCATTTTCTTGTTATCTTCGGTCGCTTCGGCGAGGGCCATGCCGGCTAGAAATGCACCGATAATAGCCGCAACCCCGACATACATAGACGCGACGGAAAGTCCCAGACACAGGATCAGGCCAAGAGTAAAGAAAGGGCGATCGAGCCGAAGGTGCTGGATCGAGGGCGACAACCTGTTGATCACGCGTGACCCGATCAGAGCGACAAATACAGTAAATAGGATCGCCGCTCCCGCGGTCTTGGCAAGCCCGACGTAACTTACGCTGCCCTGGCTTACCGCTGAGACCAGCGACAATATTATCAGCCCAAGGATGTCGTCTATCACGGCCGCACCGAGGATGATGCGCGCTGTCGGTGCGTCGAGCAGCCCCATTCCGCCCAGGACTCGAGCCGTGATACCCACCGACGTCGCAACGAGGGCCGCTCCGATAAACATCGATTCGGCAAACGAACCGCCCCACGCGACAGCTATAAAATATCCCGCAACAAAGGGCAGCACGACACCGAGCACGCCGACCATGACCGCACGTTTCCCGACCTGAAAGATCGCCGCCGGCTTTGTTTCGAGCCCAACATTGAACAACAGAAAAATGACGCCGATCTCGGCAAGAACGTTGATGATCTCGGACGGTTGGACCCACGCCAGAATGCTCGGGCCTATGATGACACCGGCGAGGATCTCGCCGACGACCGCAGGCTGCTTAAGACGCTCAAACACCTCTGCCATCAGCTTGGCCGCCGCGAGCATGACGAAAAGAGCAACCAGAACCGAGGCGTTTTCAATATTTGCTGCGAGTACGATAGGCATTTGCATATTTCTCTGGGCCACCCGGCCTTACCATTTTATCAGCAACTTGCAGATTTTGAGGTATCGCCGCTTTCGATTTCACGCTCCTTGATTTTTTCGCCTGTGCGCCTATAATCAATTATTCGTGGCTGGGTAGCTCAGCTGGTTAGAGCGCGGGATTCATAACCCCGAGGTCGGGAGTTCAAGTCTCCCCCCCGCCACCACACATTGAAGGAAAAGACGGCCAAGCGGCCGTCTTTTTTGTTTTGTGACATTTCAGGCTCTTACAAAAGTCTGTATTCGTAATTTAGGCACTCATGTACGTGGATCCGGGTATTCGTGTACGTGAAAGGGGGGCTTTTGTGTTCGTGAAAATGTGACTTGTGTCGGTGAACGATTTTTTCATAGCGCCAAAAGCTCTGATCGTTTATCTACATGCTATTCGTTTTCCCTGGAGGGTCATCGTCATCATTATCTGCAGAACCTGTCATTTTGAGAAAAGCGCTACAATTCGTGCAAAGCACGTCAAACCGTGCAAAATAGGGTTTCGATCCGTCCGCATTTGCGCCAAACTGCTGGGCATAAGGAGCGCAAAGGGCACTATGATAAAAAGAGACTGGACGACATTTGAGGGGCGAGCGTACGGCAGGTCACGCTCGGAAGAGATACGAGTGACGCTAAACAATAGGGCCGTGTTCTACCTGAACAAAACCGCATATGACGTGCTGGGCCAGCCGGCGGCGGTCGAACTAAAACTGGACGGGAACCGACGGATCATCGGCATGAAGCCGGCCGATGCACGCCGGAGAAACGCATTTCTATTAAAATCCCACTGCAACGGCAATTATCGCAAGATCAATGCCGCAGCATTCTGCAAACACTTTCGACTCCGGCTCGAAGGCACCAACCTCTTTGACGGTGCCGATCTAAGCCCCGACGGAATTTTGGAGCTGCCGATGGATTCGATGATAACCGTGGGACGCGGATCGAGATAGAATTGTGAACAGGCTGAGTTGCACGTCAGAGGACTTGTCGGCCAAACGGATCGTTCATTGATCTAACCGGCTCGTTCGGCGAGTTCGGCGAGTTCGGCCCAGCGGGTCATGTCGAGGTCGAGTTGTTTGGTTAGTCGTTGCTGTTCGGTGAAAAGCTCGTGGACTTTCCCGGCATCGCTGGCGGCGAGGGAAAGTTCTTTGTCGATCTCGGGCAAGCGTGACTCAGCGGCGGCGATGCTTTGTTCGAGAGACTCGAGCTCGCGGGTTTCTTTGAAGGAGAGCTTTTTCGGCTTAGGCTTTTCTGGACTGGTTGGTTTGGCTTCAGGCGTCTTAAGAACCCTCTCGCTATCGCTCCCGGTTCTGACAAGAAGTTCCTCACGCTCGACGGCGGCTAAATATGCGGTGTAGTCGCCGGCGAATTCGCGCACCCTGCCGTCGGACTCGAAGCGGAAGACGTTTTCTATCGTGCGGTCGAGAAAGTAGCGGTCGTGGCTGACAACGATCAGGGCACCGGCGAAATCGTCGAGATACTCTTCGAGAGCAATGAGCGTTGGAATATCCAGATCGTTCGTCGGCTCATCGAGCAGCAGTACGTTCGGCTCGCCCATTAATATTCGGAGCAGATATAATCGACGGCGTTCACCGCCGGAAAGATTGCCGACGACGGCGTATTGAGCGGCCGGTTCAAACAGAAATCGCTCGAGCATCTTGCCAGCCGTTATCTGGACCCCTTCGTTGGTCGTGACATATTCGGCGACGTCGCGGATATAGTCGATGACACGTTGATCGTCGTTGAGGGCGCGGCTTTCCTGGTCGTAATAGCCTATGTGGACGGTCTGTCCGATCTCGATCTTGCCGCTGTCAGGAGCGACGCGGCCGGTGATCATATCGAGCAGAGTGGTTTTCCCGCTGCCGTTGGCACCTATAATGCCGATACGGTCATCGCGTTTTAGCAAATAGGTAAAGTCATCGATGAGTTTGTTCCTGCCGTACGATTTTGAGATGTTATCGATCTCTACGACCTTCGATCCGAGACGTTTTGAGCCAATGGCGATATCGACCTCGCCTTTGGCCTGTTCTTTGGGCACGGCCATCAAATTGTGGGCGGCCTCGATGCGGTGTTTTGATTTGCGGGTGCGGGCTTTGGCTCCGCGACGGAGCCATGCGAGTTCTTTCTTGATAAGCTGTTCGCGTTTGTGCCCCTCAACCTCTCGAAGTGTTTCCTGCTCGGCTTTTTTCTCAAGATAATACGCATAATTACCGCCAAAGCTCTGCACCGCACCACGATCGACCTCAAATATCCGGTCAGTAACGCGGTCGAGAAAATAGCGGTCATGCGTCACTAGCAAAAGTGCACCTGTGTATCGCCCCAGATAAGCTTCGAGCCACTCGATAGTGTCAGCGTCGAGGTGATTGGTCGGCTCGTCGAGGATGAGGATGTCAGGCTTGAAGATGAGTTCGTGAGCTAGGGCAACACGCTTTCGCTGGCCGCCCGAAAGTGCTCCCATCCTGGCGGACGTATCGGTAATGTCGAGCCGAGTGAGCACGGCACGGGCGTTTGCCTCAATATCCCAACCGCCGCTCATTTCGAGTTCGTGCTGCAGATCGGACATCCGTTGGAGCGTCGCGGCGTCACTTTTTCCCGCCGCCATATCATGACAAACGTCCTCGTAATCGCGGATCGTCTGCATAACGCCGCTGCTCGACGCAAAGATGGTCTCTAGAACCGTCAGGTTCTCATCATAAGGCGGATTTTGCGACAGATAGGC
>JBGAVK010000019.1:23396-41130 GCA_044228165.1 Pyrinomonadaceae bacterium | reverse complement strand
CAGAAAACGTTTTGTCAAAAGAAGCAGCGATGATACTTGGCAATTTGAACAAGTAATTGTCTTGCGATAAATGGGTATCTTTACATGAAAAAGTTCGTATCGGCCCTTCTCTTGATCAACTTCGTATGTCCGATCGTCTTTGCATCGAGTTTACGTGCCGCGGTGCCGTTGGGCGTTTCAATAGTTACTAATTCAGACGTTGGGCGGCCGTTCGATGTTGACGACGAAGATCCCTGCCCGGCTTCGTCGAAATCAACTGCGACAGCGGGAAAAACAGTGCCCGTCCGGAAAGCACTGACCAAAGATCAATATGTCGCCCTAGCTACGGAGCTCGGACGGCAATACGGGCAAAAAATAGATGTCAAAGCAAAAATAGACATCGACGCTATGTTATTGGGCTCAACGAGGGCGGCATATGGGGCTGACCTCGGAGCCACACTTCTCGGGTTGAATCAAGGTCCGGCATCCATTTATTTGACAGCGGCAAGTGCCAAGAAAGACCCGGCTGACACACTGGTTGCTAACAATCTCGGTGTCGAACTCAAAGTTGCGAAAGATCTCGATCGGGCTTTATCGGTTTTGCTCTATGCTCATTCGCTCGAAGCGGATAACACAGTGGTGGCCGACAATTTAGCTTGGGTGTTGTTAAAACTAAATGATGCCCAGGGAGCAAAAGCTCTTTTTGAAAACTCGGTCAAGGACAATCCCGATGATTCCGAGGCCCTTGCCGGGCTCGGATTCCTCGCTCAATGCCGCGGCGATAATATCGAGGCCGCAAAATTTGCCCGCCGATCGCTAAAAAATAAATATCTTTCGATAGCCGCCGCGACTCTCAATTCTGCCGAAGGTGATATCAATGACGATTCCGGTGCCGCCGGCGGTGCCGACGAAAACGGCAACAGCACGACTGCCGGCCCGCCAAAGCCACAGGCTCCCGGAACTGGAAAAGACTTTACGGCCCACGAGGAGCCATTCAAAAATCCTCGCGGCACAGAACCCGGCGGGCTCGAATGGAAAGACGCACCGGTCGATAAAGACGTCGAACGATTCATCGCTACAGACCCAACGGTTCAAGCGTGGATAAATCAGGTCAACAGCAGAATGGAAAAAGCCAGCACCGATCTGGCTAATGCCGCCACCGATATGGCGACAACCACGGGCGGGAGCGGAAAGCATGATCCTAACGTCCTGATATATCCAAATACTTACGAGAAAGAAACTTTCGTCCTAAATGACCTTGAACGCATCTTTGACGCCCGGATCCGCAAGATAACAGATGAATATGCACGTGAGTTTGCACGTTTGCTACCCGCACCCGACCCGTCGGGGCCGCCGCCGTCATGCCTGACGGGCAGGCCAAAAGCAAAGACCCTGCACAACCAGTTCTTTATTTTGTGGAAAGGCACATGGGAAAAGCTACGCAAGGAACTAAATGACTATCACGCGTTTGCCGCACCCTGGTTGGCAGACATACATGATCCAAAACTGAACGCCCTGGAAAACGCCTCAAGCGATATCTTTGTTCGTTCTCAGGAAGCCGCCATGGCGAGTACTCTCCAGCAGTGGTCGATCCAGATCGCAGATCTTTGGGCTCCGACGGACGACCGATGCGACCGGCACCCGTCTGAGACAGTTCCATTCCAAGGCACTCTGCAAACTCTAAAAAAGTTTCCGGAGAAATGTTACGCTCCGAATATCTATATGACCGTCGAAGTCGTCACACTTGAGACGACTTGCGAGAGTCTGAAAATAGAATTGGGAGGAAAGATACTCGCAGCTTCGGCAGAATACAAATTTGCCGATAAGGCCGAGGACGATCAGGTTGTTCTTTTTGTCGGAGCAAAAGCTTCCTCAAAACTAAAATCGTTGCCCGGCCTCGAGGCCGGTATCAAAGTCGGCGGCGAAATGGTGATAAACGCCTCAAGCCGCGAGATCGTAGATTATGGGGTAAAGGCGACCGCGACGGCCAAATTTGTTGTAAAACCGGATGGTTCGTCCGGGGGCGATGCGACCGGCGAGGTCAAAGCTGACGCCCGCGTCGGGCTTAAAAATCCGAATGGTTCGTTTAAGCCGGGGTACAAATTTGGTTTCAAAGGCACATTGTGATCGTGGAATATGGGCAGATCGGGGTTCGGCCTTATACGCATTGTGGCTGCCGGATCAGGGGGAGGATATCGAATAATATTTGATATCCGCTTTTTTTTATTCAAATTGTGATTTACGACACATCATTTTCGAATAAGATTTGCGATTTTGGTATCATCAGTTTTTCGAGGACATTTATCGGATTCAACAAGAAACAGGGCAAATTCAGATGAGATATATTCCAAATTCACCAGAGGAACGCGAAGAAATGCTGGCCGCAGTCGGCTTAAACTCCGCAGAGGAACTTTTTCGCTCGATACCAACGGACGTACAGCTTGGCCGCGAGCTCAATGTGACCGAACCGCTTGCGGAATCTGAGGTCATTGCCGAAATGGAAGCGATGGCTGCAAAGAATACGGGAGCGGCAAAGCCCTCGTTTATCGGAGCCGGTGTGTATTCGCATTACTCGCCGACGGTCGTCGATCACCTGATACAGCGGAG
The DNA here is from genome assembly GCA_044228165.1 of Pyrinomonadaceae bacterium. GTDB lineage: Bacteria > Acidobacteriota > Blastocatellia > Pyrinomonadales > Pyrinomonadaceae > OLB17. The sequence goes on along the minus strand of JBGAVK010000019.1, from coordinate 38,544 downwards.
TGAGTTTTTTACTTCATACACGCCATACCAACCCGAGATCTCACAGGGCACGCTTCAATATATTTTTGAGTTCCAGACGCTCGTTTGCCAGTTGACCGGAATGGAAGTGGCGAATGCTTCGATGTACGACGGTTCGACCGCGATGGCAGAGGCATACCTGATGGCCCAACGTGTAACTCGCCGTGACAAGATCGTCGTCGCCGAAACCGTTCACCCGGAATACCGCGATGTTGCAAAGACCTATGCGCAGCACGGCGATTCCGTGATCGAGACGGTCGGTTATGACGCCGAGACCGGACGCGTTGGCGAGCTTTCATCGCTCGACGACAAGACGGCGGCTCTCGTCGTCCAATCACCTAATTTCTTTGGCTGTATCGAAGACCTCGAATCGCTCGCTGCTCAGGCTCATGCCGTCGAAGCTTTATTCGTCGTCGTCGTTACCGAGGCGATCTCATTCGGATTGCTCAAAACTCCCGGCGAATGCGGAGCCGATATCGTCGTCGGCGAAGGTCAATCCTGGGGTGTTCCGATGGGCTTCGGCGGGCCGCACGTCGGACTGTTTGCGACGCAAGAAAAATACGTTCGCAGTATGCCCGGCCGCCTTTGCGGTGTGGCATATGACAAGAACGGTAATCGCGGATTTGTTTTGACGCTTTCAACCCGCGAGCAGCACATTCGCCGCGAAAAGGCGACCTCGAACATCTGCACCAACCAGGGCCTGATCGCCCTCGCCGCAACCATTTATATGGAGACGATGGGCAAGAAAGGCTTACAGGAAGTCGCAATGCAAAACGCTCAAAAGGCAGCCTACGCCCGCAACGTGATCGCCGCGGTCAACGGATATTCAATTCCCTTTTCGGCTCCGACCTTTAACGAATTTGTCGTTCGCGGCCCGAAAGCTGCAACCGATATTCTGGAAGATATCCGGGCGAAAGGCATCGTCGGCGGCCTTGCTCTTTCGAAATATTACGGAGGACATGAAAACGATATTCTCGTTTGTGTCACTGAGACGATGGCAAAGGCGAATATCGACGCTTTGGCCGCTGCACTTTAGGGTTGTACGCATCAAGGGGTGGGCGTATGTTGTTTGGAACGCTCGAGATCTTTTTATGTTTGGCGCCGGTGATGCTGGTCATTTTCACGATCGGTATCGGGTTGGCCGCTCAAAACATGGCGTTGGATCGAAAAGAGAAATGGAATGAGCTGATCGCATGCCCGCATTGCCGAAAGGCATTGAATCCAGAGGCCTATATTTGCCGGTTTTGCCGGAAAGAACTGTATGAGCAACCCCATTATTAAACGTGATCTTGTCGGACGGCGTCAGTTTTTGACGAACGTCGGGAAAGGCGTCGGATTGATGGCATTGTCGTCAGCCACCGTTGGGTCGTTGTTTCGCGAGGTTTCGGCCGCCGGAAAACATGTCTCTCATCTTTCGCCGATCGAAGCTGCGGCGGATGAGGACTACTGGGCCGTAATTCAGCAGGCCTTCTCCGTCACGCGCGGTATCGTCAATCTGAATAACGGCGGTGTCAGCCCGAGCCCGAGAATGGTCACTGAGGCCTTTGTCCGCTACACGTGGCAGCAGGAAGATGCGACCGCGTACACGATGTGGCAATTGCTCGAGCCGCAATCCGAAACCGTAAGGACAGGCTTGGCAGAAGTCTTTGGCTGTGATGCCGAGGAAATAGCGATCACGCGAAACGCATCGGAATCGCTTGAAACGTTGCTCATGGGCCTCGATCTCCGATCAGGAGATGAGATCCTAACTACTACGCAAGATTATCCGCGTATGCTGACCACGCTCAAACAGCGTGAAATGCGCGAGGGGTTAAAGCTCAACCTGATCAAGATACCGATCGCCCCGAGCAATGTTGATGACATCGCGACCGGGTTCGAACGAGCAGTGACGCCAAAGACCAAGCTGATCCTCGTTTCCCATCAGATCAACCTTACGGGGCAGATCATTCCTGTAAAAAAGGTTTGCGACATGGCTCGGGCTCGCGGCATCGAGACGATCGTTGACGGAGCTCATGCGTTCGCACAGTTCGATTTCAAGCAGGCCGATCTTGGCTGCGATTACTACGGCACTTCCCTTCATAAATGGATCTATGCTCCGAAAGGCACGGGAATGCTCTACGTCAAAAAGGACAAGATCGCAAAGGTCTGGGCGCTTATGGCGTCGGAGGATAAGAACAAGAACGACATCCGTAAGTTCGAAGAGATCGGAACCCACTCGGCGGCGATGCGTCTTGCCATCGGCGAAGCGATTCTCTTCCATAACGCCATCGGCGGTAAGCGTAAAGAGGAACGTCTGCGATATCTGTCGCGCTACTGGATGAACAAGCTCAAAGACGTGCCAAAGGTCGGTTTTAACACGTCGTTCGACCCGAAACAGTCGTGTGCCATAGCCAATTTCAAGATCGACGGCATCGATCCCGTCGCGATCGGTTCATATTTGATGTCCAAGCACAAGATATTTACGACGCCGATCGTGCATGAAGAATTTACCGGCATTCGCATAACGCCGAATGTTTACACGACGCTGTGGGAACTCGACCGTTTTTGCGACGTGGTCGAATCGATAGCGAGAAAAGGACTTCCAAAAGCGTAGTTAAAACGCAGGTGGTAAGCCTGCGAAAATTTGGTTTTTATATGAGCATCAAGAAAGTTACACAACACCCAACACAAAACGAGGGATTGATCTTTGAGCGGTCGCAAACGGGCCGCGTCGGTTATCGTCTGCCGAAATTGGACGTTCCGCTGTCGGATGACATTGTTCCCGCCGAGCTGCGCCGAAGCGACGATCTCGACGGCGTTCCCGAGGTATCTGAGGTGGACGTTATTCGTCATTTTACCCGGATCTCTACGTGGAACTACTCGATCGATCTAGGTATGTACCCGCTCGGTTCCTGCACAATGAAGTACAACTCTCGCCTCAACGAACTGACCGCGAGGATCAAAGGTTTTGCCGGGCTCCACCCGCTCACCCCTGAACAGGAATCGCAGGGAGCACTCGAGTTAATGTACCGGCTTCAGCAAGACCTCGCCGAAATCACCGGACTGCCCGGAGTTTCGCTCCAGCCGGCTGCCGGGGCACAGGGTGAGATGACAGGTGTGATGCTCATCCGAGCGTTTCTCGACCGGCGTGACGGCGAAGCGGCAAAAGATCGACGCACCATGCTCATCCCCGAATCGGCTCACGGTACAAATCCTGCGTCGGCAGCTCTAGCTGGCTTTTCGGTAAAAGCGATCCGCGCGACCGCTGATGGCCTGACGGATATGGACCACCTCCGCGAGCTGTGCTCGGAGGGCGGGATCGCAGGCGTTATGTTCACAAACCCGAACACAGTGGGAATATTTGAAAAGAATATTCGCGAGATCTGCGATATTGTCCACCGCGCCGGCGGCCTGGTTTATATGGACGGCGCCAATATGAATGCACTTGTCGGTATTGCCCGTCCGGGCGATATGGGGGTCGATGTCATCCACCTAAATTTGCACAAGACGTTTTCGACCCCTCACGGCGGCGGCGGCCCGGGATGCGGCCCTTGCTGCTGCACAGCACAACTCGCTGAGTTCCTCCCCGTTCCGCGGGTGGAAAAGACAGGCGATCGTTTCCATTTAAATTATGATCTTCCGAATTCAATCGGCCGGGTTAAGGCTTTTTACGGGAATTTTGGGATGATGGTCCGTGCACTTTCGTATATTTATACGCACGGACGTGACGGGCTCAAAGAGGCAACGGAAACGGCAGTTTTGAACGCTCGCTACGTTCTTAAAAAGCTTGCCGGAGTGTACGATGAACCATTTCAGGCCGACTGCATGCATGAAGCGATCTTCTCGCACAAGATCCAAGCTGCAAAGGGCGTAGTAACGCTAGATATCGCCAAACGGCTGATAGATTACGGTTTTCATCCGCCGACGGTTTACTTCCCGCTTGTAGTGGAGGGCGCGATGCTGATCGAACCGACCGAATCCGTAGGCCGCGCAGATCTCGACGCATTTGTGGACGCGATGATCAGTATCGACCGCGAGGCATCCGATAACCCTGACCTCGTCAGGAACGCTCCTCATTCGACCCGTATCGGCCGGCTCGACGAGGCAGCGGCTGCTCGCAAGCCAGTTCTTCGATGGAGATCGGATATGGAAAGTCGGACGACCGTTGCTTGATGCGAGACGGCAATGCCTCCATTAAATTACGTGTGGCGGCACTTCGGCCATGATACCCGAAAGGCTGTGAGAGCAGATCTCACGGCCTTTTTGTCCTACATCCGCAATGAAACGATCCTTATCTAAATCGGCTCTTGTGGTTCGCCATTTTAGTTTTGCCGTTTGGGTAATGGTCGTGCTCGGAGCCCTCATATTTTACCTTTCAAACCCGTCGGCATTCACGGCCGAAAACATTGCATCTGCTCTCAAACGCTTTCAAGGGTGGATCTGGATCATTTACTTAGTGTTTTCAGCCCTTCGGGGGTTTACGCTGCTTCCAAGTACGCCCCTAGTGCTCGCGGGGACTGTCCTTTTTCCTGATCAACCATATTCGGTTTTTGCGATCGCACTAACTGGAATTTTGGTTTCCTCATCGATGATCTATTACTTTTCGGAGTTTTTGGGGTTTGACGAATATTTCGAGGATCATAACCCCGAATTGACACACAAGATAAAAGCCCGTCTTGAGCATCCACTTGGTTTTCTGTTCGTTGCACTTTGGGCATTTTTCCCGCTGGTCCCGACCGATCTCGTTTGTTACCTGGCGGGATCGACACGCATGAACTTTATTGAATTTATTGCTGCCATAGCGGCAGGCGAGGCGGTCCTTTGCTATTGTTACATCTTTCTTGGTAGATCTATTCTCGGACAATTTCTGCGACCTAGTTGATCCTTTTGACTAGACAAAGTTGACAGTTCTTGCATCATAGTCATTTGGAGGAAAATTACAATGAAATTTGATCATAGAGCCGATCATTGCATGGGACGACGTGAATTTCTGGTCAAAGCCGGAATCGCTGCGGGCCTAACAACACTAACGATCTCGCTACCCGTTGGGAGCAATTCTAACCCCTTGAAGACTTAACTATCACCCTCTCAATGGGCAACCCTCTCACTAAGGTCGGCGGCTCGGCCTATGTTGATTCTTCGGCGGGAAAACTAATAATCATTCGAACCGGTGAAAGTTCTTATTCGGCGTTTTCCGCGATCTGTACTCACAAACGAGGTCTGCTGGGTTATGATCACGCTAAAAAGGAACTGGAATGTCCAAAACACGGTTCTATTTTTGATGCCGCAAATGGCAAAGTTAAAAATGGACCGGCTGATGATCCACTGGCGTCTTATGCAACAAATTCCTCAGGCGACACTGTTACTGTCAAGGTGAGCTAGGTTCCCCTTTGATCTCCGGGTCCCGATCTGAACCTGTGCGATCACGTTTTGTGATTGCTCGGGTTTTATTTTGGATATATAATCCGGCTCTCAAAATAATAATTCGAACAGCCGCCGCAAATACTCTCAACGACGGAATCAAAAGGAGAATGTTATGCCAAACCCAACCACGTCTGCACAGATCGATGAAGATAAAATGCACGCCTTTATGGGAAAGGTCGTGACAGATTTCGGAGCGGGCCTGAGCTGCGTCCTCGGATATATAGGCCACAAGCTGGGCCTCTACGAGGCTCTCGCGGATTCTGAGGGGCTCACACCTGCCGAGCTTGCCGCCAAGACCGAGACCACCGAACGTTATGTCCGCGAGTGGCTGATCAACCAGGCATGTGGTGACTACGTTCACTACGATCCGGCTACCGGCAAATACTCGATGTTACCGGAGCAAGCGGTCGCATTGACCGACGAAAACAGCCCTTTCTACGTCGGCGGCGGACTCTATGTAATAAAAGCCATGATGAACGCTCAACCTCGGATCTTTGACGCCTTTAAGAACGGCGGCGGGATGCTCTGGGGTGAGCATGATGCAGATCTGTTCGTCGGAACCGAAAAATTTTTCCGGCCCGGCTATACCGCCCATCTCGTCAATGAATGGATTCCGGCAATGACCGGAATTAAAGAGAAGCTCGAAGCCGGAGCCAAGGTTGCCGATGTCGGGTGTGGACATGGTGCATCAACCATTATCATGGCCAATGCATTCCCAAATTCTCGATTTGCAGGGTTTGATAATCACGAAACCTCGATCGCGACGGCTATGTTCAAAGCAGAGGCCGCGGGCGTTGCGGATCGGGTGCATTTCTCGGCTGTAAACGCCGGTGAAATTCCTTTAGACGGATACGACCTGATCTGCTTTTTTGATTGCCTCCACGACATGGGCGATCCGCACGGTGCGATCCGACGAGCCCGCGAGGCCCTGGCGGAAGGCGGAAGCTGCATGATCGTCGAGCCGATGGCTGGCAACACAGTCGAGGAAAACTTTAATATCGTCGGCCGAACGTTTTCGGGGGCCTCGACGCTATGCTGCACGGCTAATTCGCTGGCACTGGGAGGCCCCGCTCTTGGAGCGGTCGCAAGCGAAGACGCGATAAAAGAGGTTGTGCTGTCAGGCGGATTTAGTGAGTTCCGTCGTGCGACCGAAACTCCGTTTAATAGGATATACGAAGCGAGAGTTTAGGTGGATCTACAAAACCGAATTTCCGATTGACCATTTCTCTGAGACTGAGGACGAAGGACACAATGCGATTTCAAGCGAGGTACGCTCGCATTTCCGCCTTGGTGATCAGGCATCGGTTCGGGGCGGCGGTTCGGTCGAAATTAATTGCAAGGGTTACATTTTCGTTATATAATTCGCAGGTCTAATCAACAAAAAAGCCATTGATTAACCTTTCAACTTTTGATCGTCCCGGAGGTTTTATACGGATGAAGTATTCGTTCTATCTTATTCTCGCCTTGGTCTTTCCCGTTGCCGGTACTGCGATCGCTTCCGGAGTCTCGACGACTCATCCGGGGCTCGAAACAGCCTCGATTCCCACGCCATCGCCATCGCCAGCTCCGTCTCAGTCTAGATTTGATTCTTACAGGGGGATATCGATAGGGTCGCCTGTCGCGTTGGTTGCAGAAAAGCTCGGGAACCCGGCTCAGAGGTCGAAGGGCGGCGATTATTATGTGCTCTCAAATTCCGAATCAGTTCAATTTGGCTATGAGACGAATGGCACCGTCAAATCGATTTCAGTAACATACGCGGGAGATCTCCAAGTCGGCACCTACACCGAAAGATTCACTCGGAATGGATGTTAAGAAAGAATCTGACGGTTCACTGAATAAGATGGCTCGAATTTCCAAGGGACGGATATTCCGTCACTTATATTAGAATGGGCGGCAAGGATGCACTAGTGATCGTTACGATCCAAAAAATGGCGCGCGAGTAACGTCATTTTTGTGACCCAGGTCACAGCTTTTAGCACATTTGTGACGCAGGTCACAGGCAATTCGATAAATTTACAACTCTTTTGCCCGCTAGGGTTTACACCATGACATAAAGTCAATTATATTTGTGACAATGAGCACTACTATTGGTATTCCTAAAGAGATCCACCCTGGCGAGAAACGAGTCGCTGCGACCCCACAGACAATTCTCAAACTCAAAAAACTCGGATTCGACGTTGTCGTCGAATCGCACGCCGGTCATGGAATAAACTGCATCGACAGTGAATATCGCGAAGCCGGTGCGACGGTGATCGAAGGCACTCGAGAGCTTTGGGCTGCCTCCGACGTGATAATGAAGGTCCGCCCACCCGAGGAAAATAAGGAAATAGGCGTTCACGAGGCCGATCTAATGTCCGAAGGCTCCTGGCTCGTCGGCTTTATGTGGCCTGCGCAGAACAAGGAACTGCTTGACCGACTCGCAAAACGAAAGGTCACAGTCTTTGGTATGGACTGCGTGCCCCGTATCACCCGTGCTCAAAAGATGGACACGCTCTCGGCAATGGCAAACATTGCCGGCTACCGGGCGATCATCGAGGCCGCAAATCACTTTCCGCGTTTCTTTACGGGCCAGATAACGGCGGCAGGTAAGATCGATCCCGCTAAGGTGCTAGTGATAGGTGCCGGCGTCGCCGGGCTCTCGGCGATCGGAGCGGCTAAGGGCCTCGGAGCAATAGTACGAGCATTTGACCCACGATCGGCAACGAAAGATCAAGTCGCATCAATGGGAGCTGAGTTCCTTGAACTCGACATCAAAGAAGAAGGCGAAGGAAAAGGCGGCTACGCTAAACAGATGTCGGACGACTTTCTAAAGGCGGAGATGGCACTTTTTGCGGCTCAGGCGATGCAGGTGGATATCATTGTCACAACGGCTTTGATACCCGGTAAGCCAGCTCCTAAACTCATCACCCAAGGCATGGTCGAATCTATGAAGCCCGGTAGCGTCATCGTAGATCTCGCGGCCGAACAGGGCGGAAATTGTGCCCTGACAGACCCCGGAAAGGTCGTTCACCACAAGGGGGTCTCGATCATTGGATATACGGACCTGCCTAGCCGCATGGCGTCGATGGCGAGCCAGCTTTATGGAGCCTGTGTGACCGCTTTGCTCACCGACTTGCAGGACAAGGAGGGCCAACTTCAGGTAGATCTCGAGGACGAAGTGGTTCGCGGTTCGATCGTGCTGCATAAGGGCAAGATGATGTGGCCGCCGCCGGTCAAGGAAATACCTGCACCGCCGCCTGAACCCGGCGTGCCAACGAAAAGCTCGGCAAGCAAAGGTATCACGGCCGCACCGCCGCCATCGCATGGCGGTCATGGCGACGCTGCCGGCATTAGCCCGGTCGCACTCGGCGTCATTGGCCTTGCACTGATCGGTCTCGGGATAATAGCCCCGGACAAGGCCTTATCTCATTTCACGGTGTTCATTCTGGCTATTTTTGTCGGATTCCAGGTAGTCTGGAACGTCAAACCGGCACTGCACACCCCGCTCATGAGCGTCACGAACGCCATCAGCGGGATCATCCTTGTCGGCGGAATGCTCCAGTTGATCGGCACGAATTTGAGCGTCACCGTTATCCTGGGAGCGATCGCCGTACTTATTGCGTCGATAAATATAGCTGGCGGATTTCTCGTTACAAACCGCATGCTTGCGATGTTTAGAAAATGACACAGAGTCTAATTACAATTGCCTACATCGCCGCGAGTGCGTTGTTTATTCTTAGCCTTGGCGGCCTTTCGCAGCAAGAAACGGCACGCCGCGGTAATCTTTATGGAATCATCGGCATGCTTATCGCACTCATCGCGACGGCGGCCGGAATGCAGGTCGGCGGGTTGCCGATACTTGTTGCAGCTCTTGTCCCCGGACTTGTGATCGGAGCGATCCTTGCCTCGCGCGTCCAAATGACGTCGATGCCGGAGCTTGTGGCGATGCTGCACAGCTTTGTGGGCCTTGCGGCCGTGCTTGTCGGCTTTGCGACCTATCTTGGGCCACCGCCTGCAGTGCCATTGAGTGCGGCTGAGCACCACATGCATATCGTTGAGATATTTGTCGGCGTCTGCATCGGCTCGATAACATTCACAGGCTCGGTCATCGCCTTCTTGAAACTTCGCGGCACGATCGGTGGCAAACCGTTCATGCTTCCGGGACGGCATTTGATGAATATCATTATGCTCCTGGTAACTATCGGTCTCGGCGTCGCATTCTTCATGTCGCCCGACACAACGAGCGGACAGTGGCCACTGCTGATCGCGACGATCATTACCGGCATTCTTGGGATCCATTTCATCATGGCGATCGGCGGTGCGGATATGCCTGTTGTGGTTTCGATGCTCAACAGCTACTCGGGTTGGGCCGCGGCCGCTGCGGGATTTATGCTCGGCAACGACCTGCTGATCATCACTGGTGCGCTGGTCGGCTCAAGCGGTGCGATCCTCAGCTACATAATGTGCAAAGGCATGAATCGCTCATTCGTGAGCGTCATGCTCGGAGGATTTGGTACTGAGGGTGGAACTGTGGTTGCTAAGGATGGCGAACCGCAAGGCGAAGTCCATTCGGTCGATGCGGCCGGAGCTGCCGACCTGATCCAGGAAGCCAAGAAGATCATAATCGTCCCCGGCTACGGCCTAGCGGTCGCCCAGGCGCAACACTCGCTTGCCGAGGTCTGCAAGATCCTTAAGGAAAAGGGCGTCGAGGTCAAATTTGCTATCCACCCGGTCGCCGGACGCCTACCCGGCCACATGAACGTACTGCTAGCTGAGGCAAACATCCCATACGATATCGTCTTTGAAATGGACGAGATCAATCATGAATTCCCCTCGACCGACGTCGCCTGGGTCATCGGCGCCAACGACATCGTCAACCCCTCCGCTCTCGACGATCCGGGCTCACCGATCGCCGGGATGCCGGTGCTCCACGTTTGGGAATCACGCACCTGCATCGTCATGAAACGCTCGATGGCAAGCGGATACGCGGGCGTCGATAATCCGCTGTTCTACAAAGAGAACACGCTGATGCTGTTTGGTGATGCAAAGAAGGTGGTGGATGAGATCTTGGGCGTGATGCGGGGGTAAGGAGGAATGATGTTTGGAAAAAGCTTCGCTCTCTTGTTCTCGGTTGTTTTGGTTTTCTGCTATCCAGTATACGCACAACGTCCTACAAAGAAGTTGGCCGAGCAACTTCTCACTGATGACGAACTTGCGTCAACAGTCGTTAGAGATGACGGTCTATCCATAGACGAGGTGGTTAGAAAGATAGATGCAAAATTTGTTGATTTAAATCGAGATGGCAAGCCCGAGTTCATTTTGTCAGGTCTCATTTGTGGTCAAAATTGTAGCTATTGGCTATACCGACAAGAGAAAGATTCGTATCGAAGAATTCCTTTTGACGGGTCCTTTCAAGATCTAAAGGTCTTGGCAACAAAAACTAAGGGCTACCACGATCTTCTCGGGACTCGATATTGGACTTGCTGTGAAGCAAGTCTAGTAACTTATCAGTTCGACGGTTCTGGTTATGTCGAGACAATTTGCAAGACACAAGTCGATGGTTACACTGACCGGAGAGGCGTTTATCGACGATATAAGTTTCCTAAAATTACGCCTGGTTGCTAGTTCGTTAGCCCCTGCTGCAATTCCATCAACGCCAATCTCTCAACAACTTTTCCCTTCTCCAAATGCTCCTCAACGATCTCAGCAACATCTTCGGGTTGGACTTGGCCGTACATTGTGCCGTCCGGATAGACCATGACGGCGGTGCCTATGGAGCAGAAACCTATCGAGCCGCATTCGGTCAGAACGATCTCGCCCATGGGGTTGCGGCCCTTTGTTACTTTGCCGTTGCGTAATCCCTTTTCGGTCAGTATCCGGTCGAATTCCGCGAAGACCTCTTGCCCGCCAACGGCCGAGCATGATTTCCCGGTACAAACAAAGACCTGCCGTTTTATCGGGGCTTTGAGCATCGGAGCGAGTTTTACGAGTTCTTCACGGTCGCTTACGAACTTGGGTTTAGCCATAAATAAATTGTAATAGGATAACCGGAAACGGTAAATTCAAAAAAACGCTTACTATTTGTGAATTTACTATTTACCGTTTGCCGATTACCGTTTACCATCTAATCAGATGGCTATCGGCATTATCATTCACGTCACGGTTGGCTCTGAAAAACGCACCGAATTCTTCTCCGATGAGAGGATCCGGATCGGTTCGGACGAGACGAGTGACCTTCAAATACACGCTCCGCAACTAAAAAGCGGCGGCGCGTGGTTTGACCTCGAGAATGCCGAGGGCGTCTACCGGATAATTGAGTTTGACGAGTCTCTCAAACTCCGCGTAAACGACAATCCGATCCGCCGCTTTATCGCAATAAATGACGGCGACATGATCTCGATACCTGAGGCAGACATATCGTTTACCTTCTTTTCGCTCGAAACGCGGTCATCACTGATCACCACCAATCGTGATCAACCCCATATTTCACGATTTATTGAGGACGCAGCTCTAGAAGCGGCTGGTTCGATCAAGCGTGACGACGCGAAGGCGTTTCTCAGGGAATTCGTCCGCGAACTCTTCCGCGAGATCTCGTGGACCACTAAGCTGATCGCTCTAGTTTTGACGATAGGTTTCATTACAGGGGCTCTTTATATCGGCTTCGCCCTAAACGGCGAACTCCGCGAGAGCCGCAAGCAATCGGAACTCCAGAGCGAAGTGATCAAAAAGCTCGAGGAAAAACTCGGCCAGACCAGTGATCAGATCGGTGAACTCGACAAAACCAACAAAGACTTAATGAAAACCGTGTCGCTCGCACCAAACCTGCGAGTTGAGTATGGCAGCGGCGTTTGCCTGATCGTCGGCGTCTATGACCTGGTCGATAAAAAATCGGGAAAAGTGCTCAGATACGCCGATCCGCAATCATTCCGCCCGAGCCCGTACGAGCCATCGATCTCTGAAGATCCTTCGCGGCCGGTCGGCCCGCCTCAGATCGGGCTGACGACCGAGGGTACCGGCTCAACCGTCGAGTATGACTTCATAGGAACGGGCTTTCATGTTGGCAGTGGTTACGTTGTAACTAACCGTCACGTCGTTCAGCCCTGGGAAGAGGACGACAATGTCAAACAGATGATGGCTGTCGCGAACGGACGAGCGCGGGTAAAAAAGCTGGTGATCTATTTCCCAAATTTTGCCCAACCTTTTCCGCTAAAGGTCAGGCAGTTAGGCGGGCGCGAAGACATCGCCGTCGGCACGATCGACCCGGCGATGCTCCCGCCTGAGATCGCATCGCTTCCGATCGACACCGATACCGAATCGGCAACCATAGGCAAAACGGTCGTTACGATGGGTTACCCAAGTGGGCCCGACCGGCTGCTTGCGATGGTCGATGACGATGAGGCTAAATCAATAAATCAGCGATTTGGCAATTCGCGCCAAAACCTGATCAATTTTCTCGCTCAATCGCAAAAGATCGTCCCGCTGATAACGCAGGGATTGATCACCGATCTCGATTCGCGGCGCATTGTCCATGATGCTAAAACGGCAGAGGGCGGTTCCGGTGCTCCCCTGTTTGGCCAGGCAGGGAAAGTGATAGGCGTTAATTTTGGGGTGTTTACAGAGAATACCGCTGCAAACATGGCAGTGCCTGTTCGATTCGCAGTTGACCTGTTGCGAAAAGCCGGTTGGAAATCACCCGAGGAGTTAAAGAAAGAGGCCGAGCAAGGCCAAGTCGCGTCAAACGAATCAAATTCTAATTCTGCACAACCGGAAAAGCAGTAGTCTCGGCTGCGAATATCTTTTTGTCCTGCTCCCCAAGTTCGGCTATTTTCGCCATGAGAAAATCGGCGATCTCTTTGTGAGTACGCAGACGGTCGCCTTTTTCATAAAATTCTGACAGATCCACTTTTTCGCCAAACCAGATCCGCACCTTCGTCCCGCCGGTCCAGTTTCCTAATATTTGCTTTGGCAGATCATTTCCGAGTCCCGCAATAAAGACCGGTATTACCTGCGGATGTGCTGAATAGATAACTTTCCCGATACCGGGCTGCGCCGGAAGGAGGTCGTAAGTGCCGCCTTCGAGATTGCGTTTTCCTTCGGGGTGAAAGCCGATCATATGCCCGTGGCCTTCGCTACAAAGCTGCGTCAGCCGGCGCATCGAATACTTATCAAATTCCCGCTTTCGAGCCTCGCCAGCTTCGCGAAAAAAAGGTGGATACATCGAGAACCAGCCCATAACCAAATTCACGAACCAGCCCACCGGGTTGTCGTAAAAAAACTTCGCCCGTACCGGAAAGAATAGCGTGATCGGCCGATCGGTCCGTCGAAAGATCACACTCGAGACAGTGTACATATCAAAGAACGACCGGTGATTTGCGACCAAAACGAGCGGAGTGTCTATTTCGGCATTTTCTACATTCTCGATACCGAAAACATTCATCAGATTGTACGTTGCTAGGTAGATCCAAAGGGAGCCGATGTGGCGTTGAAAAAACGTCATCAGACGCTTCCAGATACCCAGATTCATACGGTGGGTTAAACGAAACCCCAGACGTTCGGTAAGGCCGAGCACTTCAATCTCTTCTTTGGCGGGAAGGAGAGGTTCGCGTCGAACGATCGAAACGATAGGGTTTTCGTCTGTCATAATCTTCGGTAATTTTAACATCGCGTCCCCTTCGGATGAAGTTGCTCGCCAAACCAATTTCATAGACATACGATTCTTTTTCCGATAACATAAATTTCATACTTCTCTTTAAGAGATATTTGCATCAAAGCCGTTACTCAGCTCGTTCGCTTTTCAACTTGCTGGAACCAAAGTCAGTTAACCGACAAGGAGTTTTCAAATGTTCAAAAATTGGATCATCCGCACCTCGCTAATATCAGCCGCTTTGTTTACATTTGCGATAGCCGCCGCGGCGGCTCCGTTTATTAACACTGCGAGGGCCCGGGCAGATTTCGATGGCGACGGTAAGTCTGACCTTTCAGTATTCCGGGGCTCTGACGCGACATGGTACCTTGATCGATCGTCCACCGGGCTCGCACAGGAAAAGTTTGGGTTGCCGGGCGATATACCTGTCCCGGGAGATTACGACAACGACGGCAAGACTGACCTCGCGCTGTTTCGGCCTGAAACGGACCCGGTAAAAGCTGATTATTATGTCCTAAATAGCTCGACGGGTACGGTGACATATCAGTTTTGGGGACTGCCGGGCGATATCCCGTTCGCAGGTGATTATGATGGCGACACAAAAGCGGATTTTGCGCTTTGGCGCCCGTCAGAATCAACTTGGTACGTGCTAAAAAGCAGCGGCGGATTCATTAAAACCGTATTTGGACGAGGCACAGATATACCGGTTGTCGGGGATTTCGACGGAGACTTTCGCTCTGATCTGGCGGTCTATCGGCCGGGTTCCGGCGACAACCTGAGTTCATGGATAATTCGGCCGTCGACAACAGGCGTTGATATGACGATACTATTTGGCGTGAACGGTGATATGCCTGTTCCTGCTGATTATAATGGTGATGGCAAAGACGATTTTGCCGTATTTCGTCCGAGCGAAGGCACTTGGAACATCCTTGAACAAAATGGGCGCACGACCGCAACAAAATATGGTATGGAAGGTGATGTTCCTGTCCCCGGTGACTATGACGGCGACGGAAACAGCGATTTCGCGGTCTTTAGAAACGGCACATGGTATTTGAATCGTTCAAGTTCAGGAGCCACGCAAACGCCGTTTGGCTTAGCCTCGGA
>JBGAVK010000019.1:0-23355 GCA_044228165.1 Pyrinomonadaceae bacterium | reverse complement strand
AAAGGCGGCAGTCGATATGAGCGACTGCCGCCTTTGTCATTGCATTACCATCCAAACCAATCTTGGCGGTTATCCATAAATTCGCGATACAAAATTCCCTTCTAAAAACGGTTGGGGCTCGATCTGGCTCTGAAGCACAACGCCTCTGTATTTTCCCTCAAGCAACATTATTGCGGACTGGCATAATGGGGCTGCCGTGGTTGTCTGAATAGCTCTCAAAGAATGACCATTGATATTGAGAGGTTCTACAAAATAGGCTTTCTCTAACATTCGACGGCGTCCCCGTGAATCGAATCCGTCGATCGAGGCATGAACCAGAACCAGATCGTCTTCTACCGACGGGACAGCCTGCAGCATTGCATCCTGCAGCCGGTCAGGAAGTTCGGCATCTTTTGGCAGCGTCTCTATGACCGATTCGACCCAATTGTAATGGCCAACGTAACGAAGCGTCTTGTAATCGAGATGCCTGGCCTTTCCTTCAAAGAATTCAGGAAGATCGGCGGCTCCGCCAGATGTTAGGTCGGCCTCATAAGTGCGTGCCCCGATAACGATCGTCTCGCGGGATGAGAGCGCGGGCCTTTCGGTGATCTCGTGATCGCGAATCATGCGCGAATTCTTCACATATTCTGTTGCCACCCCGATCGGCGACCACGTAAAGCCATAAAAATGCGGCGCATGAGCATGTGCGGTCAACGCACCCACCTTCATACCTACGCGCTCGACCTTTTCGTTCTCGTATTTTGAAACAAATTCATTATATAGCTGCATTGCTTTGACGTTAATAAAACCCGGTGCAAGTCCGGTCTGTAATATAAATCCAGTCTCAGCATTAGCTGCCATCGCCATTATCTGATCCGTCTCTGCGACGTATTCGGTGAGGTTGGCGTAATGCATACCGAGATCGACCGCGAACCGAGCCATCCGCGGCGCCTGGCCGCCCGGCGAACAGTCAAGCAATACATCGGCCGACTCAAATGCAGACATCATCTCGTCCGAACAACCTTCCTGAGACATCACAACAGTCTCAACCGGAGTGGTTTTTGCAGATCTTTCAGAAACGAATTCCTTTGCCTTTTTGAGATTTCCTTCGTTTACATCACCGAGAATAAGTTTCAGGTCGAAATCGCACCATTCGCGAAGTAAAAGTGCCGCTGCTTCCCCGATCCCGCCGGAACCGGCAATAAAAATTGTCTTTGTCATAAAAATAGATAGTAAGAACCGAAAACCCGTAAACTCATATTTTACAACGATAAAGCCGGCATTGCTAATCAACGATGCCGGCCTTCCATACGCGGTTTTTTCCCCGACTAATCAATATTGAAGTATTTAGCCTCGGGGTGATGGATGATGATCGCCGAGGTCGATTGCTCAGGGTCGAGCATGAATTCGTCAGTCAATTCGACTCCGATCCGTTCCGGCTTCAGAAGCTCAAACAATTTGGTCTGATCCGCAATGTTCGGACATGCCGGATAGCCAAAGCTGTAACGCGAACCCTGATATCCCTGATGAAAGAGTTTCGCCATTTCCGGAGCGTCGCCGTCCGCAATGCCGAGCTCTTCCCGAATTCGCTTGTGCCACAATTCGGCAAGAGCCTCAGCCGACTCGACCGAAAGGCCGTGGAATAGCAAATAATCCTGATAGTTGTCCGACTTGAAAAGCTCCGCCGAATACTCGCTCGCCCGACGTCCCATCGTTACCAGGTCAAACGCGACTACGTCGATCCTTCCAAACTCTTCCGACGCAAAGTAATCCGCGAGACACAGTTTCTTGCCACCGCGCTGCTCAAGCGGCTGACGCGGAAACGTGAACCGCAGTTTCTCGGTCTTTAGGTCGTCCTCCCAAATTATCAGGTCATTTCCGTCGCTATTGCAGGGGAAATAACCGTAAACCAGCTTTGCCTCGAGCAGTTTATCGCGGATCGCCGCCGCCTTGACCTCAGCATATTTCGGATAGACTGTCGAGCGGAGTAATTCGTCATACTCTTCTTTCGAAGATCTCCCTTGCTTATATTGCCATTGTCCCTTAAAAAGAGCAGTCTCGTTGATGAACTCAAAGACCTTGGTCAGATCCGTGATCTCGACGACTTTCGAGCCGTAAAATGGAGCCTTTGGAATCGCAGTTGCTGCCTCGATGTCCGATCTGGTCGTGTGGGTCGTATCGCCCGCAGAATGCCGCGACACCCGTGCCGCGACAGTTCCCAGCTTGGCGTCCTCGCCAACTAGATCTTCAGCATCCACAATTGTCTGGACGCCGTCATACACACTACCAAAGGTTCGTGCTTCCGCCCTCGCACCTTCGGTCTCTTGCTCTGCGTCTCCGCGACTCTGTGGTTCATTTCCCTTCTGCGTCAGTTCATCCATCGCATGCAGGCCGTCAAACGCGTCTCGGGCATAGAACAACTTGCCTTTGTAAAGCGGTATCAGATCGGCATCAACATAACGCCGGTTGAGCGCCGCACCGCCTAAAATTACTGGAACGTTAATGCCGCGCTCGTTCATCAGCTCCAGGTTGTCTCGCATGATGAGCGTCGATTTGACGAGCAGGCCGCTCATCCCGATCGCGTCGGCATTGGTCTCTTCCCACGAACGCAGAATGTCGTCGATCGGCTGCTTGATGCCGAGATTAATGACCTTGTAACCGTTGTTCGTGAGAATGATATCGACGAGATTCTTCCCGATGTCGTGGACGTCACCCTTTACTGTAGCGAGCACGAGCGTGCCTTTGTTGGTCGTCTCGGCCTTTTCCATAAACGGTTCGAGGAACTTCACCGCGGCTTTCATGACCTCGGCCGACTGCAGCACGAACGGCAGCTGCATTTGGCCCGAACCGAAAAGATCGCCGACGACCTTCATGCCGTCGAGCAGAAGATTGTTGATGATATCGAGCGGCGGATAAGTCTCGAGAGCTTTCTTCAGCGAGTCCTCGAGTCCGATCTTTTCGCCGTCAATGATGTGGTGCTTAAGCTTTTCCTCGATCGGCAGGTTCGAAATGTCAGGCTTGATCGACTGGGCAGATTTGCCCTCAAACATTGTCGAAAATTCGCCGAGCGGATCGTAAGTACAAACGTCACCGTCAAATTTTCGCCGGTCATAGATCAGGTCGCGCGCCGTGTCGATCTCGTGTTCGTTAAATCGAATAAGCGGAAGGATCTTGGAAGCATTGACTATCGCAGAGTTCATTCCGGCTTCGACGCAATCGTGCAGAAACACCGAGTTGAGCACGACGCGGGCCGCCGGATTCAGGCCGAACGAGATATTCGAAACGCCAAGAATGATGTTCGCCTCAGGCATTTCGGCCTTGATCTCGCGGATCGCCTTTATCGTCTCGTCGGCATTCTTGCGGTCTTCCTCGATGCCTGTTGAGATCGGCAAAGCCAGCGGATCAAAGAAAATGTCATGTGCTTCGATACCGAAATCCGTAGCCTGTTTAAATGCTCGCCGTGCGATCCGCAGTTTATCAACAGCAGTACGAGCCATGCCGTCCTCGTCGATCAAGCCGATAACTACACTTGCCCCGTATTCTTTGGCAAGACTAAGCACCTTGAGAAATCGCGGTTCGCCGTCCTCGTAATTCGTCGAGTTAAGAATGCACTTGCCTCCCGCATGTTCGAGACCAGCCTCCATCTTTTCCCATTCTGTGGAATCGAACATCAGAGGGATCTTTACACTCGTCGCCAGTCTTTCCGCAAGTGTATGCATATCCGCAACACCATCGCGGCCCACAAAATCGACGTTAACGTCTAGAATATGGGCTCCTTCCTTCTCCTGCGATTTCGCGAGATTGACAAGGCCGTCCCAGTCCTCGGCGTCGAGCAGGTCACGCATCTTCTTCGAGCCCGAAGCATTAACCCGCTCGCCGACGATCAGGAACGACGCGTCTTGTCTATAGGGCTGTTGGAAATAAATGGACGAAGCCGACGGAGCGAGTGTGGCATGACGGTCTTTCGGCGAAAGCCCGCCTACGAGTTCGATCACCTTCCGAAGGTGTTCAGGCGAAGTCCCGCAACAGCCGCCAACGATATTCGCCCCGAAATCCTTGGCAAAATGCTCGACCTGCACAGCAAAAGTCTCCGGTGTTTCGTCGTAATGCTGCTTGCCGTCTTTGACCTCAGGCAGGCCGGCGTTTGGCAAAACGCTGACCGGGATCGGCGAATTTTCACACAGATACCTAAAACTGTCGGCCATGTGTTTCGGCCCCGTGCCGCAGTTCATACCGATCACGTCGATCGGGAACGGTTCGAGAGCCGTCAGAGCCGCCCCGATCTCGGTCCCGTTGAGCATCGTGCCAAAGATCTCGATCGTCACCTGCGCAATAACGGGAATGCGGATCTTATTTTTCTCAAAATGCTCGAATATAGCTGCTAGAGCGGCTTTTGTCTGTAATAGATCCTGACACGTCTCGACGATCAAAACATCGCTGCCGCCGTCCACAAGCCCGCGGATCTGTTCCCGATAGGCATCTTTCAACGCCGGATAGGTGATATGCCCGAGGGTTGGCAGCTTGGTTCCCGGCCCGATCGACCCGGCTACAAATCGAGGCCTGTCGTAGGTCGAATAATCGCCCGCTATGCGTTTCGCGAGTTGGGCGGCTCTAAGATTAACGTCGTACGTTTTGTCGGCGATGCCAAACTCTGTCAGAACGACCTCGCTGCCGCCGAAGCTGTTCGTTTCGATCACATCACAGCCAACGTCAAGGAACGCGGAATGCACTTTCTCGATCGCATCCGGCCGGGTGTAAAGCAAATTCTCAGAACAGTTCTCAAAATTTGGCCCTCCCCATTCATCGATGGACAAATTAAGAGACTGCAGAAACGTGCCCATCGCACCGTCAAAGACGATGACTTTTTCTTTTAACAGATCGAGAAACTTGCTCATAAATCAAAAAACTCTATGCCAAACAAGCACAGAGTTTCGTAAGATTCGTTCGACTCTTTGCTGTTTAGCCGCTTATTTTACGTGGCCGCAAGTTGCAATAACTCACCACTCAACTCTCAAAGTTTAGCCAAAATTTGCACGATTGTCGAGAAAGCTTGCAAGGTTGCCCGCTATTTTGCGTTCATTCGACAAGCACACGCGTGAGCTTGTTCAAAAAATAATCTAGGAGTATAAAATGAAGAATCTTAAATTCTTAACCATTGTCGCTATTTCAGTTTTCGTCCTGGCCGCTGCGGGCACCTCAGTCGCACTTCCGCCGCCGGCCCCAAACCTGGACGTAATGCCGTGGATCGGAAACACAAATCCACAGGTCGAGTCGACGTATCAATACACAACAACAGTTCGCAACATCGGTAACCGGGCCGCTCAGTCCGTCGTCCTGACCATTAACTTTCCCGTGACGAATACCAGCCCGAACAAATACATTCTCGGCAAACTTATCGGGGCTCTGCCGACAGGCTGTACTCTCGCCCTGCCGCCAAACCGGACCAAGGTCACCTGCAATCTCGGGAATATGGATCCTAATGTTGTCAGGCCGATCACATTCGGTTTCGAATGGCAGGTTGCCCTCGGGACACAAACCATCGAATCTGTTGCTTCGACCGCGAGCACAAACGAAGTTGACGGCAATAACAATCGCCGTTCATTGACGCCGACCCTGACTTACCCTGACAACATCGTTACAACCGGGACTTATGCTGTATCGTCGTGTACCGGACGAGGATTGACGTCCTACTACGAATGTGAGATCACGCCGAGTTCTATCCAAAGCGTGCTTGCGTTCGACGTCGATTCGGGCGGAACTCTGTCGGTGACGGGCTATCCGCTTTATACGGGCATTTGGGATCAGAACACTCTGATCAACAAATCGTTACATATCAATATTCCCTCACAGATCGATTACAACGGTTTCGCCGTCAGCTCAACTTGTTTCGAGGGGATCACCACTTTCACAAACAACACAGTCTATAATTCGGCGTATCGCGTCTGCAGACAGTAGCGTCATCACCAAAACAGCGACAATTTGGGCCGCCCTCTATCCAAGCCGGAAAATAGGGCGGCCAAACTTCGTTTACGAAAATCAGAACCTGATCGTATCAAATTAGCGTAAAATAATCCGCGAGTATCACACATGCCCGACGTATTACTACAGTTGTTGATTAAGGCCCCACCCGCCAAAGTTTTTGGAGCGTTTTCGACTCCTTTAGGTTTAGATTCCTGGTGGACGGAAAGGTCGTCCGGCCACGCTCAACTCGACGCTATTTGGCGCCTTTATTTCGGGCCTGAATATGACTGGCGAGCCCGCGTTACGAAGTTCGTTCCGGAGCAGGAGTTCGAATGGACGATCTTGGAAGCAATGGATGATTGGATCGGGACGAGAGTCGGCGTGACACTGCATCCTGTATCCGATGGGACAGTCGTTGATTTTTACCATCGCGGTTGGGCCGAACCCAGCGAACATTTCCGGATCTCCAATTATTGCTGGGCGACATACCTCAGGTTGATGAAGCGGTATATCGAATTCGGTGAATTCGTGCCTTACGACCAACGGGACATTGTTTAGAGTTGTAATTGAGATCCCTTTCGTTCGAAAAGCGGGCAATTGTCTGCCCGCTTTCTCGTTAAGTTGAGGTCACTGTTTGATCGCGGCCTTAAAGGCGGCCTCCTGCCCCGCAACGAACTGGATAGCTCCCTGATTGTCCTTGAATTTAACCTTCAGCAGGTCAAATGCCTCTTGTCCCCGCGGATCCGCAAGTTTCACGATCGCCTGAATGCCCCCAACTATTCCCTGAATGTTGTTCGCATCAAACGCCGCCTTAAATTTATCAAAGATCAGCGGGTATGCACGCGGATCGCCTTTGCCGGCTGCCCCTACAACTCCCAAAGCGGCGGTTCGAAGATTAAATGCCAGCGTCTTGTCTGAGGCGGCGTTTAACCCTGCCTCAAAACCGCGCTTATCCCCCAGCTCTGCCAACCCGTTAAAACCGGCGATCTGAATTCTGCCCTTCCACGATGGCGTCTTTGTCAGCTTCTCAAGAGCCGAAAATGCCCTCGGATCCTTGATCCGTCCTAACGCCAGAGCAGCCTGGTCGATCACTTCGTAGCTCCGGTCATCAAGCATCGAAAGTGCCAAGTCAAAGTGCTTTTTATCCTGGGTCTCGCCGAGCAGTTCGATAGCATCGCCGCGAATACTCGATCGAGGGTCTTTGGTCATACGGATGGCAGCTGCTTCGACATTTGCGTCAAGTTTTGCTGCCGGCCGAGCCGTTCCTGGACGCGGGTCGGGCGAATAAACGTTTGCAAGCACGGACAATGCCGCTCGTTGGATCCGCCAGAAAGGATCTTTTTCTGCTGAGACCACCAGCGCGTCAATTATTCGAGACCTGTCGGCCGGTGCTGCCGCCTTCTTTTCAAGTTCGTTCATTGCCCAGCGCCTTCCCAAAACATCTTTGTCGTTGGCCATTTGGTAAAGCAACTCGTCGGTCGATTTCTCGAAAGTCATCTCCTTTAAGAGCGTGCTCTCGTAATCCCAATTCACCAGCTTTGGCTTCGTCACAGAGTCGAATGTGAAAACGTTCTCTTCCTTCGGCTCCATCCAAACGCGTTTGATCTTGTTGTCGATATTGACATCAACGAATGATTGGAAATACGCCGTTTGTGGATATTCGTTGTTGAGGTCGACCTTTTGCTTCTGTTTCACAATAAGTGTCAGCTTTTTCGACGCGTCGTCATAAGATTGGGTCACATTAAACACCGGGTGACCCATTCGATAGAGCCACTGGTCAAAGAACCAATCCATAGATTGCCCGGTTGTTTCTTCGACCGCTATTCTCAGATCCTCCGTAGAGACCGGCTGATGAGCGTTTGTGGTCAAATAGTTCTTTAGCGATGCGGCAAATAGCTTATCACCCAGGTGTTTCCTCAACATATGAAGCACGGATCCGCCACCCGGATACGCATAGTTATCAAACATCGCGTCTTTGTTCGCATAATATTTCGTTACGATCGGCCGCCGATTGCCTTGATTCCATGTGTTGATCACAGTGTTCTGACTGTTGCGAAGATCGGCGTACAAAAATTCTTCGTGCCCCTTTAGCTTTTCGGTCCACATATGCTGCAGGTATGTCGCAAAGCTCTCGTTGAGCCAGATCTGGCCCCAATCGCGGCACGTCACATAGTCACCGAACCATTGATGGGCAAGCTCGTGCGACTGCAGCGATTCGCTGTCCTGGTCTAGCAGTTCGCGTTCGTCATGGATCATCTCTTCGATCTGAGTGGTCGCCGAAATATTCTCCATTCCGCCGCCGAAATCTTCTACGAACGCTTGAGAATACTTCGGATATGGATATTTAACGCCTGTAAGCTCTGAGAAGAATCGCATTGTCGCTGGCAGGTTCTTTACTGTTGCGGCGACTTCTTTTGTCTCAGTCGTGTAACCAAAATTCATCACCGGTATGCCGTCAAAATTCTGGGTAACCGGCGTCGTTTCGCTGACCACGATCGATGTCAGGTAATTTGAATATGGCTGATCCATGTTCCAAACAAAGGTCCTGGTGCCATCCTTATTATTCTTTGTCTCAGTTAGCTTTCCGTTTTCCAACCACATAAAATGGCTTTGCAACTGTGGCCCGCAGACGTCGTGGTGCGAAAGTCATTTGGCGTGTCATACGACGGGAACCAGTATCGATTAAATTCCGTCTCTCCTTGCGACCATATTTGACGGGGTTTGTTCGGATTGTCAGCCGTTGGCTTAATAAACCGGAGCCCTCGGCCGAAACTCCCTATCGAAGTATCAGTGTCGTCGACTTTGTTTACATAATTTGTTTTGTAATCCACCTTGACGCGGACCTCTTCGCCGGCACGGTAGATCCGATCAAGAGTGATAGCGAGATTGTCATTGTCCCTTTTTCCGTCATAGCTGAACGTTAGCTTCTTGCCGGCGGCGAGTGAAACGGCGTCGATGGTCATCATGGCGGCATCGAGTGAAACCGTATCGGTGTCGTTAAACGGTGAAAACACCACGACCGTCGAGCCGATCGCTTGTTCCTTTTCCCAATCGAATCGAAGGTCAATGTCCAGATGTTTTACATCGATCTTGCGGCTCCTGATCCAATTCACAGGCGGCAAACTCTTTTTCGCATCCTGCTCCAAGGGATGAAGGAATTGAAGCGGCCTCGCCTGCGCAATTGAAGAAAGCCCGATCAGGGCTACCATGGCGCCGACAATGAGACGGCGGGTCAAACTAAATTTGGTCATAAGATTATAGCGTCCTTAGAAATTACTTCGGTTTTGATACGGATGAGCTGCTTGTGAGGTTACGACCGAAAAACTCAATTTGTTTCACAAAGAAAAAGGCCGCCGCATGTCTTACGACCGCGACAGCCAATAAAATTCAATCGCAAATTCTTAACCCTTTGCCTTCTTGATCTCTTCTACCAATACCGGGACGGCATCAAATAGATCCCCGACAATACCATAATCGGCAATGTCAAAGATCGGAGCTTCTGAGTCCTTGTTGACGGCAACGATCGTTCCTGCGTTTTTCATTCCGACAATATGTTGGATCGCTCCCGAAATGCCCAGTGCAACATAGAGTTTTGGTGCAACCGTTTGACCACTCGAACCGATCTGGCGGTCGATCGGCAGCCATTCGCTGTCGCAGATCGGACGCGAAGCCGCAAGATCCGCTCCCAAAACATCCGCAAGTTGTTGAGCAACCGCAATATTCTCTTGTGATTTGATACCCCGGCCGACCGCCACGATGATCTCGCTTTTCGTCAGATCCACAGATGCTTTCGCTTCCTGAAATGGAGCCTCAGGCGTCATTCGCACGTCGCCCACGGAGACCTCCATCGGCTCGACCGAAGCACTTCCCTTTTCGGCAGCATCGCCTCGAAACGCACCCGACTGGAACGTAATAAAATAAGGCGCGTCGCCGCCGATCGTTACGTCGGCATCAAGTTTTCCGAGGAAGATGCGTCGCGTCAGTACGAGTTTCCCGCCTTCTGCACGATAACGAATACAGTCGCCGACAACCTCTCGACCGAGCCTTGCCGCGACCTTCGGTGCAAAATCGCGCACCTGATAGGTGTGTGACATTACCACGTATTGCGGAACAGTCGCCCTGATAACCTGTTCCCAGGCGTCAGCATAACCGTCCGGCGTATAAGTGCCAAGCTTTTCATTCTTGGCGACGATGACCTTTTCGATGTTATAGCCGGCGATCTCCTGAGCGAGAGCACAGTCTTTATCGCACGGCAAAACAGCCGTAACACTCAGCCCGAGATCTTTGCCGATCATTTGAGCCGCAGTTACAGCCTCGAGCGACGTTTTGTTCAGTACGCAATCTTTATGTTCTATAAATACGAGGATGCTCATATTACCCGCACCTCCGTTTTCAATTTTTCTACCAGCTCGACCGCACCGGCCTTGGCGTCGCCATTGCCGAGCATTTGAGTTTGCTTGGTTTTGAGAGGCATATAGACTTTCTCGATCATTGCTGCTGAGGCAAACGATTCGACAGCAGGTGTAACTTCTCGAACTTCTTTGCTTTTAGCGGCCATGATTCCCTTTAGCGAAGCGTAGCGTATTTGCGAAATTCCCGATTGGATCGTAAGCAATGACGGCAATTTGTACGTAAACCATTGATACCAGCCGCTTTCGAGCTCGCGTTTGACCCTCAGAGTATCGCCCAAACTTGCCCTATCGACCTCGATCACGATGGTAGCGTGAGGTATGCCTAAAAGTTCGGCAAGTATCACCCCTGTTTGGCCGTAGCTGGCGTCGTCAGACTGCAGACCTGTAAAAACAAGATCGGCATTTTCGTCCCGAATCGCATCGGCTATAGCCTTTGCGATCTGGTAGGCAGAGAGGCTCTTACTGTCGTCGACAACTATGTGTATCGCGCGATTTGCGCCACGTGCCAAAGCATCTTTAATGACCGTTTTTGCCGATTGCGGGCCTAATGTACAGACCACGACTTCGCCATCACCTTTGGCCTCTACCGTCCGCAGAGCTTCTTCGAGAGCGTAACCATCAGACTCATTGGTCTGCTGAGCGACATCAGTCTCGTTTATCCATTTCTCGTCACCCGCGATACGCAAAACCGCATCCTTATTGGCGACCTGTTTCATTAGAACAATTATTTTCATAACACAGAAATGCTATCACAAAATGAATGGCGATTCATTTTGTCATCGCGATTATTTTCCAGACAATTTTTTGATTATCGACTTCGCTAAATCTTCGTTTATCTCTTTGTGGCGTGGGACAGGTTGCGACTGTTTGGTTGACTGATTTGTGTACCAATCGTGCTTGCCGCCATGACGAATTAAAACACATCCCATGTCTTCGAGGCGTTTTATCAGATCACCGCGTTTCATTAGGCAAGAACAAGTTCTTCGACGTGTCTAACAAAAGGGACTTTGTTTGATTCAAGATCGACAAGCAAGTCTTTAAGATTCTCGATCAACTCATCTTTTGAATAGGCCTGTGTTTCGTAATCAGGATATTCATTCAAATGTCCGATGAAAAACTCGCCATCTTGCCAAAATGTGTATCCGAGCGTTCGCATAAACCTTACTTTATTCTGAATATCGCTTAAAGATCAAACACGCGTTCGTTCCGCCAAAGCCGAAATTATTCGACAAAACGTAGTCAACTTTAGCATCTCGAGCGGCGTTGGGTATGTAATCCAGATCACAATCCGGATCGGGAAATTCGTAATTGATCGTCGGCGGCAGTTTATTTTCTAACAAAGACTTGACGGAAAACACTGCCTCGAGACCGCCGGCAGCACCCAGAGCATGGCCCGTCATCGATTTTGTTGAACTGACCGGAATATTGTACGCATTCTCGCCAAAGACCTTTTTGATCGCAAGCGTCTCAAACTTGTCATTGTACGGAGTCGATGTACCGTGAGCATTGATATAACCGATCTTATCCGGGGTGATCCCCGCATCCTTTAGTGCCCTCTCCATCACGCGGATCGCCCCCGAACCCGTTTCGTCCGGCATTGTCACATGAAATGCATCGCCGCTCATTCCGTAGCCGACTATCTCGGCAAGTATGTTAGCTCCCCGACGTTTTGCGAACTCAAGTTCCTCAAGAACCATTAACCCGGCTCCCTCACCGATAACAAATCCGTCACGTTCGAGATCGAAGGGCCTCGAAGCATGTTGCGGATCATCGTTTCGGGTCGAAAGTGCTCGCATTGACGCAAATCCGGCGACTGACATCGGCGTAATTGCACTTTCAGCCCCGCCACAGATCATGGCATCGGCATCACCGCGTTCGATAATGCGAAAGCTATCGCCGATCGCGTGAGCACCGGCCGAGCAGGCCGTCGCGGTCGCCGAATTTGGCCCTTTTGCACCGTGCCGTATAGAAACATTACCCGCAGCAAGATTTACGATCGCGGAAACGATAAAGAACGGTGAGACGCGATCGGGACCGGAATTAAGCAGTTTCTCATGCTCGCGTTCGATAGCCCAGAAATCCCCAATGCCGGAACTGATGTAGGTTCCTACCATTTCCGCGTTTGACTCATCGATCACCAAGCCGCTATGTCTTACGGCTTCATCAGAAGCTGCCAAAGCGAAATGGGTAAAAGCACCCATACGTCTCGCCTCTTTTTTATCGAGAAAATTGAGCGGATCAAAATTCTTGACCTCACATGCAAACCGTACCGAGAATTTCTCAGCGTCAAATTTCTTGATATAGTCGGCGCCGTTCTCACCGTTCATCAACGCATTCCACGTTGACGGAACATCGTTTCCACACGGCGTCACCAAACCGAGTCCTGTAACTACTACACGACGTTTCATAAAGATTTAGAATGGAAAATGGAAAATTGAGAACGAAGAATTTAAATTCTCCGTTTTCAATTTTCCACTTTCAATTATTACTAAGCAGCTTTGTGCTGCTCAACATATGCGTACGCATCGCGAACGGCCTGGATCTTTTCAGCGTCTTCGTCAGGAATTTCGATGTCAAATTCCTCTTCAAATCGCATCACTAGTTCCACGAGGTCGAGCGAATCGGCACCGAGATCTTCGATAAACCGTGCATTTTCCGTAACTTCAGCTTCGTCGACCCCTAATTCGTCAACGATTATCTGTTTGATCTTATCCTGAACTTCTGACATATATTTCTCCTGTTTTATAGCGTTTCTAAAGTATTTCTCAAACCCTCTGTATTTTCAATGTTGGAAAAGACGACTTCTTTGTTTATCTGTCTTACCAAACCCGTCAAAACCTTGCCCGGGCCTATCTCAATATATTTTGAGGCGTTCGCCGCTGCCATATTTTCGATAGTTTCAACCCATCGGACCGGTGATGAAACCTGCGATGTTAGCTTTTCGCAAACTAGATTGCGGTGCCGGTTCGATGCCCCGTCAACATTGTGAAACACTGGAAAGGCAAACTCGCCATAATCAAGTGCCGCAAGGTCCCTGGCGAGCCGTTCCTGTGCCGGCATCATCAACGCACAATGAAAAGGCGCCGAAACGTTAAGTCTGATCGCGCGTTTCGCTCCCTTTTCTTTCAATATTTCACACGCTCGGTCAACAGCATCACTGTCACCTGCAATTACGACCTGCGATGGCGAATTAATATTCGCGGGACTGCAGATCTGCCCTCGAGCCGCCTCGACACATCCGGCCTCGACGGTAGGCACATCCAAACCTAAGATCGCGGCCATGGCTCCGACACCGACCGGTACCGCTTCCTGCATATACGTGCCGCGGGCCCTGACAGTTCGAACCGCATCCGCAAAATCCAAAACCCGAGCAGCTACGAGTGCTGAATATTCGCCCAGGCTATGTCCGGCAACCATATCCGGTTCCGGAAGCCCTTCGGAAAGAGCCGCACGGTAAGCCGCGATCGACGCCGTCAAGATCGCCGGCTGAGTGTTTGCGGTCAACTGCAGATCGGCCTCATCTCCTGAAAAACACATTTCAGAGAGTGAAAACCCGAGTGCATCGTCCGCAGCCTCGAATACCTCGCGAGCCGCAGCGAAATTATCAAATAGGTCCTTTCCCATGCCGACGGACTGCGAGCCCTGTCCGGGAAAAATATAAGCCGTCTTAGACATTCAAATCCAAAATCTAAAATCGAATGACGGTGCCGCCCCATGTCACACCGCCGCCGAACGCGGTCAATAATACCAGACTCCCCTCTCGAATCTTTCCGGACTGGATGCACTCATCCATCGCAATGGGAATTGAGGCTGATGAAGTGTTGCCCATTCGAGCAATATTCGAGTAAACCTTTTCTTCACCAACACCAAGCCGGGACGCAACAGCGTCGGTTATGCGTTGATTTGCCTGATGCGGGATCACGAGATCAATATCCTCGACCTTGTAACCCGCCTTTTCGACCATTTCCGCCGAAATTTCCGCCATCGAACGCACTGCAACTTTGAAAAGCTCATTGCCTTTCATCTTGAAAAAATGCTCGCGGTTGTCGATCGTCTCATGGGTGGTGCCTAGTTTGGTGCCACCGCCCGGACAATAAAGCTGCTCCTCATATCTGCCGTCAGATCTGATCTTAGTTGCGAGAATACCTTTTCCCTCGGGGACGGGCCCAAGCACGGCGGCTCCGGCACCATCACCACCGAAGATCACGCAAGTACCGCGGTCGGTGTAATCAACGTACTTTGTCAGAACTTCGGCACCTATAACCAGGGCATGTTTGATCTGACCGGTACGGATCATCGATTCGACCATCGTAATGCCGTAAATAAATCCTGAGCACGCTGCATAAATTATCCATCCCGGCAGCATTTACCGCTCCACGATCTGTGCCTGGATCAACGCTCCGGTCGAAGGCATTATCTGATCCGGTGTAGTGGTCGCGCAGATGATGATCTCGATGTCCTCCGGCTTAACGCCGGCCCGATCGAGCGCCTGTTGAGCGGCCCGTGTTCCAAATTGTGAAGTGTATTCGTCGGATGCTGCCTTATGGCGTTCTTTGATGCCGGTGCGCGTGGTTATCCACTCATCGTTAGTGTCGACCATCTTTTCCAGATCCGCATTCGTCAAAATGCCTTCCGGATAAGAGTGTCCCATCCCGATGATGCCCGCGTTTTGTCCAGCCATTTGGTTCGAATTAGAACTCAAAATTTAGAAAATTTCAAAGGTCTATTCAGTCTCTTTGACGTCAATGATCTTACGGCCCTTGTATACTCCGGTCTTAGCATCGATGCGGTGAGGCACTTTTGCTTCGCCAGTGTCCTTGTCGAGATAGAACTGTGGCGTATTGAGCGAATCATGAGCACGACGCGTACGCGTACGGGCGTGTGAATGTCTTCGTTTAGGATTTGGCATAACTTTAGTTTAAATTCTTAAGTGCCGCCCAACGAGGATCGATCTCGTCGTCGGCACATTTACAATCTATCAAATTTAGGTTCTCACCGCATTTGGGACAGAGCCCGCGGCAATCATCTTTACAAAATATCTGTTCGGGAATCGCCAGCAGTATCTGCTCTCGCACAACCTCCGTAAGGTCGATGCGGCCGTCAAAAGCGAGCGATTCGTCGAGCTGTTCATCGGCGATCTCGGCTTCAGATCTTGCATCCGAAACGGAAGGGTCAACAAATATATCTCGAAATTCAAATTCGAGATGCTTTTCGACAGGTTCGAGGCACCGTGTACAAACCAGGGCCGCATCGGCAAGAACGCGGCCGTTCAACGTTGCCCTAGCACCATCGAGTGCGATCTCGCCGGAAAGTGTTACCGTGTCTCTTAGAGAAACGATCTCGCCTTCGAGATCGATTTCCGCCGGCTCGAACAAATGTTCGATCATCTTTGGTTCAGTTCCCAAATTGGCCAATTCGATGATCATTGTCAATAAGTGCTCTCTGCGAAGCAGAAGGCAAAGGGTTTATTATAGCCTTTGATCAGCTTGTGTCAAATAAATAGGCCGCTGTTCCTATCACCCTCTGCCGGCGGAACCGACCGCTTCGTCAAGAGAATTGAATCCTTTGGCCCTTACGATCTCGGCGAGCCCCCGGCTGATCTCTCGCGCAAATCCCGGACCGCCGTAAACAAAACCGGTGTAAGCCTGAACGAGCGAAGCTCCGGCAGCGATCTTTGCGAACGCGTCTTCAGCAGAAAAAATGCCGCCGACACCCACAATGGGTAATCGTCCCTGTGAATATTTGTAAACTGTTGCTACAACCTCCGTTGATCTGTCGCGGACCGGCCGCCCGCTTAGTCCGCCGGCTCCGATCGAGTCAATATCCCCGGATCTTAGTCTTTCGCGTGATACGGTGGTATTTGTCGCTATGATCCCGTCGACACCCTGATCGATACAACCGTTTACGATCGCTTCGATCTCATTTTCACTTAGATCAGGGGCGATCTTTACCAGCAGTGGCTTGCTCCCTAGACGATCATTTTGTGCTGTCAGTGCTTTAAGCAGTCCTTCGAGATTTTCTGCCATCTGAAGATCGCGTAGGGCCGGCGTGTTTGGTGAAGAAATATTGACGGCAATATAATCGGCTACCGGATGAACAATGTTGAGGCACCGAAGATAATTTTCCGTAGCTTCCTCGTTGGGAACATCCTTATTTTTGCCGATATTCACACCTACAATGCATTTTCGGTCAAGTTTCTCAAGCCTTTTGGCGACCGCAGCGGCTCCGTCATTGTTAAATCCAAGCCGGTTAATCAGTGCCCTGTCGTCCGGCAGACGAAAAAGGCGCGGCTTCGGATTTCCGCTCTGCGGCCGGAACGTAACGGTTCCGACTTCGACAAATCCGAAACCGAGCGATGCAAGACGGTTCACAACAACGCCGTTCTTATCAAAACCAGCCGCAATTCCCAGCGGGTTAACAAATTTCAACCCGAATCTTTCGATCTCACCAAATTCCGGGAAACTCTCCGGAAATTGTGTTCCGCCGAAACCGAGTTTCATCGCCTCGATCCCGAGTTCATGTGCCCGTTCGGCGTCGAGCCGGAATAATAGCGGTCGTATTGTTCGTTGCCACAGTTTCCCGATCATTTATTCTTCTGATTTTAGTTGACGCAGCCAATTATCAAAACTTCGGGCATCAAACTTTGAACTTTGAACTCCCCTTTGTTACGATTTGCTTGCAAATGGGTGACGAAATACATCTGGTAGAAAAATCGCGGATAATGGATTCTGCGGCTATGAAACGAGCCTTGCGGCGGCTTTCGACCGAGATCGCGGAATCAAATCATGGTGCCGACGACCTTTACATCGTTGGCATCCGCCGCCGTGGTGTGCCGCTCGCCGAACGCATTACCGAAAAGATCGAAGCTATCGAGGGCGTAAAGCCGCTTTACGGAATTCTGGATATTACGCTTTATCGTGACGATCTTTCTACGGTTGGTGCAAACCCGATCGTAAATCGTACCGAACTAGAACACGACATCGAGGGCAAAATAGTTGTCCTGGTCGATGACGTCCTCTATACCGGGCGAACGATCCGTGCGGCGATGGACCAGTTGATGGATTTCGGCAGACCGCGAAAGGTTCAACTCGCCGTCCTGATCGATAGAGGACATGAACATCGGGAATTGCCGATCCAGGCAGATTTTGTCGGTAAACTCGTGCCGACCAAACAGACCGAAATAATCAAGGTCATGCTGAAAGAGTTTGACGAGGTCGAGGCAGTCGGCATTTTTGAAAGACCATAGAACAGGCTCGTTAGCCTGTTTTTTTTCGTTCAGTTTAGGATGGACAAACCGTTCAGACGAAGAGACTTGCTTGGCATCCGCGGCCTGTCCGCTGCGGAGATCACAGGCATTCTCGACACAGCGGAAAACTTTAGCGAGATATCGACACGTGAGGTCAAAAAAGTTCCCGCTCTCCGCGGCAAAACGGTCATCAATCTATTCTTCGAGGCTTCAACTCGTACCCGCACTTCATTTGAGTTAGCTGCCAAACGACTTTCTGCCGACACCGTTAATATCAGCGTCGCAGCCTCGAGCCTTTCAAAGGGCGAGACGCTGCTCGACACGGCGATGAATCTTGACGCGATGGCCCCCGATTGCATTGTCGTACGCCATTCCAGTGCCGGTGTGCCGCATCAGCTCGCCAAGGTCAGCCGAGCCGCGATCGTCAACGCCGGTGACGGAGCTAACGAACATCCGACGCAGGCTCTGCTCGACGCCATGACGATCCGTGAGCACAAGAAACAGATCGACGGCCTCGAGATCGCGATAGTCGGCGATATTCTGCACAGCCGCGTAGCTCGGTCAAATATCCATCTACTCACAAAGATGGGAGCAAATGTTCGTGTCGCCGGCCCGGGAACACTCGTTCCAAGCGATTTTCAATATCTGATCAACGCAGATCCAAGTTCCGAAAGCTCCCCTCCTTACGAAACAGAGGCGGCAACCGCTTCGGCTGACGGGGTGGTTCTTTCGTCACCGCAATTGCAACTGTGTTCGCACATCGAAGATGCCATCACCGGAGCCGACGTCGTGATGATCTTGCGAATTCAACGAGAACGTCAGGATTCGGCTTATTTCCCGACCTTGCGCGAGTATTCGATCCATTATGGCCTCACAAACGACCGCCTCGATCTGGCTAAAAAGGACGCGATCGTATTGCATCCCGGCCCGATGAATCGCGGCATTGAGATCGCATCGGAGGTCGCCGACAGCTCACGGTCGCTTATCTTGGATCAGGTGAAATACGGCGTCGCCGTCCGCATGGCGGTGCTCTATTTGGCAACCGGCGGAGCGGTGGTTAACAGTTAGTTTTATGAAGCTATTGATCGCAAACGGCCATCTTATAGATCCGGCCGCACAGGAAAATACTGGAATGTCTGTCCTGATCGAGGACGGTAAAGTAACCGCCTGGATCAGGCCCGGTGAAGGTGTGCCAGAAGGTTGTGAGATCTTTGATGCGAGCGGAATGCTTGTGGCTCCGGGCTTTATTGACATGCATGTGCACCTTCGCGAGCCAGGGCAGGAACATAAGGAGACGATAGCGAGCGGCTGCGCGGCAGCGGTAGCAGGTGGTTGGACGAGCGTGTGTCCGATGCCGAATACAAATCCCGTCAATGATAACGCCGCGATCACGCGTTACATGATCGAACAGGCGGAACGCGCCGGATCGGCAAACGTTTTCCCTATCGGTGCGATCACAAAGTCTTCGGACGGCTCCGAACTCGCCGAAATGGGTGAGATGAAAGCCGCGGGTGCGGTCGCCGTCTCAGACGACGGACGTCCTGTTCCGAATGCCGGAATTATGCGTAGAGCGATGCAATACGCGCGCGATTTTGGTCTGCCGGTGATCGACCATTGCGAGGACAAATCGCTCTCCACCGGCGGCGTCATGCACGAGGGGCGCGTTTCCCTTTTGCTGGGCCTTAAGGGCATGCCTGCCCTCGCGGAGGATATCGATGTCGTCCGAGACATGATCTTGGCCAGAGAAACCGGTGCCCACATCCACATCGCTCACGTGTCGACCAAAGGTGCCGTCGAGGCGGTCCGTCGTGCCAAGGCGGAAGGGCTGCACGTAACCTGTGAAGTCACGCCGCATCATTTCACACTGACCGATGAAGCGGTCGAGGGCTACGATACCAACACCAAAATGGCGCCGCCTCTGCGTTCGCAGGAGCATCTTGAGGCCATTATCGAGGGGATAAGGGACGGCACGATCGACGCTATCGCAACCGACCACGCTCCTCACCATGCCGACGAAAAGGCTCTCGAATACGATCGTGCCCCAATGGGCATAATTGGCCTTGAGTCTGCTTTAGGATTAGCGTTCGACCGGCTCGTTCATCCCGGCATCATAGACCTGGTTCGGCTGGTCGAACTCTGCTCAGCCAATCCGGCCAAAATATTCAAATTGGCGGGCCGCGGCACTCTTGCCCCGGGCTCGATCGCAGATGTGACGATCATCGATCCCGATCTTAAATGGATCTACTACAATTCAGATTCGAGATCGAGATCGCGAAATTCCCCCTTTGACGGCTGGAGTTTCGTCGGCGGGGCAGTAGCTACTATCGTCGGCGGCAGGATTGTCTATCGCCGGTAGCTGTGGCAAAGTTCTTTATTCGTTTTGGAGATAAATATGAAGCAAATTTTCTTTCTTTGTTTGATCGTGTTATCAATGGCCATAGTTTCGTCTGGGCAAAATAAGAGCATTTACACCAGCACCAAGACGAAGGATTGCCGAACGATCTCGTCAAACCCGAATGAGGCTGGCTCGTACGAAGGTGAATGCAAAGGCGTGGGTGGCTACAAGATCCGCCTTCTTGAAGGTGATATTCGTCAGACGATCAATGTCATCACACCGGCCAAAAAGAAATTTGAACTCAATTTCTGGGGTTTCTACGGCGGCTTTTCAATCGTCGGCGAAAAGATCGAATGGCGAACGAAAGGCGGCGTTCCCGTGGCTATGATCGCACGTTTCAATGTGGCCGACCCTGAAGATTCGTCAAAGAATACCTCTTATCTGATGGTATCCAGGATCAGCAAGGCAAAATCATGTGTTACGGATGTAGTAATGCCGGGCGCAGGCCAGAATGAAAAGGCCCGCGAGCTCGCCGATGCTGCATCGTCGAAGCCCTGCAAAGCGGTCGAATGATCAATAGATCTTCTGCTCGCAAAGGTGGCGGCCGATAATTTCGCCCGCTACCCTGTGTCCCATTTGATTCCAATGACCGTACCCGATATTGCCTTCAAAACCGTGAAGGAATATGTTATTTGACGAGGCATAAGCCCCCAATTCAGGTGCAAGCGTTATAACGGGTATCTCATTAGATCTGCAAAATTGAGCGATGCGCTTGTCCGGGTAAAACAGGTCGCCGACTCCGATATGATCTTGGAACCATTGCCGCCCTTCCAAGGACGGCAAAACTTGGACGCCGTTACTTAATGTGACAACCGCAAACTTTGCTCCCTTTTCTAGAGTTTCCCGTCGCAACATCGAGATCAACCCTTCTGTGACACTCCACGCCATTTTCCAATTCTCATCGGACGGCTCTCGGTAGATCTGGCTGTCGATACCGATGTCAGCTGTTTGGGCCGGCGATTCGTCGTTTGATATTGGGCTATCTGCTGCCCTTTTTGCTTTCCAACGTCCATACCAATATTTGATATTAACCGTCATTTCGCCGATCCCTTGAACAAATCGCAGATTCTGTTTGAACCACGCACCAGTTCTGCTGAGCTTCGAATTCCGTAAAGCAAATGACGCATCATTCCGAAAACTGTTATCCAAAGATAGTGCGCCGTCCTTCATCACAAAATAAGGTATCGGCGTCTGCTTAAACACACGCAGATTATCGCTAATGTCATTGTTTGTTGTCATTAGCAGCAGCACGAGGTCTGGCGAGTATTTCCAGACTTTTTCTCTAGTCATCAACAGTTCCTGTGCCGTACCGTAACCTGAGACACCGAAATTGAGTACCTCCAATTTCTTTCCATCGGCAAAGCCGCAACCCGAAGCCTTTTCCGCGAGATATTTTGTAAACATTTCTTCTTGCGAAACCTGCAACGCTTCGACATACGAATCGCCAATGACAGCGATCCTAAAAGTTCCGTCGGGCTTCGCGATCTGATGCTCAACATCCCGAAAACCATCGCTGTTTATTCTCACAAATGCCCGGCCCTCTTTCTTATACCAACCGCTGCTATTCGGTATCAGTGAATATCCCTGCGTTTCGCTTGGTTGGTAAAACTCGGGTGATGAATATCCCACGATCCTAAGTCCCGCTTCGATGATGACCAGTCCGAATAAAACACCCGCGCCTGCCGCGGCTAGTCGGGAGAAGAACCGGTTTTTTTTCCGCATATCACCGGGTTTATTCGAAATTTTTGACGTCATTCTGATGCACTTTTGATCAACATTAAGCAAATCTATCGATCCATTTATTATCAAACATTTCCTTAAAGTATAATCAATCGAAGTTTTAGTTTTTTGCTCCTGGAGACTGCGTTAAATGGATTGGATCTCTGACCCTCAAATTTGGATCGCGTTTTTGACCCTTTCGGTGCTCGAACTGGTACTCGGTATCGACAACGTTATCTTTATCTCGATCCTTTCGGGAAAACTTCCTGAGAAAGATCAGAAGAAAGCCCGCCTTATTGGCCTGGCTCTCGCGTTGCTAATGCGCATCGCTTTGCTCTTTTCACTTACCTGGGTGATGGGGCTTGTCGAACCATTGTTTACGATCTGGGGACAGGCGGTTTCGGGCCGCGACATTATTTTATTAGTTGGCGGCCTATTCTTGCTGGCTAAGAGCACCCATGAGATACACGGCAGCCTCGAGGGCGCCGAGGGCGAAGG
Organism: Pyrinomonadaceae bacterium; assembly: GCA_044228165.1. GTDB lineage: Bacteria > Acidobacteriota > Blastocatellia > Pyrinomonadales > Pyrinomonadaceae > OLB17. Next base: position 1,145 of record JBGAVK010000019.1, on the reverse strand, counting down.
CTCAAAGAAGGTTTATGCGGGATTTACAGCTGTTATCGTCCAGATAATGCTGCTCGACATCGTTTTTTCACTCGACAGTGTCATCACGGCAGTCGGAATGGTCAGCAACATCTGGGTGATGATCGCCGCCGTTATCGTCTCGATAATCGCGATGATGCTATTCGCCGGCTCGATCGGAGCTTTTGTTCAACGTCATCCGACGATCAAAATGCTTGCGCTGAGCTTTCTGTTGTTGATCGGCACTACGTTGATCGCAGAGGGGCTGCATTTCCATATTCCTAAGGGTTACGTTTACTTTGCGATGGCGTTCTCGGTCTTTGTCGAAATGCTAAACATTCGTCTCCGAAAGAAATCGCCGCCGGTCGTGCTCCACAATCAGTTTTCCGACGAGGACGAAAAAGAGGCTCTGGAGGCTTAGAAAACGATCGACGATTCAAATTGCAAAGGCTCACGGCTGGTTGGGTGAGGAAACCCGAGGCGGTAGGCGTGCAGGCACAATCGCCCAAATTCCCTTCCGCCTCGCTGCACATCGCCAACTATCGGATGTCCGATAAGTTCACAATGGATGCGCAGTTGGTTTGTGCGGCCCGTAACTGGTTCTAATTCGAGAAGGGTCGTGTCGGCAGATCGTTCCCGCACCCAAAATCTTGATTCAGAGTGCTTTCCGTCTTCTTTGACGCTCCATATTTTCAGATCCGCAAATCGCCCGATCGGCGCCGAGATCGTGCCCGATTCGTCCCTGACGATCCCCTCTACCAATGCAAGGTACCGCTTCTCTACCCGCTTTTTCATGAAATGACCCGAAAGAATGCGGTGGGCACGAGCAGTTTTTGCGATCACGATCAAACCCGAAGTCTGTTTATCGAGGCGATGGATAAGCCCCGGCCTGACAAAAGACGTTCGACGATCTGTTGCCAATTTCTCTCTGTTAAGATGATATACGACTGCATTCAGGAGAGTTCCGCTGTTCTCTCTATGCGATGGATGCACGAGCATGTCAGCCGGCTTATTTACGACGATCAGTTCGTCATCCTCGAATACTATTTCGAGACCGATATTCTCCGGGCGCATTGCTGTCCCGCGGCTGAGGTCGACAGTTATTTCGACAAAATCGTTTGGCCTTAATTTATAGCCGATGTTCTCAT
>JBGAVK010000018.1:22005-42300 GCA_044228165.1 Pyrinomonadaceae bacterium | reverse complement strand
TTAGTATTCTTATTCGTGCAGTCGTGGCAAGAGTTTTTAGCCACGAAGGCACGAATAATTTTTTAAACGTGTGTCCAATAAGGCATGGAGTTATGGGGGTAAGGATTCGGCGACGTCAGGACTGGTGGCAAGATACGTTTCTCCGCCAACGCTGAAAACGTCATTGTGTCCCGCGTTTTCGATCCAGAGCGATGATTTCCGTCCATTTGCTGCTGCGAAGAGAGCTTCGCCGTGATGAAACGGGATGGTCGCGTCTTGTTTTCCGTGAATAACGAGGATCGGACAGGTTACGGAGGCGATCTTGGCGATGTTTTCAAATTTATCGAACGGCAGAATGCGAAACCTGCTAAGTACACGGGACGCCGACGTGAAGGTGCTCTCGACGATCAATCCAGCGACCTTTTCGCGTGAGGCCAGATCGACCGATGGCCCGCCTCCGACTGAACGACCGTAGATGATGATCCTGTCCGCCGGGATATTTCGTTTCTTGATCAAATATCGAAAGGCAGCATTTATATCCTTGTAAGTATTTTCTTCGGACGGCGAGCCGGAACTCGTACCGTATCCGTGGTAATCGTAAACCAGCACCGAAAAGCCGCTTTCGCGTAGTTTGAGTACGAACGGCTCGTTCCGTCCGATGTCCTCGGCATTTCCGTGGCTGAACAATATCGTGAACCGCGCGGCGGTGTTCTCGTAAAATTTTGCTGAGATCGTCTCGCCGTCGTCGGTCATGAGCTTAATTATGCTCGCATCGTCACGGTATGCGGCAGTTTGGGGACGGAACAATAGTTTGTTTGGCAGGAACCACGCGAGAGCGACGATGCCAAGATAAACGAAAACGGGAATAAGTAGGAGCGATCTGATAACTCGTTTCCGGCTAAGTTCACCGACAAACAGCTTTTTTATGATTGGATGCACAAACGTATAAAACGCTTTTGCGACGATTCTGTTCCGAAATGAAACGCTGTTTGGCCTCCGAGTTGCCGCGTTTCGCAGCTTTCTCTATGCTAGAGCGATGCAGCCGGGATTTTCGTTACCGTCATTTGCCAAGATAAATTGGACGCTTCGCATTTTGGGGAAGCGGGAGGATGGTTTTCATGAGCTGTTTACGATGTTTCAGACAGTTTCGCTGCATGACACGATCCATTTTACTGAATCGGAAAGGCTCGAGTTGACCTGTGATGAGCCGAATGTCCCGATCGACGAACGTAATTTGATAATAAAGGCGGCGAAAGCGTTGAAACAGTTGGCCGGCATAGAGAAAGGAGCCGCGATACATCTCGAAAAGCGCATTCCGTCACCGGGCGGCCTTGGTGGTGGATCGTCGAATGCGGCGGTTGCTTTGCTTGGGCTTACCAAATTGTGGGAGATCGAGATTAACCAAGGCAATCTGCAAGTGATAGCGACAACGCTGGGTTCTGACGTTCCGTTTTTCTTGCATGGCGGATCGGCTATCGGGACGGGGCGTGGTGAGGTGATCAAACCGGTCGATGACCTAAAAGAACCGAACTTGCTGATCGTCACCCCGCCAGTCAGCGTATCGACCAAGGATGCGTTCGAGAGAATGAACGCCCCAACCTTGACAAATGAGGCTCTGGGTCGTATTCTTCCTGTTTGCCGTTCAGAAGCGGAGTCACTTGTAACGCGGAGTCCGGTATTGATAAATGATTTTGAAGTGAGTGTTTTTCACGCTCATCCCGAGGTGCAGCGAGTTAAGCAAACTCTATTGTCACTCGGAGCAGTTAACGCCGCTATGAGCGGCAGCGGAGCATCGGTCTTCGCGATTTTTGACAATACAGAGACACGGCAAGCTGCTATTAAAGCCCTCGAACATGAGTCGACCTGGCGAAAGTTTGCCGTAGCAACCGTCTCGCGGTCAGAGTACCGCGAAATGATGCACTTTTGATGGTGCGAGGTTGTTTCCGCGTCGTTTCTGAAATTTCGCATTGGGGCGTAGCCAAGTGGTAAGGCACCGGTCTTTGGATCCGGCATTCGTAGGTTCGAGTCCTCCCGCCCCAGCCAATTTCGATGAATCTAGCGGACGATCTCGACGAGGTCGTCCGTTTTTTTGTTGAGAGTTACGCCTCGATGCGTGATCTGTCGATTATGGCCGTAACAGGTAAGATCAAAATTTTTACGGGAAATGCTCACCGCGAACTCGCCGAAGAGATCTGCGGCGAGCTCGGCATCGAACTTGGCAAGGCGAGCATTGAGCGATTTTCGGATGACGAATTCAACTTTCAGATCGGCGAAAATGTTCGCGGGTCCGATGTATTTATCGTCCAGCCGACATGCCCGCCGTCAGACCGCCATTTGATGGAATTGTTGATCATGATCGACACTTTCGTCCGTGCATCGGCATCTCGAGTAACTGCCGTAATTCCTTATTTCGGATATGCGAGGTCTGACAAAAAAGACCGGCCGAGGGTGCCGATCGCGGCGAAGCTGGTCGCGAATTTGTTGACCAAAGCCGGTGCGCAGCGGATATTGACAATTGACCTGCACGCATCGCAAATACAAGGTTTTTTTGATATTCCGGTCGATCACCTTTATGCCGCGCCGATCGTTGTCGACTATTTTAGGACGAATCCGATCGAGAATCTGATCGTCGTTGCACCCGACACCGGCGGCGCCGAGAGGGCCAGAGCGTATGCTAAAAGGCTCGACGCCGGCCTGGCACTTTGTGACAAACGTCGAGAGCGTGCCAACGAAGCCGATGTGATGAATATCGTCGGAGATGTTCGCGGTAAGAACTGTTTGATAATCGACGATATGTGCGATACGGGCGGCACTATCTGTAAGGTCGCCGAGGCCCTGCATAAAGCGGGTGCCAACGAGATCTCGGCATGCTTTACGCACGGGGTTTTATCCGGCAAGGCGGTCGAAAATATCAGCGGCTCATATTTGAAAAAAGTTATCGTGACCAATACGATCCCGGTTCGTGACAATGGCGTTCCTCTTGTAGAAGGCGGCAAGATAGAAGTTCTTAGCGTCGCTAAGCTGCTTGCGTCGGCTATCAGATCGATCCATGACGAGACCAGCGTTTCGTCGTTGTTTATTTAGTTTTTGTTTGAGAGTAAAGATATGGCAGAAAAAATAGTAGTTAAAGCTGAAAAGCGTGATACACGCGGTAAAAATGAGAATCGTCGGCTTCGTGCTGTCGGCAAGATCCCGGTCGTCGTTTACGGCGGAGGATCTGAAAGCCTGGCGGCAACGGCAGATCTTAAAGACCTCGCGGCTATCCTCCGTACGGAAAGCGGTGTTAATACGGTCTTTGGGCTCGATATCGACGGTGTTGGCGTAAATGATGTTATCTTCCAGGATCGTCAGATCCACGCCGTTCACGGACGAATGATCCATGCGGATCTTCGCCGGTTTGCAAAGGGCGAAAAGATCGAGATGACGGTGCCTATTCATCTGACCGGGCACGCGATCGGGCTGCAGGACGCAGGTGCTGTACTTACCCAGGCGATGCGTGAGATCAAGGTTCTTTGCGAACCCGCAAATACGCCTGATTCGATCGACGTCGATGTCACTGATCTGGAAGCGGGCCATTCGATCCATGTTTCTGACCTTAAGATCGCTGCAGGTGTAGAGATCCACGAAGCCCCTGAAACGGTCGTTGCGTCGATCATTACGGTGAGCGAAGCAAGTCTCGAACCGCAATTAGAGGAAGGTCCTGAGCCTGAAGTTGCCGGTGAGGCACCTGCTGAAGAAGGCGGCAGCGAAGAATAACCGGGCGTTAACGTGAGCAATTGGCTTATAGTCGGGCTCGGTAATCCGGGCCCGGAATACGCAAAGATGCGGCACAATCTTGGGTTCATGCTCATTGATCTGCTGGCGGCCCAATTGCAGACTCAGGTCAAGCGGGACGAATGCCGGGCTTTGATCGGACGCGGGTTGATCGGCGATCGAACGGTCGAACTAGCCAAGCCTCAGACCTATATGAATCTGAGCGGCGAAGCGGTCAACGGACTGCTGGCAAAAGATGGACGATCGGTCGAGAAGCTGATAGTTATCTCAGACGACCTCGCGTTACCGTTTGGTTCTATCAGGATCAGGCCGAGGGGAACTCACGGCGGACAGAACGGGCTTAGGTCGATCATCGACTGTTTGAAAACGCAGGAATTTATTCGGCTAAGGATCGGCATTCAGCCTGAACATCCGATCCGCGACGCCGCGAAATTTGTTTTGGAGAACTTTACAAAAAGTGAATCCGAAACGCTTGACAAGATATTGGACGTATCGGCCGACGCCGTCCGCACTATCGTCTCGGAAGGTGCGGAAGCGGCGATGGCAAAGTTTAATTGAGGATCCTTACTTCAACTCGCGAAGTTGAGGTTCGTAACCGAAAGGAGAATAGGTAAATAAATGGCTAATAGAACTTATGAAGTAATGTATATCGTCAATCCGGAAACGGAAGGCGAAAAGATCGGCAAGCTGAACGAAGCTGTCGGCAAATTGATCGAAAAGGAAGGCGGTACGGTGGTCCGGATGGATGACATCGGCATCCGCAATCTTGCCTACCCGATCATGAAGAAAAATACCGGTCACTATGTATTGTTCGAGATCGATGGCAGCGGCCAGGAGATCCTGGAGCTCGAGCGTCGTATGCGCGTTAACGATCTCATCATGAGGTATATCACCGTTCGTGTCGACGAAGATCGGAAAAAAGCGGATAAGATCCGTGCGAAGCGCGAAGCACGTTCAGCAAAGCGGGCTTCGTTCCGTGCTGCCCCTGAAACAACGGAGGCACCGGCAGAAGCTTAATTGCGTGACGCAAAGGAGAAAAAGTTATGGCAGATAATGATTTGGAAATGATGAATGACAGAGATCTCGGCGTCGGCGAAGACGTCATAGGCGACCGCCCTCGACGCTATCAGCGTCGCCGGCCGCGTCAGATCGTGCCTGATTATCTCGATTGGAAAGATGTGGACCTTTTGAGGCAGTTCGTGCCAGAACGCGGTAAGATCATGCCGCGTCGCATCTCGGGTATTACGGCAAAAGATCAGCGACGCATCGCTAAAGCGATCAAACGCGCACGTTCAATGGCTATGTTGCCATTCGTTGCGGACTAGAATGTTAAACTCCCCTCCTTACAAAGGAGGGGCGGCAGCCGTTGCGGCCGGCGTGGTGGTTCTTTCACTTCGAGCCGGAATGGTTGATCAAGGAGATTTATTATGGCAAATACAACAATTTTATTGCGCGAAGACATAGATCATGTCGGTGGCCGCGGCGAGATCGTCAAAGTTAAAGCGGGTTTCGCCCGCAACTTCCTATTGCCGCAGGGTTTTGCGACTTTAGCGACAAAAGGGAACGTAAAACAGATCGAACAGGAGCGGGCCGCATTGCTTAAGAAGGCAGCGATCGAAAAGGCAACCGCCGAAGCCCAGCTCGAGCAGATGGGTTCGATCGCTCTGACCTTCGAACGCAAAGCCGGCGAGCACGGAACACTATTTGGATCTGTAACTTCGATGGACATCGCCGATGCCTTAAAAGCAAAGGGCTACGAGATCGACCGAAAGAGGATCACCCTCAAGGAAGCAATCAAAGAAACCGGCGAATATTCGGTGAACGTCAAACTTCATCGCGAAGTTACTCTGACCGTTCCGGTTACGGTAACAGGCGAAGGCGGCGAGATGCCTGTCAAAGAAGAGCCCAAGGCTCGGGCCGAAGCTCCGAAAGCAGAAGCAGCCCCGGCGGTTGCAGAAGTTGCGGTTGAGGATCTTGAAGTCGCCCCGGCTGAAGAAGCGGGCGAGACTGAGGAAGCTCCGGCAGCTGAATAAGTGCCAGGTGCATTAGTTCGAAAAACACCCGGAAAGATGCGAAAGTGTTTTCCGGGTGTTTTGCTACTATACCGGCGCGGTTTTTCGTCTCTCGCCGTAAATATACGCTATATTTAGGGTTATCAACTTTCGAATTCGGCCTTTCGACAAGGCCATTTTTTGCGCCTAAAATTACGTTCACTCACCTAAAAAATAGTTTTCAATTTTGATTTATGGCAAGTGTTTTTCCCGACAATCGACGAGAGCAGTTTCTCGAAAAGCCGCTGCCCTCCAGCGAAGACAGTGAGAGGGTTATCCTCGGGGCGGTCTTGCTGGATAATGCCGTTATTTCACAGGCGGTCGAGCACCTGCAGCCTGAGGATTTCTATTCACCGCTCAATCGAAGGGTCTTCGCGGCGATGATCGCCTTGTTTGAAAAGCAGAAGCAGATCGACCCGATCCTGATCGGTGAGGAAATGAAAAAGGAAGGTTCGCTCGAGTCGATCGGCGGTATAACAACGATCACAAATCTCTCGTTCGGCCTGCCTTATTTTTCAGACGTCGGCGAGTATATAAAGGTCGTAAAGGACAAATCCGTCGTCCGCAGCCTGATCCGTACGTGCAACGCGATCACCGGCGAGGCCCTCGCCGAAGAAGAGGATTCTGAGATCATCCTTGACCGGGCTGAACAAGCGATCTTTGCCCTTGCCGAGGCTCGGACAAACCAGAGTTTTTCGCGGATCGCTCCGGTCGCCGACCGTGTGCTTGCTCGTGTAAAAGAGTATTCAAAAGGTGAGGGAACGGGCATCACGGGGCTCTCGACCGGCTTTCGCGAACTAGATCAGATGACGTCAGGACTTCAGCGAACCGATCTCATCATTGTCGCCGGCCGGCCGTCGATGGGTAAGACAGCTCTTTGCCTGACGCTCGCTCAAAATGCCGCACTTTTTTCGAAAGCGGTGGTTGCTGTTTTCTCGCTCGAAATGTCGAAAGAACAGCTTGTAACTCGTATGCTGGCGTCTGAGGCACATATTAATGCGCATCGGTTCCGCACCGGCCACCTGATGGGGAACGAGTGGGAACGGCTCGCCAACGCGATCGGGACGCTATCGGACGCGAGGATGTTCATCGACGACACGCCCGGCATATCGGTGCTGGAAATGAGAGCAAAGTGCCGCCGCCTGGCCGCCGAACAAAAGCAGCTCGATCTGATCGTGATCGACTATCTGCAACTCATGGGCAGCGGCAGCGGGCGTCGAAATGAGAACCGCCAGCAGGAAGTCTCGCAGATATCGCGTGAGCTAAAGGCGCTGGCAAAAGAACTCGACGTTCCAGTGGTTGCTCTGTCACAGCTTTCGCGTGCACCTGAGGCCCGTAACCCGCCAAAGCCTCTAATGAGCGACCTCCGCGAATCCGGCTCGATCGAACAGGATGCGGACGTCGTTGCCTTTATCTATCGCGAGGATTATTACAAGGAAACCGAAGAAAACAAAGGACTTGCCGAGTTGATCGTGTCAAAACAGAGAAACGGGCCGACCGGCACTGTGAAGCTGGCGTTCCTTAAGGAATTCACGCGGTTTGAAAACTTTTTCGGTGGTTAGCGATCAATGATCTGAGAACCGCGAACTATAACAGGAACTGATTTATGACAGACCTTAGTTATCCGATAGGACAATTTGAACTCAGCAATTTCAGTGATCGCGAATCGAACCTTCGCACAATTAGGGCGCTGCCGTCAAAGGTAGCGGCGGCCGTTGAGGGGCTCAGCGACACGCAGCTTGACACTCGGTACCGCCCCGGAGGCTGGACAGTTCGCCAAACCGTTCATCACATCGCGGACAGCCATATGAACTCGCAGATCCGGTTCAAGCTTGCCTTGACCGAGGATGACGTCCCGACGATCAAACCATATTACGAAGAGCGTTGGGCTGAGCTCGGCGACAGCAAACTGCCCGTCGACGTCTCGCTCAGGTTGATCGACGGGATCCATACCCGCTGGGTCGCTCTGCTCGGATCGATGTCCGACGACGACTTTAAGCGCGAATTTATTCATCCCGAAACCGGTCGTTGGACGCTCGACGCCGCCCTTGCACTTTATGCGTGGCATTCGCTGCATCATACGGCTCATATAACCGCTTTGCGCGAGCGCGAAGGCTGGTGAGAAAAAAGAAGTGAATAAACAGTGATCAAGAGGGTAGGGAAGATCTCTCTATAGAATTTCAATTTATTTTCTTTCTGATCCTTCTAATTGCATTCATCCCTGTTAATATTCTCCGAATATGGCGGAAGGGGGCCGATTAGTTTCACTCGATGTATTTCGCGGAATGACCATCGCGGCGATGGTCCTCGTCAACAATCCCGGCGGCTCGCCGGTCTATTGGCCGCTCGACCACGCCGAATGGAACGGCCTGACGCCCACCGATTGGATATTTCCGTTTTTTCTCTTTATCGTCGGAGTCTCGATCGCGATCTCATTAGGCAGAAACCTGACCGGTCCGGAGGGTGAGCAAGCCGGAATGTCCGTTTACTTCAGGATCTTCAAACGAGCCGCGATCATCTATCTTCTCGGTGCGGCGATCTCGATAGTGCCGTTCTTTCAATTTCAGGCGTCGGACGCACCGGACTGGCTCAAACTCTTAACGTGGATCGCGTTTGCGCTATCACTGCTTTCCGCGTTGATGCGGAATTGGTGGTGGACGCTGGCTCTCGCCGGAGCGGGGCTCGCCGGGATCGCGGTAATGAACATCGCCGGGTATAACGTCGTCCCCTACAATTTCGGCACACTTCGCATCATCGGGGTTCTCCAACGCATCGCTCTCGTTTATCTGATCACGTCGATCCTTTTCCTGCATTTCGATTGGAAAAAGCTGGCCGCCGTCTCGGTGGTTCTGCTGTTTGGTTACTGGTTGATCATGACGGTAATTCCGGTTCCGGGCTGCGAAATTACGACGATTAATGACAAGGCCTGTAACCTCGCCGCCTACCTCGACCGCCTCATCCTGACCGAAAACCACATCTGGCGCGGCGGTAAAGTTTACGACCCCGAAGGCCTTCTCTCAACGATCCCCGCGATCGTGACCTGCATTTCGGGCGTACTGACAGGAACGTGGCTCCAAAAAAGCTCCCCTCCTTACAAAGGAGGAGTGGCCACCGCCTCGGCTGACGGGGTGGTTCCTTCTGCTTTTAACGACCAACTAAACAAAGTCTCGGGCCTCTTCTTCTTCGGCCTCGTCCTGCTTGCGCTCGGCCTCATTTGGAACAGCTATTTCCCGATGAATAAAGCGCTCTGGACAAGCAGCTACGTGCTGGCGACAAGCGGCTTAGCGTTATTGATCCTAGGTGCCTGTTATTGGCTGATCGACATCAAAGGATACAAACGCTGGGCTTGGCCGTTCGTTGTTTTTGGCGTCAATGCACTTCCGCTCTTCGTCTTTTCAGGCATTTGGGCACGAATGCACGCCGCTTATCGTGTAACAGGCGCCGACGGCCAGCTCGTCTCGGTTCAAAAATGGGTGATGCTGAATATTTATCTGCCCGTGTTCAACCCGATAGACGCATCATTAGCGTTCGCCGTCAGCTTTATTTTGTTATGGCTCTTCCTAATGTGGCTGCTGTATCGTAGACGCATTTACGTGAAAGTTTGACGGTGTGCCGTTCTCGACGGACAATATCTTTAAGCAGACTATTAGGAATTCAAGCGGGGAATGTTGTATCAGAATAGGAATTAACCTGATGATATCGGTCGAGTACATACAAATCCAGCAAGAATTTGGTAAACGGAATAACCGGTTCGTTACGAAAATGCCGGATATTCAGGAAATGATTTTGTTTTTTCGCGATGCGTTAGAAGAGGGCATTAATGCCGGCGACAGTCTGGAGATCTATACTTTCTTCCGACAAAGTATTGAGTCTTTCAATTCAATCTTGATTCTTCTAGCTAACGGATTTGCCAGAACTGCTTCACAACTCTTGCGAACAATGTTCGAAGACTGTGTCACAATGCGTTACTTGGTGAAACTTCTTAACAATCCTCAGAAAGCTGCGGATTCAGGACCATTTCCCGATAGCATCACCAAATTTCGAGCCTTCTTTTACATCAATCTACTAAAACAATTCCGATTCGGTCGCGAGCATATTCCGGATATTATTACTGACGATGACTTAAAGAAGGTGAAAGCGAAGTACGATGCGATTGAGGAACAATTCACGGTAACTGACTGTAAGAAATGCAATTCAAAGAAAATTGAGCATAAATGGGGACTCGATTTGATTTCAATGGCAAGAGCGGTCGGTCTTGAATTGATGGCCCTCGAATGTTATTACCAACCTCTGGCTTTATGCCACCCATCCGCTAACGGAATAGATGCCAGATGGACACAAACCGAAGATGTCATTGAATATTCTTTCGAATCTATACGGGACGAACGAAAAGTATTAAGAAACGCCCACTATTTACTCTTATGTTCGTTAGAGGCTGCCGCGAAACATTTCTCAATAAAGGATGAAGACGGCATTTGGAATAAAAATATGGCTGACTGGAAAAAAGTATGGGATCTTTTTCAAAGCAATTGAATGTAAACGATAGCCGGCTTAAAAGTGCTAGAATAGCCATATGTCAGGAAACTATATATTGCGCGATTACGTCGAGCTAGCTTTAGCCGAAGCGGAGTACGATAAGCTTGACGACAACACGTTTGCCGGACGAATACCGTCGTGTACAGGCGTCGTGGCATTTGCGGGCACTTTACGCGAATGTGAAAGTGAGTTGCGTTCGACGCTCGAAGACTGGGTCCTCGTCGGACTTAAGCTCGGCCACGAACTACCAGTTCTCTCCAATATTAACCTGAATCAAGCGCCAGCATATGACCCAGTGGCATCCGTGTAAACGGAACGATTTCATTCGCCGTCTCCGGCGACTCGGGTTTGACGGACCGTATTCAGGTTCGAGACACCAGTTTCTGGTAATAGAAAATCATCGTTTGACCGTTCCTTCCAATTCCGAATTCTCAGTGCCTCAGCTGCGAATGATGCTGCGAGAAGCAGGAGCAATACTTGGCCGCGAGATCACAGCGGACGAGTGGCAAAGCCTTAAATGATATCTATCTAGTCGCCCAACAAGATGCCGGCAATAGCCTCGTCCGGATCGTGCCGATAGTTTTTGGATCGAAAATGGACCGGCTCCGCGCCAAAATTCTAACCGGTATTCATCGGCGTCATCGGCCCATCTACGGTTTGGCCGATCTGGCCATACGCAGACCGCTTGTAGCGGGTAAAGTTTCCTTTTGAGTTAGGCATATACCAGACGGTCGGCCTGCCGCGTTCGTCTTGAGTCTCGACAAAGATCTCGCGGTCGTTTTTGTCCCAGGAGTGTTTCAAATGGGCCAGCGGGTCAAAAGGCGGCGTCTCATGCCCTGTGGTGTGAGCGGCCTCATCCTCCGTGTCGTGAGCAATTTGAACATTCTCGATAGCCTCCGGTGCGGCATTGTGGGACTCCGCGGCAGCGTAGGATCCCGCGATCTCCGTTTTCTTAAACTCGGCTTCGTCAGGCTCAAAGTGATCGTCAACATAGGCTTCGTCCCAAACATATGCGTCCGGCATTGACGGCACCCAAAGTTTTTTGAGCCGCCACGCGCGAACATGCGAGATGCCCAGACAGTCGCCGATCTCTCGGTAGGTCGCCCCGTCGTCGTGCTGCGCCTTGACGTTGCAAATCAGATCGCGAAGGTCCGGGTCGATCTCCGCTTCAAAGCGGTGGTCAAAGCTAAAAGAAAGCACACCGTCCGCCCTGTGAGCGATGCTGCATACCGGAGCATTGTCTTCGGTCCAGTGAACGGGCCGCATAGAGCAACGCGTCTGCATGAGATACCTGTAACCCGGCTTGTGCGGATGATGGCCGAGCGCAAATACGCTGTCTGCTTCGTCGCACAATATTTGGTTGCTCATCAAGTCGGCCTCGCGGACCATCAGCTTTGGCGGCCGCCGTGTACCGGCGAGCACCAGGATCGAGATCGAAAGCTCGCGGGTAAGACTCCGAAGCTCACGCATGGCCGCAAGCGTTTCGCGCGTGCCGGTGAACGTACGGCTAAGAGCAAATATTTCGTCCACAATGATGACCCGGTATCCGTTAGCCTCTACCGTCGCACGCAGCCATTCGACGAGATCTGCCCGATCAGGCGGCGAATCGATGTAAAGATTCTCCGAGAATCTGCGTCCGCCTGCCGCCGCGTACCTCGCCCGTAGCTGCATGCCGGAATTTCTAAGATCGACATAGAGCGTCTTTTGCCGCAAAGCCGTCATTCGAAACCCGTTGATCGGCCTTCCGCGAGCAATTGCGTCGCCGAATTGCAGCGAAAATACGGTTTTTCCCACCCCTGATTCACCGATCAGCATGGCAAGTTCGCCTTCTCCCCAACATTCGTCGATAAGCATCCGTGCGGGCTTGTGCCGGCGATCTGCTATCAAACAGTCGTTTAGTTTGCGTGGGCCTTCGTTTATCGAAGTATTACTCATGTACTTAGTTCTCATGATAAATAACTCTTGACAAATACAACGTTCATATAGATAATCATAGCAATCATTGTATTGCACAATGTATCATACATGAAATGAGCAGTATGTCAAGGGTTTTTAGTAAGAAACAAAGAAACAGGGAAGCGAAACGCCAGCAAGGCGTTTGTTGTCAGCGGTTTATGTGTTTCACTCGGGCGTGAAACAGGCGTGTAACAAAAGTGAAACAGGCCTGTAACAAAAAAGGCGGGCACGGAGCCCGCCAAATGCGATTTGATCTTTGAAAACCTAGTTAACCAGCAGCGGCGACGACCTTTTCGGCAGCGTCGGCCATGCCTTGAGCGGTTTGGATGTTGATACCGGATTCGGCAAGGACGCGGCGGCCTTCCTCGACGTTGGTGCCTTCGAGCCGGGCGACGATCGGGATCGTTAAACCGAGATTCTTATATGCCGCAACAACGCCGTTGGCGACCATGTCGCAGCGGACGATGCCGCCGAAGATGTTGATCAATACGGCTTTAACATTTTGGTCGGCGAGCAGGATCTTGAATGCCTGTTCGACACGTTCCTGGCTCGCACCGCCGCCGACGTCGAGGAAATTGGCAGGCTCGCCGCCGGCAAGCTTGATGATATCCATTGTCGCCATCGCGAGGCCGGCACCATTGACCATGCAGCCGATATTGCCGTCGAGCTTAATGTAGTTGAGGTCGTATTTCGAAGCCTCGATCTCAAGCGGTTCTTCCTCGGCGAGGTCGCGAAGCTCGGCGTAATCCTTATGCCGGAACATCGCGTTGTCGTCAAAGTTGACCTTAGCGTCGAGAGCGATCAGGCGGTTGTCTTTGGTGAGCAGAAACGGATTGATCTCGACGAGCGATGCGTCGATCTTTTCGTACGCGTCGTAGAGCGAGAGCATGAATTTCGTCGCCTGGCCGATCAGTTCCGCCGGGATGCCGAGTCCGAAAGCTAATTTCCTGGCTTGAAACCCGCGAAGCCCGACCGACGGATCGATCGTCTCTTTGAGTATCAGTTCCGGAGTTTCTTCGGCGACCTTTTCAATGTCCATACCGCCGGCCGACGACGCCATGAAGACGTTACGGCCGGTAACACGGTCGAGAGTGATGCCGAGATAGAATTCGCGGTCGATCGGCAGGCCCTCTTCGATCAGCAGCGTCTGCACCTTTTGGCCCTCGGGGCCGGTCTGATGGGTGACAAGCTGCATACCCAAGATCTGAGATGCCAATTCGCGGGCTTCTGCGGGCGATTTAGCCAGTTTTACACCGCCGCCCTTACCGCGGCCTCCGGCATGGATCTGGGCTTTCACGACACAAACGTCAGTGCCGAGTTCGATCGCCGCAGCTTCTGCTTCTTCCGCAGTGCGAGCGACGATGCCGCGCGGAACCGGAACGCCAAATTCTTTAAGGATGGCTTTGCCTTGATACTCGTGGATCTTCATATATGGTCGAAAAGGAAGATTTTACCGAAGTCTAATGCTTCCCGCAATTCAGAAAGGATGAAGGTCGACCCGAAACTCTTCGAGTCGCTATCGGAAATGCTGTTCCTGCGACAGTCGCTATGATCTCAGGTGCCTATTTCCTGGTTGTTCGGATATTGATCCCGACGAGTTTCCAGTTGCCGTCATCCAAAGCGTATTTCAGTTCGAAATTGGCCTGTTCAGGCTTGGTCGGATAAAAACCCTTGAGGATGAGAGCGTCGATGCCCTTAAAATCTTCGATCGCCGGTGCCGGGTCAAAGGTCGCATCTAGTGGGGATATCGCCTTTTTGAAATTGTAGTTTTCTTTATTGTCAACAAAGACCTTAAAGCCCTCTAGCATCTCATCAGGCGTTGACGATTCCCGCCAGACCTTGGCGACCTTTTTGTGAAAGTCCGTAAAATCCTCACCTTGAACCGCGTCACTGAAATCGAGGAAGGTCGTTTTTACAAGGCTCTGAAGTTTTTCGTTGCTCGGAACCTCGGGTTTGGCTGACGATGATTTGGAGTCTGATCTGGAGTCGGTGCTGCCGCCTGAACTCTTATACACTACGCCATCGAGCGTCATTTGGCCGCCTGACGGGGCCTTGTCTATCCTAAAACTTGGGCCCATTCCGGCGAAAGCGATCTTGAAGCTCTTTCCGTCTTCGTTCATAACAAAGCTACCGCCGCTGACGGTCGAGTTTCCGTTGCCGGACTTATAGTCGGCACCGCCATCAGCCCGGATCGTCATCGTCGTGCCGTCCGCCCCTGTCCAGGCTCCGACATATTCCGCCGGAGCGGGTTTTCCGGAACCTCCGCAGGCAAGCCCGATGACACCTAAAATTACAAGGGAAATGGCAAAGGTGAGCGAATTCTTCAAAGAAGTCATTGGTAAATCTCCTTACCCTCGAAATATCGCAAGGGAACGACAAGAATTATGGGTGGAACGGAAGGTAGATTAGTCTCAATCCACCAAAAAGTAAAGGCCGAGCATACGCCCGGCCTCTGTAGATGGAGACTAATTTGTGATTATGGAATATTAATCACGAGTTTGAGCAGCTTCCACTCTCCATCTCGCATGACATACTCATAGTCAAACCTGACATTATACGGTTTTGTCTTAAACTTTCCGGTCGCCATCAGTATTTTTAGTCCCTTCTCAGTTCTGATCGAGGGCGGACGACTGAATTCAGCGCTTGCCGAACTTACCTTTCGTAAGATCGGCAGAACAACACGCTTTTTATCAATGTAAGATTTGAACGCTGTCCTCATCTCACTTGCCGAATATGTCGATTGGAAATCGCTCGATGCGCTCGAATGAAGTGCTTCGAAATCTTCTGAATCAACGGCGTCAGCGAACTCATCAGTGGTGTCTTTTACCAATCCTTCGACTACAGATTCAGAGGGTACAAGGTCGTCTGAGCTCGTCCTTTTATCGTTTGTCCTGTCCGAATCGGAAGAAGAATTACTCTCTTTCGCAAGGTTCGCGAGATCAAGGGACTTACCGCAATTACACCCGAGCACCATCGTGGCAACGATGCCGAGAGCGATCATCCCGCTGAAGAGAGCGTTTTTGCCAAATACGAGTTCATTTAAGAGTTCTTTCATTTCGTCCTCACGACGGACATTATTGTGACTTTTCGACGAGCCTCAAAAGCGTCCGGATCGCAACGCCGGTCGGACCCTTTGCTTGGTGCGGACGGACACCATCTGCCCAAGCAGTGCCGGCGATATCGAGATGGGCCCATTTTGCCTTGTCAACGAATTCCTGAATGAAGACCGCCCCCATGATCGTTCCGGCTTTGCCGCGCGGGCCGATGTTCTTTATATCAGCGATATCCGAGCGGATCTGCTTGCTGTATTCCGCGCTGACAGGCAATTGCCAAAAGCCTTCGCCGCTTTCTTTACCGCAGGCAATGACATTGTCAATCAAGCCCTGATCATTGCCCATGATGCCGGTATTCTGGTCGCCGAGAGCAATTATCACGGCTCCGGTGAGGGTTGCCATATCAATAATACTGGTCGCACCAAGCTTTTCGGCATACGCAACAGCATCTGCAAGGATCAAACGGCCTTCGGCATCAGTATTAAGGATCTCGATAGTCTTGCCATTCATGGCAGTGACCACATCGCTCGGACGCGATGCTTTGCCATCCGGCATATTTTCAACTGCGGCGACAATGCCAATGACCGGCACCGAAGGTTTCAGCAAAGCTATGGCCCTCATCGTCCCCAAAACCGTACCACCGCCGGACATGTCGTATTTCATGGCGTCCATGCCTTCACCGGGTTTCAGGGAAATACCGCCCGTGTCAAAAGTAATTCCTTTTCCGACGAGCGCCAGAACCTCTCCTTTCTTTGCCGTGCTTTTGGCGGGTGTGTATTTGAGGACGATCAGTTTGGCCGGCTGCTCAGAGCCGATCGAAACGCTCATTAACGAGCCCATGCCAAGCCTGGTCATTTTCGCTTCGTCTAGTATCTCGCACTTGAGGCCAGTTTCCTTTGCCATCGCGGCCGCTCTTTTCGCCATTTCAGTGGGCGTAAGTATGTTTGGCGGTTCATTCGCGAGATCACGAGTGAAGTTCATCGAATCACCGATCGCCTGGCCGCGTGCGATCCCGGTTTTAAGCTCGGCGGGTTTTGCACCTTCGACACAGACCACAAAGCTGGTTATAGCCCTTGTCTTCTTATCTTTAGTCTTGTATTTGTCTAGTTCGAACTGACTGGTGATCACGCCCTGAACGGCATTTTGGACGGTCTCGACAACGGGACCTTCACTTCGGGGAAGCAATGCAAAACTCTTTATATTTCGTTTGCTCAGGAATCTGGTTGCCGTCCCGGCAAGTGTAGCAACCGAATGGGCCTTAAAATCAGTGTTGTCACCGACTCCAACGAGCAGCAAACGGCCAGCTTTGGAATCGCCCTTTGAAGTGTATCGGATCAAAGCGGTTTGACCTGCATCGCCTTTAAACTCTTCTGCCTTAATGACGTCGGCAACAAGGCCGCCCGTCATTTTGTCTAGATCTTTTAACAGACCGCTAGTGCCTTTTTCGCCTTTGAAAACTGCCACTGCCAGTGCTTCGGCATTTGCCTCGGCAAAATTTCCGGATATTCCCTGGAATTTCATTAATACCTCAAATAAATATCGATTTGTAAAGAAAAAACGCTGTTATATCTATAACTTATCTAAGGGCACGTTTCAACTCTTGACGCGTTTCTTTCTCAATGGTCTTTTTCATTTCCGTCTCGCGTTTATCGTAAAGTTTTTTGCCTTTCGCAACCCCGATCTCAAATTTGATCCGCCCGTTTTTCCAATAGATCGCCGTTACTACGAGGGTCATCCCTTTTGAGTGGTCTCTTTTTCAAGCTTTTCGATCTCTTTGCGATGAAGCAGCATCTTTCGCGGCCGCAGGACATCGTGATTATTTATATTTCCGTGCGAATAGTGAGAAATATGTGCCCCCAGAAGCCAAACCTCGCCATCCTTGATCTGAACGAACGACTCTTTCAGTTGTATACGGCCCGCCATTATGCTCTTAACCTCAGTGCCCAGCAAGGCGGCCCCGGCCTCGTATTTGTCGAGAATATGAAACTCGTGGTAGGCCTGACGATTGTTGAGTATTTCCTTATCGTGCGGCATAAATCTCTATTTTGCGTGAGAGCGGCGAGATTGGCAAAGTGGTTTGACAATGAGCGTCGCGGAAACGTAAATTATTAGTACGCTGGGAGATCGTCTAATGGTAGGACTGCAGTCTCTGGATCTGCCTATCGGGGTTCGAATCCCTGTCTCCCAGCCAATTTTTAAGTCTTAAGTCTGGAGTCTTAAGTCAAAAGTCGAGAGGGCACCGAAGGTCTTGCTCCAGACTCAAGACTTAAGGCTTCGGACTTTTTTATGGATGGTTGGCACGAAACCGAGATACGTGTTCGATACGCGGAAACAGATCAAATGGGGATCGTTCACCACTCGAACTTCCTCATTTGGTTCGAGGCTGGACGAAGTGATCTATGCCGGGCAAAGGGCTTTTCCTACAAAGAAATGGAAGAGCAGGGCAACGCTTTAATGGTGGTTGCCGAAACGTACTGCCGATACAAATCACCGGCTTTTTACGAGGATATATTGACTATTCGGACCAAAGTACAGGAGATCCGTAGCCGTAGTTTGCGGTTCATTTATGAAGTTCGGCGTTCGTCCGACGCAACATTGATCGCCGAAGGTGAGACGCTGCATCTGGTTACCGACTCGGACAAGAAGGTTCGAACTCTGCCACCGATCTATCGTGATCTGTTCCTCGAAAACGGTGAAAAGCCGCTAGAGTCTGAACAAACACCCGAACAAAAATAATAACGATCCTGAAAATGCTTCATGACTTTGGACTTTAGGTTTCAAGCCTTAAACTAGAGTTATGCCTGGAGCCGGACGAGCCGAGATCTATTTCATCGTTGCGATGATGATCGTTATTTTGATCATGAGTGTTGCAGCCGTATATTTTTTTGTTAAGACCTACAAAAAAGAGATGAGTGAAAAGAAAGCTCGAAAGCTAGAGACGCCGAAATTACCTGATGAAGCGGATAAAATGGAATAAAAATGACTCACCTTAATATTCTCAGGCCTGACAAGGCCGCGATGGTAGTTGTCGATATCCAAGAGGCATTTCGACATGTAATTCCTGATTTTACCGAGGTTGCGGCTAAGGTTTTGACTTCAATTTGGGGATTTCAGGCGCTTGGGTTACCCGTACTTATTACGGAACAATATCCGAAAGGACTGGGCAGGACGGCCGAAGAAATTCTTTTAGCTCTGCCTGACGATTTTGAGGTTTTTGAGAAAACGACCTTCAGTTCATGCGGCGACGGAGGGTTTGCGTCGAGACTAGATGATCTGGGCGTATCCCAAGTTGTGATCTGCGGATTTGAAACTCACGTTTGCGTCAGCCAAACGGCCCACGATCTGTTAGATCGTGGCTTTCAGGTGCATTTATTAACCGACTGCGTTCGCTCGCGGCACGAACACGACCGGCTTGTCGGTATAGGGAAAATGCAAATCAGCGGGGTTATTCCGTCGTCAGTTGAGATGTCGCTTTTTGAGCTGATGCGGGACGCTAAGCATGAAAAATTCAAAGAGATTCAAGCGCTAATTAAGTGAATAGGACGCTTGCGAACTGAAAGGTATCGACGACCTCCATCGGCAGCATATGTCAGCGATTGCTTGTCGCATTGTCGTTTCGTTACAAGCAATAATTGTAAAAATGGACATTCTTTCGTCGCTAAATCCCCAACAGGTCGAGGCTGTGAAAACCACCGAGGGGCCGCTATTGATACTTGCTGGAGCTGGTTCCGGCAAGACACGTGTCATCACCGTGAGGATCGCCTATCTGATCTCGGAAAAGGGAGTTACCCCGCATAACATCCTCGCGGTAACCTTTACGAACAAAGCGGCCGGCGAGATGCGGCATCGTGTCGAGGAACTTCTCAAGGGGCAGAAATTGGGGTCAGCACCGCTAATTTCGACGTTTCACAGCCTATGCGTTCGTATACTTCGGCAAGATATCGAATTGCTCGATGAAGGTTATAAAAGATCATTTACGATCTACGACACGGACGATTCGCAAAAAGTGGTAAAGGCTTGCATAAAGGATCTCGGTTTCGATGAAAAGCAGATCAATCCGAGAATGGTTCGAAACGCGATAAGTTCGGCCAAAAATCGCGGCGAAGATCAGGAGATGTTTGCCTCCAAATTGGAATATGGCGACGAGAAAAAGGCGGCGATCGCAAAGGTATTCAAAGCGTATGATCAGAGATTGAATACTGCGAATGCTCTCGATTTTGACGACTTGCTTATAAAGACCGTGAAACTTTTGAGAAAGTCACCCGAAACACGCGACAAATACAACGAACGATACAAATACATCCTCGTTGATGAATATCAAGATACGAATGCCCTCCAGTTCGCTCTCATAAGTTTTCTTACTGAAAAGCAACAAAATATATGCGTTGTAGGTGATGACGCGCAGAGTATTTATGGCTTTCGGCAGGCGGACATTAGGAACATTTTGGGTTTCGAAGAACATTTCAGTAGTGCCAAGGTGATCTTGCTCGAACAAAATTACCGATCGACTCAAACCATACTTGATGCGGCGGATGCGATAATCGCGAACAATATTAACCAGAAGAAAAAGAAACTTTGGACCTCAAATCAGGGTGGCGAGCGAATCGCTTATTTTCAGGCTTATGATGCGGACGGTGAGGCCAGATTTGTAGCTGCCAAGATCGAGGAACACCAAAGACGGAGTCTGAGTGACCGCATTGCCATATTGTATCGAACTAATGCTCAGTCTCGCCTTTTTGAAGAAGCACTTAGGCGAATGCGGATCGAATACAACATCGTGGGCGGGTTTTCATTCTACGAGCGAGCAGAGGTCAAGGATGTCATCGCATATCTAAAACTAGCTATGAATCCTTTTGACGACATCGCATTGCTCCGGGTTATCAATACGCCGGCCCGTGGGCTAGGCAAGACCAGCCTCGATGAACTCCAGAATCAAGCGAAAGCGA
>JBGAVK010000018.1:0-21991 GCA_044228165.1 Pyrinomonadaceae bacterium | reverse complement strand
TGACTCCGCGCGCTAAGGAGGCAATGCGTTCTTTCCGCAAAGTTATAGAGAAT
Organism: Pyrinomonadaceae bacterium; assembly: GCA_044228165.1. Taxonomy (GTDB): domain Bacteria; phylum Acidobacteriota; class Blastocatellia; order Pyrinomonadales; family Pyrinomonadaceae; genus OLB17. The sequence goes on along the minus strand of JBGAVK010000018.1, from coordinate 21,938 downwards.
TTGATCGAAAAGGTTGGCGAAACTACCCAGTCGGGCAAGTCGGTTTCTGACATCGTCATCGCCGCGATCGAAGAAACGGGTTATGCACACGCCTTGCGAATGGAAAATACTGATGACGCTGAAGCCCGCCTCGAAAATCTCGAAGAACTCGTAAATGCCGCAGTCGATTACGATAGACAGGAAGAAAATGGACTGCGCGATTTTGTTGACCACGCCGCACTGACGTCGGACACCGACAAATATGACGGAAAAGCGCCGGTAACATTGATGACTGTCCATTCGGCAAAGGGGCTCGAATTTCCGATAGTTTTCTTGGTTGGCCTCGAAGATGGAATATTTCCTCATTCGCGTTCACTAAATGACCAAAAGGAACTGGAGGAAGAGCGAAGGCTTGCATATGTAGCGATAACAAGGGCGGAGAAGATGCTTTATGTAACTCATTCGATGCGTCGACGCGTCTATGGTGAGGAGATCGCTGCCGAACCTTCGCAGTTTCTTAACGAAATTCCGCTCGAGTCTATCGATGATCTGTCTCAGGGAGCATCTTGGCTGTCCTATGCTCGGAGTGCGACCTCTGTTTCTGCGAAAGCAACGGTAAACGCCCTGCGAGGGGTGAATGAACACCAGAAGCCGCGTGCCGCTTATACAGGGAAGACCTACAACAGCACCGACGCGATCGCTGAGTTTTTTAAGAAAAAGGAAATTGCCGAAAAAGATCATGCAGAAATCAGAAGGAACACGGAACCGCCGGTTTCCGGCTATGAGAAACTCCGAGCGATCGCAACCCCACCGGAAAAGAAACCTGATCCTGAACTATTGGTTGCGGGCTCGCATGTTCTCCATGACAAATACGGGCGAGGATTGGTACTTCGCCGCGAAGGCTCGGGCGATAATGTGAAATTGACGATCAGTTTTCCGGGATTTGGCCAGAAAAAACTGATCGAAAAATTTGCAAATCTTCATAAAGACTAGCAACTATTATCTCCAGCCGATTATGCACTAAGCCGAAACGCTCAATTACGGTAAATATCGATAAAAACAAGACTTAGTTCGCTTGACTGAAGCCTGCGCCCGCGTTAGATTGTATTCACCTTTTCATTAAGCTTTTGAGAGATGGGCCCGTGTCAATCCGCGATTGTTACCGGCCAAGATGGAGACGACCGTTCTGTTAATGGACTTGCAGAAAAAGAAACATCACAGGTTCCGAGACATAGGCATTGTTAGCGAATCAGGTGCAGTCGGAGTGTTGGCCGGGCTGGTCTTCCTTGCGAAATGGGCAATTTGGGGCCAGCAGGAGATTGCCGGGGATGGTGCGGCTTACCTTTTGATGGCAAAGGGTGGGGTCGTCGATCCTCCGCAGTCTTTTCATATACTCACGCCCTGGCTAGCGGCGATCATTTCGCCGTCGAATCCGTCGAACGGGTTTGCCTTAATAGCGGGACTGAGCTTCCTCGGAACGGCGATCTGTATCGGACTTCTCGTCAGGCGGGTAGTACCCGATGTTTCATCGTCCGAACGGTTTCTTGCCGTTGCTCTGTTCATGGCGACGGGCACCGGGGCAATGATGTTTCGGTTTTATTGTTTTACTGACGCATTGTCTTATTTTTTATTGGCCGTAGCTTGCGTTGCTATATTAAGCAACAGCGACCGTTTGTTGATGGTGGTCACTCTCATCGGTATTTTCAACCGTGAAACCGCTTTATTCTCGATGCCGGTCTGGTTTATATACAATGCCGGCCGTGGAACATGGGTATCGTTGATCCGTCGCGGCGTATTTGTTTTGGGGCCCGCGGCAATCGGCTATTACATTCTCCATCACACTAGTCTGATATTTGGCTATGAAGCTCCACATCTAAACTATTTGATGCCGGAGAACATCCTGCTGTTATGGCGAATTTCCATAAGCTGGCTAGGCAACGACAACATATATCTTGGCCTAGCGATTTGTGTTTTTCTTGCCTACGGTCCCGTCTGGTTCTTATCCGGATGTGGTGTATTCAGTTTCTATAATGTCAGGCAAAAAGACGCCCGACGGGCATTTTTGTCATTATGGGGTCTTGCGATCCCGGTTCTGGCAACGCTAATGATCGTAGATTGGCGACGGGGTTTTCAGCCGCTATTTCCGGTCATGGTCATTTCCGGAATTCTAGGAATGCGTCTTTGGGTAAGTGGACCAAAAAGAGCGGGATGGTGGGTGATCGGTTTTTCTACTATTGTCGCTGCCGCGATCTGTTCTGAAAGCTGGTGGTATCCGCCAATGCGTATTCCTGTCTCGATCGCAGCGGCGGTCTGGGTGATCGGTATTTGCATTGGGTCTTACCTTGAACGAGGTGAAAAACAAGATGTGGCGGAGATAGAAACTGAGCAAACCTCGGCAGTTGGGTATTTACCGCAGGAATGCGCTGAACGCCGTCGTATTTGGGTCATATTGCCGACATTTAACGAGGCCGAGAATCTGCCTTTGTTATTGGAGAGGCTTTCTAAACTTCATATTGATCTCCAGATCTTGGTGGTTGACGACAATTCCCCTGATGGGACCGCCCAGCTCGCAGCTGGTCTTGCAAAGGAGCGGACAAATCTTGGTTTGATTTCTCGCGAAGCCAAAGGCGGCCTCGGCTCTGCTTATGTAGCAGGTTTCGAATTCGCGTTGAAACAGGGAGCAGATCTTATTGTTACGATGGATTCTGATCTTTCACATCAACCCGAGGACCTGCCCCACCTGATCGAATCAATTGGAAAGGCCGGCGTTGTTGTGGGGTCAAGATATGTATCAGGCGGGCAGATAGTCAATTGGCCCAAACGCCGCGTTTTTCTAAGTGCGACAGCGAATCGTTTCGTTCGGATCCTGTTCCGAATGCCGATCAAAGACTGCACTTCCGGATTTCGTGTCTATGATCGCAATACCGCGCGCACGATCGTTGATAGATTGCCGAGATCACCGGGTTACTCGTTTCAGGTTGAGACTCTATACATTGCAAAATCGAACGGTTCGGTGGTTCGCGAGGTTCCGATCCGGTTCGTCGAGAGAGCGAACGGCGAAAGCAAAATGGGGATGCGTGAAATTGTATTGGGGGCCATGATACTTTTCTGGCTGCGATTCGGAAGCCCGAATAGTATTGCACCGATCGCAAGCAATGGCGAAGAATCGTCCCGCACATTGTTTCCGGCAAAGGGAACCGAAGTTTAGTTCGTTTCGTAATACACAACTATGAAGAATACGCAGCATTTGATCGCCGTCACTTCGATCTTTTTACTTTTTGTTCTTGGATGCAGCTCGTTGAGTCCTTTCGGCGATAAAGCTAAGTCTAATCAGACTTCTAATAAGTCGCTCGCCGACAAAGCCGTGGACACAGCCGTTGGCGATGAAAAGATCGGGGTTCCCGAATGTGACGAGGTAATGGATATGCTTGCAGCCGAGACAGACAACCCTGACGACAATATCGTTACAAAAGCGATCAAAGCGACTTTCCTCAACAAGGTCAAGCAATCGATCAAGGAAAGCGTCGAAAAGAATAAGAACGACAAGGCCCAGTTGGCCAAGTCCTGTAAAGAGTTCAAGGCTCAATTAGAAAAATACAAGGCCGATGAAGCCCAAAAGAAAGGCAAATAATCTGTTAGTTACTTATCGGTTTCGTCGGAGATGAGTTTCGCGGTCCACGGATTACCCGGAAATCTCCGTTTTAATAGCGCGGCCATCTCATCTCTGAGATCCTCATTGTTACCGCAGCCGTATTTCGTCCAACCGTTTGCTTCGATCATAATGTAAAGTGCTTCAGGGACCCGGCGGTCGGTCGGGTTTTTCCTTGCCCATGCCATTACGCGTTCACCGAGGAACTTTGGTGCATCCCCGATCTCTTTCAGGCTCTTTCTCTCTGTTTGAGCTGTTTTGCTCTGCTCGGCAGTCAAAAATGGCGGTCGTTTTGGTAATGCTTTAGGCTCCTCGGCGTTGGTTACATCGTTATAAACCGTATCGTAGGGCTCACACCACCAGTCATCCCCGGACCATTGTTCCTGCTCATTGTTCGCTTTGCCCATCCCGTCTTCGATAAAAGGACTTAACAGAGGGTTTTTGAGTACAAAATACAATGCAGCATTGTCCATCGCAGCTTGTGTTTTTGCCTCTGTGATCTTGTTCAGAAGCGGCTCCATTTCCGGATGACATTTGGCTAGCTCAGGCGTCATAGTAAGAACGGTCGCCATATTGTCTAAGAGGTAGGCACGGGTCCATATGGCGACGACGAAGCGTTCACGCATGTAATCTGGCAATGCCGGCGACCTAACTACATCAATTAAGGACGTTGTAGGAAAGTGTTGGTTAAAGACTTCGACGGTATCGGTGTCGAACATTTTCCTTTCCTGCCACAGTTTTTGTTCTTTAAAGTTCTTTTCGACCTCTGCTTCGTAGGCTTCACGACCTTCGGGATTGATTTCAGGGTCAAACCATTTCTTCTGCTCGGCAATGATCTCATCAACAGAGGAAATGTCTCCATCAAAATCGAATGCGTACGGCCTCTTTAGGGAATATTTAAGAAAGTCTTCAAGCGTCTCAGCAAGCGCTAATCGCAAAGTTATGAATGAGTTCCGAGCTGATTGCGGCAGCTGGTCGCCGCGTTCTAGCATGTCATCGATCAATTTCCGAGCATCGCCGTGCTTTCCCTGTGAAAGCAACTCAGCTTTTGAAATAGCCGTCATCAACCAAAGATCTGATGTTGTTTCTTTATATTTTTCCAGCGAATAGAGATAGGCCTCTTGCCCTCCCATTTGATAGGTAAAAAGCCAGTTTGTAAGGTCATCTTGTTTAAGAAATTGCGGCAAAAGAGTCGGAGTGAATTTGATCTCGCCCCAATACCCGCCCTCATAACTAGATCCCAACCCTTCTTTGAACCGGCTTGCGTAGGCACTTTGACGACCTTCGCGAACTTGCTTCCTCAGGTCGTCGGTCATATCCTTTCCGACGATCCTTTCAGCTTCCGCGACGGCTTCTTCGTCAGTGGCATCAGCCTTTACAAAGATCTGAAAGCCCCTATTAGCTGTAGTCGAGTAGATATTGATCTCAAGGTCACCTTCATTCTTCTTCTGGACTGAAGTGGTATTCGAATTTGACGAGGTGTTCGCTGCGGCATTTGAATCTGCTGAACGGCAATTTGTGTTCGTAGCCGCTGTACACGGAGGAAGTTTTTTCGTTTCCTCTTCCAATTTTCTTTTTTCTTCAGCAAGAAGAATTTCATTCTCAAATTTATCAAGAAGCCAGTTGTAATCAATGACATCCTGACGGAAATTCTCGTTCCCGCCGTAAAATGCCAAATTCCTCGCAAGTTCGGAAACCCTTTCTTTTGGCCTTAGCCGATATTTGATAAGGCCCTCGAGGCGTTCGGCTGATGCTGTGAATTTACCCGTCCTAGACGTGAAACGCCGCAAATGCGATTCAGCCTCTTCGTACAGAGGAACGGAACTCTCAGGTGATTTGGAAAGGCTCGCTTGCCGGATCAGGGTCCGTGCAACAAGATAATCAGCTGTTTCGGCCCATGGTGATTCGGTGTCCTGTGCTATATCACCAAATCGGCGCTTTGCATCGTTGTAATCTAATGAATAGAATGAAGCGGCTGCTATCTGATAAGCCCTGTCTTTCTGTAGCCATAAAGGGGCACCTGGCGGAGCTTCTTCAGGTGTCTGTTTCCCGGAAGCACAATTTCCAAATACCTGATCCTGTGCCCTTAGCCAGTTTTGAACATCCGGGTCACTAGGGCCATGTCCCGAAAGCCGGTCAGAAAGAGTTTCGGTGGCAGTTTCGAAAGCGTTTTTCGTGCAATTTGGAAAAAAATCATAGCCTCCATATGCTCTTTCGGCGTAGATCTCCGGTGTCTTTTCATCTTTGCCGACTACCTCCTTTCGCTTTTCGACCCAGTTTTTGACCGCTTCGTCAACGCTATCGTCACGGAAATCCTTATTATCGATATCGGCTTTCCAAACGTCGACCATCGCTTCCTGTTCCAAACGATTCATTCCATTTCCATTAATGTACCGGTATGCCGCATATAGAACGGAACGCCTGAATGTCGGCTTTACGATCCCGAGTTGTCCTGCGGCATATTCGGTATAAGGGGCTTCAGGGGCTGACGTTGTGTCGAATACCGGCGTTATATAGCCGGGGCCACAGGGCCATGTATTCGATAAAAACGTCGCGATCAATATTAAAGTGACGACGGATCTGGAAATAGCTCTCATAGCAGTATTTTTCAGGTATGCGATCGGATTAAATATACTCCAATTGAGGAACGAGATAAAGCATTTTGTGTGCAAGAAAAATGCCCCCGGAACTTAAAAAAGTCCGGAGGCGAAAACAAATACGATCGATCGGTGAATTAAACACTCATGATCTCGTGTTCTTTGTTCTTAGCAAGTTCGTCGATCTTTGCGATGTGAGCGTTTGTCAGTTTTTGTACGTCTTCCAGGCCGCCGCGTTCATCGTCTTCCGAAATCTCTTTGTCTTTTAGCAGTTTCTTCAGAAGATCATTCGAATGATGCCTGATATTTCGGACCGCTATGCGGTGTTCTTCTGCAATTTCGTGGGCCTGTTTTGCAAATTGTCTACGGCGCTCTTCGTTAAGAGCCGGAACCGTCAATCTAACGATCTTGCCGTCATTTGAGGGATTTAGCCCGAGATTTGCAGCGATAATTGCCTTCTCTATCGCGGCCATCGCCGAAGCATCCCAGGGTTGGACGGTGATCATCTGAGGTTCGGGCACCGCAATCGATGCCATTTGATTGAGAGGCGTCGGAGTGCCGTAATAATCAACTATCACAACGTCAAGAAGCCCCACTGTCGCTCGGCCGGTGCGAATGTTAGCCAGTTTCCGCTTAAAGTCCTCTACAACCTGATCCATTTTGGGGCCGGTTTCTTTAATTACGTCTTGTATGCTCATAATTAATTTGTAACCAGTGTGCCGATCGAGAGGTCTCCGCACACGGCTTTTACGATATTCTCGGATCTCTTCATATTGAAGACCATTATCGGCAGATCATTGTCCATACAAAGAGAGATAGCCGATGCATCCATCACCTTTAGTTGCTTTTCCAAGACTTCACGAAACGTGATCTTGTCAAACTTCACCGCACTATTATCCTTTACCGGATCCGCTGTGTATATCCCGTCGACTTTAGTGCCTTTGAGAATAACCTCCGCTTCGATCTCAAGAGCCCGAAGTGAAGCTGCGGAATCGGTAGTGAAATATGGATTGCCGGTACCGGCTGCGAATATTACAACCCTCTTCTTCTCTAGATGTCGAACCGCCCGACGTCGAATGAACGGCTCAGCAAGTTGCGGTATGTCGATCGCTGACATGACTCGTGTAAATACACCCAACTGCTCCAACGCGTCCTGAAGCACAACGGCATTCATCACCGTCGCAAGCATGCCGATATAATCAGCCGCTGCCCGATCCATATTGCCTGCCGATTCAGAAACTCCTCGAAAGATGTTTCCTCCGCCGATTACGATCGCGACTTCGACTCCAAGATCATGAATTGTTTTGATCTCCTGCGCTACTGCGACTGCCACCTTGGTGTCGATTCCATTGTTCTGTGAACCAACAAGGGCCTCACCCGACAACTTTAGTAGTACACGTTTGAATGCAGGCTTCATATGAGTCCAAAGTCAAAGTTCGGTAGTTTTGAGATAAGGATATCTCACCTCGTGATTCAAAACTCGAGACTGTAGCCTTTATTATCCGACCATCGAAGCGACTTCGGCGGCGAAATCGTCGACTTTCTTTTCGATGCCCTCGCCCATCTTAAAGCGAGCAAATCGGCGGATCGAAATGTTTTCCTTTATTGACCCGATCTTTTCGGCGACTAATTCACCTACCGTTTTTGCGGGATCTTTAACAAAAGGCTGATCGACAAGAACATTGTCCTCATAGAATTTGTTCAGTCTGCCTTCGATGATCTTGCTCAAAACATCCTCCGGCTTTCCGGCATTCTTCGGGTCATTTTTCAGTTGATCCATTAGAATAACACGTTCTTTTTCAAGATCTGCGGTCGGCACCTCTTCACGGGTAGCATATCGCGGATCTGTTGCCGCAATGTGCATCGCAATGTCTTTAACGAGCTGTTGAAACTCATCGCCACGCGAAACAAAGTCGCTCTCGCAATTTACTTCGACTAGCACTCCGACCTTTCCGCCCATATGGATATATGAACCTACCGCACCTTCAGCTGTAACGCGTCCGGCTTTCTTTCCGGCGGTTGCAATGCCTTTCTTACGAAGAATGTCGATCGCTTCGTTTTCGTCACCATTAGCTTCGACTAGTGCATTCTTACAATCGATCATCCCTGCGCCTGATTTTTCGCGCAATGACTTTACCGCGCTTGCTGTGATTTCTGCCATAACTTAACTCCAAATAATTCTATTAATAACTGCCTGTCATAAAAAAGCGTAGCTTGTCGCCGGTTAACGGAAAAAGCTACGCTTCCAAGATCAAAAAAATGTGGCCTAGTTTGCCTGTGCTTCGCTGCTTTCTTCCGTCGAAACTTCTGCGGTGACCGCTTCATCTGCCGGAGCCGCTTCAACCGTTTCTTCCACTATTTCATCCGATGGTGCAGGTTCTACAGTTTCTACAACATCGGTTTCGGCTGAAACGACATCGTCATCTTCTTCGACCTCATCTGGAACGTCTGCCGATTCGATTTCGGCGACATCATCGGCGGTAAGGAATTCTTTCGGGATCGAGATGGTCGACTCGACGATCGGAGCATTCGCACCTTCCTCGCCCGTATCCTCCGACTCAACCTCGGCGGTGCGTCCCTCGGTTCCGACCTGTTTGCCCTCGATGATCGCGTCGGCGATGCGCGAAGCGAAAAGACGGATAGCACGAAGTGCGTCGTCGTTACCAGGAATGACGTGATCGATTCCCTCAGGCGAGCAGTTGGTGTCAACTACCGCGACGATCGGAATATCGAGACGATTTGCTTCCTTGATAGCAATATCTTCCTTACGCACATCAATTACGAACATCATGTCTGGCATGCCGTTCATGTCTTTGATGCCGGCAAGGTTCTTCATCAATTTTTCATGCTCGCGATCAAGTTGGAGGCGCTCCTTTTTCGTGAGCATCTCAAAACGGCCGTCATCGCGCATGTTTTCGATCTCTTTAAGTTTGTTGATCGATTTTTTAACGGTTTCGTAGTTTGTGAGAAGGCCGCCGAGCCAGCGGTTGTTTATGTAGAACTGTCCGCAGCGCTCCGCTTCCTCTTTGATCGCCTCTTGAGCTTGGCGCTTTGTACCTACAAAGAGGACCTTTTGATTTGGACGTTCGGTGAGTGATTCAGTAACGTAATTAAGTGCGTCGCGGAAGAGTTTCTGCGTTTTCTGCAGATCGATAATATAAATACCGTTACGCTCGCCGAAGATATATTCCTTCATCTTCGGGTTCCAACGGCGAACCTGGTGACCAAAATGAACCCCTGCTTCGAGGAGCTCTTTCATCGTAACTGTAGCCAAAACGTTATTCTCCTTGGTTTATGTGCTCGGCGAGGCGGCTATGAACCAAAATGCCCCGCCGATGGTTTTAGGTTTTTGGTCATGGAGTTTAGCACAAGCCAAAAGCCCAATACCAAAAGCCTATAAAAATTATCTCTTCGAGAACTGGAATCTCGCACGAGCGCCTTTTTGCCCGTATTTCTTACGCTCTTTCTGACGCGGATCGCGAGTAACGAGACCTGCTTTCTTGAGAGCAGGACGAAGGTCCGAATTGAATTCCATCAAAGCGCGTGTGATGCCGTGACGGACCGCACCGGCCTGACCGGCAGTGCCGCCGCCGTCAACGGTAACGAGGATGTCGAATTTCTCGACCGACTCGGTCAGGTTGAGCGGTTGGCGAATTATCATACGCAATGCTTCGTTAGGGAAATACGAGTCAAAATCGCGTTTGTTGACGACGATCTTGCCGCTGCCCGGGCGAAGGTAAACGCGTGCTGTCGAAGTTTTTCTGCGGCCTGTGCCGTAATACTGGATGTCTGCCATAAAATTAGTCTGGAGTCAGTGGTCTGGTGTCGAAAGTCCATCTCAAGACTTATGACTCCAGACTCGCGACTAGATCTCCCTCGCCTCCGGTTTTTGAGCGATGTGTTTGTGCTCCGCGTCGGCGTAAACCTTCAGTTTCTTTGCCATTGCCTTACCAAGCTTGGTTTTCGGCAGCATGCCGCGAACCGCGAGCTCGATGACCTTTTCAGGCTTGGTCGCAAACATTTCTTTGACGGTCGTTTCTCTCAGGCCGCCGGGATAGAGCGTATGGCGGTAATAGATCTTCTGATCGTCCTTAGCACCGGTAAATACGGCGTGACGGGCGTTGATGACAACGCAGTGGTCGCCCATATCGAGGAACGGCGTCCAAGCCGGATTGTTCTTTCCTGACAGGATCCGTGCGACCTCGGTCGCCAGACGGCCTACCGTTTTGCCCTTAGCGTCAACGACGAGCCATTTCCTGTTGTCTGCCAAACCTTTTCCGCTAGGAAAGTAAGTATTACTCATATTCACACACACAAATAGAAATTTCCGCAAAATTGCGAACTGACAGGATATCGATATACGCGTAATAGGTCAAGTGCGGAGAGGGGGATTTCTGTGCTGGGGTCGCCCTGGAACTAGTCGGCCGAACGATGGGGTCTGGGTGCCAAATTTAAAGCGAATGCATAAGCCTTAGTGTTTAAAACAAGAAAACACTTAAAGATGCCGTTTGTTTAAAGCGGACGTTTAAAGCGAGTGGCCGTATCGCGAGCCCGCCGTTATAAGGCCTATGATCGTTTTTGCCTCTTCGATCTCGCCGCTGCGGATCTTCGAAAACGCCTCAGGAAATGTTACGCGAACGAGCTCGATGAATTCGTCCGATTCGAGCTGCTGGCCGACCTCGGTCAAACCTGTTGCAAGGAACACGAACATCTTTTCGGTCAAAAATCCGGGCGAAACGTAGAATTCGCTCAACTTTTCGAAGTGAGCGGCAGTGACGCCGACCTCTTCGACGAGTTCGCGAGCAGCGCCTTCGGCGGGGTCTTCGCCTTCGTCGAGCGATCCGGCTGGGACTTCGAGTAGGAATTTGCCGGCAGCGTGGCGGTATTGACGGACGAGAGCGACCGTTTCGTCATCAAAGACCGGTACGATCACAGCGCTGCCGCGATGCACGACCACCTCGCGGGTGTATTCGGTGCCGTTTTCGCTGACGCGGTCGCGCTTTATGTCGAATATATGGCCGGAAAAAATGATTTCCGAGAAAATTGTTTCAGGCATCAGAGTTTGCGGGTGGCGACGTAGTCTATCAGGTCGCTCAGGCAATCTCTAGACTCGCACGGAGCGAAATTGTTCGTCAACACGAGCCGGGCTTCGGACGCCGTTTTTGCAAGAGTGGCGGACAGTTTACCGAGAGTGCCGTTAGTTTTGCCGTCCTGAACGGCGTCGATAAGGTCATCGCTCGTCTGATAAGCGTCGCCGAGCAACTCTGCAAAATGCGAAAGGGCCGTTAGTTCATCGGCGCTTGCGCCAGCATTTATGGCGCCCAGCCTCAGAGCTAAGCGTATCAACGACGAGGTCTTAAGATTAACCACCGAAGCGGGGCTGTCGGGCGATGTGAGGTCGAGTGCCTGGCCGCCGATCATCCCGGAAGGGCCGATACAATCGACGAGTTCGTCGATTGCGAGCATCGCAGTTGCGGGGCTACCTTCGTGGTCAAGCGTGACCAGCCTATACGCCGAGTTCAAAAATCCGATCGCCACGAGCACAGCCATCGCTTCACCGTATTCGACATGCAGGGCGGCCTTACCTCTTCGCTCGGGGGAATCGTCCATGCACGGCAGATCATCGAAGATGAGCGAACTGCTGTGGACGAATTCGACCGCCACCGCCGAATGCATTGCTTCAGCGGCATAGCCACCGCACAATTCCGCCCCAACAAGCGTTAGAATCGGCCGTAGCCGCTTGCCGCCCGGAAATATCGATTGCCGCACAGCCGCGTTAAATCGCCTGTTGACAAAGGAGGGGGCGACCGGCAGGTGTGCCTCGAGTGCGGCTTCTGCCGCAGGGCGATGCCTTTCAACGAATCGGGCGAGTGCATTTAAGCGTGTTTCAACGAGAGCCGTCATATGTGAATTCACCATTGTCTTCGCGTCAATTGGTCTATCGGATTCGAAAAAGCGAAATATTAATTCGAAAGTACTCTCGATTTCGAATCCGTTAAGGCAATTGAGCCGAAGACGTGTAGTTTGGCTGATACAATAAACTATTAGCTCGACGAATGGAAGAATTAATCGATCGAACAGATGCCGAATTCCTCGAATCGGGTCTGGGAAAATGCAGAGAAATAACTCGCCACTATGGGACGAGCTATTATTTTGCTACGCAGTTCTTTCCACGAGAGGTCCGAAACGGCATCTACGCGATATATTCGTTCGCGCGGATCCCGGACGAGATAGTTGACGACCCGAACAAGGGAGCGAAGCAAGAGACGCTCGCTAAACTCGAGGCCTATCGCCAAAGCTGGCTCGACGCGATGAATGCAGGCGACAGCGACGATGAGGTCATGAATGCGATCGTCTGGGCGTTCAAAAAATTTGAAATACCGGTGACCGATGGCGAGGCGTTTCTCAGGTCGATGTTCCTCGACGAAGAGAAGTTCACCTATGAAAGTTACACCGAGCTCGAAGAATATATGTACGGCTCCGCGGGCGTAATCGGTCTGATTGTGACGCGTATAGTCGGATATTCGTCCCACGATGCGTTCTATCATGCAAAGCAGCTCGGATACGCGTTTCAGGTGACCAATTTTTTGCGCGATATTCGACAGGATCAGGAGGAATTAGGGCGGGTTTATATGCCGCTCGACGAGCTGCGGCAGTTTGGCATGACATTGGACGATATACGGGATCGAGTTTACGACGACAGATTCGTCGCATTTATGAGGTTTCAGATCGAAAGAAACCGGCAGATCTATCGCGAGGCACTTCCAGGTATTCCAATGCTTGCATGGCGTGGCCGCCTCGCCGTAAAGGTCTCGTATATGCTTTACAAGGCGATACTCGACGAGATCGAGCGAGTGAACTACAACGTATATCTCGGCCGCGTGCGTACCACATTGATGCAGAAAATTAGGCTGACGGTAAAGGCTTTGGTCGGCGTTTATGAATAAGAAAGTTGTAATTATCGGTGCGGGAATTGGCGGCCTTGGGGCGGCAGGACTTTTCTCTAGGAAAAGCTACGACGTCACAGTTGTCGAAAAGAACGCCAACCTGGGCGGGCGGGCGAATATCTTCCAGGCGGACGGATTTAAGTTTGATATGGGGCCGTCGTGGTATTTGGCTCCGGATATTTTTGAGCATTACTTTAACCTTGTCGGCGAAAAGGTCGAGGATCATCTCGATCTGGTAAAACTCGGCCCGTCTTACCGCATTTTCTTTCGTAACAATGGCGATCCGCTGGATATAAACTCGAATATCGATATTGATACTGCGACATTCGACGCGATCGAGCCGGGAGCGGGAGATAAACTGCGGGCGTATTTAAAGCAGTCGAAATATCAATATGAGGTCGCGACCCAGAGCTTCATGTTTAAGAACTACGACCGCATTTGGGATTTTTTTAACAAACGCGTGATGACCGAGGGGCAAAAGCTGTCGGTCTTTTCGACGATGCACAAATTCGTGTCGAAGTTTTTCACCTCGAAAAAACTCCAGCAGGTCATGGAATACACGATGGTCTTCCTCGGCACCTCGCCGTACGAAGCTCCCGCGCTGTATAACCTGATGTCGCACATGGATTTTAACCAGGGCGTGTTTTACCCGCAAGGTGGGTTTTATGAGCTGATAAGGGCTCTCGCGAACATCGCGGAGAAGAATGGAGCAGTTCTACGGACGAATTCCCCAGTCGAGAAGATCGTCGTCCTCGATGGAAAGGCGGTGGGCGTGAAACTCGAAGGCGGCGAAGTTATCGACGCCGATCTGGTTATCTCAAACGCCGATATGTGGTTCACCGAGACAAAATTGCTCGACATTCCACAGCAGACCCACAAAGAAAAATACTGGCAAAAACGCACGATGGCTCCGTCGGCCTTCATTATGTATCTTGGCGTGAGCGAAAAGCTGCCTTCGCTGATACATCACAATCTGCTGTTTTCTGAGGACTGGCGAAAGAACTTTGACGATATATATAAGGACCCGCGGCTGCCGGACGAACCGTCGTTATATGTATGTGCTCCTAGCGTGACCGATCCGTCTGTGGCTCCTGAAGGGAAAGAGAATTTGTTCGTCCTCGTGCCGATCGCGTCGGGGTTGGAAATATCGGAATCGGAAAAAGACTCTTATGCCGATCGCGTTTTGGCGTTGATGGAAACCGAGATGAACCTCCCCGGGCTTCGTGAGAAGATCGAGTACAAGAGAATTTACACGGTCGCGGATTTTGGGGTCGATTACAACGCGTTCAGGGGGTCGGCACTTGGTCTAGCTCACACGCTGCGGCAGACGGCGATCTTCCGGCCTAAGAATAAATCGAAAAAGGTCGAGAACCTGTTTTATGTAGGAGCGGGAACGAATCCGGGAATTGGAACGCAGATCTGCCTGATCAGTGCAGAACTTGCTTACAAACGGGTGCATGGGATAACGTCGGCAGAGCCCTTGGAATCAATTTGAGCCGTTGAGGACAGCGAGTCCCGAAACCGATTCTTCGGGATCTCCTTGTCGTCTTAGGCTAAAAAAATTTCGAAAATGCGATCTGCCAAAACAAAACGAACCCGGCGACCGTGTTTATCATTGGAAAGGTCTTGTATAGCTTAAAAAGGCGGCCATTTCTGTAAGATATTACCGAGGCGAGCATAAGAAATACATAGGCAAACCCGATCAGAAGACCGGTAAAGCCGAGGTAGTCGAAAGAGATCACAGCAGCGGCGAAGTATAATGCGGCACAGATCGCAAGTGTAAAATATGGTCCGCAAAAGGTCGCGACGGTGCCTAAACCCGCAGCCTTATCGGCTTCGATGTCAGGAATCGCCGAATATGCGTGCATGGCGGCGATCCAGCAGACGGAGGCCGCGATCACACCAGATCCGGGAAACCGACCTGTAGACGGCAGAGTCTCAGGGGCAAAAAATATTGCTGCGATCAAGAATGGTAAATTTAGAGCGAGTATACAGGCCGTCAGCATCTTTCGGCGGTCTGGCGTGACGAGCTCTTCGTAAGTGTCCTTTTTGGTGTTCAGCTTGTCGGTGTCGTAATCGAAAATGTCATTAACGCCGTAAATGAGCAGGTTCGCCGGGAAAAGAAAATAAAGGGCAAACATCGCGGGCCCGACGCCCATCAGGTCCGTGCGGTCAGCGGCACCGCAAACGACGCCGACCAGGTAAGGTCCGAAGACGTATGACCAAAAACGGGGACGGCTAACCTTGAGGAGAAAACGCATCGAAAGTAGTATAACGAACTCAACGGCCGGACCACAGGTGACCTCGCCTGGGTGCCAGGCAACAGCGACGAACATTTAAGTCGAATGAAGCTTTTAGTACCAATATTGATCATACTCGCGATATTGGCGACAAGTGGGTTCTTTATGGCCAACGTCGTCATCCCAACCGATCTGGCGTTCGTTTCAGGGATAAATGTCGTCCTCTTTGCGGCGCCGTGCTTCTGGGCGGCAGTGTACTGGCTCGGGCGACGCGACGCAGTTTTACTATTCGTCCTGGTGGGCGTTTTGGCTTTGGTCATTGAGACAAGTGCGATCATTACGGGCTTTCCGTACGGGCATTTCGGGTATTCGGATCTGTTAGGATATCGGTTGTTTGGTTATACGCCTTGGACTGTTTTTCTGGCGTGGACGCCTTTGGTTTTGGCGGCGTATGCGATCGCGGCCCGGTTGGCAGTGAGCGACTGGCTGTGGGTCGCCAGGATCGTGTTGGTCGCGGTCCTTCTTGTTATTTTTGATCTTGTCCTCGATCCCGGAGCAGTGAAGATAGGATTCTGGCGCTATGAAGGCGGGGGTTATTACTACGGCGTACCGTTTTCAAATTTTATCGGTTGGCTTTTTTCCGGGGCCATCGCGGGATTAGCCCTTGAAATATTTTTTGCGTTCAAAAAGCCTTTGCTGCCCGCCCCAGCTCAGATGATCTCGAGCACGTTCTTTATTGTTTCATTTTGGACCTTTATCGCGTTTTTCTCTGGAATGTATCGACCGCTCGTGATCGGGATCGTCGTGATGGCTTTGCTTGCAGTTTTTTACAAGAAATATCACTACGCCTTTGACGACATGATCGTTTATGTTGACGAAAACAATAATCCGATCGGAACCGCAAGAAAGCTGCCGGCTCACGACGGAGAGACCCGACGCCATCGTGCCTTCTCAGTCTTCCTCTTCAACGACCAAGGCGAGCTCCTGCTCCAGCAGCGTGCTCTCACCAAAAAAACTTGGCCCGGCGTCTGGTCAAACTCGTGCTGCGGCCACGTCATGCTCCACGAATCCATTGAAGCCGCCGCCCGCCGCCGCCTGAAATGCGAACTCGGAATGCGGGTCGACAAACTCCACTTGATCCTCCCCGATTTCCGCTACCGCGCCGAAAAAGATGGCGTCGTCGAGAATGAGATCTGTCCGGTCTTTGTTGGATTTACTTCAGCTCAGCCCAAGCCAAATCCGAATGAGGTCAACGATGTGAAATGGGTAGACTGGGAAAGATTTGTGGTAGAGGTTGCCGATCCAGCGAATGGTTACTCCCCGTGGGCAAGGGAGGAGGTAGAACTTCTCGCCAAAAATCCGCAATTTGTAGATTTCTATAGTAGAATTTTCACTTAATGTCGGAGTTTAGAATAGGATTAGGCGTTTCGGGCGGTATCGCGGCCTACAAGGCGGTCGAGGTGATGCGTGCGCTGCAAAAGGCAGGCTGTGAGGTGTCGGTTGCGATGACGAGGCATGCGACGGAGTTCGTACGGCCGCTGACGTTTCGGGCGCTGACTGATAAGCATGTGATCGTTGACGATTACGACCCACAAAATCCCGATCCGATCGCGCATATTAATTTTTCACAGAATATCGATCTATTGCTGATCGTTCCGGCGACGGCGAATATCATTGCAAAATTCGCAAACGGTGTGGCTGACGATTTTCTTTCCTCTACATATCTCGCGACGACGGCTCCGGTGATGATCGCTCCGGCGATGAACACGACAATGTGGGAACAAAGCGCGACACGGCGTAATGTTGATCAGCTTCGAAAGGATGGGGTTCATTTTGTCGAGCCGGTTGCCGGGGAGCTTGCATGTAAGACTGTCGGGACTGGGAAACTGGAGGATGTGGAGAATATTATCGCGCAGGCATTGAAGCTCTTGTCAGAATCGGGAGCGATAGCGACTGGGTTCTCCTCGCCAGCCCACGAGAACCACCCCGTCGTCGAAACCCCGCAACCCCTCCTCCGTAAAAAGGGGAGCCCAGACCTGATGGGCGAGCGAATATTGATCACAGTCGGCGGAACACGCGAGGCGATCGATCCGGTTCGGTTTATCTCTAACCATTCGTCGGGCAAGATGGGCTTTGCGGTTGCTGAGGCGGCTGCGGCACGAGGTGCCGACGTAACCGTTGTCGTGGGCGTTACGACCGTCGATCCTCCGACAAATGTTAGGGCCATTCGCGCAATTTCCGCTGAAGAGATGCATGACGCTGTAATGAAAGAATTACCAAGTGCGACGGTTTTTGTTGGTGCAGCAGCAGTGGCTGATTATGCTCCGGCTAACGCGGCCGAAGGTAAGATCAAAAAAGACGGCCGCGATTTTATGATCCTCGAACTCAAAAAGACGCCGGACATATTATCAAAGGTCTCGGAAAGTCGTCCGGAAGGCATGATCGTGGTCGGATTTGCCGCGGAAACAAACGATGTGATCGGCTATGCACGTTCGAAAATGAAGAAGAAAAAGCTCGATCTGGTTGTCGCTAATGACATCACTAAAACCGGTGCAGGGTTTAATACCGATACAAATATTGCCACTATTTTGACCCACCTCGGGGGCAAGCAGGATCTGCCCCTGATGTCGAAGAGGCAATTGGCGGACAAATTATTGGATCAGATCGTCAAACTGCGGAAAAAGAAGGCGGCCGCTAAGCCTTCGAAGTCTTAGTTTTTCGGCAAATTGTCTATGTCACATAAGGCTGATTTAAGCGATTTAATCGCCGATGTCCGGGAGCAAGTGCTTTATTTGCAAGAGCTAGGCGTCGATTCGCTCGAGGTCTCACTGCCGGAGCTGGGGGCCGTTTCCAGAACTTTATCAGAATCAGTGCCGGTGGAAAGATCCCCAGAAGCTTTCCCGGAATTTGCAGCCGCGCCGCCGAAAGTCGTGCCTTCGAGCCCGCGAGGCTCGCGGCTTGCCGAATTACCTTCACTATCCAAATTATCAAAGGTCGGTCCGGTCCGGACCAGCGAACCAGTTGGACTCGATGCTTCATTGGCTGCGACGGCTGGGACAAATATGAGTGAACAGGCTATCGAAGTACAAAAGATCAGGAATGAGATCGGACCGGATTGTCGGCGGTGTGCTTTGCACGCTTTGGGCAGGAGCAAGGTGGTGAATAGTGTTGGCAATTTCAACGCCGAACTGATGTTCGTCGGCGAGGCCCCTGGTGCTGATGAAGATCTAAAAGGCGAACCTTTTGTCGGGCGAGCAGGGCAACTGCTCACCGATATCATCGAAAAAGGGATGGGACTGAAACGCAGCGAAGTCTTTATCGGTAACATTAACCGCTGCCGTCCGCCCGAGAATCGGGCGCCTGCTCCGGAAGAATCCGCAGTGTGCAAGCCGTTTCTTTTGAGAGAGATAGAGGTGGTCAAGCCGAAGGTCATCGTCGTTCTCGGCGCGACAGCGGCCCAGAATCTTCTCGAAACAAAGGTCCCGATCGGCAAGCTTCGCGGTCAGTTTCACGACTATCGGGGCACAAAAGTGATGCCGACATTTCACCCAGCGTATCTACTTCGCGACCCGCATAAGAAACGCGAGGTCTGGGAAGATATGAAGATGGTATTGAATCTTCTTAACTCGAATTGAACTAATTGATTTATGCGAATGATGGCTTTCATACTTGCGATCTGTTTAACTGTGTTACCCTCGCTTTCGCCTGCACAAAAAGGGGGATACAGCGAGACCACACAGCTTCAATCTCCACAGAATCCGAGGCTTGGGTTTATCATCCATGGCGGTGCCGGGGTGATAGAAAGGGCTTCTTTGACGCCTGAAAAAGAAAAGGAATATCGGGAAGCGCTAGAAAAGGCTGTAATGGCAGGGTATAAAGCATTGCAGGCTGGCAAGTCGAGCCTCGATGCCGTCGAGATCGCTATCAGCATACTCGAGGATGACCCGCATTTTAACGCCGGCAGAGGTGCAGTCTTTACAAATGACGGCAAAAACGAGCTTGATTCGTCGATAATGGACGGCCGGACGCTCGCGGCCGGAGCGGCGGCGGGCCTTCATCACGTCAAGAATCCGATCACGCTTGCTCGGGCGATCATGGAGAAGAGCCCGCACGTGATGATGGTCGGCGACGGTGCCGAGAAATTCGCCGTCCAGCAAGGCATCGAAATGGTAAACCCGAAGTACTTTTGGACACAGCAGCGATGGGATTCTCTGCAGCAGATCCTAAAAGAAGAACGGGAAAAGAAAGCCAAAGAAGCAAAACCTAAAAACACAAAGTCTGACAACAAAAATGGCAATATCAAGACTACAATTACCTTGGGCGATCAAATGCCGGCAGCTCGACAGCCGCAAAATCGATTTGGGACTGTGGGTGCGGTAGCTCTCGATAAAGATGGTAATCTTGCTGCCGGAACATCCACCGGCGGAATGACAAATAAGAGGTTCGGACGTGTCGGGGACGCGCCGATAATTGGAGCCGGAACATACGCAAACAACAACACGTGTGCAGTTTCGGCGACCGGTTGGGGCGAGTACTTTATCCGTCTCGGAGTCGCCCGCGACATCGCATCTTTGATGGAATACCGGGGCATGCCGATCCAGGCGGCAGCTGATCTTGTTATTCAGCAAAAGCTGCAAAAGATGGGCGGCGATGGCGGTGTGATCGCGATGGACAAATTTGGCAATATGGCGATCTCGTTCAATTCGCCAGGTATGTACCGGGCATATATAAACGCTGAGGGTAAGCCGGTGGTGGAAATATTTAAGGACTAAGATATATTGCCCGCGAAAAAATGAAAATAATCCGAAAAGCAGTAAATATAGCCATTTTCGTTTGATTCACGAGCAAATGAATTTATATGTTGTCAGCAGAGATCATTGCGATCGGTTCTGAACTCCTCACCCCGACAAAGACCGACACCAACAGCCTTTGGCTGACGGAAAAGCTAAACGATATCGGCATCGAGGTAATGCTCAAGACCATCGTCGGCGATGACGGCGCTCGACTTGAGGAAACTGTCAGGGACGCTATCGGACGCTCCGATATTGTGATAACAACTGGCGGGCTTGGGCCGACGTCCGACGATATAACCCGCGAATTCACTGCGGCGGCTTTGGGCTTAACTCTCGTTTACCACGAAGAGATCGAACAGCATCTGCGCGAAAGGTTCCGTGCATGGGGACGCGAAATGCCTGAGATAAACAAACGGCAGGCCTTTGTCATCGAAGGTGCCGAAATACTGCCGAACCCGAATGGGAGCGCCGTCGGGATGCTCTCGAAGGTTGGTGAAAAGTTCCTGGTCGTGCTGCCCGGCCCGCCGCGTGAAAATCAGCCAATGTTTCTTGCTCACGTGTACCCGAAACTGCGTGAGATCGCCGGCGAATTCCACGTAAGCCGCCGCATTTTGAAAGTTTCGGGCAAAGGCGAATCGGCTGTCGATGAGATCGCCGCTCCGATCTATACGGCGTATCCGAACGTCCAGACCTCAATCTTATTTAACCGGAGCGAAGTAGAGATCCATATTGCCGCGTCGTCGGCTGACCCTGCCGAAGCAAAAGAAACCTCAGATAAATTGGCACACGAACTCGCGACGGCGTTG
The DNA here is from genome assembly GCA_044228165.1 of Pyrinomonadaceae bacterium. GTDB lineage: Bacteria > Acidobacteriota > Blastocatellia > Pyrinomonadales > Pyrinomonadaceae > OLB17. Next base: position 927 of record JBGAVK010000018.1, on the reverse strand, counting down.
GGGCCATCGGTCTTCTCGACGCATGGCGAAACGATGGAGGAGGTCGTCGGTCGACTCTTGAAAAAGCGTTGCGAAACGGTCGCCGTCGCGGAAAGCTGTACCGGCGGATTGATCGCGAGACGGCTAACCGAGACTCCGGGCTCGTCAGCCTACTTTATGGAAGCTGCGGTAACGTATTCGAACGCCGCGAAAATGCGGACGCTCGGTGTCCAGGAGCAAATTCTAGCAACTCACGGTGCAGTTAGCGCCGAATGTGCCGAGGCAATGGCCGCAGGAATGAGAAATTATGCTGGCACTGACCATGCGGTGTCCGTTACTGGAATTGCGGGCCCGGATGGCGGCAGTGATGAAAAGCCTGTCGGAACGGTTTTTTTGGGTTATGCTGGGCCGTTGGGCGTGAAATCGATCAAGATCGTTCTCCCCGGCGACCGTTATTTGATCCGCTGGCGTGCCAGTCAGGCGGCTCTCGATCTGCTGCGCCGACAGTTGAAATAGACTATCGGCCATTTTGCGTTCTTCCTTTTTAGGTTGCATTTTTCGAGCAATAAACCGAAAATTACAAGTAATTTATCCGAAGGCCCCGCTTTCAAAATAACGGAACTTTAGGCGCAGATGTGCGTGTAAATGATTCAGTTCAAAAGGCTCTTGAAGTTTTGTCCCAAAGACACCGTAGAAAAGTTATGATCAGATCGAACCATACCCGCATATTTTTAAGCATTCTCTTGTTGTTGGCACTAATGTCGCCCGTTGCAGCTCTGGGCATCAACGACGGTAAGAAGCATTTCAAAGCAGGCTTGCAGTACGAGGCTTCTGAGCAATGGGATAAGGCCGTTGAGGAGTTTGCATTGGCGGTGATCGATAATCCTAAGAACCCGGAATTTCGTCTTCATTTAGCCCGTTCACTTTTTAATGCATCGCAGATGTATA
>JBGAVK010000100.1:0-5089 GCA_044228165.1 Pyrinomonadaceae bacterium | reverse complement strand
GCCGGTTGACGTCAAAAGGGTCCCATTCTGAGGCACCGGCATCTTTGCATAAATATTCTGTAAATACTGAAGCGATGTCGGATTGTAAGCTATAAGGCTCGAAAGAGCTTGTCCGGCAGGGAGTATCTGGTTACATGTCCTGACGCTTGCGGCGGTTTGTGAAGCACTAATACAAATTGGATTGGTGAATATTCCCTGACGCATCCCGGCCGTCGGGGCGTTGCCGCTCAAGAGCGAATACCGGCGATCCTTTCGCTGTTCTTCTGAAAAGAAGAAGAAGGTCCGCTTGTACCGGCGGAAGAAACCGCCGTCATTCTCACCAAAATTGAAGAAATAAACCGGACCGCCGATCGTAAATCCATAATTGTTGTAACGAAACGGGGGACGTATCGCTTTACCATTGGCATCGACGCCGTTGGTCTTATTTCGATTGATCAGGAATGAATTTGCATTAAGCTTTTCATTTCGGACAAATTCAAAGAGTGTGCCGTGAAATTTATCAGTCCCGCTCTTTGTGACCACATTGATCTGGCCGCCACCACTGCGCCCTGATTCTGCCGGGTACAGGGAACGCAGGACTTTTAACTCACCAATCGAATCGAGGCTTGGCGACGCCTGGATAGTGATGTTTGCTCCTCGGTCCGTAATGTCCGCACCATCGACCGTATAGGTATTTTGGCTTTGGCGGGCACCATTGACCGAGATCGACATGATATTTGGCGAACCATCCGGGCTGAAGTTGCCAACCGGCACAAGATCGGCCAGATTGTTTGAAACGCCGGGTGCAAGCGTGATGAATTGGACCCAGTTTCGGTTATTGATCGACAATTCTGTAGCCTGACTTCCCGTGATCGTCGAGGAATTCTGCGGGATGCTCGATTCGACCGCTATGTCACCTGCTTCGACAGTGACCACCTCAGAGATGTTCCCGGCCTCCAGTACGACATCGACAGATCTGCGAAGCCCGATCTCAACCTTAACTTCGCTTTGAATTCGCTTTTTGAAATTGGCCGCTTCGATAGTCACGGCGTAAGTACTTACGGGCACATTAGGCATCGAAAAAACGCCATCGTCATTGGTCGTGACCCGTCGGATCTGTCTGTTTCCCTGACTGGGGATCGTCGCCGTGACGGTCGCTCCGGGAATTGCAGCCCCCGTACTATCTTTAACGGAACCAACGATCGAACCGGTAATGTCCTGGGCCGTTACAGTTATTGCCGCCGCGGCCATGACCATAATGAATGCCCCGGCGAAAAATATCGATTTTATGTTCATTTTCTTGTTTACCCTCGCAGAATTAGAATGTCGGTTTTCACATTTTCCATAAGAATAATTTGAACGAATGGAGATGTGTCCAAATTTTCGTTATCGCAAAAGTTACGGCGAAACCGATAGTTTTTGCGAAACCATTGAAAAAGCACAGGTTGTTGCGAAAATGTGAATTAACGGTTCTGTTATAAACCTAACCCAGTTATTTGTAAAGCAAATATGGTGCCCGGCGGACGAAAAATTCGTCTTTTTTCGGTCTTATCAATTTTTCGATATTTTCGGGTGAATCGCCTCGTTTAACCGCTTCGAGGATCGCCTGGTTGACGAGCAGGCGTAGATACTTATCGACCTGCCAGCCATTTGCATACAGCTTACGCAAAGCGGCCGCGATCTCAATGCCCATCGCGAACGAATCGAACGCCTTACGGTCGGTAATGATGATGTTTATGCCGCCGCATTCTTCGTCCTTAAAGACCGATGTGTTTGGCTTGAACCTAACGGCTACGAACCTGACGCCCGCTATATTTCTGCCGTTAAGATATGCCGCCAGATCGCGTCCATTGATCCACGGAGCTCCGACGATTTCAAAAGGAGTGTCCGTTCCCCTCCCTACGCTGACATTGGTTGTTTCAAGCAGGCCGATACCGGGATAGAGCGTCGCTTCTGTCAGCGAGCGCATATTCGGGCTTGGGTTGATCCATGTCTGGCCCGTCTCGTCAAACCACATCGAACGCGTCCAACCCTCCATTTTGATCACGCGAACGTCTGCTCCGATCTTTCGTTCGGCGTTCATCATCACTCCGAGCTCACCGATCGTCAGCCCGTAGCGGACCGGTGTTGTGTGAGCCGCGATGAACGAAAGTTTGTCCTCGTCGGCGATCGGGCCTTCAACGCTAACGCCGCCGAGCGGATTTGGCCTGTCGAGCACGAACACCGGTTTTCCGGCCTTTGCGGCCTCTTCCATCACATTTTTGAGCGTCGCCGTGTAAGTATAGAATCGCGTTCCGATATCCTGAATGTCATAAACGATCGCATCGAGGCCTGCTAACTGTTCCGGTTTTGGACGTCGCGTCTCACCATAAAGCGAATAGATCGGAACGCCGGTCTTTTCATCGACACTGTCGCTGACCTTGTCATCCAGCAGCCCTCGAATACCATGCTCAGGCGCGAACAACGCAATGAGTTTCAGATTTTTTGCTTCATTTAGAATGTCGATGGTCTGCTTCCCAGCGAGGTTCCGGCCTGTGTGATTGGTCACAAGCCCGATCCTTAATCCTTGCAATTCCCTGAACGCGTTCCTTTCGAGTACGTCGATGCCGTTCGCGACGCTCTTCGCCGGGAATGCACCCGTCTCGGGTGCCCTTACATTTGAGCTATTCGACGTCGATGCAGGCGGGGACGCCTGCGCTCCGGCCGAAGAACGTCGAAAATTCTCTGCGAATTTCGGTATCTGAGCCGCGACCGATGCATTATATTCGGCCTCTGCCTGCTTATATTTTTCGATCGGCGTATCCTCGACCGCCGACGCGACAACCGTCGCTACCTTAGCCCGCAGCGGCCCGACATCGCCTTTGCCGTCGGGGTGAACGCGGTTCGATAGGAAGACGACAAACGTCTGCGAAACCCGGTCGATCCAAACGCTCGTCCCCGTAAAACCCGTATGCCCAAACGATCCGAGCGGAAACAGATCGCCGCGATTCGACGAGAACGAAGTATTAATGTCCCACCCAAGCCCGCGAGCATCGCCCGATTCGGAAACAACGATCGGTGCGGTCATCCGCGAGATCGTTTGAGCCGACAAAACGCGTTTGCCATCAAGGGTTCCGCCGTTCAGGAGCATTTGGCAGTAGCGAGCGAGATCGTCGGCGTTCGAGAACAGCCCGGCGTGGCCTGCAACTCCTCCCATTCGGAAAGCAGTTGGATCGTGTACCTGTCCCCGCAAGATAGCATCGCCGTCCGTGACGCTACCCTCGAATTTCGATCCGAGATAACTATTTTGCCCACGCACATCCTCTGTGGGAGCGAATAGTTTTCTGAAGGGATTCGTCGTCGAATCAAAATCCTGAAACGCATTAAAGTAGCTAGCGCCAGTAAACGCTTGTCCGGACAGTTTTAGGGTAGCAAAAAAAAGTGAAGTTTTTGATATTCGTTCAATGATCTCGCCCAACACAATAAACCCAATATCCGAATAAACAAACCTCGTCCCCGGAGCCGAACGCAGCTTTTCTTTTTTAAGAGCGGCGAGCATTCCCTCGCGGCCGGTCCATTTTTCTTTGAGGTCAAAATCGGGAGCGTAGCCTGAGGTATGTGTCAGAAGCTGTTGGATCGTTATCGTCTTAGCCCGTTCGTCGTCGATGTCGGGGATAAATTTGCCGACCGTGTCATTGAGCCGCAGTTTGCCTTGCTCGACGAGGATCATTATCGACGTCGCGGTCGCGATCGGTTTGGTAAGCGAAGCGAGGTCAAAGATCGTATCGACCGTCATCTTCTCAACCGTCGGCACGAGCGAGCGGTTGCCGAAAGCCTTGCGAAAGACGATCTTGCCTTTGTGTCCAACCAGCACGACCGCACCGGGGAGCTTTTTGGCCGCAATGTCCGCATTTACAAGCTCATCGATCAGAGCAAGCCTGGCGGAATTCATCCCGACAGACTCTGGCTTCGCGACCGGCGATCCTTGCGAAAAGGTGATCTGAACCGCAGAGACGCAGAGACACAGAGAAACAAACAACCGATCGACAGCAAAGCGTCGCCTTAACCAAATAGAACGATCCATTTCCATATCTCAGCGTCTCCGCGCCTCTGCGGTAGATCTATTTCCCAACTTTCAGTCGCTTTTCTCTTTCAACGAAACTCTCTTTGCAGAGCTTTACGAACTCTTTCGCGATCGGCGAAAAATAACCGCCTCTTAGCCGAGCAAGCCCCAGTTCCCAATTGATCTCGGCTCCCTCGATCATCCATGAGATGAGGCGGCCTTCGCGGATCTCGTCCGCGATGGTCTTGGCTCCGGCGGTTCCGACACCGAGATTATTTTCGACCATTTGATTGACCGCTTCCTGACGCGAAAGCTCCATAACAACGTGCGGACGGACGTTAGCGGCGTTAAAAAAATCGTCGATCATTCGCCGCGTATTGCCGCCGCGTTCGCCCAGGATCAACGATTCGCCCGCAAGCGCCGCAGCGCTTACAAACTTTTCATTCGCGCGCGGATGGCTCGGGTGGGCTATCGCGACGATCTCATCGCTAAACAACAGATCGGTCGTGATAGACGAATTATCAACCGGCAGAGAGACAAAAGCGATGTCGATCTCGCCGTGCATTATCTTATCGACCAGAGCCTGACTCGTTCCGGCGCTTACGCCGAGTTCCGAATTTGGAAACTTCTCACGCAGCCCCTGCAAGATATGCGGCAGCTGCAGGGTGGCAAACTCCGCCGATGCGCTTCCGATCCGCAGCCGTCCGTGTTCGATACCGCCGAGTTCGGCGATCTCAGCAATGGCAGTGTCGTGTTCGCGGAGGATCTTGCGAGCGCGATCGAGCAGATATTCGCCAGCTTCGGTCAGGATCACCCGCCGCGGCGTTCGTGTAAATAGCTGCAACCCAACCTCGTCCTCGAGCTGTCTGATCTGCATTGAGATCGCCGCCTGTGTGACGTTGACGCGGCGCGCTCCGGCCGTGAAAGTCTTGGCTTCGGCAATGGCCAGAAATGCCCTGAGTTGTCGTATTTCCATAGATCGACTCATTCTCGCAGGTGCGATTAGATTATCTTATTGACTACATAAAATCCTTTAACTTTGATTATATGTCAAGTTTGGCGAACAAT
>JBGAVK010000099.1:0-5798 GCA_044228165.1 Pyrinomonadaceae bacterium | reverse complement strand
CCTAAAATGGGCGCAATTGCCGACCTGGAAGATACGATCCCGGATGCACCGAAATTTATTGTTTCTGAAATTAAAGAACACACGCCTGAACCAGCAGACAACGACGCGTTCTTTGAGCTCGATGTGATCGACTTTGAACCTAAAGCCTCGCTACCTTTTGAGGCTCCGCCGATGCCGGCATTGGCCGAGCCGCCTGAAACAACCCCGATAGCTCCGCCGGTTCCCACGGGCTCGGTTCGCAAAGTAAACCCTTACGAGATCCCTGCAGGCCACGTTGATCTCGGCGATGGATATAAACAGTCGAATTTTGCACCTGAGATCGATCTTGATGATCCCGATAGCCTTGTTGGTCGCACTGTGAAAGGGCGTTATAAGGTCGTTGAGTTTTTGGGTGGCGACGAAACAGGGTTAGCGTTCGTTGCCGACGACAGGCTCGCGGACGATAAAAAGGTGCTTGTGCGCATTCTAGATGCGTCTGAGTCGGACGAGATCGTCGACAGTATGCTCGCAGAAGAGCGAATTTCTCTTTCGCACCTCAGTCACCCAAATATTGCCAGGCTTATTGATTCGGGTGAGTTTGCAGATGGCACGAATTTTCTGATCAGTGAATACGTGGATGCTCTCTCAGTCGACGATATCTTAAGCATCCATGGTTATTTTAAGGAGGATCGAGCCGGGCGTGTCATTCGCCAGGCTGCAAGCGGCCTCAATGAAGCTCATCAGGAAGGTATTTTACATCGAGACATCAGAGCCGATAATTTGATAATTGATATTGGCGATGGTGATTCTGAACTTACAAAGCTCGTCAATTTTGGCACCTCGGACGGCCATCCGACAGAACATAACGTAGGCTACAAGGCCCCGGAAATACTTGATGGCCGGGTTGCCACGATAGCCAGCGACGTCTATTCACTGGCGGTGGTCGCATATGAGATGCTGACGGGGCGGATGCCTTTCGAAGGCGAAACCCTGAAAGAAATTACCCGAGCCCAGCGATCGGGATTAACGCTAAAACCGTCGGACGTCCGACCGGAACTTTTGGCCGGCGTAGATGCGGTTTTGATAAAGGCGCTGGCATTTAATCCGGCTGAGAGGTATTCAAAGGCGAGGGAATTTGGTGACGCATTATTTGCGGCGATAAGTGAGCCGCAACTATTAACGCCGACCAAAGTGCCGGCCGCCGCCCCTGCGGTCAAGCCGGGAATGATAAGTATACGTCCGGCAGTCGGGCCTAAATCACCATCAGCGGAAGTTTCTTCGTCGAAAACGATCAAAATAGCTAACGAGCCGTGGAGAAACCGCTCACCCGAACCGCCTGAAGTCGGCACGCCCAGAACAAAGTGGATCTTTGGTATTGGCATATTGCTGCTGTTAGTGCTGCTCGTATTCGGCTGGTATTTCCTGATCCGAACTCCTATAGCCCCGGATATTTCGGCGCCGTCACAGCCCTCGGATCAGTCAGGCATTAGCAACGGAACTTCGCCGATCTCAACAGACACTGAGATGCCGCCGCAGCCCCGTAACATACCGCAGCCGCCCGATACCAACTTTTATCAAAATGCGAAGCAAAATCTCAAGGGTGATCTGCTGCTAAATTTCGTCGGCTTTACTCTCTACTATCCAAAAGATTGGAAAGTTAACGGGCCAAAAGAGGGAACGGGGCCGGGACTGCGCGGGAAATTCCTTGATATTTCGCATTCGACTCCGGAAGACCGTCTGCAGGAACAAATGCTGGTCAGTTATTATCCGAGCAAAGGTACATTCTCGGCTGACGCAGAAAAATTCCCTCAGATGGTGAAAGAAACGAATGAGACACTCAAGAAAATACTTCCGGGATACCAGATGGTGTCAGAAGGCGAGATCAAGTTGAACGGCGAGTGGAAAGCCTACGAGGTGAAATTCCAGGGCGGAGGAACGTCTGCTTCCGGTGAAAAACTCGTGGTATGGGGCAGGCGATTGTTCATACCCGCAGCCCGAGGCGGCGTACGTAACGGCTTTGAAATCACGATGCTCGCAACCTCGCTTGCGGAAGAAGTGCAAGGCGTTGACGATGTTGGCGTAAAGGGGCGGCTCGCCGGCATACTGTACAGCTTTGAGCCAAGTCAGAATTTTTGATGCCTCAAATAGGTGACCTTGACTAAATGATCCTGGTCGTCATGACAACCGCACCAGATGCCGACGAAGCTGAAAAACTTGCTTCATCGATCGTGGCCGAAAAGCTGGCAGCATGCGTTCAAATACTGCCACCGATGATGTCCGTTTACCTTTGGGAAGGCAGTATCCAAAAAGAGACTGAGTATCTGATCCTGATAAAGACCCTACCTGAAAAGTTTGAAAGCCTGAGCGAATTCATTACATCAAACCATAGTTATGAGGTTCCCGAGATCGTCGCAATCGACGTAGAAAAAGTATCGGGGCCGTATATTTCGTGGATGAAAGACGTGATCGGCTAAATTCTATTTGGACCCGTTATCGATACCCGCATCGCAGATCTTTACAATAAAATCAACTGCGTCATTTGGGGAATCAGTTAGGTGGATTAGCCCGAGATCCTCAGGGTTGATCATGCGTTCATTCAGCATCGTCGATGTCAACCAAGAAAGAAGCCCGCGCCAATATTGTGAACCGAAAAGCACGACGGGGAAGTTTCTGATCTTGCGTGTCTGGATGAGGGTTAGTGCTTCAAACAACTCGTCCATTGTTCCAAACCCACCCGGAAAGATAACATAGGCGTTGCTATATTTTATGAACATCGTCTTTCGCACAAAGAAGTATTTGAACGACAGAGACTTTGTAAGGTAAGGGTTCGCAGATTGTTCAAACGGCAGTTCGATATTGCAGCCGACCGAGGTCGCTCCGGCATCATGAGCCCCGCGATTTGAGGCTTCCATTATGCCGGGACCGCCGCCGGTAATTATTTCAAAACCCTTTTCGCCAAGGAGTTTAGCGGTTTCACGGGCGGCAACATAATAAGGATCCTTTTCGTGAGTACGTGCAGACCCAAATATAGACACACCACGCGTGATCGTGCCTAAATGGTCGAAACCGTTGACGAATTCGCCCATGATACGGAATACACGCCACGAATCGGAGGTCTTATATTCGTCCTCCGGTTCCGGCGAACGGAGCAGGACTTCGTCGTCGGTCAAGTGCCAATATCCGGGTTCGTCTTGTCGTTTCTTAGCTTCCGCGACGGTTTTCGGTACGACCAATTTCTTCTTTGCCCCGGCCTTAGTTTTGTTTGCCTTTGTTTCTGCCATCAGATCCCCATAATGTTGTAGCCGCAATCGACATAGATCGTTTCGCCCGTAATACCGCTTGAAAGATCGCTGACCAAAAATAGGGCAGTGTTACCGACCTCGGCCTGTGTGACGTTACGTTTTAGCGGCGCTTTGTCGGCGACCACGCCAAGCAGCGAGCCCATATTCTTAACACCGCGGGCGGAAAGCGTGTTGATGGGTCCCGCTGAGATCGCGTTTACGCGTATATTGTTCTTTCCGAGGTCAGCCGCCAGATAGCGAACGCTGGCTTCTAGAGCCGCCTTGGCAACGCCCATTACGTTGTAGCTTGATACGACCTTTTCGGCACCGTAATAGCTCATTGTCACGATGCTTCCTCCCTCGGCCATCATCGGAGCCGCGGCAAGCGCCACTTGCGTCAGCGAGAATGCACTAACCTCAAGGGCGGTGCGAAACGCTTCACGAGTGGTAGTGACGAACTCGCCTTCGAGTGCCTCCTTAGGGGCAAATGCGATCGAATGAACTATAAAATCCAGCCGGCCAAATTTGTTTTTGACCGCTGCGAATGCGGCATCGACCGATGCCTGTTCAGTAACGTCGCAAGGTGCAACGATCGAACCATCTAGCGTTGCGGCTAGTTCCTCAACGTTTTCTTTAAGCCGGTCACCTTGATAGGTAAACGCCATCTTTGCGCCCTGTTCGCCACACGCCTGCGCGCATGCCCAAGCGATCGAACGTTTGTTCGCCACGCCGAATATCATTCCAATTTTGTTTTCAAGCATAGTCTTTAGTGGTGAATGGCTAATGATGAGCGGCGAATCTAGAACTTCTTTCGTTTGTCACTCACGGTTCATTACTATTCACTTACATATACTTTCTGCAGCATCTCAAAATCGAGAAGCCTGATATCAATATCCACCGGCGTATCGGAAAATCGCCGGGTAACAAGCATACCTCGAAGCTGCTCCTCTTCGTCAAGCGTCAATTGCGTTACCAGGACGATCATCAACCGCAATCGGAGTCGGCTTTTGAGTTCCAAGAGATTATTTTTTGCCTGCGTTACCTTCTTTAGCATGGCTTCGATCCGGTCCTGACGTACGTCGGGGACAACAAGAAATGAGACCTCAATGCAGGTGATCAGATCACGATCGACAAGTACTCCGTCGAAAGAGGTCTTGCCAATATTAACGTGACGCAGGAGCGGCAGATTCTCCTCCTGCTGAATTTGCCTAAGAGCCAGATCCTCGGCCACGATGTATGCCGAAAGCAGATCGCCGAGTTGTTCGTCGCCGACATTGAGGAGTCTCGCAAGCTCACGAACCTCAATATTGACGTTCTGCCGCTGAAGTTCGGGCATTGCCGAATCCCAGTGAATGAACTTCCTGTCGTCAAGTGCCGCCGATCTTCGGGCTGACGCAAAATAGACAATAGCGACGACCGCGTACAGGGCGATGCTTGCCCCAAAAAATGCCGCACCGACAAATTCCTGCGACCGTAGGGCCATCACCACGCCCAATAGAAGTGCGGCAAGCAATAATGCAGATGCCGCGATCAGCGGATAGTTTCTGTGCGGCTGTTCGATCCGGTCAAGCGGATCCGCAACTTTCTTTTCCATCGGTCGATCGTCTTTCGTTAGGTTGTCGAAGCTGCTCTTTCGAACGGAATATCGTCAAAGTGCGTCATTGTCTTGAACGCTTTGAACCGTTGATTGATCTCAGGATAATCTAGGCTATCGACGCGTTCGGTGCCAAACTTTTCTACGTTAAATGACGCCATCACCGAGCCATATACCATCGCACGCCTCAGTGTCTCGTTAGTCACTTCGTTGTGTGCAGCGAGATAGCCCATGAATCCACCGGCAAATGTATCACCCGCACCGGTCGGATCGAAAACGCTCTCGAGCGGATATGCCGGCACCACGAAATAGCCTTCTTTTGTGAACAAAGTCGCTCCGTATTCGCCGCGTTTGATAACGACAGCTTTGGGGCCGATCTCCATGATCTTGCGAGCAGCGGCGTGGATGCTCGCTTCGTCGGTGAGCTGCCGCGCTTCGGCGTCGTTGATGATGATGCAATCGACGACCTTGATGGTCTCGATGAGAGCATCTTTCATCGACGTGATCCAGAAATTCATCGTGTCCATTGCGACGAATTTTGCGTTCGGCATTTGTTCGCGAACCTGTTTTTGCAGCATCGGCAGGATGTTTGCAAGGAACAGAAACTCCGCGGCTCGCGAATTATCACTCAGTTTCGGGTCAAACGTCTCGAACACATTTAGCTGTGTGTCGAGCGTGTGCGCGGTGTTCATATCGTAATCGTAGCGGCCCTTCCAAAAGAACGTCTTTCCATCGGGCACGATCTGGATGTCATCGGTATTGATAAAATGTCGATCAAAAACCGACCACTCCTCCTCACCAAAATCTCCGCCTACAACGCCGACCGCGTTCACCTTTGTAAAAAAAGACGCCGACAAACCAAAATGCGTTGCTGCACCGCCAAGTATCTTATCGCGTTTCCCGAATGGCGTCTCAAGCGCGTCAAACGCCACCGAACCAACTAC
>JBGAVK010000098.1:0-6318 GCA_044228165.1 Pyrinomonadaceae bacterium | reverse complement strand
CGGATACAAGCTCGAAACAAAACTTAAAAAGGGCGAGATATTACATCTCAAGACCACGGCAAATATCTCGACGGGCGGCACGGCTATCGATTGCACTGACGAGGTACACCCTGAAAACGTCTTCTTGTTTGAGCGGATCGCCCGCATTATAGGGCTCGATGTCGCCGGCATCGACGTCATCGCTCCAAATGTCAGCGAACCGCTGCATATGAATGGCGGCGGGATCATCGAGGTAAACGCGGCGCCCGGGTTTAGGATGCACCTGGCGCCGAGCGAAGGCATTGGCAGGAATGTCGCCGAGCATGTTATCGATATGCTCTACCCGCCTGGAACGCCTTCGCGAATACCGATATTCTCGATCACCGGCACGAACGGTAAGACGACGACGACGCGACTGATCGCCCATATTCTGAAAAACAGCGGAAAGACGGTCGGGTTTACCACGACCGACGGCACATATATCGGCAACCAGCAGATCGTGCAAGGCGACAATACGGGCCCTGTGTCGGCTCAGCTTGTACTCAAGGATCCGACCGTTGAGGTCGCTGTCCTCGAGACTGCCCGCGGCGGCATCATCCGCTCGGGACTCGGTTTTGACTATTGCGACATCGGGGTCGTGCTCAATATAGCTGCTGACCACCTCGGGCTGAAAGACGTTAATACGCTCGAGGATCTCGCGCGTGTCAAATCGGTCGTGCCGCGGGCCGTCTCGTCGAAAGGATTCACTGTTTTGAATGCCGAGGACAAGCTCGTTTACGAAATGAAGGAATTGTCCGACGGGCAGGTGGTCTGTTTTTCGATGAATGAGCACCACCCCAACATTAAACGCCGGGCCGAACGCGGCCGCACGTCGTGTGTTTATGAGAACGGCTACGTCACCATCTTGAAAGGGAAATGGAAGGTCCGTATCGAAAAAGTCACAAATATCCCCATAACCTACGGCGGGCGAGCAGAATTCATGGTCCAGAATGTGTTGGCCGCGACACTCGCGTGCTTTGTACACGGCGTTTCGCTCGAAGATCTAAGGACAGGTCTGACAACATTTAACGCGGGTACGGCTCAGACGCCGGGACGGCTTAATTTTGTCGAGGTCGGCGATGTGACCGTGCTCATGGATTACGCTCATAACCCCGCCGGGTTCAGCGGACTCGCGGATTTTATCAACAAACTGCCAAATAAATACCGGACAGTGGTCATTAACGGCACCGGCGACCGTCGCGATGAGGACATTCGCGAAATGGGCTTTATCGCCGGCAAGAATTTTGACCGGATCGTTATCCGCCGCGGCCATTACCTGCGGGGCAGAAGTGAAGAGCAGACTTATGAACTGATCAAAAAGGGAATTGCGAAGAGCAAAAAGAACCCAACGGTCCGCGTGATACCGGAAAGCCGGGACGCGATCCACCACGCGATCAAATACGGCCGCAAAGGCGAACTCGTCGTCACCCTAGCCGACCGCGTGACCGAAGACATCGCGCATGTGCAAGAGTTCAGGGATTCGAAGGCAGGTTAGGGATCGGCTATCTAGCAATAGATATTGATGTTAATCGCTTCGTTGCTCGCGATACTTCCGCGGTACATTCCCTCGGAATTAAACGGTAGTGTGATCTTACCGTGCGAATCGACGGCGATCAGGCCGCCTTCGCCGTTGATCTCGGTCAGGCGGTCTATAGTTTCGCGGGCGGCGTCTTCGAGCGATAAACCTTTATATTTCATTCTGGCGGCAACATCGTAAGACGTTACTCCAAGCATAAAATACTCGCCGTGGCCCGTGCATGAGACGGCTACCGAATCGTCCGCATAATTTCCGGCTCCGATTATCGGAGTGTCACCGACGCGGCCGAATTTTTTGTTTGTCATGCCCCCGGTAGAGGTGGCGGCTGCTAGATGGCCGTTTTTATCACAGGCCACGGCTCCGACAGTCCCAATGGGCTTGGCTGCAGAATGATCGAGTTGGATCCGTCCCGCCGCGATGGCTTCCTGTAGCTGCAGCCAGCGATGCTCGGTAAAGAAATACTCATCAGGCTCGTGTTTCAAACCGATCTGTTCGGCAAACTGGTTCGCTCCGTCGCCCGCGAGCAGCACGTGTTCGGTGCGTTCCATAACAAGGCGGGCGAGCCTGACAGGATTGCGTATATTCTTAACAAAAGCGACGGCACCCGCTCTCAGAGCGTGGCCGTCCATTATGGCGGCGTCCATTTCCTGCTCGCCTTCGTGTGTGAAAACCGAGCCTCGGCCCGCATTAAACAACGGGAAATCTTCGAGCGAACAAACGGCTGCTTCGACCGCGTCGAGCGACGAACCGCCACGCTCAAGTATCTCCCAGCCGATCTTTAACGCTGCTTCCAGCCCGCCGCGGTATTCGCGTTCGAGATCCGGCGTCATCTGACTCCGCAAAATGGTGCCCGCTCCGCCATGAATTGCCAACGCTAATTTCGACATAGTCAGATTATATCCAATTCGGAAACCGTTGTCTCAGATAGTGATCACGCGGAATTAGAGGTTTGCGATTATCAGGTCGGCACGTTCTTCGGGCGGCAAGACTGGAACGTGAACGATCGGAAACGGCAATTCCCGATAGACCTCAACGATCCGATGGTGGATCATCTTTTGTGCGGCAGCATTCTCATGGCGGGCGTAATCGTTGACGAGCGGCAGCGGATCTAGGATAAAGACCTTTTTGTAGCCGACCGCCTCGAGTTCTGATGCGAGTTTTTGATCCTCCGGGAGGTTGAGGTAACGGTAATAGGCCCGGGCATCCGGGATCGCGCGGTCGAGAAAAACCAGTTCGCCCGTCGGAAGCGATTTCTCAAGCGCGATCTGCATATTGAGCACATGCCGCTGGAACGCTGTCTGATGTAGCCGCACATCTTCGACGCCTTTGCCGTTCGCCTGTTGAAGGTCGATATAGTGGCGAGCCTCTTCGATCGAGGTCAAATATCCGCGGTTTTTAAGTATCGAAACGACGGTAGTTTTACCCGAGCAAGGTCCGCCGGTGATAACGTACCAGTTTGTCTTTCGGCGATGCCGGGACTCATGACGGTTTAGCATCATCTATTGCAGCTTTGCCCCGCGAAGCCGCAGGGCATTTGTAATTACTGAGACTGAACTGAATGTCATTGCCGCGCTTGCGATCATCGGCGAGAGCAGCAATCCGAAAACGGGGAACAGCACCCCGGCAGCGATCGGAATGCCGACGATATTGTAAGCAAAAGCGAAAAAGAGGTTTTGGCGGATGTTTTTCATTGTCGCCCTGCTCAGGTTTCGAGCTTTCAAAATGCCGTCGAGGTCAGGTTTGAGCAATGTAATGTCGGCCGATTCGATCGCTACATCTGTGCCGCTTGCGAACGCGATGCCGACATTGGCCTGAGCGAGTGCCGGAGCGTCGTTCACGCCGTCGCCGGCCATTGCGACGATCTTGCCTTGGGATTGGAGCTCTTTGACCTTTCCCGCTTTATCTTCGGGCATGACCTCTGCAAAGAATTGATCGATGCCCAATTCGTCCGCGACCATTTTTGCGGTTGCCGCGTTGTCGCCGGTCATCATTACGACATTGACGTTCTGAGAATGGAGTTCTCTGATCGCAGCCTTGGCAGACGGTTTGATGGCGTCCGTTATCGATATCGTACCGAGCACATCTCCGGATAGTTTTACGGTAAGTGAACTTAATCCGGCTTGCCGCCCGACAAAGATCTCGTCGCCGTCTATTAAGCCGCGAACACCGATTCCACTTGTCGATTCGAAGTCCCGTACGTCATATAAAGTAAGCGATCGTTTTTTCGCTTCGCCGACGATCGCCGTAGCCAGTGGATGTTCGCTATGAATCTCGAGTGATGCGGCTAGTTTGATCACTTCATCTGAGTCGATCGCGTAACTAGAATCTCTTCCTGCCCGCGGGCTCATTACATAAACTTCTGTAACGGTCGGCTTGCCTTGTGTCAGCGTACCGGTTTTGTCGATGACGATAGTGTTTACATTTTCAAGCGTTTCTAGTGCCTCGGCTCGTTTTATCAGCACGCCGTTCTTTGCACCGTGGCCGGTGCCGACCATTATGGACATTGGGGTTGCGAGGCCAAGGGCGCATGGGCAGGCGATAATGAGGACGGAAACTGCGGCAACGACTGCGGACGCAAAGCTGCCGAGAACGAGCCACACGACAAACGCGATCAAGGCGATAAGGATCACTGCCGGGACGAAATAGGCTGAGACGACATCTGCGAGGCGTTGGATAGGGGCACGGCTGCGTTGGGCTTCGCCGACCATGCGGACGATCTGTGCGAGGAGTGTGTCGCTGGCAACTTTTTCGGCACGCATCGTAAAGCTGCGGTTACCGTTGATCGTTCCGCCGATGACTTTTGCTCCTGCTTGTTTTTGGACGGGCATTGATTCGCCGGTGACCATTGATTCGTCGATCGACGTATTGCCATCGATGATCTCGCCGTCGGTCGGGACCTTTTCGTTCGCTTTGACCCTCAGCTTCTGGCCAACGTGAACGTGTTTGAGGTCGATAACCTCGTCCGAGCCGTCATCGCGAACCAGGGTTGCAGTTTCCGGCGCTAATCGAAGAAGTTCTTTTATCGCGGACGAGGTTTGCGATCTTGCTCTCAATTCTAAGACCTGTCCGAGCAGTACAAGCGTGGTGATGACCGCCGCCGATTCGAAATACCCCGGCACAAGGCCGCTGTGCGGATCAAGCATCGAGGCCGGAAACATGCCTGAAGCAAACAATGCAGCTAGGCTTAATAAATATGCCGCTCCGGTGCCGATAGCGATGAGCGTGAACATATTCGGGCTGACATTTTTTACCGACATCCAGGCACGCTCGAAGAACGGCCAACCGCCCCAGAGTACGACCGGCGTTGCAAGCACGAACTGGATCCAAATTGAGATCACAGATGCTCGGCCATGGGGCCAAGCGGGGAATAGCCCATTCGGATCGACGATCATTTCGCCCATCGCCAACAGAAACACGGGTGCCGTCAATAGCGCCGAAATCCGGAATCGGCGCTTCATATCGATGTATTCAGGATCGGGTGCGTCGTCGAGCGATATTTCTTTTGGTTCCAGAGCCATGCCGCAGATCGGACAGCTTCCGGGGCCGATCTGGATGATCTCGGGGTGCATCGGGCAGGTGTACTCAATTTGATCCCCGTCCGTTGATGACCGTTCGTAGTTGGAATTGCCCAATTCCTCTCTGCGTCTATGCGTCTCCGCGGTTAAAAATTTCTCCGGATCTGCGGCAAATTTGTCTCGGCAGCCGGTCATGCAGAAGTAGTATGTTTGGCCGTTGTGATCGTATTTTGCGGCGGCGGTCTCCGGCATTACGAGCATTTTGCACACGGGATCGACCTGTGGTTCGGGAGTCATCTCGTCTGGTTTCTTTCGTCCGAGCGAAACAAATTGTTGCTGCATAGAAATATTTTAACGCAATTAGGAAAATTATTTGGAATGCTCAAAGGATTACGAATTTGTTTAACTAGGTAAAACCACGCTCGTTTTACCACCTTAACCGAAAAGGCAAGTGCCCTGCGGGGCATGCGCAAAGCCAGGAGGCCCGATCTTAAAGGCTCGTCCGGCTGCCGAAGTGAGGATATGATGCAGAAAAAACTCTTCCTGTTCGCAGTGATGCTCGCCGTTTTTGCGGCAGCAACTTCCGCCCAAACAAACAATTTTCAGTCGCCGAAAGCGACAAGACTCGCCGCCGGCAACGAGGTGTCAGATCCGTTCGGCCTGCTAGAAAGCGATGATGACGACGTGAAAAAAGCGTCCGGAGTCAGGTCATCCGTCGTCGTAAATATGGCGGCCGAAGAGCGTGCGGCGTTTGATCAGATCAATCAGAAACGAGTCGAAAACGGGCTCGATCCGTTAGTTTGGAGCGATGAACTTGCTTCGGTTGCGAGGATACACTCGCAAAATATGGCTGAATTCAAATTCTTTAGCCACCGCGGACTCGACAACAAACTGGTCAGCGACCGGGCCGATTCGTTCGGAATAAAGAAATGGCGATCGATCGGCGAAAATATCGCCTTCAATCGCGGTTATGCCGATCCGGCTGCGATGGCGGTCGAACTTTGGCTCGATTCGGCGGCTCATCGCCAGAATTTGCTCGACCCGTCATGGACCCATTCTGCGATCGGCGCTGCAAGGGCAGAGGACGGATCGTATTATTTTACTCAGGTGTTTTTGATCCGAAAATAATCTCTGGAGTCTCTTTAGTATTCTTATTCGTGCATTCGTGGCAAAATTTTTAGCCACGAATGCACGAATAATTTTTTAAACGTGAGTCCAATAAGGCATTGAGTTATTTGGGTAAGGATT
>JBGAVK010000097.1:0-6415 GCA_044228165.1 Pyrinomonadaceae bacterium | reverse complement strand
CTGCGAAACGTATCCTAGATCATTAAAAAGAAAACGACTACGAAAGCTCTTTGCTCAAACTAAGGATCCGGGAGCGCGAAGCAAAACACATATATTCGGTCTATCAGCATCATCCGAATGCATTCGAGATATACGGGGAAGACACAATGATGCAAAAAGTAAACTATATACATATGAATCCTGTTCGTGCCGGTATAGTGACAGATCCGAATGACTATAAGTATTCTAGTTCGCGTCTGTGGAACGGGAAGGCTTTGGATGATGAGCCTCTGATCACAGATCATAAGATGCTCAGATGGCGATAGCGGCGGCAGAGCCGCCGGTCTTATCTCAGATGGGACGGAAAAGCGGAGCTTTTCCGCACATCGACGGGCAGAGCCCGGATGCAGCGCCCGGAGTTTCGCTGGATTGGAACGAAGGTAAGAATTCGTGGCGGCCCCTATCGTATCAGTCGATGGGCCGCTGGATGCTGGAGGAAGCCGCGGCAAATAGGTACGTGCGGCGATCGCCGTTCGTTTCGATCGGGAAAAAAGGGTGAAAATGCGTGTCAAAATTTGGGTTAGGCGATTGCGAGAGGTTAGGTAGTGAAGGAGCGCTTTGGCCGGAATGAGCCTTTTTTGTCACGGATGTCGCATGACAATATTGACGGGTCGGAATTCTCGTGATCCGCAAGTTTGAAATGAGAGGTGGCAGGCACATGAAGATCAATAAATTAGCATCCGTGGCGGTTATTTTGATGGTTCTGGGAACCGTGGGTTTGGTTGATACGGTCAGCGGGCAGAACAAAAGCAGCAAGAGCAACTGGGACGTTTACTATTCGAACTGCAAGAAATGCACGGACCCATGGGTAGGCGAGTTGTTTACGAACCTGTGGGGGCTATGTCCGAGTCAGGTCGGAGGGCAGAGCGATTTTTGCAATATCAATCTCTACAACAACGGGTCTTGGAACAACAAGGAGCAACTCGAAGGATTCGTACGCGGACGCTTTGCCAAAAGCGGCACGGCTACGGTTAACGTATATGTTTTCATCAAACCTGAGAACGTGAAGGGACTTGGGCATATCGGATGGGCATTTGGCTTGTCAGACGGCACATTTTTTGGAGGCTCTACAGAGAACTACGGCGCGGGCTACTGGGTGAGCGCCGGCGACGACAATGATTTCTGGTCGCAGAAATTCGAATCCGAAGCCGATATGTTCGCTAAGTTTCGCGCCTTGAATTACAGCAAGTACAAGGCGATCTCCTGGCCAAAAGCGAATGTTCTCAAAGGAAAACTGAGAGCCGAAGAGGTTATGTGGAAAGGCTTTCAGGGCATCTCGAACAACTGTCTTGACCACACGTATCAGATCCTCGAGGCACTCGGGATCCCGCAGGCTCCGATCGGAAATCCGAACGCCGGGCTCCCCTGGCGTGCTAACAACCCGACACCTAATGGTTGGTTTAACGATTTCTTTTGGGGGATAACCGGGAAGGGCAAAGCTCTTTAGGCAACCGGAATAGTAAGCAATGAGTCCGCCCGATCGCAGCTGTTGTTGATGTGCTTAGACCTTCGGGGCGGTCACGGCGTGGCGTTGTTGGACGATCGTGTGGGTCACGACCGTCATGATGATGATGATGCCGCCGAGGATCGCCCAGTCAGACGGTCTTTCTCCGATCATGAGAAAGACCCAGACCGGATTGAGCAGCGGCTCGATGAAGCCGATGATGCTGGCGTCGAGCGGGCGCGTGCCGCCGGTAACCCCTTTTATAAATAAGATATACGAGATCCCGATCTGAAAAATGCCTAGAAAGGCGACGGCTACAAAGTCAAGCCATGTGATCGTCGCGGCAGATGCGATGCCGTTGGGCAGGGTCAGGATGGCGAGGATGAAGTTGCCGTAGATGACTGTGGCGATAGGGCTCACGGGCGAGGGACGAGGAGCGAGTGGGGATGTGTGCTCTTGTCCTTTGTCCCTTGTCCCTCGTCCCCCAACTGCTCTCGGATGCTTGAGCAGCATTATGTATAGGCCGAGAAAGATCCCGGAGCCGAGGGCGGCGATGTTGCCTTGGTAATCACCGACCGAGAGATCTCCGACAAAGAATAGCGACATTCCCGCAATGCAGAATACGACCGTCGCCATGTCTCGCAGATGAAATTTCTCGCCGATAACAAAGGGTGCGAGGATCAGGATATAGACCGGTGCCGTGTATTGAAGAAAGATGGCGTTAGCGGCGGTCGTGTGCTGTGTCGCCCAGACGAATAGGAACAGCAGCGTTGCGTAGATCACGCTGCACATTATCCCGAAGGCGTTGATCCTCAGGCCGCTGCGGCGGGTAATAATGAGGACTGTGATGCCGGCGAGCAGTGAACGGAAGAAAGTGACCTGATAGGCGTCGAGATTGGTCGCGAGCTTGATAAACATCCCGCCGGTGCTCCAAAGCAGAACCGCGAAAACGACGAGCAGAACGGGGGGAATTGGTTTCTTGTCTTCGGACACGGAGATATATTAACGCAGAAAGCCGGTTTAAACGCAGAGACCGCAGAGGCCGCGGAGAAAGATAATGGAATATATCTCCGCGATCGCTGCGGTCTCATGGTTATCAAGTCTATTCGCCGGAGACGGCAGTGGCGATGGTTTCGCGGAGCTTTTTGGCTGAGGTCGTGTTTGGTTCGAGTTCGACATTCTCTACGTTGCCGCGGACCTTTTTACCAAAGACGCCATTCCAGGGTGGAATGACGATCGTCGCGTTTCCTGTCGCCTTCGCCTGGCAGGCGAGACGGATGAACGGCTTTTCGACTTCGGGTTGATTGTAACCAAAGACCTTCATCGCACGGCGTTCGCGGCGGCTAACTTCCGACATTTTTTCTTCACCGCCGAGGACGCCTACCCAACATGTACCGCAGCTTGCGGCGAGACATTCGACCGGAACGACGCCTTCCCAGCAGCGCTCATCCTGCGCACGCCAGTCACGTGAACGGTCGCTTTGCGATGCGCTCGCTATCTCCTGTTCATTTACGATATCGAACTTTCCTGCCAGATCACCGTTGGAGTATGCGACTGAGAATTTTTTGTCAACGGTCTTAAGAAACCCGAACAGCCCCTGCGAATCGTCTTTGGCACGTTCCGCGATCACCGCGTTAGGTGATTTGGACATAATGCCGGTGGGTTTTTCGACCTCGCCCGCCGCTGCCTTAAACGCCTCGGAACCGACCTGATTAAGCGTCGCGAGCCCGACGGCGACGATGGCATTGACCATTTGACGCTCGACGTTCAGCTTTTCGGCTACGAGCATTGAGACAGATCGAATCTCTTCGACGAGCGAAACGGGCTCATCTTTGAAGGTGGTGCATTCGGCCTCGATCGCTGCTTTTACGGTCTTCCAGTATCGGTGTCCATAAAGAAAATAATGAGAAGTGTCGATCTTGCTTTTCAGCTCAAAATCGCCCTGTATCGCGAGTCCGCTGATCGCCTCGTCGCGATCCTCAGCTGATCCGATGTAACGATGCAGATCGAGCGGGTAAAAGCGGAACCAGATCTGAACCGCGTTGCGATCGACCTCGTGGATGCACGGCAGCAGTTCCTCGACGGCAGACAGCCAGTCGGATTCGTTGAATTTTGATAAATATGCTTCGAGATTGGTCATTGTGTTATCACTCATCATTATATGGAGCCGATCGTGCTCCGTTTACGAAAAGAGAGAGTTTACAAATAATTCTCTGTTTGTGCAAAAGGTGCCGCGGATGGCTTGACAAGATTTGACCAAATTCATAATATCTAAAGTTTCGGACTTTACCGTCTGGGCCATCTTGCGGTTCTTCAATGAACAGTGAGGTCGATAATTGAGAATTGAAACACGGATTGTTGCGTAATTGGCGTCCATCTCCGGACGCTGGCGAATGATAAGCAGACCTGTTACAGGAGCTACTGACCTTGATGCCACGCTACAGCAAAGCTTCTTTTCTCGGTGTTTGGTACATATTTTTAATTCATTCAGCTTAATTGCTGCTTGAGCTAACTGCCGGAAAATGATTCGGCAAGAGTCAGGTAAGACGTTAGTTTTGCCTTTTTGGATATTAAATAACGGAATAACGATGCCGACAATTAATCAATTAGTAAGAAAAGGACGCCAGGCCGTTAAATACAAAACGGCGAGCCCCGCACTTCAGGCCAACCCGCAGAAACGCGGTGTTTGCACACGTGTTTACACCTCGACCCCGAAAAAGCCTAATTCGGCTTTGCGTAAGGTCGCCCGTGTGCGTTTGACCAACCAGATCGAAGTTACTACATATATTCCCGGCATCGGGCATAACCTGCAGGAACACTCGATCGTTTTGATCCGCGGCGGCCGTGTAAAGGATCTTCCGGGTGTTCGTTATCACGTTATCCGCGGAACGCTGGATGCCTCAGGCGTCGCGAACCGCAACCAGTCGCGTTCTAAATACGGTGCAAAGCGGCCGAAGGGAGCGAAATAAGAAGTTATGCCAAGACGTAGAGTTGCAGGAAAAAGAGAAGTCCTTCCGGATCCGATCTATAACAGCATCGGCGTTACCAAGTTTATTAACGGCTTGATGTGGGAAGGTAAAAAGACCGTTGCGGAAGAGATCTTCTACGGTGCAATGACAAAGCTCGCGGAAAAGACCGGCGAAGAAGCACTCAAGATGTTTAAGAAAGCTCTCGACTCGGTCGCTCCGACATTGGAAGTGAAATCACGCCGTATCGGCGGTGCGACCTATCAGGTGCCGCTCGAAGTTTCGCGTGACCGCCGCAA
Source organism: Pyrinomonadaceae bacterium (assembly GCA_044228165.1). Classification (GTDB taxonomy): domain Bacteria; phylum Acidobacteriota; class Blastocatellia; order Pyrinomonadales; family Pyrinomonadaceae; genus OLB17. Next base: position 1,667 of record JBGAVK010000097.1, on the reverse strand, counting down.
TACGCTGGCGATCCGCTGGATCGTGACCAACGCTCGCAACCGCAGCGAAAAAACGATGGAAGACCGCCTGGTTGGCGAACTTCTCGATTGTGTCAACGGCCGCGGCGGAGCGATGAAGAAAAAGGACGACGTTCACCGTATGGCAGAAGCAAACAAGGCGTTTGCTCACTATAGATTTTAAGAAATAGGGACGAGGGGCGAGTGACGAGGGCGTGTATGCCCTTGCCCCTAATTGCTCGTCACTAGTTTTATGGCAAACATTAGTTTAGACAAATTTAGAAACATCGGCATCATGGCCCACATCGACGCGGGTAAGACCACGGCGACTGAGCGCATCCTCTATTACACCGGTGTTTCGCACAAGATCGGCGAAGTTCACGAAGGGACAGCGACGATGGACTGGATGGAGCAGGAGCAGGAACGCGGTATTACCATTACCTCTGCTGCTACGACCTGTTTTTGGACGCGTAATGGCGTCGAGCATCGCATTAACATTATCGATACACCTGGACACGTTGACTTTACGATGGAAGTTGAGCGGTCTCTTCGAGTTTTGGATGGTGCGGTTTGTGTGTTTGACGGCGTTGCCGGTGTTGAGCCCCAGTCGGAAACAGTATGGCGTCAGGCCGATAAATACGGCGTGCCGCGTATCTGCTTTGTTAACAAGCTTGATCGTGCCGGTGCTTCGTTCGACCGCTCGTTCAAGTCGATCCTTGATCGACTCGGAGCGAATGCCGTTGCTATGCAGATCCCGATCGGTATCGAAGAGCATTTCCAGGGCGTCGTAGATCTGCTTACGATGAAAGCTTTCATCTGGAGCAATGAGGCAAAAGGAGCTAATTACGACATTGTCGATATCCCCGCCGACCTCGTTGATGCTGCTAATGAAAAACGTGAGATCCTCGTCGAGGCGATCTCCGCCGTCGATGACGATCTGATGATGAAATTCCTTGAGGGCGAAGAGATAACGGAGAAAGAACTCCGAGACGCTCTCAGAAAAGCGACTCTCGCCATGAAGATCGTTCCGGTATTTACCGGTTCGGCGTTCAAGAACAAGGGCGTTCAGACGCTGCTTGATGCCGTTGTGGATTTTCTTCCGAGCCCGCTTGATATTCCTGCTATCGAGGGTGAAAACCCCAAAACGAATGAGATCGAAAGCCGTCCTCCGGATGCAAAGGCTCCGTTCTCAGGCCTCGTATTCAAATTGATGGCCGATAAGCACCTCGGACAGCTCGCATTCGTGCGGATCTATTCGGGAACGGTCACGTCGGGTTCGTATGTAACGAACACCATCAAAGACAACAAGGAACGCGTGGGCCGCTTGATGCTCATGCATGCAAACAAACGCGAGGACGTTGAGTCAGCATCGGCGGGCGAGATAGTTGCTATCGGCGGTATGAAAAATACCACGACCGGCGACACTATCTCGGACGAGTCCAAACCCATCATTCTGGAGTCGATGGACTTCCCGGAACCGGTCGTGCGTGTCGCGGTCGAGCCGAAAACGCGTGCCGATCAGGACAAGATGGGAATTGCACTCAATCGCCTTGCTCAGGAAGACCCTTCGTTCCAGGTCACGACCGACCATGAGACGGGCCAGACGATCATCGCCGGTATGGGCGAGCTTCACCTTGAGATCATCGTCGATCGCATGAAGCGTGAGTTCG
>JBGAVK010000096.1:0-6490 GCA_044228165.1 Pyrinomonadaceae bacterium | reverse complement strand
AGCCGTTGGTAAGTGCTTTTTCCACATCCATCGAATGCGAAGCATACTCCGGCCAGAATTTTGCCAATGTCGGTTCGCTGCCGACCCAAACTATCGACCAAACAATAAATCCGACGATCACCCCGATGATTATTCTTCCCATAAGCTGCACGCCTCCGATCTATCTAGTAATTCACCTGCCGCAACATATCAGAAGTTGAGGACGAATGTAAATCGCGCAAAGAACAAATAGATTGACACCCTGAGTGGTGGGCTCCTAAAATCAACCTAAACACTGTGAAGCGAGAGAAAGAACCGATAACGATTGAAAATATAAAACGGGTCCATTCAGAGAGACGCCGGGAGATAGAAAGGCGACTCGGCGAATTTGAAGCGATCGGATCGAGCGGCACCGATCTCAAACTTTGGGAAGAAATGGTCTTCTGCTTCTTTACGGGCGGCTGCTCAGCCCGAATGGGTTTGAATTCGCTCGAGGCGGTCAAACCGATACTGATGACCGCCGGCCAGGACGAGCTGACGAACGCACTTCTCGGTGTTCATCGATACCCTAACGCGCGATCTCGATACATCGTCGCGTCCCGCACATTTTTGCAGGAACATTGCGGAATGAAGCTGCGTAAGAAGCTGAAAGGGTTTGATTGCAGGCACGAACGAAGAGATTGGCTCGTCAAAGAAAAAGGTATCAAGGGCCTCGGATACAAAGAGGCGAGCCACTATTTACGAAACATTGGCTATAAGGGCTATGCCATCCTCGACAAACACGTTCTTAATTGTTTGGCCGAATTAAAAATAATTGAGGACCCAAAGCCACCAAATAACCGTTCGAGGTATCTAATGATCGAAGAAAAGCTCCACAATTTGACAGATCTGACCGGAATTGACTTTGACGAGCTCGACCTGGTCCTGTGGTCGATGAAAACCGGAGTGATCCTCAAGTAATAAGATCGATAAAGCACACGACGGAGGAAGCGTCATGAAACATAGTGAAAATGATAGATATTTCGGCAGATTTAAGAGCGGAATATTCGCGGTCTTCATTTTCACGACCCTTTTCGCAATAACCTCGGCCGCGACCTCATTTGCGTTAGAACCGCAGACCGGCGGGGCGGATGAAACGCGCAAGAACATAAAACAGGCCGGCAAATTGACGCGGGCCGGACTTCTAAGCGATGCTGAGGCGATACTCCGCCGAGTTATCGAGAATGATAAGCGATCGTCGGCGGCTAAGGTCGAACTCGCATTCGTACTCACCAAACAGCGGAAACTCGGCGAAGCGTACAGCCTCGTATTTCCGGTCGCCGAAGCCGAACCCAAAAATTCGCGTGCATACGCGGTATTGGGGATGGTTTTGCTTACCGCGGGCAGGTTCGTCGACGCCCGTCTCATATTTTACAATTCGTTAAAAGTGAACCGGCAAGAGGACCTGGCTTGGGCCGGGGTCGGGTTGGTCGATTTTTACGAAAACCGGATAACACAGAGCCTGGCAAATCTGCAGGAAGCGGTCTTTCACAATAACGGCGAGCCTGATTATCTATTTGCCTTGGCGCAAGTTTCGTCCAGAGCGGAACGATATCGCGATGCCGCGGATGCATATTTTCGTTTCCTTAGCATTTCAAAAGACACAGACAAGGACCGGCGTGAGAGGATCAAAGGGCTCATTAGTTTTCTCCGCTTTCTTGGCCAAAAAGATGGCTTGTATAATTCGATCGGTAACGAAAGTTCGAATGTGAATTTCGAGCTTGTCGGTAACAGGCCGGTCATCACCTTATACATTAATGGCCGAAGCGAACCGCTCAAATTCGTGCTCGACACCGGTTCCGGCATCACGGTGATCTCTGATAAAACGGCTAAATTGCTCAAAGTAAAGGCGATCACACGGGGCGGCTATGCCAAGGGCATCGGCGGTGACGGCCGTTTCGAGATAATCTATGGCTTTCTGCAGCAGGTTGATATCGGGGATGTGAAGGTCCGAAATGTTCCGGTTTATATTCGCGAGTTTCATGATAAGGCTCAGAAAGTCGACGGCTATCTCGGACTCGCGATGATCTCAAAATTTTTGACGACTATCGACTACGGCTCTAAGACCTTCTCATTGACCAAAAAAGATACAGACACGCGCGATTTTCGCGAGAAGGCGACGATTTCTCTTCCGCTTCGCCTCACGTCGAGCGGATTTCTAAGCGGCCAGGTTCAACTCGAGGGAATCGAATCACCTCTCAATTTCATAGTTGATACCGGAGCAAGCGTTTCGGTCATTTCAGACAGAGTAGCCAATACAAAAGAGATATTGCCGTATCTGAGTGAGGAAAAACTGCGGGTGATCGGCGCCGCGGGCATTACCGAGGGGGTTCCGAGTTTTCTATTGCCGCGGGTCTCATTCGGGAGCCATTCCCGGAAGCTTATCGAGGCAATAGCGCTCGATCTGGACCTTATCAATGAAGCTTCGGGTTTTGAGCAGTCCGGCATCCTCGGCGGCAATTTTCTTAAGAATTACAGCTTGACCTTCGATTTCAAGAACTCAAAAGTGACCTTTACATCGGTAACGCCTGAAAACTAAACTAAACGGGCGATGAAGATCAGCCTCTATCTCGAAACATCCGTGGCCGGAGCTTATCTCGACAACGGAGACCCGTTTCGCCGTGACCTAACGATCCATTGGTGGGAACACGAACTAGCCGAGTATGACGCGTTCAGCTCTGTCCTTGTCGAGCGCGAATTTGAGCGGATAGCCGAACCGCACCGCTCGGGCTATCTCAATCTTGTAAGGCCGTTGGCTCAGCTGGAACTGGTCGATGAAGCGGCGATCCTCGCCGAAGCATATATCGAACGCGGCATCTTTCAGCGAAAGTACATCGCCGATGCGATCCACGTCGCATTAGCTTCGTATCACAAGATCGACTATTTTGTTACCTGGAACTTCGGACATATTGCGAATGTCCGAAAACAGGCGCGCCTGCGAATGTTCAATTCCGCGGCCGGGTTCTTCGCCCCGACGATCGTCACGCCCGAGTTCCTGATTCACGCCGTATAATGAAAAAAGCCGGCTGTTAGCCGGCTTCCTGAATAATTTATAGACGAAGTCTACTGATTGACCGGCGTTGCAGCCGCATATCGCGGAAGCGAGATCGTCTGATTAAGGTAGACGCCAAATTCTGTGCCGGATTTTACCGTCGCTTCCTCGCCTTTTGTCTGCGTTTCCGCTATCAATCCGCCTACGCCTCCGATAATTCCTCCGATCAGAGCTCCTTTGCCTCCTCCGATCGCGCCTCCGATGACAGCTCCGCCGACACCGCCGCCGCCGATAAATTTGACCTTACGGTGACTTGTCTTGTCTCCTGAGGCCGTACCTTCGGCATCGCTTTTGGCGGATTTGGAATCCAGGTCGGTCAGCGAACCGTTGATCGCCCTTACCTTGCCGTTCGGCAATTTGACCGACGTGAAACTGACATCGATCTCGCCTACGTTGCCGCCTTTCCTAGCGGGTTTGACCGAATCGACGCGTCCGATGAGCGTTGATCCTTCAGGAATAACAACTTCGCCCGTTGTCGAATAGACGGGTTCGATCACACGTGCCGTAAAGGTGCTTCCTGCGGCCGTGGTCTTCGACGAGATCGTCGAGTTCATCTTGGCGCGAAAGATGGTTCCTGAATCGACCGTAAACATCGGCGTGACCGGTCTCACAACCTTCTTGGCCACCGGTCTCTTTTTGAGAACCGGTTTCTTCTTCTGTGCCATCGCGTCGCCTGAGCCGATAGCAAGCAATATCGTAAATACAAGTGCTAAATGTTTGATGTTAAATATTCTGTTCATTTTCGTTCGCTCCTCAAAATGTCCCTATCGATAATGATCGGCAAGAACTGCATTTCCTGCCGCACCTTTGAATCTGCAGTGGACATATTCGTTGTCCGTAATCTGGCTGGAGAAATGCAGTAAATACCACTTCAGATTAGCACCGATCCTTGTAAAAATAAATATCCGGCGATTTGCTGAAAAAGCTCCCGATTCGCACTTTACTCCAAGCGTCAGAGATAGTTCACGAACCTAAAATTTCGCTTAACCCCCGGTGTACGATCCGGGGGTTAAGTCGTTTAAGGGACAAGTTTAACAAAGTTTAGCAGGGAGAAAACATCTTTATGCCTCTAGCGTTGCCGACGACCCTACTCTTTTCCCTTAATCTGCTTGATGCGCTACTGACGATCGTTTGGGTCCGCAGCGGAGTCGCTACCGAGGGAAATCAGTTGATGGCGAGCCTGCTGGATATCGGCAATGGACCTTTCCTTGCGGTAAAGATAGCGATCGGTGCGGTCGCTGCTATCGTCTTGCTTCGCAGCGGCAACCGTCCGCTTGCGAGATACGGCCTAGCGATCGCGTTAGCGATCTACATCGGTTTGATGGGCGTACATTTATTCACCGGGCTTGCGGCAGCCGGATATGTCTCAAACCAGCTGATCAAAGAACTCGGCGATCTGCCCGGCCAATTGCTGGCGGCGTTCATTTGATTTGGTGCTAGCGACGATCTTAGTTCTAAGATCTGCAATTTTTTCTCCCAATATCGGCCCGGCTTGATTCTGACGAAACAAGCGGGCCATTTTTTTCGTAATCCAGGACACAACCATAAAGGATTTCTATCGCATCAAAATCCTTGCTATCTTTATTATTCATTTGAAAGGGAAGTGTGAAATTATGACCAAGAATTCGGTATATCAACTGTCGGCACGGCAAATACTGCTGCTCGCATTCGCATCCGCATTGATCGCCGTTGGTGTGACTGCGCTCATTTATAACTACGGAAAACTCATGCTCGCGAAAAGCGGAGCGGATATGACACTGGCTGAGCAGGCGCCGCCGGCCGGGATCTCGGACCCGTCGTCGGTCTCGGACGAGCAGAACAACATTGAGGTCTATAAATCGATCTCACCGGGCGTCGCGTTTATCAATACAACCACGTATCAGCAGGATTTTTGGGGTGACGTTTCCGAAGGCAAGGGCAACGGCTCGGGCTCGGTGATCGACTCGAACGGCAACATTCTCACAAATTATCACGTCATCGAAGGTGCTCAAAAGGTAACGGTCAGCTTTGGCGGCGACAAGGTCTATCCGGCTAAAGTGGTCGGCGGCGACCCGGACACAGACCTTGCGATCATCAAGATCGATCCGCCTGCGGGCATGACGGTCGTGCCTTTGGGCGATTCGGACAGGCTGACGGTCGGGCAAAAGGTGCTCGCGATCGGCAATCCATTCGGTCTAGACCGTACGCTGACCACGGGCGTGATTTCGGGGCTGCAGCGTCCGATCCGTTCGCGTCCGGTGGCCGGAGCTCCGACCGGACGTCCGATCGATGCGGCGATCCAAACCGATGCTTCGATCAATCCCGGCAATTCGGGCGGCCCGCTGCTCGATAAATTTGGCAAAATGATCGGTATCAATTCGCAGATATTGTCGCCCGCCGGCGGCAGCGTCGGCGTCGGTTTTGCGATACCGGTGAGCACCGCAAAACGCGTCATCCCCCAGCTTTTGCAATTTGGCGAAGTTCGCCGGCCTAAGCTCGGTGCTTCGCTAATTCCCGTAACCGAGGTCGCAGCTCGCGGTTATCGGCTTCCGGTCGAAACGGGCCTCGTACTCCAGCGCGTCGATTCGGGCACAACCGCTGCAAATGCTGGGCTTAAAGGTCTAACGCTGTCAGTGGACGGCGGCGTCACGATCGGTGATATCATTATCTCGATCGACGGACAGCCGATGAACGACATCGACGATCTTTATAGGCAGCTCGATAAGAAGCAAATCGGCGAGACGATACAGGTCGAACTCTATCGAGGCGGAAAGAATGTCACCGTTCCGGTCAAGCTGCTCGGCACGCCAGCCTCGTCGCGGCCGACGCGCCGGACGGAATAACACTCAACCGGCCAAAGGGCGGGCCGTCAAACCGGTCCGCCCATTTCCCAGATGATCGAACTCAACGATTTTTACAATGACGGCAGCGGCTGGGTTTGCCGTCATTGCGAGCGCGAACTCGCTCCCAAACCCATGCCTGAAGCTAAGCATTCGCGGATGTTTCGCGAGGGCGAATCTGAGGGCAAACACCCGAAATTGACTCACCACGCTCTGGCAAAATGGGCTGACAAGACCCGGCGGACACTTGTCTGCCCGCGATGCGGGATAACGGAATTGGTTGATATTTCCTAGTGCTGAGGCCTTGGTGCAAGCTTTGTTGATCGAACCAACGTTGGGTGATACGCCCTTACTCACGTGCGGGCTTCTGCACGGGCATGTGGCGTGATACGCTGTAGATAATGCTGCAGCACGAGCTTGGAACCGCCATCGCACTGGCCCGAATCGCCGGAAAAAAGATACTCGAACATTACGCAACTGATTTTGAGACCGAGCAAAAGCTTGGTGTCGATGACCGTTATGAACCGGTAACGATAGCCGATAAAGAGGCCAGCCGGATAATTGTCGATGGCCTCGAAGCCGCGTTTCCCGATGACGCGAT
>JBGAVK010000017.1:0-54648 GCA_044228165.1 Pyrinomonadaceae bacterium | reverse complement strand
TAACAAAAGCTCCCGCAAACGCTAAGTGAGCGAGAAAGAACGCCGCGATGCCGCCGAGCAGCATTGAGCTTCGCAATGAAAGCAGCATTACATCGCCGAACCAGCTCAGGACGAGAGCCGTCAGGATCAAACGCCCGTAATTCGAGTCGAGAGCTCCGTTGGCAGCGGCAATGGCGACAAATGCCGTGCTCGCGACGACCTTCGACGCGATCCGGAGCATCTTTCGAGCGCGCCATTCGGCGAACACGCAGGTGAAAGCACCCAACATGCATACAGCGGCGAGAATGTAATTCAATTTGTCAGCGGCCATATTTGGACATGCTTTGCAGAGCCGAACGCCACGCTCCGGTGACGCCAATGATATTATATTTGTTTCTATGACAACTGCTTACGGTCAACGTCCGATTTATGCCATTGCGGGCCCGACGGCCTCGGGCAAGACCGCGCTCGGCGTTGAGCTGGCGTTGAAGGTCGGCGGCGAGGTCATCAATTGCGATTCGGTTCAGATCTACAAGGGAATTCAGATCGCGACCGCCAAGCCAAGTGAAGAAGAAAAGCGCGGTGTGCCGCACCACCTGATCGATTATGTCGATCCGAACATAAATTATACAGCGGCTGACTGGGCGGTGGATGCGGGCAGCAAGATACGCGAAATTGAATCCCGCGGCAAAGTTCCGATACTGGTCGGAGGGACAGGATTTTATCTGCGGACTCTAAGGCAGCCCTTATTTGACAGTCCAAAGACGGATCATCACCTTCGCGGTCGATTGCAGGCGATCGGCACTAAACGAGGTGCCGAGCACTTACACAAGATGCTTACGAGGCTCGACCCGAGCTCAGCGGCTAAGATACCTGCCCGCGATCATGTTCGTTCGACCAGAGCTCTTGAGGTTTTTTTCCAGACGGGGACTCGCATTTCTGAGATCCAGCCGAACCGCGCCGAGCCGCCTGAATTTGCGGCTAGGATAATGCTATTTGTGCTATCTCCGCCTCGCGATATTTTATACGAGCGGATCAACGCGAGGACGGAAGCCCACTTTGAGGCCGGCCTCGTCGATGAGGTGAAACAATTACTGGCGGCAGGCGTTAAATACAACACGAACGCACTCGGTGCACACGCGTATCGCAGGGTGGGTGAATTTCTCAGAGGTGAACGTGATCTGGCGTCCGCGATCGAAAAATCGAAACAGGACGTAAGAAATTATGCCAAGCGGCAGTTGACGTGGTTCAGGGCTGAGCCGGGAGTGTTGTGGCTCCACGGCTTTGGCGGGGAACCGGGCATGGCAGATGAGATCCTAAAGCAACGATAATGTGGCCGGGACAAAATCTATTGTCGGTCACAGCAAATTTGCTATAATCGGGGAACAGTCTCTAATAAAAAAATATCTATTCGAGGTTTCGGTATGGAAAAGCAGGTTGCCCAAAATATTCAGGATGCCTTTTTGAACTCGGCTCGACGCGAGCGGGTCAATGTTGTTATTCACCTGCTTCAGGGAGCTACTGCCGCCGGGCGGATCAAAAGCTTTGATAAATTTTCGGTACTCCTCGACGTTGGCGGGGCTGAGGTGCTTATTTTCAAGCATGCGATATCCTCGATCTCTCAGGAACGAAGGCCCGCGGTGCCGCCTTCTCAAGCAGCTTGAAAGGAAAATTCATCACCTTTGAAGGCATAGACGGAAGCGGAAAATCTACCCAGATCGTGATGCTTGCCGACGCTTTGCGATCCCGCTGTCTAGATGTGATCACGACATGCGAGCCCGGCGGAACGCCGCTAGGAAGGGCACTTCGAGAAGCGTTTCTTGAAACGAAGGAAACCGTCGCGCCGATGGCGGAGCTCTTGTCGTTTGCCGCCGATCGCGCTCAGCACGTCGAGTATCTGATAAAACCGGCGATCGCAGCGGGCGAGATCGTTATATCTGACCGTTACGCAGACGCCACCTTTGCTTATCAAGGAGCCGGTCGCGGATTTCCCGAGGACAAGGTGTTGCAAGTGATCGACCTCGCGACGGGCGGCCTAAAACCGGACCTGACCCTTTTCTTTGACATCACTGTTGACGAAGCGGTCAGACGAATGGAAACGCGTTCCGAGCGTCACACAAAGCGAAATCGGATGGATGATGAAGCGGCCGAGTTTTACGAGCGAGTTCGAGGGGCATATCTCGGAATTGCATCTCGCGAACCGGAAAGATTTCATGTCCTCGAGGCGTCAGGTACTGTGGAAGAGATCCACAAAATGGCTTTGGCCGATGTGCTCCGGATTATCGAGTTCGATGTTTAGCAAGCTAGTAGGAAACGATCACATCAAGCATACGCTGCGACACCTCTTGTCTAACGAGCGCGTGCCAAATTCTCTGTTGTTTGCCGGTGACGAAGGCATTGGCAAGAGGCAGTTCGCACTTGATCTCGCTAAAGCGATGATCTGTCTTGCGCCGACCGATGGCGAAGCCTGTGACGTGTGTTCGGCATGCCGGCGCGCGGGCGTTTTCGCCTTTCCGAAGCCAGATGACAAAGACGCACATAAACGTGTGATCTTTAGCGATCATCCTGATGTCGGGACGGTCATCGCTTACAACCGCAACATCCTGGTCGATGCCGTTCGGCATTTGGAATCAGAGGCGAATTTTCGCCCGTACGAGGCAAGATCGCGATTCTTTATCATCGATGAGGCTGACAAGATGAACGATGCAGCGTCGAACGCTCTGCTCAAAACGCTCGAGGAGCCTTCGCAGACAACGCATATTTTTCTGATAACCTCGCGCCCGGATTCGCTTTTGCCTACAATACGTTCACGATGTCAGCTATTGAGATTTGCGCCTGTCGAGCCCGCGGCGATCGAGAAATATCTGATAGATGATCGTGCGTTCAGCCATGACGAAGGCCGGCTGGCGGCTAGATTATCGAGAGGCAGTATCGGGCGTGCGGTTTCGCTCAGTATTGAGAAATTCAAAACCCGGCGTGAAAGGATGGTCGCGGTGGTCGAGAACGCGATCGAAACGCGTGACCGGGCTGCGCTTCTTCGTATTGCCGAAGAGTTGAATGACGCTAAGAACAAGGACTTTTTCGAAGAGAACCTTGATATACTTCAGTCGCTGATCCACGATGTTTGGACGCTGAGAGTCGGGGGAGATGGCGATCGTATCGTAAATACCGATCTCGCCGCCCGGCTGACGCCGCTGGCGGAAAAGTCGAACAAAGCCGATCTTGCGGCATGGATCGGTACTATCGATCAAATGAGGCTCGATCTCGCTGTCAATATCAATAGAAAGATCGCGGCTGACGCTCTTTTTATGTCAATGACAGCGTAAACAGGCAGGAAATGGTGAGTTAAAGATATGCCAGCGGAGGTGTTAGAACAGAGACCGGCTGTCATTGCGGCGCAAACCGCGATGCGAGTTGCTGCGGGGCTCGGTGCGGCAGCGATGGCCGCCGGTACCGCGATCGTCTATTATATCGATCCGTCAAAGCCAAATTTCCTGCCGGTCTGTCCACTTTATACGATGACCGGCTATGCGTGCCCGGGATGCGGGATGACGCGGGGGTTTCACGCGCTTTTTCACGGCGATATCGTTTCGGCGATCGATTTTAATGCTTTGATACCGTTTTGGGCCCTGCTTTTCGGCTACGCTTTTGTCGGGTTAATACTGACGGCGGTTCGCGGCCGGGGGCTTAAGATGATCAAATTTAACCCTTTACTGCTTTGGTTGTTACTGTTCGTAGTCGTCGCGTTTGGGGTGCTTCGTAACATTCCGGTCTGGCCGTTCACGATCTTGTTTCCTTAAGAATATTCACCACGGAAACGCAAACGACGGAAAGAAGCGCAGGTTTACTATTTCTGCGTTCTCTATGGCTCTGAACTGTATGTTTCTTAGGTGATCTGGACCAGAGGTTTTTCGTCTATGAGCGACTTTGCGTCAGACCCTTCTTTGCGTAGCAGTTCAACTTCTTTTACAAATTCCTCGACGATGTCGGCACCCGCGACGCGGCGCATTGGGACACCGTCCTTAAATATCATCCCAACATTGCGGCCAAAGGTTATGCCAAGTTGGCTGTCGTGAGCCTCACCGGGGCCGTTGACGGCGCAGCCCATGATCGAGAGGTGCAAAGGCTCCTCGACGTGGGCGAGGCGGCGTTCGACCTCGGTCACGATCTCGACAAAATTGTCGATATCGAGCCGCCCGCAAGTAGGACATGCAACGACGGTGACGCCGCGTTTGCGCAATTCGAGCGATTTAAGAATTTCCCAGCCGACACGAACTTCCTCATGCGGCTCTGCGGCAAGGCTGACGCGGATCGTATCGCCGATGCCCTCATGTAATAAGATTCCAAGCCCGATCGCCGACTTGATCGTCCCGCCGAACGGTGTCCCGGCTTCGGTCACGCCGAGATGCAAAGGGTAATCGACCTTTGCGGCCATCAGGCGATAGGCCTCGACCATGCGGTTTACGTCCGAGGCTTTTAGGGAAATGATGGTGTTCGAAAAACCCAGATCTTCAAGAATGCGGACGTGCCGCATACCGCTCTCGACCATCGCTTCGGGCGTCGCCGAGCCGTATTTCTTGAGCAGATCCTTTTCGAGCGAACCGCCATTTACGCCGATGCGGATCGGTACGTTTTGAGCCTCAGCGGCACGCACGACCTCGCGAACACGATCGATCGAACCGATGTTGCCGGGGTTGATTCGGAGCTTGTCGATGCCGGCGTCGAGGGCCTTAAGAGCCAACTTGTAGTGAAAATGAATATCGGCAACGATCGGCACATTGGTCCGCTTCCGGATCTCGTACATTGCCGCGGCAGCATCGTCGTCGGGCACCGCAATACGCACGATCTCGCAACCGGCTTCGACCATCTCGTCGATCTGTTTCAAAGTTCCGTCAACATCTGTGGTGTCGGTCTTTGTCATCGACTGGACAACCACCGGCGCACCGCCGCCGATCTGAATGTCCCGTACCATGACCGCTTTTGTAACTCGATTCATATAAAATGGAACCACGGATCAACAAAGGTCACCGCGGTTAACTGATTCTTTCAGCGTGGATCCGCACTGATCCGTTATTAGTATCCTACTTGCTTACTAATCGCGAGACATCAAAGAAAATCACCGTAACCATCAGCAGCAGCACGATCGCGAGGCCCGTCAATTGAATACGTTCTTTCGCAACCATCGAAAGCGTCTTGCCGAACCACGATAATACCTTCTCAATACCGAGGACCATGATCTGGCCGCCGTCGAGCATTGGTATGGGCAGCAGATTCATTACCCCCAGGCTGAGACTGATCGCCATCAGAACAGACAATAGGCCGATAAATCCACTGGCAAATACGGTCGTTACGATGATCTGTCCGATCCCGATCGGGCCTGAAACGGTGTCGCGGGCTGAGCGCTCCCCGGTGCCGACCTGTCCTAGGGCTTTGCCCGTCAATCGGAGAATGCGCATGTTCTGATCAACGGCGGCGGCAAATGCGCCAAAGACACCGACCGGTTCGCGATTATTCAAAAGCGTTGTGTCGAAACCGATGCCTATACGCCAATCGTTATCTTTAAGGACAGCGTTCGTCGATATCTCGAGCGGCGCCCCATTTCGATTGACGGTCAATTTTATGGGCTGATCTTTTGCTTCACCGACGAAGATCTTCATCTCTTGAGTGTTGCGAACGGCTTTGCCGTTGACCGAGGTGACCCAATCGCCTTTCTGAAGGCCGGATGTCGCCGCGGGCATCGTTTCATCGATAGTTCCAACAACGACAGGTTCGGTTCCCGCATCAGGTGCCATGTCAAGGAAGCCGCCAGATTGCCCTTTTTCAGTGACTTTTGTTGGTGAGATCGTCAGCGGCGTTCTTTGTCCGGCGCGCTCGACGACCACAGGGACATCCTTCTCGGGAACGAGCAAAGCATCGTCCTGAATGCGGTCCCACGAGGGATTTTCAATACCGTCGAAACTCACGATCCGGTCGCCGACCTTGATCCCTGCTTTGTCGGCGGCACCATCGGCTTTCACAAAACCGACGATCGGAGCCGGATTTGCCGGCACACCGTAGATCAGAGCCATCGTGAACGGTATCGCCATAGCGAGCACGATATTCATGAACGGGCCGCCGAGCATTACCAAAAACTTCTGCCAACGCGGTCGAAGCTCATAAAGTTCTTCGGCCGGGACGGGTTCCGTCGTATCATCGGCACCTTCGAGGCCGGCGTTCGACTCATCGCCGTAGAGCTTTACATATGCTCCGAGAGGAATTGCCGAGATCCGGTAATCGGTATGTCCGATCTTGACGCCGAAAACGCGAGGGCCAAGGCCGAAGAAAGAATATGCTTCGACGCGCATTCCAAAGATCTTGGCGACAATGAAATGGCCGAACTCGTGAATGTTTATGGCAACGCCGAGAACGAAAAGTATAGCTAAGACTGCGATAACAATATCAGGCATAAGGTATTAGGACTTGATCGCTCTTAATTAGAACTCAATGAACGGCGATCGGTTGCAAATAAAAAGTGTAAAGCTCAGGGTGAAAGCCGTCAACTAGTTTGAGGTCGACGCGGTGGTCGTCCTGACCGCGATCAGCTTTTCGGCAGCCGTCCGGGCCCAGTTGTCAGCACGAAGTATCGTCTCGATATCAGCGGCGGTCTCGATGGAATGGGCCGTCATTACGCCGGCAATTAGCTGCGGAATTTCCGACAATCGGATCCTGCCCTCGAGAAACGCCGCCACCGCGACCTCATTTGCAGCATTCAAAACGGTCGGCATTGTGCCGCCGGCCCGCATTGCGTCATAGGCGAGCCTCAGGCACGGAAAGCGTTCGAGATCAGGTTCCTCGAAATCGAGTCTGCGCAGGCCGGCGAGATCGAGCAGCGACGTTGAGTTTTCTTTGCGTTCGGGATATGTCAGTGCGTATTGAATTGCGTGCCGCATATCCGTGACGCCCATCTGGGCAATGATCGAACCATCGACCATCTCGACCATCGAATGCACAACAGATTGGGGGTGAACGATCACATCTATCCTATTTGCGTCAAAACCGAAGAGCCAATGCGCCTCGATGACCTCGAGGCCTTTGTTCATCAATGTCGCCGAGTCGATCGTGATCTTGTCACCCATTTTCCAGTTCGGGTGATTTAGTGCCTCTTCGCGCGTGGCATTGGCGATCTTTTCGCTCGGCCACTCGCGGAACGGCCCGCCTGATGCCGTAAGTATCAATCGCCTGACCTCGCTTTTTGTTTCACCGCGCAGGCATTGATGTATCGCGTTGTGCTCGCTGTCCACCGGGAGTATCTCGGCCCCGGAAGTCGCGGCGGCCGCGGTCATCAGTTCTCCGGCCATCACGAGCGTTTCTTTGTTTGCGAGGGCAATGCGCTTTCCGGCCTCGATCGCTCGCAAGGTCGGGACAAAACCGACCGCCCCGACCGTTGCCGAGACCACAATTTCAGCGTACGGGTGTGTCGCAACTTCGACCAGGCCTTTTGAATTGAGTTCGATCCGTGGGGGCTTTGCTCCGAGAGCATGAAGTTCGCGTTCGAGGGTTGCGGCGCATTCCTGATCATCACACGACACGAGTTCGGGTTGAACCTCGGCGATCTGGATAGCGAATTTATGCATATTTCGCCCTGCCGCCATAGCCACGACGCGTATGTCGCCGAGATGTTCGATGACCTTTAGAGTATTGCAGCCGATCGAGCCGGTGGAGCCTAGGATCGAGATAGATTTCATAAGAAGAGCCAGCGACAGATTAACACAGATAAACACCGATAGGAATGCTCCAAATCGGGCACTAATATGCTATTCGCGGCAAGCTTACTGTTCGGATTCGGAAAATTCCAAAGATATGTCCACGCGATCGGTTTTCACTTCGCCGCCGGCCTGTTTGTCCGCTAGGAATTGATTGAAGTCGGCAGATCTATTCTTTGGCACACTTAGAGATTTCCAGTCTGCAGCTTTGAAGTGCTTTGCAAGGAACACGATCTGGCCGACATGGTATGAATAGTGTGTCAATTGGCGATTTATTGCCTCGATGATCGTGTGCGGTTCGCCTCGGATAGTGACAGTACGCGAGAAATCATCGACGGTGAGAGTTTCGACCGCATCAAAGAGCGTCTGCCAGCCCGTTTCCCAAAACTGCATTAGGCTCTCACGCGTGTCGCCTATCAGTTCAAACTCGGTGTCGCGGTCGCGGTCCTCCTTTTCGCCGTCGGTAGTGAGAAAGTCACGCCAGCGTGAATGGGCATTGCCCGCAATATGTTTGACGATCAGGGCGATCGAATTGGCCTCAGCGTCGATCGCCGCAAAGAACTCTTCGTCCGAAACCTGCTCGATAGCACGCTCGGCGAGCTTTTTGTAATTGCGGAACGATCGGATGGCGTCCGCGTGGTAATTAATAATCATCTCGTTCATCGCGTTCTTTCCAGATCGATGGCGTCAATTTGCGCCTTGGCGATCTCGAGTGCGGCAAAGATATCGCCGGCAAAGTTCTTTTTGCCGACCTTTTCGACAAAGCCGCTCTTTCGCATAACCCGGTAAACGCTGCGGGAGACGGCCGAAAAAATGAGTACTTGTCCGTTTTCCCTCGCTTCGTTTACAAGTTCCTCCAGTACGTGAATGCCGCTGGCATCAATGGTCGGGACCTGACGCATGCGCAAGATCAGCACTTTGGGCTTCGTTGCGACGACGCGGATCGATTCCTTGAACTGCCTCACAGCTCCAAAGAAAAGTGACCCGTAGATCTCAAACACCTCGACGCCTTTCGGGATCGAAACGCCCGACATGTCACGGGTTTGAAACTCCTCGTCGTCTTTCAGATTGTCGGTGATCACGTCAACGTGCGTCTCGGTCGATATCTTTTGCAGGAAGAGGAACGCTGCGAGCAGTATGCCGACCTGAATGGCGACCGTCAGCTCGATGAAAACGGTGAGGAGGAAAGTCGCTAGCAGAACGGCAATGTCACCACGCGGGCTCTTGAGCAGGTGCGAAAACTCACGCCACTCGCTCATATTGTAGGCGACGACGATCAGGATCGCCGCGAGTGTCGCCATTGGGATCATCGCCGCCCATTTGCCTATAAATAGCAGAACGAGCAAAAGGAAGACGCAGTGGATGATCGCCGAAAAAGGCGTCGTGCCGCCGCTTTTGATATTTGTAGCCGTACGGGCGATCGCACCAGTTGCCGGGACGCCGCCGAACATTACGGAGACAATATTGCCGGCTCCCTGGGCGATCAATTCCATATTCGAGCGGTGACGTGTGCCCATCATTCCGTCAGCGACGACAGCGGCGAGCAGCGATTCGAGGCCGGCGAGGATGGCGATCGTCAGAGCGGGCGAGAACATCTGCTGGACGAGCGGCCAGAGTAACTATCGGGAAATGCGGCATCGGCAGTGTATTTGGGACGCCGCCAAATCGAGTTTCGATAGTCGCGACCGGTATCTGAAAATACTGTACGACAAATGTCACCGCGAGTATCGCGATCAGAGGGCCGGGAACGCGGTGCGTGACCTTTGGCCAAAAAGATAATTATCAAAGCGAAGCTGAACCGATTCCGATGGTCGCGGGTCGATAGTCGCAACGTGACGGACGTATTCGATCCACTTTTCGACAAAATCGGCGGGGACTTTTTCCAGTTTGAGTCCCAGAAAGTCGCTGACCTGTGACGAAAAGATAATGAGAGCGATGCCGGATGTGAAACCGATGACGACCGGATACGGGACAAATTTCAAAAACGCGCCCATACGGGCGAGTCCCATGATGATGAGCAAAATGCCGGCGATGAGCGTCGCGACAACCAGACCGTCATAGCCGTATTTCTGGACGATGCCGTAAACGATGACGATAAATGCCCCGGTCGGCCCACTGATCTGGGCCCGCGAACCGCCAAGCAGTGCGATCACAAACCCGGCAAATATCGCCGTGTATAGCCCTTGTTCGGGCTTAACGCCCGACGCTATCGCGAGAGCGATCGACAGCGGCAGAGCCACGACGCCGACCGTGAGACCGCCAAGCAGGTCGCCCTGAAACTGCTTGAAAGTATAACCTTCGCGAAGGACGGTCAGCAGTTTGGGTTCGAGTTTGCGGTGCATTTTGGTATTTCTATTTCTTTACGACTTGGTCGCGATAGTAATCATTTATGAAATCGCGCATACCGCGTTGCCACCAGCCGATGCCAAATGTTTCGGCTTCGTCCGCCGCCTGTTCGCCGGTCCATGCGTCATGGGTCATACGATAGACCGCGATCACTGTCCCAGTCCGGTCGGATGCGACGGCAATGGACAAAGACGAGCTGATTTGCGGCGGCGTTGACATCGGCGAGTATCCTTTCAATATCCGCGATGTCCGGCAAACGCCCAATTGCCAAGCGGGAAATTGATGAATTTCATCCCCGCCTTTTCGACCAAGCCCTTTTCTTTCAACGCGTTATCGTCGTTGTCTCGCAGGTCGATGACCGTTTTATACCGAGTTTTTAGTTCGGCCCAGCCTTCGGGTTTTCGGTTGGCCTCCGCGATAGAAGGTTTTCGTTGACCTTTTGAAAGTTCGGAAGGTTCTTACTATCGAGGGCCGTTTGAGCGGCGATCTCTGAAACAAGGGAAACAATGATCAAAAACAAAACAGCATATATTTTCATTGCAAGATCCTTGCGGCGACCTCCTGTGAAGTCAGGCGAAATTCGTCGCCGCTGCTCATATCTTTGAGCTTCACGACGCCATCGGCACGTTCTTCATCACCGAGGACGCAGACATAGGGAACTTTTATCGTATCGGCATATTTGAACTGCTTGCCGAGTTTGTCAGCCTCAGGATAAACGGTAACGCGTAGGCCGTTTTGACGGAGTGTGTTGGCGAGTTTGAGCGAGTCGGTGATGGTTTCGTCGCTCCAGATCGTCACCATTACGTCCGCGGGTGTAGATCCGGCGATCTCCGGCGGGAACATACCGCGTTCTTCCATCACGACGAGAATGCGTTCGAGCCCGAGTGAGAAACCGCATGCCGGTATCTGTTCCTTGCCGAACATCCCGATCAGGCCGTCGTAACGACCGCCGCCGCCTAAGGACCCGGCGAGGTCGGGAACGGTTATCTCCATAATTGCGCCGGTGTAGTAAGATAGGCCGCGGGCGAGGCTCGGGTCGATGACGATCGGTGCACCTGGCGCAAATTTAAGGATCTGGCCTAGTTCGGTTAGAGTTTCGTTGCCGACGATGTTGATCAGATTGGCGACGACGGTACGATTTATGTCTTTTTCCTGATTCAAGATCTCCTGCGTTTTTGCAAAGATCTGCATCAGCATCGTCGAGGCAGCTTCACTGATGCCTCGGTTCGCCAGCTCCGCCGAGACGCCATCCGGTCCGATCTTGTCGAGTTTGTCTATGGCAACAAGTGCGTCAGTGTGCAGCGTTTCCGGGACACCTGCCGTATCGAGAATGTCGGCGAGAACCTGACGGTGATTGAGGCGGATCGTAAAATCCTCAAAGCCGAGACGTTTCAAGATCACGGTAACTGCGGACATTATTTCGCTTTCGACAACCATGGACGTAGATCCGATCGCATCAACATCACATTGGTAAAATTCGCGAAAACGCCCCCGGGCCGGGCGGTCGGCCCGCCAGACGGGCTGTATTTGATAGCGTTTGAAGAACTTAGGCAGTTCGTTCTTGTTGTTGGCGACGACGCGGGCAAGCGGGACTGTTAAATCGTAACGTAACGCAAGATCGGAAAGATCGCTCTCCGTGGCTGCGTTCTCGAGATCGAGTTTCTCGCCGCGTTTGAGGATCTTGAAAACGAGCTGATTGCCTTCATCGCCATACTTGCCCATGAGGGTTTCGAGGTTTTCGACCGACGGCGTTTCGAGCGGTTCAAAGCCGTACGATTCGTACACGTCGCGTATGATGCCGATCACGTAGTTGCGCTTGCGCACGTCCGCCGGGAGAAAATCGCGCATGCCACGTGCGGGGTTGGTACTTGCCATAAAGTTTAGTTTACCGCAGAGACGCGGAGACGCAGAGTGGACTAAGGGAATTGGCCACGACTACACGAATAAGAATATTTGGAATTTTATTTTGATACGTGCGCTAGTGGCTAGATTCCGAACATCTGGTTATTTGATTTAACTATAGTGCTTTTTCAGTTCGATATAGTTTCGCCAGCTTTTGTCGAGGTATGCAAGTTCGTCAGTGGAGAGTTCTCTTTTAACTTTAGCGGGGGAGCCCATGACGAGGGAATTCGGCGGGATCTGGGTGCCCGGCGTTAGTAGTGAACCTGCGGCGACGAGTGAATTTGCACCTACGCGGACGCCGTCCATCAAGATCGCTCCGATGCCTATCAGGCAGCCGCTTTCGACATGGCAGCCGTGCAGCGTTACGCGATGCCCGACCGTGATATTTTCTTCCAGAACGGTCGAATGCGTCTTAGAACTAACGTGGATGATGGTACCGTCCTGAATGTTTGTTCTGGCTCCGATCCGGATGAAATTAACATCCCCTCGAATTATGGACCCGAACCAGATGCTGGCATCTTCACCGATCTCGACATCGCCGATGATGACGGCGCCATCGGCAACAAAAACCGAATCTGCGATCTTTGGCGAAATATTGTTGAATGGGCTTATCATCTTGCAAATTTGCGGCGCATTGCACCAAATAATTGTTCGAGCTCGGTCACTCTTAAGAGTTTAGCGATCGCGACGAAAGCTATGCCCCCTAGTGCGATAGGCAAAAACACTTCGACCAGACGCAGTGTAAATCCTGCAGAGCCAAAACGCTCCAGCAGAAAGCGATAGCTCGCATATGACACGGCCGACAATATTGCGGAGGCCGCCGCGATCTTCGAAAAAGAGATGATAATGTCGCGGCCGTTGAGACGCTTGATGCGTTTTCGCATTATTAAGGCCAAGGCAAAAAAGTTTACAAGAGCGACTATCGAGGTTGCCAAAGCAACACCAACATGCCCGTAACCGTGCGGCGTCTCGGGAGTTACGCCGTAATGCGAGAACCATTCACGCAAAAAATAACCACCGAGAAAATTTACCGCGATCGACGCTAATGCAATGATCATCGGAGTTTTAGCATCGTTCAAAGCATAAAACGCGGGTGACAAAATCTTTATCGCCGCATAGCCCGTCAGCCCGATCGAATATCCGATAAGTGAGACTGCCGTCATGCTAGTTGCTGAGGCGTCGAATTTTCCGCGTTCGTAAATTAGCCGGATGATGGGCTCGCCAAGTACGACAAGGCCACATGCTGACGGCAGCGTCATCAAGAAGACGAGATTCATCGACGACGAGATCGTGTCGCGAAAATCTTTAGTTTTTCCTTCGCTCGCGAGCCTTGACAGAACCGGGATCGCCGCGGTTCCGACAGCAACGCCAAAGAGGCCGATCGGGAATTGCATTAGGCGGAAGGCAAAATTGAGCCAGCCCTGCGCCCCGTCGA
The DNA here is from genome assembly GCA_044228165.1 of Pyrinomonadaceae bacterium. Taxonomy (GTDB): domain Bacteria; phylum Acidobacteriota; class Blastocatellia; order Pyrinomonadales; family Pyrinomonadaceae; genus OLB17. The sequence continues at coordinate 41,244 of JBGAVK010000017.1, read as the reverse complement.
TCTGCGAGACAAAGTAAGTATTTATCAGGACGTTTATCTGCACTGCCGACGTTCCCAGGATCGCAGGCGTCATCAGCGCGACGACCTTTCGGACGCCTTCATCGGCGAGGCTGAGGATCGGAGAGAACCGAAACCCGACCTTGAACAACGACGGCAATTGCATTGCCAATTGGGCTCCGCCGCCGATCAGCGTGCCGATCGACATTCCGATGATCGCCCATTGAGACGGCGGGTCGGGTATCGCATTCTTATCCGCTGTCGTCAGCCATCCACCGCCGCTGAGCCAGTAGGCGAGGCCAAGGCCGAACACAATTGAAGTTACATTAAAGACGGTCGATGCTGACGCCGGGATGCCAAAGATGCCCTTGGTGTTAAGCACGCCCATCGCGACTGCCGCCAGAGCGACGAGCAGGATGAAAGGGAACATTATCTGCGTCAAGGTTGTTGCAAGCGCCGCTTTCTCAGGTGAAAAACCGTCGGCGACAAGATCGACGAATTGCCGGGAAAAAATAATACCGACAATGCAGATCACACTGAGAACAACAGCGAGGAGGTTAAATATCAGACTTGCCAACCGCCACGCCTCCTTTTCGCCCTTATTTACCTGGACATCAGTAAACACTTTGACGAAGGCAACAGATAGTGCCCCCTCGGCAAACAGGTCGCGGAGTACATTTGGTATTCGAAAGGCGACCACATACGCGTCCGTTAGAAAGCCTGCACCGAAATACCTGGCAAATATCATCTCGCGGGCGAGCCCCAAAAGACGCGAAAACATAACGGCGATCGAGACGATCCCTGCCGAACGGGCAACACTTGTCTGCTTGGTCGCGGACGGTTCATCGTTTTGGGTGATCTCTTCGATGGCTTCCGGTTCGGCGAGTGATTCCGGGGATTCTGAGTCGGATTGGATCTGTTCGTTTTCGGCCATCAATTGTGAATGGGGCAACTGTATCGGTCAGCGGGAATTATCTCACGACAAACGCAAAGTAAGAAGGAAGCAGCCGAAGTGCTTCCTTTTTATCGTGCTCAAGATCAGGTCCTTTCTTAGTTGCCGTAATTTCGTCTGTTCGGGTAACTGACGCGGGTTCGAGCCAAGCGGGCGTCGAGCGACTGAGCATCATAGGTCATGGGTTGGGCACCGCCGAATTGCCCCTGGACGAGGGAAACGAAGTAATTTTGAAATGCTCTGAATTTAGCGACACTGCCGCGTTGATTGAAAATTACAAATAGAAGTTTGCCGTTCCGAGTATTTATCTCACCCGTAAGCGAACTAACGCCTGCATCCGTATTGCCCAGCGTGCCTGTTTTTCCGACGACGCTGCCCCTAGAAAACTCGGTGCCAAAGCGTCCCTCTAGCGTTCCTTTATCGACACCTGCAACCGGCATAATATCAGAAAATGTCATTTTGTATTTTGCAAGATCAGAACGAAGTGCACGAAGCAGTTTCATCTGGGCGTTCGGCGTCACACGGTTATAACCAAGTCCGCTCGATGTTGCAAGCGAAAATTCCTGCGGCTGCACACCGGCGTTTAACTGAACGATGCGAGCGACAGCATACGGTCCGCCGAGCATGTCGCCGAGCCGTTCTGCCAGAAAATTATTTGAGTAGCAGAGAGTTGCTTTGAGTATTTCTCTGATCTGTGCCGACTCGTGCGTAAAGAGTAAATTCAAATTGCTCGGGATCGGCTGAACATAGGTCGTTCCGGTAAATGAAACTCCCGGTGTGCTGTTTAACTGGCCCAATTTTCCTGAATACGAAAGGTAGTTAAGCCAGACTCTGGTCGCGTTAGGCAATCGAGTCGCCGTATCCATCGTCGCTTTCAGGCTCTGTGCAGATTGAAGCGACGAACCAGAATAATTCATTACAAAATTATCCGTAACTATCAGATCACCGGTAACACTACGAACTCCCATCTTGTTCAATTCATCGGCGATCGTAATGGCGTGCTCAAACCCGAACATAGGGTCTTTGCCCGAAATATAAACGTTTCCGGTGAGGGTTCCTGTCGATTGGTCGATACTGCCATCGGTATAAACGTTAGTGATAAAGCGGAACTCCGGGCCGAATGTCTTGAGGACGGCGTAGGCAGTTGCGACCTTTACATTTGATGCCGGGTTAAACGTGTAGTTCGAGTTGCTTTCGATCACGACGTTTCCCTCGAGCGATTCGATCAGGATACCCGAATACCCCGGGATCTCAGCCTCAGCGAGTGCAGGGAAAAGAGTTCTTACTGCATTTATTGAACCAGCCGAAGGCAGGGAACTGCCCGTCTTTTGGACGAGAGGGGTAGCGGAGGTGATCGGTGCGTTCGATTCGCGATTTACCTGTATGTCCTGCAAAAAAGGAGCACGCGGATCTTGTCCAAATCCAACAACGGAAATAAAAAACAGGAGTATAGTGACGAGTGTCCCTTCCGCTATTTTGTCGGTATAAAATCTCATTGGTTCGGATAGTTCGGGTTTGATCAACAGGCAGGCTTTCCGGGTAAGTGAAAGCTTAACAAAAAACAGTCTATCACAAAAGGTAAGAAAAAGTCCATATTTTCGGATAAGCCCTCCCTAGACCCTGTAAACAGGACGTTTACTTGGATGTATCCTATTACCATCGGGATGCCAAACCTCAACCACTGCTTATAGCACCCATAGCCTGTAGTTATACATCAATTCTCAAGGAACTCAAAGGTTTTTTTGGAGCTTCAATGAAAAAGTAAGAGGAATGCAAGTGTGGGAAAAAAACGGCAATGCCCGGAGCACTATGCTGCTTTGAGATACTTCACCATTACGATCCGGGTCCCGTCATCCGTCTGTTCGATGTTGACCTCGTCCATGAGGCCTCGGATCAGTTTTAGCCCCCAGCCGCGACGCACATCAGTTTCAGACGTTTGAGGTACCGGTTTGTCGGTGAGACGAACGCCCCGGTTTGAGATAGTGATGGTAAGTTTGTCGTCCTCGACGGAAAACTTTTGGTGGATCTTTCCGTCCGGACTAAGACTGTGTTCAGCGGCATTAATGCAGGCCTCAACGACTGCGGTCTTTATCTGATTTATAGCTTTTGCCGGGAAATTATGCCGTTTTGCGATCTCCTCGATCGTTTGGGCTGCGATCATCTCAGTGTCTTCGCCCATCGGCACCGTGATCTCGTATTCGTCGGCACCCGCCGCTGATGGTTTTTTGGTCTCGGCACCTAGCAGAATGGCGAGCAGGCTGACTTGTTTTCGGCTAGAGCCGTAAGCACCCCGCTCATTTAGAAGTTTCATTGCTTCTGTGTCGAATCCTTCAGGTGCTATGAGCCAGATAGTAAAGCGGTCAAAATTACACGAAAGAGCGGCCATCTCGAGGCGATCGCACCAGAATTCAGCGAGGTCACGCCCTGCCTCCAGCTTCGAATCGATCTCGGCGGCGAGCCAAACGACATCTTCTTTACCAGTGCGATCGGCAAGACCTATCGCTACGGCTGATCGCTCAGCATCGCAGATCTCACTGAATTTTGGGTAAAATGCCTCGGTGTGACCAGTATAGATGACCTGGGGCAATGTCATCGCGGCATTATCTTCCCGAAGGGCCTTCAGGATCTTTTCATCACCAGCCCCCTTAAGTTCGGCATTAAACCTTGCGTAGTCGATCACGGCGGGTGAGACCGGCCGTCCATCAAATGAACGCATCAACTCCCGCAACTCGATGGCCGAACTTCGCCGATAAAATCGCGCCATCATTTGGGGAGCGCGTCTAATATTTTCGGCAAGCGCTTCTCCGATAGCGAGGCCGCGAGGTTCAGATTCAAGCTCGAGTCGCCGTCGCGAGCGAATAAGATCAGTAACAACGTAGTTTGAACGGTCAACCTCGATCGAGCCTGAGGCGAAGTTGATGAATTCTGCGGAATTCAGAACATCCAGTGTCCGAGTCAAAGCATCGTCCGACAATTTCGTGTGTTTTTGAAAATAAATGTACGGGATCCGGCCTCGATCGGCGTCGATTGCTTCGTTTAAGAGGGTCAATATGCTCAAGCGTGCCGTTCCATCGTCGATCGCCCGATCCAATACTGAATCGAGAGATCTGCCGATCCGGCCTCCGTAGATCTCGTCCGTATAGATCTGCTCGAACTGTTCGAAGGTACTGAGATCCGAACCTTTCTCAGCCGCCGTCGCAAACAAAGACCTGATGTGCCCGGCAACCCCACCGAGTTGAAGGGCGATCAGGTCGCGGGTCTGATCATTGATAGCAACTCGCGTGCGGGCCGCGAGCGTCTCTGCCAAACGTCCCGCATTAGCATGATCGAGTGCATTAAAGTCCAGCCTGGCGAAATCGGTCCGCGCAAAAAGAAAGCGTCTATGCCCGCAAAAAACGAACGGGATCGGTGCACGTGAAAATCTCTCGTGAAGATCGTCAAACAGAAAATCACCGTCAACACTGCTCGACAGCCGGTGAATATTGTCGATCATAACGAACGCTCGTGCACCGCCGGCTAAGGCACGAAGCGGGGAGCTAAAACAATTTCGAATGGCAGAGCGGTCGTCATTCAAACGGCTTCCGCTCTCGCAGGTGTCGACTAACCGATCGATCCAATGTCCGTCCGCGGGCAGCGCCAGCTCGGCGATCTCGCAGATCTCAGGCGAGGCGTCGATGATCGCGGCATCGCGGCGTCGAAACGCAACGGTCTGCAGAAGGAATTCGCGCAAAAATCTAGTAGCGAGTGATCGTGGCGATTCTGGTGATTCTTTGATCTCAAAATAGAACGGAATGATCTCATTCTGCCCGAAAAATAGCTGGTCATAAGCCTGCCGAAGCAATTCAGAAGCTCCGGTTAACGGGGCGGCATGCACTGCCAGTCCGCCGCTCGATTCGGTGTGGGCAATGATCTGCTCGAGTTCAGCCTCGCGGCCTATGAACTCGCCAGCGGCCAAACCTGCGAATATCTTCCTTTTTGACGTTCGATCGGTCATTGTATTTTATGCGCCGCTTCCAGTCTCCATTTCTTCGAAAACCAAAACGCGGTTTCGGCCGTGCCCTTTAGCTCCGTAAAGAGCTTTGTCGGCGGCATGTACCAGATCAGCTGAGGCACACAATTCGGCACTGCAACTCGCGACGCCAATGCTGGCTGTAACACGGCGGTGAGGGAATTTTGTGTACTCGATATTGTGGCGGATACGTTCGGCGATCGCTTTTGCCTCTTCTGCTGTAGTTTGCGGCAAAAGGATCGAAAACTCTTCGCCGCCAAACCGTGCGGCAACATCCGCCCCGCGCAGCGTATCCCGGATCACATGGGCGACTATTTTTAGAGCTTCGTCACCGGCCGGATGACCAAAGCGGTCGTTATACGATTTGAACTCGTCGACATCGAGCATCATAAAACTCATCGGATAGCCGTGACGGTTTGAGCGTTTTACCTCTTCCAGAAGCCGTTCCTCGATATACCGCCGGTTCAGTAAGCCGGTAAGGGCATCAGTCACGGAAAGCTGCTCAAATTCACCTGCCTTTTCCTTCAAGGTTCCCCGATCGATCGCAACGGCAAGCTGTGGAGCGATCGCCTGGAAAAGTTCGAGCGACGAACGGTCAAACGCGAGACCTGAGACTCTGTCCGTGAAGCTCATAACGCCGATCCTTCGTCCGCCGATACCGATCGGGCTGCTAAGGAACGAAGAAGTCTTATAAGAGCGGTCGCGCGGAGTTGGCGGCAGACCGCTTTGTTCGACGTCCGTAACGACCACGGGCTCATTCTTTTCGTAAATGATCCGGGCGACGCGTGAACCTACGATTTCATCAGCCGGTAATTCTGAACGCGCTCCGACCATTGCCCGGACCTCAAAGGCCTCGGCTTTATCGTTGTAGATCAGCAGAGATGCCCTTTCGGCATGCAGCATTTCCGCCGCATTTTGCGTCAGGCTGAGCCAGAAATCATCTGCGTCTATGCGTTTAAGGCTTTCGCTAAATCTCCGGACCGCAGATGCTAACGTTTCACCTCGTTCAATTTTGCTTCGAAGTCTGAGGATCTCTAATTGAGGAGCGACGGAATGACATATACGAACGATCTGTTTTTTGACCTTTTCATCATCGATATTGTCGAGTATCGCGATCGCGGCGGTTATTTCATCTCCTACACCGATCGGGAACATGTTCATTATCCGCGAACTTTCTTGATGATCACTCTTTGCCTTTTCACCAAGTTCTAGCGGCATATCACTCTTTGACGCTTTTATCAGACGATCGTCATCGGGTGAAATTCCGAGCCGCACCCGCCGATTTTTCATCTCCCCATAGGCTGCCGTCTTATCAAACCGGTTTTCATGCCGCTCAAGCCAGATCAATGCGGTAAATCCATATTGGTGAGCCAAGAACTCGAGTATGGAATCCGATGCCTTTGCGTAATCATTCTTTAGCAAAGAGCCAAAGAATGAACGCCACGCTCGTGCCTCGGCCGTTCGTCGTTCTGAGCGTTCGGGTGTCTGTATCGGCCGGTCGGGGTGCGGCTTTGTCCGCTCCGGGTCCTTTTCGATCAGTTGTTTAGGCTTTGATCCACTTCTTGTTTCGGTTGGCGGCCTATCGCCGGTTAGCCCCATTTCGCGGTTGAACTTTTCAACGAGGCTCGTAAGTCGCTGCGGCGGGACATGTTTCTCCGAAACTTCCGGGTCACGTGCCTTTTCGAGCTTTATTTCGGTTCTCTCTTGAACCTCTGCACGGGCTCCGGTTTTGAACGAGAGCCGATCGACTCGGTCGATAACTCTTTCGAGGATCGTTGAAGAGCCGGTCAACAGGATATTCTCAAAAAAATCTGATGGGGGAAATTTGCTCCAGTCGCCTGTCACTGCTCGTTCGGTCGCACGGCGGTAATTCGCCGCTTTTACAAACGTGCGCCCGGCGATCACTACAGCAGGATTTCCGTCGACAGTCATCGCAACGCTCCGACACTCGAGCCCTGCATGGCATGTGAACGAAACGGGCGAGCCTACTTCTGATGTTTCCTCAAGAGCAGTTCCGCAGAACGCCGCACACTGGCCAGTCAGTTTGCCTTCAGGGTTCAAGTTACGGCAGATCGAATTGTCATTGAAAACTGCCAGCTCGCGTCCCGAACGGTCTACGATAGCTATCGCAACACCACTTTCGGCGGCGATATTTTCCAGTAGATCTTTGTTCGGAATTTCGTTCATCTGGCTCATCAAATCGTTCGACACCACACATTTCAGAGAATGGCGATACGCCTCTCTGAGCTGTTTGAGCTTTTCATTTACCTTGTTAAACGGTTAATTGGCGACAAGTTTCAATAAAAAGGCCTTCGCGCGAGGTAATTTACCAGCTTAATTATCTGACTCTTTACGAGCCGATGGCTCCGTAACCGGCTTGGGCGTTTTCGGCGATATTTGGATGCTCCGGACTGATCCTGATGCAGGATGCAAAGTGTTTTGGTTTTATTTCGACCAGCCGGGGAGTGATATCTTTGCAATCGTCGATCGCAAATTGGCAGCGTGTGTGAAAGTGGCAGCCCGTCGGGGGATCTATCGGTGACGGAACATCTCCTTTTAGGATGATCCGCTCGCGTTTGGCCTCGATCTCAGGGTCAGGCACGGGCACGGCCGAAATAAGGGCCTGTGTGTACGGCATCAGCGGGTCACGATAGATCTCTTTGCCGTCAGCAAGCTCGACTATGCGGCCTAGATACATGACAGCCACACGATCCGATAGGTGACGCACCGCCCGCAGATCGTGTGAAATAAACAGATATGTAAGCTGCTTTTCCGCCTGAAGCTTCTCCATCAGATTCATGATCTGAGCTTGGATCGAGACGTCGAGAGCCGAGATGGGCTCGTCGGCGACAATGAATTCAGGATCGACGGCGAGTGCACGGGCAATACCGATACGCTGCCGCTGGCCGCCCGAGAATTCGTGAGGGTAACGTTTAGCGAATCGCCGGCTGAGTCCAACGGTTTCCATCAACTCGTGGACGCGGGCATCGACCGAGCCTTGTCCGATGCCGAAGGTCCGGATCGGTTCGCCAATGATGCTGCCCACCGTCATTCGCGGATTTAGGGAAGCATACGGGTCCTGAAAGATCATCTGCAAATGCTTACGCTGGTCCCGCATTTCCGATCTGGAGAGCGAACAAAGATCCGTACCGTTGTAAACCACGCCTCCGGCGGTCGGTTCGGTAAGTCTCAAGATCGCTTTTCCAAGCGTGGATTTGCCGCAGCCCGATTCGCCAACGAGGCCGAGCGTCTCGCCCCGTTTGATCTCAAGCGAAACACCGTCCACCGCTTTGATGTTCTTAGACGGGCTAAGAAGACCGCCCCCGGAGCGGTAATGGACCTTGAGGTCTTGGATCGAGATCAGGTTGTTTTGGTCGTTTTCCATCCAAATTCACGAGTTGCGCCCTTATTTTGTGCCCGCCTCTGCCATGGATTCCTCATAAACAGCGTTAGCAAAATGGCACAGAGAATGATGATCCGCATTAACCTGAACGAACGGAGGAAACTCGCTATGGCAGATATCCTCAGCGCGGCTGCAACGCGGGGCAAACGGGCAGCCGGGCGGTAAGTGGGCGACATCCGGCGGCAGGCCCGGGATCTGGTACAGCTTTTTGCCTTGCTCGTGTGCCGGATCGGGAACGCTCTTGAGCAGACCTTTCGTATAAGGGTTTGCCGGACTCGAAAATATTTTGTTGGTCTGAGCCTGCTCAAAAACCTTGCCGGCGTACATGACGATGATCTTGTCTGTCATGCCCGCAACCACACCGAGATCGTGCGTTATGAGGATTACGCTCGTGCCCATGCGATCCTTAAGATCTTTTATAAGTTCCAGGATCTGAGCCTGGATCGTAACGTCGAGAGCGGTGGTCGGTTCGTCGGCGATCAAAAGCTCAGGGTCGCAGCTCAGAGCTATCGCGATCATCACTCGTTGACGCATACCGCCTGAAAATTCGTGGGGGTAGCTATCGATACGCTTTTCGGCGTCAGAAATGCCGACCATTTTCAACATCTTGATCGCATGCTCTCTGGCCTGCTGTTTTGTGTGGCCGAGGTGAAGCTGAGTCACTTCCATAAGCTGCTTCGAGATCTTAAGATATGGATTGAGCGACGTCATCGGATCCTGAAAGATCATCGCTATACGCTTGCCCCTGATCCTTCGTACCTCGTCGATCGGGAGGCCCAACACGTCAATGCCGTCAAATATGACCTTACCGCCTGCGATCTTGCCCGGAGGTTCCGGGATGAGACGCATAACGGACAAATTTGTCACAGATTTGCCCGAGCCTGATTCGCCAACTATGCCGAGAGTCTCGCCCCTTTTTAGTTCGAACGAGATGCCATCGACGGCCTTGACCATACCGTCCTCGGTCATGAAATAAGTCTTCAAGCCGTCAACCGATAAAATTGTTCCGTTGTTACCTGTCATTTTTTCGCGTCGCACTGACGCAGGCCAGAGGTCTCTACGATGTCTATCTCCGAAATGATATTTCGTTTGCCATAACGGTTGTAATAAAAGTTAATGCCCGGATATTCAAAGCCGTCCCGCGGTTTTCCGTACAACTTTTCAGTTTCCTCTTTTGTCGATCTGCCCAGGACGACCCCTTTACTTGTTCTGCCCTTGTACGGTGACTTGATCTCGATCAGAAAGATAGATTCGGTCTTATCGTTTTGGCAAAAGTAAAACGAAAGCCCCAGATTGTCGTAAGTCATCTGATAAGAGTACTTTTTGTTGACCTCCCACCTGTAAACTTTACCGAATCGTTTAATGACGTCCGCCGAGGTCGATCTGCCGACTTTGATCCCCTCGATCCCAACTCCTTCTTTGATCAAGTTGAGCTGCTGTTTCGGTTGCCCTTGGCCGGACGCGGCGAGAAAAATGACCGCCGCCAATATAAACATTGCTTTTGCCACTCTTTACGATCGTCTCCTAAAATTTTCTTGTCTGGGGATCTAGGGCGTCCCGCAACCCGTCACCTAAAAAGTTCAGTGAAAACAACGTCAGCGCCATGGTGATGCCCGGGAATATCAACTGCCACGGGAAAATGGCGAGATTCTTGATGCCGGCGTCTGCGAGGCTGCCCCATGACGCGTAGGGAGCCTGAACGCCGAGCCCGAGAAAGGATAAAAATGCCTCGGTCAGCATCACGCTGGGAACGGTCAAAGTTGCATAAACGATCACCGGGCCGAGTGCATTTGGTACCAAATGGCGAAAGATGATGCCAAATGTTGATACTCCTGTAGCCCTCGCAGCCAAAACGAACTCTTGATTTTTGAGACTAAGTATCTGGCCTCGAACGACTCGCGCCATCGTTAGCCACGAAACCAAGCCAAGTGCAAAAAACAACAGAAATATCTGGCTCAACGCCTGATTTCCCGCGCCGCCGATATTGGTGGAAAGCCACTTGATCCACTCAGGGGTACTTGGCCCGCCAAATACAGACAACAAAACAATAACGATCAGAATGTAAGGTATCGCATAAATAATATCGACGAAACGCATCATGAGGTTGTCGATGCGGCCACCTAGAAAACCCGCGACAGCGCCGTATGAAACTCCAACGATCAGCGATACGAAGGTCGAAATAATGCCCACCATAAGGCTGATGCGCCCGCCTTGCAAAACACGTGCGAGAAGATCGCGTCCGGCATCGTCCGTGCCCATTGGATGCTGCAAAGATGGTGGCAGAGAACGAGCCAGATCGCCGCCGGGGATCATGTCATAGGTATATCCTGTCGTCCAGCTAACCAAGGCCGGGCCTGCGATGACTGCCACGACCATGAACGAAATAAAGATCAATCCCGACAAAGCAAGCCGGTTACGCCGGAGGCGCTTCCAAGCGTCGCGCCACAACGAATTGCCTCTGATCATTTCGACATTTTCTGCCATATGCGACTATTCGTAGCGGATCCTCGGATCGAGAAAACCATAAGTAATATCTACCGCCAGATTGAATAACATGATCAAGATCGACAGGAACGCAACGATCCCGAGTATCAGAGGTTCGTCGCGATTGAGGACCGACTTAATAAAGATGTCGCCGAGCCCAGGGAGAGCAAAGACCTTTTCGACGACGACCGTTCCCGCAAGCAATGCCGCCAGGGCCGGACCGGTAAACGAAACAACCGGAATGATACCGCCGCGAAGGGCATGTCGCAGCAGCACGGTCTTTTCGTCAAGCCCTTTTGCCCTCGCTGTCCGGATGTAATCGGAGCGCATGACCTCGAGCATCCCGGCCCGCGTTAGTCGTGCGATGTAGGCGGCATAGATCGCGGCAAGTGTAATCACCGGCAAAACGATACTCGAAAAACCGCCCCATCTTGCCGGCGGCAGCAGATAGAGCCAAAACGCAAACACGAGCACAAGCAGAGGGCCTAAAACAAAATTCGGCACCGAAAGCCCCAGCATCGCGAGGGACATCGAACCATAATCAAATGCAGAATTCTGTTTTAAGGCGGCGATGGTCCCGGCCGTTAATCCGACGGTGAGAGCGAGCAAATATGCAAGTATGCCGATGGTCGCTGAATAGGGCAGGTGCCGTCGGATGATCTCATTGACCGATTGTCCCTGATATTTTAATGAATCGCCAAAATCACCGCGAACGATATTCGACATCATCATGCCGTACTGTGTGTACCATGGCTTATCCAGTCCGTATTTTTTACGGATATTCGCCTCGACCGCCGGCGGCAGTTTTTTCTCGCCCGAATAGAAATTTCCCGGAGCAATGCGGATCAGCCCCCATGTAAGCGTCACGACTAGTAACGCCATGGGAATGATTATCAGCAATCTGCGGATGATGAAACTTAACATCGCGTATCCGGCTATTTCGCCTCCATTTTTTGAGTGCTTACAACATCTGCGAGCTGACGTTCAAGTTGCGGATCCGGCGTCGTCATAATGTTCTGAACGTCGCGGTCCCATTTTGCCTGGTCGCGTTCGATATATACGAATTTCCACGGCAGCAGAGTGCCTGGATTCGGGTACATACCTTTAACATACGGCTTTTTCATCCAGTTAGTCGCGTTGATCGTAAGCGGAACCATCGGCAACTGGTCCATCAGATATATCTCTGCACGTGCGAGCATCTCATATCTCTTTTCAGGATCGAGCTCGGCGTTTGCATCATCGAGCATTTTGTCATATTTAGCGTCATAAAAGCCCGCGCCGCCTTCGTTCTCTTTTCCATATTGGAGGCTCAAGAATGTGTAGGGGTCCATATAGTCGCCCGACCAAAGGAATTGCGAAAAGCCCTCATACTGCAGCGACTTGAAATACGGGAGAAACGTCTTGAACTCCATCGTCTTAAGCGGGATCGTGATCCCGAGGTTCTGCTTCCATTGAGCCTGAATGAATTCGGCGATCGAACGATTGTTTTCGTTGGTGTTAAAGGTGATGGAAACGCGATCGGTTGGAAACCCCGGACACGAATAGGCGTCGCCGTTCTTTTGTACAGGGAAGCCTGCTTCGGCTAATAATTTGCGGGCTGCATCGGCGTCAAAAGCGTTGCGTTTCGCCCATGCTTCCGGCGAAAGGCCTCTCTCCTTTCTTATCTCTTCACCGACCTTTTCTGCGGCCTTGTCATAGTCCGGAAAGATACCCGAGGGCACTTTTCCATAAAGAGGCTTCGTGACCTTTCGAAACTCGGAAAGAGCCTCGCGGTCCAGACCAAGCATAAACGCCCGCCGCACCTTTGCGTCGTTAAAGGGCGGCTTGGTCATGACAGATTCATCATTGTCGAAAGTTCTTCTACGGGATAGAATTCGATCCGGTCGAGGTGTACGTTTGCGGCGTCCCAGTACATTGGGTCGCGTTCGACGATTAGGGCGTCATATGGTTTGTACTGCTTTATCTTAAATGCGCCGCAGGTGACGATATTTGCCGGACGAGTCCATTCTTTGCCATGTTTTTCGATGGCTTTTTGCGGCACAAGGCGAAAGAACTGATGGGCAAGCAATCCAAGGAAGTATGGAGCGCTCTGTTTCAGGGTGATCCGCAAAGTAAAGTCGTCTATCGCCTCAACGCCGATGTCTTCAGCTTTAACCGGGACGAATTCGGCGCCGTCAACGGCGGCTTTTAGCTTTGGGTCTCCTTCGAGCTCTTTCGCTCGTTTTTTTTCATCACCATCGAGTGTGATGCGGTCAGCAGAGCGGATGAAATTATTAAACTCGGTCGCGGGGCCGAATGTCGTAATCGGTTTTGCAGGCGAACCTTCAATGTCGGAAACGGTTACGAATTTGTCACCCTTTTTCGCAAATACCCGTTCGCCGTTGAATTCCGACGAATATTTGATAGCGTAACCGAGCCCGGCTGTTCTTGAGATCGTTTCCGGCGCAAATCCGCGGCGAAGGCTGAATACAAAATCGTGAGCGGTGATCGGTGTGCCGTCGCTCCATTTTGCATTATTGCGTAGATGGAAAATAAATTCATCGACCTTAGGGCTTATCTCCCAGCTTTTTGCAATCGCAGGGATCGGTTGTTGATCTTTTGGCCCATATTCAACCAGGCCCTCATAAAGGGCCATAAAGATGCGCGCCTCCGGCTGGCCGTCAGGCAACTGAGGGTCCAGCGATTCGGGTTCTGACCCGGAGATATAGCGGAGAACGTTGTCTTTCGGAGCGACGGTTTTCCCGAAATAAACACCCTTAGCAGATCCCGAGCACCCGGCGATGAGGCTCACGATGAGCCAACAAGCGATCAACTTAAGAAATTTGCTGAGTTGTGGGTCGATCTTCATTTGTTCACGAATCCAACCGGCATAGATCACCTGAATCAACTGCCCTCAAAGTGGGTGTGTGAAAAACTTAATTCGAAATCGCTCTCGATGCAAATCCGTTTTATTGTTCTAACGGTCCGGCCCGGGGTTTCCATTCGCTATCGATATTGATCTCCTTCAACGATGGGGCGTCAAGCGCATTCATTTCAAACCCGCGAACGTATGGCTTTACAAGCGAGTATGAGAGGGGGAAATAGAGCGGTATCGCCTGCAGATCATACATCGCGTCGGCTTCGCTAATTGTCACAATCGGCTCGAGCCCATTCGGCTCTGCCTTGTTATCCCCCTTAATATTTTGCGGGTCGCCCTCCGATCGCGAGATACCGCTTTGATCTAGAGGCCGCTCGGTTGGCCCCCATACTTCATCAAGTGGCGCTTCCGGCCCGGGCTTAGTTTTTTTTCGGGCCGAACCAAAAATAGCTGTGAGATTAACTACCTCATCGTTGGCCGGTAGCACGATGCCGCGGCGAATAACGTCGAAATCCCCTGACCTTCGAATAGCCTCGATCTCGTTCGTTTCTTTTACGTTGATGATAGTGTCAAGGTTTAACCCCTGTTTCCACATGCGGGCTACAGAACGGGCAACCCGTTGTTGAACATCATTTCGATTTATTACAAGCCGGATCGCAGGGAATCCCGAACCATTCGGAAATCCGGCTTTGTCCATCAATTGTCGGGCCTTTTCTATCTCAAGGGGCAGTGCATATTTTCGGACAGAAGTGTTTGGAAAAAAAGTGTTAGCCGGGCGCATTGTGCCTTCGAGTTCACCCTCTGTCAATTTTTCGCGGTCAATGGAAATTGCAAGAGCCTCCCTTATTCTCCGATCGTTAAAAGGTGGATTAGAGATATTCAATTCGTAAAAATTTAAAGCACTATGAGGTGTCTGACGAAAATCTTCGAACGGCGTTAACAGCTTAAGAGCGAGCGGCTCAAATGCTGCGTTCGTTAATACATCGATTTCGCCTTTCTTATATGCCTCGAGCGCCGTTTCAGCCGAAGAAGATGACACAAATTTGAGATTTTCGAGGGCGACCGATTTCCTGTTCCAAAAAGACTCAGATCGTTCGAGCGAGATCCCGTCATCAGCTATCTTTGTAATGCGGAAAGCCCCGTTTGTTACGGTGTGGGGATCGAGGCCGGATGATTCGACACCGGACCAGTCGCCATAGACGGGTCGAAAGACGGGGTTAGCAACAAGCTTTGGAAAATCCGGATCGGGAATTTCGAGCGTCACCCGAAGCGTTCCATCGCCGATCGCCTCGACACCAAACGCCGGTTCTGCCGGCCGTTTTTCCGTCGCCCGACCATCTTTTCCCGTCTCGAGCGTGCCTTCCGCCAAATTGGTTCCAGTTATTTGGGTACGTATCGCCGAGCGGGGATCCAACTGTGTAGCTGACGGTAAGGGCTCGCCAGGGAGCGGCGTCGGCCGAAGAAAATCAGTTGGAGCGCCGATGGGTTGAGGCGAAGCCTCGTCCTTTGTTTTCAAGCCAATGATATTTTGAAAAAGGAAACGATTGGCGGCCTTTTCTTTTAGATCGCCTAAACGCCTCCAGGATCGGACAAAATCTCGTGCCGTAACCCGTTCCCCATTAGTCCAGCGGGCATCATTGCGGAGATAGAAGGTCCAGATACGGCCCGACTTAGACGATTCCCAACGTTCTGCTACACCCGGTATCTCGCGGAGACTTTTGCTGTCAAGGTCCGTTAGGCCGTCGTAGATCGCCCGGATTATGTCGGTTTCAGGAGCTGCCGCAGCACTCGCAGGGTCGAGGCTTTTTGGCGAACGGCCATTGCCCCAGCGCAGTTCCTGCTTCCGAGGCGGAACAGAAAGGGCAAAAAACGGTTCAACCTTTGGTTTTTCAAGTTCGCTGCATGACGCGCTGACCATTGCGATCAGGGATACAAATATGTATCCGGCTGATCTTATTTTATTTAGCCTATTAAGAAATATGAGCGTAGGTCGTTTCATCGCTCTGATCTGCCGACAGTCAGCAATTGTTGATATAGATCGCGGACCTGCTCACGAGTCGCGTCAAATCCGCCTGTCGTATCGATTAGGAAGTCGGCGAATTGTTTCTTTTCTTCTTGGGGCATTTGAGCAGAAATTCTTGCCCTAGCGTCCGCTTCGTTCAAACGATCGCGTAACATCAATCGGTCCAATTGTATCGCAGTATTACACCAGACAACAATTAGTTTGTTAAAACGCTTGTAACCTCCGGATTCGATCATCAGTGCAGCGTCGATGACCGCGATTGAATTCGGATCGTCGCGTTCCAGTTCAGCTATCCATTCATCTTGAGCTTCGATGACCAATGGATGAACAATAGAATTTAAGAGTGTGAGTTTTTGTGTGTTTGCGAAGACTATGGCGCCTAATTTCTTCCGGTCGAGAGTGCCATCAGGGGCAAGGATCTCGTCGCCAAACGCGGATACGATCGCCTTTAATCCGCGGGTACCGGGCACAACGACCTCGCGAGCGGTCTCGTCGGCATCGAGTACACGACAACCCAGGTCGCTAAGACACTGGCAAACAAAGGATTTGCCGACAGCGATCGACCCTGTGAGTCCGACGGTTAACATCAGGCCGCCCGATTGTGGCGTTTTGCAAGTTTCTGGACGTTGAACTCAGCGATCTCGGTGAGCGTCAGCCCGAGCTCGTCCGCACATGCGGAGATGTACCATAGAACATCACCAAGCTCGTCCTTGAGTTTACCGCGCGTCTCGTCCGTGATCACGCCGGCGTTATCGCGCTGTATCTTTTTAACGATATTAGCGACTTCGCCCGCTTCGCCTGCAAGCCCGAGAGTCGGATATTCGAGATTTTCCATACGGCGGGGATATAGAGCCGTCTGGCTGGCTTCTGATTGGTAATCTTGAAAGTTCATAATGTTCACCTTACACGAGCCTGCGGTCTCTGGCAGCTGTGACTGTATTTTTCATCAACATCGCCACAGTCAAAAGACCAACACCGCCGGGGACTGGGGTAAAGGCTCCTGCTTTTTCAACCGCCTCCTTTGGATTTACATCGCCGACGAGCGTAAAGCTCCGTTTTTCGATCGCCGCAAGCCGCTTGTCCAGGTCCTCTGTCGAGAACAGATCTCGGGCGGCGACCGGATCTGAGATATTATTGATACCCACGTCGATGACCGTAGATCCTTCGCCGATATGATCGCTTCGCACAAAACCGGCACGGCCGATCGCAGCGACCAGAATATCTGCCTGCCGTGTTATTGACGGCAAATCATGGGTGCGGGAATGACAGATCGTAACTGTCGCGTTTTCATTGAGTAGCAACATCGCCATAGGCTTACCGACAATGTTGCTTCGTCCTACTATTACTGCGTGCTTTCCGGCGATATTAATATCGGAGCGTTTTAGGATCTCAATGACACCGGCTGGGGTGCAGGGAGCTAACGCCGTATAACCCTGGCTCAAGCGCCCAACATTGAGCGGGTGAAACCCATCAACGTCCTTTGCCGGGTCGATCCGCTCGAGGATCGAACGGTCATCGATGTGCTTGGGCAGAGGAAGTTGAACAAGGATACCATCGACATCGCTGCGTCCGTTAAGTGTGTCTACGACGGATATGATCTCGTCCTGGGAGACCTTGGCCGGAAAATGCAAATGCTCGGAGATGATGCCGAGCTCCTCGGCGGTTTTCACCTTACTTCCGACATATACGGACGAAGCAGGATCCTCACCGACTCTGACGACAACGAGGCACGGCGAAAACCTGTGAACCTCGCGTAGATGTGCAACCTCAGCCGCAACTTCAACCTTTATTGATTCTGAGATCGTCTTACCGCTTAATATTCTTGCTGTCATAGTTGACCAAGACTAATTTTACAGTATCACGTTGAACTTTGCTAAAATCGGGTCAATGTACCGAATAGTAGCCGCATTATTGATGATCATCTCCATAGTCGGCGGAGCGAATTCGGCAATCCTTCCCGATACAATTAGACTCGCGGTCGGCGAGCGAAACTACTCCACAGCTATAGCGGAACTCAAATCACTCCGCACAACCAACGAACGCGAATTTGTTGCGAATGATCTTGATTATCTGCTCGCTCGAATAGCCGAGTTTGACGGCCAAACCTTGACGGCAGTAACCGAATATCGAAAGGTGGCGACCCGCAGGAGCGTTTTACGTCCGTTCGCCTTGATGCATCTTTCGCAGATCGCACGTTCGACGGGCAATTTGTTGCTCGAGAGGATCTGGTTGAATGAGCTAGCAATGATGGCTCCGATGAGTTTTCCGGCCCGTTCGGCCGATCTACGAATTGCCCTAAACTATTTTGAAAGCGGGAGTTATGCCGAAGCGGCCTTGTTGCTGAACAATTCTGAGGTGAAGGGAAATCAGGCCGTTGATGCGGGCCGGGATATCAAGGCGGTGCTTGGTGAGTCATATTTGCGCAGCGGGCAAACGGCGAAAGCACGCGAGATATTTGGCGATCTGATCGTCACAATGCCGAATTTATCACAGCCCGATGACGCCGCCTTAAAGGCTGTGCGGGGCATGGATCTGATCGCTGTCGGATCTGAGAATTATGGTACAAAGGCGCCCGATCTGCCCGAAGCTGAAACACTGCAGCGGGCTAGAATCTATCAATTCAATCGAGATTTTGCCCGTGCGCGGCTTCATTTCGAATCGCTGATCGCAAACTATCCGATCAGTCCAAATACCCCTGATGCGGTATTTCAAATCGGACGCGGAGCTGCTCAGAAAGGTGACTATACCGAGGCCATAAAATGGTTTGAACGGGTGCTGGAACAATACCCTGAGACTCCCACGGCCAAAGACGCTCTATTGCAGGTGGCGTCGGCCTACTCTCGCGTCGGACGGCCAAAAGAAGCGTTAAATCGATATCATGGTTTTATTGAAAAGTACCCGAAAGATGAAAAGCTCGATAGGGCATACCTAAACCCGGTCGACATTTATCGTGACCTCGGGAACGATTCAGATGCCTTGAAATGGTGTTCGAAAACTGCGGAGGAGTTCAAAGGCAAGATACCAGAGGCCCTTGCGATCTTTGCGGCAGTACGCATTCGTGCAGCAAAGGAAGATTGGGGCGAAGCTTTAGTTGAATTGAACCGGCTGCGGGAAATGCCGGACCTTGGCGGCGTGACCGTTCCGGGCGGGACTAGCCTGGGCGAGGTGACTTTCCTGCGAGCGTCGGCCCTCGAGAACGTTGGTCGGCTTCCCGAGGCTATAGACATCTATCTTTCGATCCCTGACGGCCGAGGTGAATATTACGGCTGGCGAGCAACGGAAAGACTCAGGGCTCTTGCCGATGACGAAGCGGGCAAGGCTTTTGTCAGCCAAAAGATCGGGACGCTCGCGGAATCTTTGAAAAATAAAGACGCAATTATTCGACGAGCCGCTGCACTTGGCATTCTCAGGCTTTCCGAAAATAATGAGCTTAAAGCGAAAGCTCTAGCGGTCCTTCGGGCCATTCTTAATAACCTGCCAAATTTGAAAGCGGATACCAAGGAAACCGGCGCATCGAACGCAGATCCGGGTTCTGACCGGTTGAATGAACTAGGGCTTTATGACGAAGCTGTTTACGCGACGAACTCCGGGCAATCGGGTTCGCCAGCCAACTTGGCGGCGGCTAAGATATTATCTCGCAGCGCAAGGGCTGACCGTGCGATCGCCTTTATTGAGCCGATCTGGAAAAAGATGCCGGCAGATATTCCGCTCGAATTGATTCCCAGGGGCCAGCTTGAGCTGCTCTATCCAGCACCGTTCGAAGGCGAATTGTTGCGATTTGCCGGTGAAAGACAAATTGATCCCCGCCTTTTATTGGCGATCATGAGACAGGAATCGCGATTTCAGGTTGACGCCAAATCTTACGCCGCGGCGAGAGGGTTGATGCAGTTTATTTCTTCTACTGCGGAAAAGGTTGCCGACGAGCTGGAAATACATAGCTTCAGGCAGGATGATCTCTATAGTCACTCGACCTCGATCCTGTTGGGCTCTCAGTATGTCGCCGGGCTGTTCAAGATATTTCCCGGCCAAACGAGGCAGTCGTCGCGAGTTATAATGGAGGCGAAGACAATATGAAACGCTGGCTTACTCGCTCGCGTTCGAGTTCTCCGGATCGATATGTGCCGGAGATCGGTTTCTCACAGACGAAAGACTACGTCTATCGCGTCATGGCCAATTACCGGGTATACCAGTATTTGTACGATGAGCGGCTGCGGCCTAGATGACATTTTCTGCCTCGTATCACATCATTAAAGAATATGCGTAAGTTACTAGTTTTCTTTCTGTTTTTATTTGTTGGTACCGGATGTAAGACCGAAACCAATTCTAATCACTCTTCGTCGGCAAACCGCTACCCTCTGAACGGCAAAGTCGTCTCGGTCGATAAGGCTGGCAAAAAAGCAAAGATCGACCACGAAAAGATCGAAGGATTTATGGAAGCGATGACAATGGATTTTCCGGTCCATGCCGATTGGGTTTGGGAAGACCTCGTCCCGGGTGCCGAGATCAAGGCCGAACTCGTTGTGGATAAAGCCGCAAAGGAACCATATTGGCTTGAGAACATCGGTATCATTGCCGCTGCAAGGCCGGGACAGCCCCAACCGGATGTTAACGAGAATTTTGCACAAGTCGGGAAAGATGTCCCTGACTTTACGCTAACGAACCAGGATGGCAAGCCGTTGTCGATAAGGGATTTCCGAGGAAAGGCCCTGGCGTTGACCTTTATTTATGCAAAATGTCCGCTTCCGGACTATTGCATTCGGATGTCGACTAATTTTAGCGACCTTGCCAAACAGATCGCCGCGAATCAGGATCTCGCGGATCGCGTTCGCTTGTTGAGTATCTCGTTCGACCCGGCAAATGATACACCTGCGAAGCTGCGTTCATATGGGATCGGCTACCTCGGTAACGATCCCAAAACGAAATTCGATGTATGGCAGTTGGCGGTCGGCAAGGATGCTGAAGTGAGAAAGATCGCAGATTTCTTTGGCCTCAGATATGAGGTCGATAAGGATGACAAGACGCTCATCAATCACAGCCTTCGTACGGCTGTGATCACGCCAGAAGGCAAGGTGGCAAAGATATTTCCCGGAAACGAATGGACGCCGGCGGAACTTCAAAAGGAGCTTGAGTCAACTATTCAAAAATAGATTGTCACTTTGCTCGAAAGATCTCGTTGCCGGCGACCATCGTCATCACGACATCCCTTGCGTTTGACGCAAACACCAGAGCCGTATGTATATCATTGACCGGCTGCTGGGATATGTTGGTGAGCGAGATAACGGCTATGTCCGCTTGTTTGCCGGTTTCGAGAGTGCCGATTTCGGCGTCTAGTCCGAGTGCCTTAGCACCACCGAGAGTAGCAGTTTCGAGCATTTGTTTTGCTGAAATGAATCCTGATTCTGAAGATGCCTTTACTTCGAGCGGACCTCCGTCTGCCGAGCGATTTCTAGCGATCAGAGAGGCGAATCGCGCCTCCTCGAGCATATCGCAAACATTGTTACTCGCCACCGAATCGCTTCCTAAGCCTATTGTGATACCCTCATTCAACATTTGTTCAAAAGGTGCATAGCCATGGCCGAACTTAGCGTTAGATTTCGGACAATGGGCGATCTTTGTACCGTTGGCCGCGATCTTTGTAATGTCATTTTCCGAGACCTTCACGCAATGAGCGAGCAGCGGGCGGGTCGAGAGGACGCCGAGGCGTTCCAGATATTCGATCGGTGTACAACGCGGGCTTTCCCATTCGACGCCGTATTTCTCGTAGATCGACGAGAAAAAACCGGTTCCCTTCGTCAGCAGCTCATATTCGTCATCGGATTCGGCGGCATGTATTGTCAGCGGCACCCGGTTGATTATCGAGTATTGTGCAATCAACTCAAACAAGCGGGAACCGACGGTGTACGGCGAATGCGGCGAGAGGCCGACTCTAACAAGATGAGTTTCTTCGCGGATCAAACTCTCGTATTTGGCCGCAAGCTCTAGGAAATCAGCGTCCGCCGTGCGGTTGTCGAGTGAGAACTCCGTCTCCTGAAAGACTATTCCGCGAAGGCCAATCGTTTTAAGAGCTTCGAGAGCCGCATACCCCATTCGGCCGATGTCGCCAAAACAGGTGACCCCCGCTTGTGCTCCCTCACGGGCTCCCGCGAGGGCCGCTGTCATAATGTCCGTATCGGAGAGTTTCGCCCGCAGTTCATTTAATTTGAGTAGCCAGGTGGAAAAATCGTGTTCTACTTCATCGAGGGCACCACGCATAGAAGTGACTTCAAGATGCGAATGGCAATTTACAAACCCCGGCAAAATGGCCGCATTCTCGTGATCGTCGATCGCAGCCGAGGGAAACTGATCGACGATCTCCTTACGCGAACCTACACTTACGATCCTATTGCCGTCGATAGCAATGGCACCACTTTCGATCGGAGGGGCGGCGATCGGCAGCACATAGTCGGCAGTGATTATCTTCATTCTATTTTTCTTGAGTTGCCGCGGCGCGATACCGCGTTAGAATCGATGACACGTAATTCTTGGTCGATGCGATACCAATACGGTCGATAAATTCACTTTCCGGCATCGTAATAACATCAGCGGATTTGGTCCATTCTTCGACGCGACTTGGTCCGGCGTTGTAGGCTGCGAGTGTCATAGCGGTTTCCGCAGGACGGCCGCGATATCCTTCCCGAAGTTTTTCGAGATACCAGCAACCCGCTTGGATATTACGTTCCGGATCAGCCAGAAATTCGTTCACGTTCACAGCCGTCTGTTTCTCAAACTCTTTAAATCCGGTTTCCTTGGCCCACTCTCTGGCGACCGTCGGCGTCACCTGCATAAGGCCCACCTCGTCCGCGGCCCCTGTTTTCCATGCCCTAAAAAATGTTTCCTCATAAATGAGGCTCCATACGAGCTTTTCGTCGAGCCGGTAAACGCGGGCTTGGCGTGCGATTAGTTCATCGTAACGATGTTCCCAATAAGACGGAAAAAAGACGACCGCCGACAGGGAAACGGTAACGATAATTACCAGGCAGGAAAGTATATATCGCAGCATCAGATCTTAGTGGTTTCTTTACCTCCGGCCTCTTGGGCAGGCGAAATCTCAGATCGATCGATACTCTTTTTACTTTTCGCTCTGGTGGAACTTAAGCGCAGGCGTTGCGGATCGTAATCGCCGGAGCGGGCGAGCTCGAGAAATAACTGAACGTCGTAATCTGCTTCAGCCGCCATTTCACATCGGGCCTCAAGCAGTTTCTCTAAAAATTTAGGCCGTCGATACATTGATACTCTATCGACAATTGTTCACCGTTGAAGTATATTCGTCAACCTTGGTAAAAACCTGTTCCCAAGGTTGAGCGGTCACTTATTGTATTTGTGTGATCGTCGAGACGTCAGTGAATCGATTGCGGGGGATGATGATAGAGTGTTTTTCAGTCAGAAACTTGCAAAGATCGTCGAAAGCCATCGGTGCCGCGAACAAGAATCCTTGGCCGCGTTCGCACTCCAAATCCTTGAGCACTTCGAGTTGCCGGTTCGTCTCGACACCTTCGGCAACGACCTCGAGTCCGAGATTACGTGCGAGTGTCAGGATCGCTCTTACGATCTCATCATTATTACCATTAGAATCGATCATCGAGACGAACGAGCGGTCGATCTTTAGTGCGGAGATCGGAAGTTTCTTTAAGTAACCAAGGTTTGAGTAGCCGGTTCCAAAATCGTCAATGTTTATCTCAATCCCTGATTCGCGCAACTGGTTTAACATCACAACTGCACGATCCTGATACTCAAAAAAGACCGACTCCGTGATCTCGAGCTTGAGATCGTGCGGCGAGAACGAGGTTTCATTCAGAATGTTCTCAATATCCATGACCAGCGACTTCTGGCTAAATTGACGGCACGAAAGGTTGATACTAACGCCTATGTTTTTGTCTTGTTCACCCCTGATCCGGCTTTGAAGCGAGCCGATGTCATGGCAGGCCGTTCGCAGAACCTGCTCGCAGACCCGATCGATCAATCCGATCTCTTCCGCGAGGGGGATAAATTTATTTGGTGAAATGGTGCCGAGTTCCGGGTGCTCCCATCGGGCGAGCGATTCGAAACAGTCTATCTCACCGGTAGCAAGCGAATAGATCGGCTGGTAATAAACGCTGATCTCGCCACGCTCGACCGCCCGGCGGAGGTCGGTTTCTAATTTCAAGATCTCTTTTGCTGCACTGTGCATGTGCTCGTCAAACACCTCGTGTCTCGCCTTACCGGCTCGCTTTGCTTGGTACATTGCTGTATCCGCATCGCGCATCACATCTTCGGATAGCAAATGCTTGTCCGACGCGTGAAGGATCCCGATACTTGCGGAACTGTAAACTTCGTGGCCGTCGAGATTAAATGGGATCGCAAATTTAGCCTGAATGCGATCGGCGATCCGTGTAACTTCGCGCACGTCATAATTGCCTTCGACGAGAATCGTAAATTCATCGCCGCCTAGCCGGGCGACTATATCGGATGGCCGCATGCAATCGCGCAACCGGGACGAGATCTCTTTCAGCAATTCATCGCCGATCAAATGGCCGAGACTGTCGTTGACGTATTTAAACCGGTCGAGGTCAATAAACAAAACGCTGACCTTGTATCCCTCGAGTTGCTGCACTCTTTCAAGGGCAATCCCAAGTCGATTCATAAAGAATGCCCGGTTAGGCAGTCCCGTCAGGGCATCATGTGTTGCTTCGTGCTGGAGTTTCTCTTCTGCAGATTTTTTGCCTGTGATGTCCTGTATCTGAAAGATCAGATTTGGTTGCGTCGAACGCGAATCGTTAGCCGCGGAAACGCTCCACGATGTCCAGACGGTTCGCCCGGACTTATGGATATAACGCTGCTCCATCTGGTAATTGGCAAATTTGCCGGACAACAGTTCATGAACTTTTATAAGTGTCAGGCCCAAGTCGTCTGATAAGGTCATCGACTGAAAATCAGTTGCCAGGAACTCAGCTTCTGAATAGCCGAGTATTTCGATCAATGCGTGATTGACCTTTAGCCAATTGCCCGATGGTGAAACCAGCCCGATACCGATCGGCGCATAGTCAAACGCACTGCGAAACCGTTCTTCTGACTCCCTTAGTGCGTTCGACCTCTCTTCGAGGATGTTGGCGTATTGCTCAGCCTGTTCCGCCTGCTGAACTGAGATCTCGACGTTTTTTAGATACATCCGATACGACAGAAACACGAAAAAGATCACCGGAAAGATCGCGAGGATGATGCCGAAACCGACGTTGTCAGAGATCTGAACGAGTATTCCCGCGCTCCCGGCTCCAACAAAATACGAAAAGAACGTCCAGATGTACTTACTTTTCCATGTCTCCCAAAAATTTAATTCCTGTTTGAGCGTGTCGTGGATCGCAGCTAACGATGTGTTAGCCAAAAATTGTGTTAGAGCGATCACGGACAACGCGATCACAAAGCTCTTGCGGTTGTCTGTATGGCCGTGCAACTGCGCTTCGGAATAAAGACCAAAGACCTTTAGAACCAATACGACAGCAGTAGTCGAGATCGCCATCGTCGCCGCATTGAAAAAGACGGTGAGTTTGCGATTACAGAATCTCCACGCCGATGCGGTCGCCTCTGCCGCAGCAAGAACAACGGCAAACTCGCCTCCGTAGATGAGCAGGACAAGAAAGATAAACGTGTCAGAAACCGATACGTGCGATTTGAAGCGGGGAATCGGTATCGTTACGCGCGACCTGACAAGAACAGTAAATATCGACAGAATGCTTAGGTATATATCAGCCCGAGTTAGATCCATAGCCACTATAGCCGCCAAGACGCAGAGCGTCCCGGCGAAAATAACGGTGACCATAAACCGGTCAGATATTTTTGATCTATCCATTTTTACTCGAAGCGAAAACCGCGGGAGTCAGCAATAAACCGTACAATCGGGCCGTTAAATGCTATGGCAAGAACATCTGGAGGAGAAACGCAGTAGGACGGATGCCGACAACATACAAAAGGAGGCCGGATGTCAGCCTCCCATATTATCCTAGAAAACAACATTGTTGTCCACTTTTATTTAACATTAAACGACCAATGTTGTGCATGTGTCCGTTTTGCGGAAGCCGGCTTTGTAAAAGCTCGAATGTGCTTTTTCGAAATCAACATTGCTCAACAAGCAGATGGTTTCTGCACGTCTAGGTAGTTCCATGGCTAATGCCGACAAGCATTTCGAACCGATACCTATGCCTCTGTGATTTGGCGAGACATAAACACCCTCGAGATACATGGTGTTTTCCGTTTCGGCGATAATTTCAGCCTTGAAAACCAGATCGTCCCCGTCCATTACAACAAAGACGCGATCCTGATCGATGCGGCGAGCAACACGCTTAAGAAATCCTTCGCGGTCGCGAACCAAGGGATCGACACCGCATTCAATGAACGTGACCTCTGCCTTCGCTTTGGCGACCTGCATTAGGTGCGCAGGGCGGGCGTTTGAAATAGTTCGTTCACAGTTTTGTACAGCAAACGGAAAGCCAATCTCGAAAAGGGCTTCGGTGCAAGTGTGCCTTGGAGCCTTTGTACCATTCGGGTAATTCCAAAATCGTGTGGCATTATCACCGCTCGATATTATTAGGTGTATCGGTGTATC
This sequence comes from Pyrinomonadaceae bacterium, assembly GCA_044228165.1. Taxonomy (GTDB): domain Bacteria; phylum Acidobacteriota; class Blastocatellia; order Pyrinomonadales; family Pyrinomonadaceae; genus OLB17. The sequence goes on along the minus strand of JBGAVK010000017.1, from coordinate 14,904 downwards.
GGTCCGGCGAGCACTGATAGCAAGTGCTTTCAGGGCATCGACACTTCTGGTTTCGACAAGAGTCGAATGTCCGATCAATGCAACGCCTTCGAGCATGCCCGCTCCGTTCCGATATCCGAAGAATCTCCCACGGTTCAATTCACTCTCGATTCCGTTATCGTCGATAAAACTTGTCATCACGACGGTATGTACTGGGCGAATGCTGAGGAATTAAAGGACTTCGCTCGTGTCTTCGATTTTCAGTTCCTGAAGACGGGTCCTTTGGAAAGCCGTCGGTGGTCCCGAAAGGGGGGCATCAAGACACACCCTTTGCGCAGTTTTAGTATTTCGAAGCAGCATAACAATCTCCTACTAGTTCCATTCAATGAGTAGATGAGTATTGTTTAATTACTGCATCGATGGGCCTTGATCGCCCATCAATACGCTGTCACCAACCAAGACGCCATCACCGACGAGAACCCCGTCGCCAACCAGCACGCCGTCACCGACGAGAACACCGTCACCAACCAGCACTCCGTCACCGACGAGAACCCCGTCACCAACCAGCACTCCGTCACCGACCAGAACCCCGTCACCAACCAGCACTCCGTCACCGACCAGAACCCCGTCACCGACTAGTACGCCGTATGATAACCAGATCGAGCCACTGTTCAAGGACCCGCCGTTGCTCGTCGTAACATTTCGATCGACATTCAGGCCGGTCGTGTAGAATGAATTTGTATTCAGGTTGAATCCGCCGTTTGCAAAGTTCACACCATCGCCAAACGCATTTTCACACTTGTACGCGGCCTGGAACTTCGAGACCAGATTCTGGCCCGTCATCATCGTGTGTTTTCCGATGATCATTTGCGACCACGAGAATGTATTGCCGCCGGTTGTTGAACTCGGTGTTGGCATTGTCCAGCCCGTCGGCACCATCGAGGCCCCGTTCGCAAGAGTCTGGAAATCGACATCCGTTCTAAAAGACCGAGCGAGACGGACGGCCCCGTCCATATTGAGAGATCCTGCACCTTGTTCGAATGTATTCGCGCCCGCCACCGGATCGGCCGTGTACTGCATGATCATTTTGATCATACCGGGTGTCAGGTTCGGGTTGACCTGAAGAAGCAGGGCAGCGGCACCCGCAACTACCGGTGCAGACATCGAAGTCCCGCTCATGTACATCGTCGCGTCGTCATCGGTTTCACCGGGTTCGGGCAGGACGTTTAGCAGCGGGTTAGCAGTTGCCATTCTGTTGCCGGCCGATTTGTACGAGACAAGCTTGTTGCCGGGAGCAACGATGTCGGGCTTAATGATATTGTCATAGACCCGCCAGCCGGTCGATGTCGTGAAATATCCGCGTGTCGGGCCGCGTGAGCTAAACGAGGCGATCGTATCATCGGCTGTCGAAGCAGTCCCATACGAATTTGTGGCACCGACCGTTATCGCATAAGGGCTCGTTCCCGGCGAATGGATACGTCCGTAAGTTTTTGCGCCCGAGGCGGTCTTGCCGAGGTTACCGGCGGCAACAACGACGGTCACACCCGCATTAACAAGTTCCTTGACCTTGAGGCAGATCGGATCGTTAACATAAGAGTCAACGGCGTCCGTGCCGAGACTGAGATTTACGACTTTGATATTGTATTGAGCGCGATTTTGAAGCACCCAGTTGAGGCCTGCGAGGAGCCAAGAGGTCTGGCCTTCGCCCTCGTTATTGAGGACCTTGACACTGATGATATTCGCGTTCGAAGCGATTCCCCGATAAGCACCCCCGCGGTTGGCGGCACTGCCGGTCGCGAGGCCCGCGACGTGGGTTCCGTGTCCGTAAACGTCGGCGGTCGCGGTCAAATTGGACGTGGTGAAATTAACATTGGCGATTATACGTGAGGCACCGTTGTTGCGAAATCCTTTGTGCGACGCCTGGATACCGGAATCCAGCACTGCTACGCCGACACCGGTTCCGTCGAGCGTATAACCCGGACGTCCGTTGAGCGCCGGCTGCGACCGCATCGCGGCGGTTCCGGTCGCGTCTTCGACGTGGCCGGTGACGGTCGTTGGGCGGTCAGGCGAAACGTAATTTATCAAGCCGCTCGTCGAGAGCGAGTTGAGTATCGAGAGCGGAAGATTGACGACCAGCGTATTGTCTTTGCCGATGCGCTCGGTGACGCGGGCCTGGCCGCTTGCCATCAGGGCACGCAGCGAAGCGTTGTCGGCGTCCTTTGCCTGCAGGATACAATCGACACGGGTCCGGCCGCTGGGGTCCTTTTGCATCATTTCGCGAAGGTCAGGCGAGACATTGTCGCCGCGATAACCGCTGTCGTTCGAACCGGCGGCCTTTTCAATGCCCGCGGTGTTGCTGCTGCCGGTGACGACGATACCGTCAAAATAGGCGGCGATCTCGGGCCGCGACTCGATGCGCTCGTCATAAGCGGCGGCCGAGCTGCCGCCGATCATGACGAGTTTTCCTTCAGCTATCGCTGAAAACAAGCTTGTTCGTGCAGCTTCTGCGCCGACGAGATTTGTCAGTTCGTTGACAAAAAGGATCGTCTGCCCCTTCGAGGCGACGGCCTCGCGAACTATGGAATCGACGACTATTGCGATCTCGGCCGGCGTGCGGTTGTGCGAAAAGAGCGAGTCTGTTTCGATACGCACGATCGAACGGCGGGCGAGCTGAGCAGGGACGGCACCTTTAGCAATGCGTAGAGCCGCCTGTTCGACGATCGTTTCCTGAACGCCTTTGTCTTCGGCAACGATGACCGGCTGACGAACACCGCCTTCGGCCAGCACTTTGACGAGACGAGCGGTCTCGTTCTCAAAGCCGGCGTTCTCACGCAGGCGTCCTTCACGGCCAAGCTGCGTCAGATCGGTGGTGTATTTCGTCATCGCGGTCGCAACGATCTTTGCATCGCTGCTGCCGAGCTGATTGACGGCGAAAACATTTGAGAAAACGAACGACGCAAATATCGCGATCGATATAAAACGCCGTGTCGTTGTAAAACCAAATATTGGGATGTTCATAATAGTCTGTCGCTCCTATTCCGGGGCCGGAAATATAGAGGGCGCTGTCGCCCGACGCCGTTCTTAATACAAGGAACGTGCCAAAGGGCTAAACGCTGCAATAGCTAGAGTTATACGAAGACGTGGTGTCGGCGGGCGAGGCATTTTCGATCAAGTTGAATGACCAAAACGGTCAGGTTGACCGATTCTTGCAAAGTGGGAGCAGACAAGCGAGCTATTTCTCGCGATTCAATATCCCCGAGGCGGTGAAAAGTGTTTCCCTGGGGTTCTGGTAACGAAACTCGATCTGACGGCCATTCAAACGCTGGATCGTAACCGTGCCGCGATCAGTGCATTTGTCCATGCCGGTCGTGATCTTTTCCCGGAATGTCGCTATGCTGCTGCCGAAACTGATCAGCTGCCAACGGCCGCTGCAGTTTAGCGAAGGATACTCGACCGTGTACCTTTTTCCTTTGCTGGTGAGTTTCATCGTCCAGGTCTCGTTCGCGTCGATCTGATAACCCGTACCTGTCCAGGTCCCGGTCAGCCAGCTTCCGTTTTTCGTTTGTGCCGAGGCGACTGACACGAATGCGAGGATGAACACGAAAAGCGTAAATGATCTGATCATATGTACCTCTCAAGTTTTAAGATGGATAGAACAGCCTGAATATAATCCATTTCACAAGAAATGTGAAAAGGGCCCGTAATAGAACCCCAAGCCTTTGTTGATAGATTATCGGACCGGGCAAATATTCATGATATCGGCGTGTAATTGAACAGCGGAGCTCGTGTCGATCGTATTCGTGATGGTACAGACATCGCCTGCCGCCCCGAATACCGGTTAAACGGGGCTTTTCGGTGCCGGCACTCCGTTTTTATGCTGGGATCCGTATCACTTAATGTGTGTCTTTGTGTTCGTGTATCTGAATAAGCGTGCGGGTCTGAAGCCCAAAAGAACCGCATTAGCGTCGCCGCGAACGGCCCCGACGCCGTCAACTCCGTGATCGCCGTCAAGCTCCACAAGTTCCGCCGCCTCAGCCGCATCACCCGCACCGCCGTCGCCCGCCAACATCGGCAAGCGTCGCCGCAGAACAGGTTCGCCATCGCCATCAAGGGCGGCAAGCTCGATCGCTCTCGCAGTTTGCGGCGGCATGGGAATGTATTGCCGGGAACGCAGGCGCCCCGCCTGCTTACGCCGCCCGCGGCGTCATCTTGTCAGAACCGGGAGCGATAGCGACCGGGTTCCTAATACACGTGAAGGCCTCGGCATCGCCGGGGCTTTTTTTCATACCGTGATCTCGCTAAGCCATTCGACAGCCGACGTGGTTTTTGTTACCGTGAATTTGCTACCTATCATTCGAGAAGCCTACGTTCAAAGCGTTGATCGTTCCAGTTCGAAGCTTGGCGCGCCGGAACGCGATGATCTTTCCGATTAGTAGATCTGCGGCACAAAAGGCACTGTGGAGACGTGGGCTCTGAGTCCCAAATAAAAGACGGTAATGAAGGAAATCCTCGCAAAGGGAGAATGGTGGCTGCCTGAGACACCAGACGAAAAGATAAGTGGTGATTTAACGTTCTCGCAGAAAACAGGCGGGCATCTTGAGCTAAGGGGTATGTTTGCCGCAATTGCCGACTTCGGTCCTCCAATCCCGCTAATTATCGGTGCTGATATAGAAGGGAAAGTGTACACGCTTCGCTCATCTATTATGATTGGAGTGACTCATTCCATGATTTCCACAACGGCGTTTAAGCCCCAAACAATTTTTGAAGGAATTCAAGCAGAAACAGACAACGACCTTGCATTCGATGCCATGATTGCTGATTTAACCTACCTTTTTGATTGGGCAGGCACTTTAGGCACAACATATGAAACACCAAGTAGCGAGATATCCAGACTTACGTATACGCAGCCAGAGGACATTGATATCGAGATATCTTCCGCTTCTGTATCAATCGCATTTAGTGCGGGATTCAAACACCGTTGGGACGAAAGCAGCATTAAGGAGTCAGTCACCTTTCATGTGAGGCCCCAGGAACGTTTAGGTTACGACGCTTTTATTAAGGAATTTGCCTTCTATTTGTTAAATTTCATCAATTTTACATCTGGATTAAAAAATTCTTTTGAATCACTTCGTTTTAACGTCCTGGGCGATCACCGCAAGATTGTTAACTGCTACTATCAGCAAATAGGATTAGACAAGGTGAAGAAAGATTTAGCTGGCTCGACGATGCTCTTAAACCTCGAATCAACCGGGGATCGTATAACTTCCATCCTTGCAAAGTGGTTTGAGTTTGCCCAATCAAGGCCCGCGATTCTCGCCTATTTTTTCCGTGATCGAGCACACGGATCAATCACTCTTGAAGTCAGACTCCTTACACTCGCGCAGGCTTTAGAAAAATATCATCGGGACAAAGGTAACGGCACGTTGCTGGAAAAAGAATGTGTATAATTCGGTCAAGCGGAAAATGCTCAAACATTGCCCCCTCGGTGGTCAAAACGGTCTTTGTGAATAGCTTGGCACGGAAATGAAAAAGCGCTTCGCGATAGACTAACGGAACTAGTTCAACCTCGGTTCGATCTGCTACAACCGTTGGTAGGCAACATTGAGTATTTTGTGGCTTCCGCTACCGATAACAGGAATTACTATACCCACTTTGGCGAAAGGCTTGAGGACAGGAAACTTGAGCCACACGCCCTGGTTTGTCTCGTTGATGTGCTCTCAATCCTTTTGGAGTCGTGTATCCTTGATGAAGTTGGAGTTCCGATAAATGAGCACTACAACCTATTTAACTCATATTCAAACTATCAACGGGCACGGCATGGTTCAAAAACGTTAATAAAGGCGTTGGAAGATATTTACAGTGTAAATTAGATTTCGGCGATTAAGAGATCGGAAAGATGAATGCCATCGTCAGGCCTGCGATTCTCTGATACTCATGACCGAAGAATCGCAGGTCCGACCCAAATCACTCCGACTTATACGTACTTGCGTCATTAGGGCATTCACGACAAATGGCAGGAAAAGTTGACCAATCGTTCATCGACCTAGCTTTTCTCTGGATAGCTAGGCTTTTTATTCTAGCCGCCATAGTTGGGCCGTTCTTCGTGAATTCGTGGGAATCACAATCGGTCTTCGAGGAGAACCGCGGATTGATCGCCCTTGGTTCTTGGGTAATTCTCTGGTTCGCGGCCTTCGGATCGCTTGCCGGCTGCTTTCGATATTTGTTTCTTTCGCAATCCCGCTACTTTTCGAATCGATTTCTAGGTTGGCTCGTCGACGTGTTTATTACTCCCACGGTAAATACGGCACTCGGTTTTGTAATGCGAGGCCTTCTATCGTACGCATTCGCTTTACGCCTTTGCATTAACGTATACGTTCTATCAGTAAACGATGCGGACTCCTTCAATGTGAAGCACGCTCTCGATATAGGGACTTCATTTTACTTTACAGTAGCTACTGCGGCCACCGTGGGATTTGGAGACCTGTCTCCTTCCTCCGGGGCTCGCAAGATTTGTAGTCACCATGGAAATAGTCGTTAGTTTTTCTTTTACTTGATATTTATACTCTCAACCGCCGGGACTCGTCGTCCCAGCTCTACCAGATCAGAATAGCGTTCCAGAGGAGAGTAAAGAAACGGGGTCAGGCGTGCGATCATGCCATTTTCCCGAAGGGGCACAGCCACACAAGTTCACGGCGTGGATAGGTTTTTGTCCTTGGTTCAGAGTTACGGCTTTAGCCGTGGAGGTTTTCACGCCCAAAGGCGTAACTCTGAGTGGTAAGCCCGTTGAAACGGCCGAGAGGACAAATTTCCAACCTTGACCCCACCCTACGGTTTTAGCACTGGCCGCGTTTTGCCAGGCCAGAACGACGGGGCTATGTGCCGCGAAACGCGGAGTAGCATGCGATTCGTGTCCCTGAAAAGGAGGGAGATAATCGCGTACGGTGCAACCCTACGTTAGCGACTCATTAGCGAATGCGGTAGGGAAGTTGGGCTAAAGCCCGGTATCATTTTTTCATCGTGGACCGTCGGGTGAACCCGACGGCAATTCTTTCGCACTTAAAGCTCCCCTCCTTACATGGTTGCGGGTCACACGCGCAACACTGGCACGTTTTTGTGCCAGAACGAGGGGTGCCCTTTAGGGCGGGGTGGTTCTTGATTTAGAGTTGGATCAACACGTTAGCATTAAAAAATTCCGTTTACTTGTAATTACGAAATGCGCGGCTTTCTCACATAACCTGGCACAGGAACCACCGCGTCACCCGAAGCGGTCTCTCTCCGTCGGAGAAAGAACCCAGTCGCTACCGCTCCCGGTTCTGACTCGGAGGAAGTTATTTGTCTCACACATTCCTCAGCACAGGAACCACCGCGTCACCCGAAGCTCGGCCGCTCTGCGACATGGAAAAAGTTGACACGGAGATTGCACAGATGATACAGTATTGCACAAACAAAAAGGCTGGGTGTGGAGTATGATCTGGAATTGGGTGGAGTTTGAGGGGCGGCCGAATGATCGCGAACGCGATCGGGTTCGGGTAACTCTGAACCGGAGAGGGATGTTTTTGCTGAACAAGGCGGCGTTCGAGGCGATGAAGCGGCCCGAGGCTGTACGTCTGATGTTCGACCCGGCGAGACAGACGATAGGGCTGGCGGCTTCGCGGCCCGATAGGCCGAACGCGTTCCCGTTAAAGGTCAAAGACAAATACAGCAACCGCATCGTACACGCCGGGCCTTTTTGCAAGCATTTCGGTATTCAGGTCGAGACGACCGTGCTCTTTAACGGCATCACCTGCGACCGAAATGATGTGATCGTGCTCGAACTCGCCAAGGCGACCGTGGTGGGGAGAGGGCACTAGGGAGTCTCGAGTGCGGAGTCGGGAGTCTGGAGTGTCAGGGAAGAATTCGGCAGCCGGTGGTCAGAATTAAGAAAGCCGGAAGGTGAGGATCTGCTCACACTTCCGGCTGATCATTATAATGCACGCGGGGCGCGTGCGCTCCCGGCTATACGTTGAGGATATCGACGAGTTCCTGGACGGCAGCGGCGCTCTTGTGCAGGGCGGTGCGTTCGTCGTTGGTCAGGCTGATCTCGATGATCTGTTCGATGCCGTTCTTGCCGAGCTTTACCGGCACGCCGACGAAAAGATTGCTGACGCCGTATTCGCCTTCGAGAAAGACCGCGCAGGGCAGGATCTTTTTCTTGTCTTTGAGGATCGCTTCGCACATTTCGACCGCTCCGAGCGACGGCGCATAGTATGCCGAACCGGTCTTGAGCAGGCCGACGATCTCGGCACCGCCGTTTGCGGTGCGGGTGACGATCGCGTCGATGGTCTCTTTCGGAAGCAGCTCGGTGATCGGGATGCCGGCACACGTCGAGTAACGAGGCAGCGGAACCATCGTGTCGCCATGGCCGCCGAGCACGAACGCCGTGACATTTTCGACCGAGACATTGAGAGCCTCAGCCAGGAAGCAGCGCATACGTGCGGCGTCGAGCACGCCCGCCATTCCCATCACGCGGTTTTTTGGGAAGCCCGAGCGGCGAAACGCTACCTGCGTCATTGCGTCGAGCGGATTCGAAACGACGATGATAAAAGCGTTTGGCGAGTATTTTGCGACTTCGTCAGTGACCGAACCGACGATGTCAGAGTTCGTTTTCAAAAGATCGTCGCGGCTCATACCCGGCTTGCGGGGCAAACCGGCTGTGATGATGACGACGTCAGAATTTGCCGTCTCTTCGTACGAATTAGCACCGACCAGCTTTACGTCAAAACCGTCGATCGGCGCCGCTTGTGCGAGATCGAGCGTTTTGCCCTGCGGGGTACCCTCGACGATATCGACCAAAACCACATCCGCGAGCTCTTTCGCGGCGATCCAATGTGCAGCGGTCGCACCGACATTACCGGCTCCGACGACCGTTACTTTATTTCTTCCTGCAGCCATTATTTTCCTCTCTTAAATAGTTAATAAAATATGCGTGTCTAAAACACTCTATTTTATGCCGAGCGGAAATTTCAGGCAAACATCGCAGTGAAATTGTAAAGCAAAGAGAAAAAGCCCGCCGTGCTCTCCCCTTCACGACAGGCTTTCTCCTAGATGGCCTGCTGGACCAAAGCCAACGGCCAAACTCAAGATAAATTTTCAATAATCCAATACGGGCAGCAGCAGGTCGCGTTTTAATTCGATCTCAAAATGCTCGCCGCGTTTTATCAGCAGTTCTTCGCCTTTTTTCAACATCGCCACGCCCGTTCCTGCTCCGGCCCCGACGCCGGCTCCGATGATCGCGCCTGTCGTCGAATTAGCGGAACCGCCGATGATGGCCCCGGCAGCGATCCCGCCAAGAATACTGATCAAGCGGAAAGCGTGCGACGCGTGCGGTTTGAACTGCGTTAAGACAACCGAACTGACGGGCAACGAGGAACGGTCGAGCTTGAGCGATTCGATCGCGATCGTCATCGAACCTTTCCGGGAACCCACTTTCGCCCTTTCGACAGCGAGGACGCGGCCTTCGAAAACGGCGCCGGCAGGCAGAACCGCAGCATCTCTGACCGTGACCGGTTTCACCGCATACGCGATGAAAGTATCATCCACACTCGACGAACTCGAATCGATCTGCGCGTCCATCTTCAGCAGAATCCTAGTCCCGGCAGGCACACGGTAGATCGAATCGGGCTGGGCATTAATAATACCTGTATTTGCAAAGATCAAAAGCACTGAGAGTGCGGCCGCAAAGGCCAAACGCGGGAAAGATCCCGTGTCGACGGCTCTCGCCGCCGCGTAACCATTTTGCAATGTCCGTGCCATTACCGCTTTTGATGCACGAAATGGCAAAAATGCCTGCTTTTGCGAATTTTTTTTGCTTGCAGGGGTTAAAGGGCCGCAAACCTAATGGTTTACGGCCATACGAAATGGGCGCAGTATCGAAACGCTTATTGCAAGATCGGGTGGCCGCCGCCTTTGCTGTGATCGGCGGTCTCGTTAAAGCGTTTTCGGTCGTTGTGATAGAGCACGAGGTGCTCGCCTTCGTAGCGGACGACTTCGGAAACGCGTTCGAAATTTTTTGTGTGCTCGGCGACCAGGAATGAACACGGCTCGGTCGCGAGCACCATCCCCGCGACATACATAAAACCGCCCTGATCATAAACGCTGCCCGCATACTGAGCCGTGCCGATCGCGATGTCAGGCGAATATTCATTTGCACTATTCTTTGTACGGTCGGCGTTGCCGATATAGATCGAGTAGTCGCTGTAATTCAGGCGTTTGCGGTACCTGTTCTTTCGAGCCACGGCGAAAAGGTCCGTTAGCCCTTTGTCGATCGCGGTGAGCATCTTCGATGACGGTCGGCTGGCACTATAGACCGCGGCCCCATTTGGCGTCCGGGATGAATACGTAAACCTGTCACCGGAGTATTTATGGGCCGACGCAAGCACACGTCCGTCTTGTGCCGGGGCACCGCCCGTAAATAGTGCGATGATCGTTAATGTAAAGATGACTGAGAAAAACAATGACCTGATGTTCATGATGATCGGCTCCCGCCATTCTTATGGCAATTGCCGTACCAAACAGAAAAGGACGGTGGATCGAGATCCGCCGTCCGCGTTCGATATGGTACTGGGGACGGGAATCGAACCCGTACGTCCCTAAGGACACAGGATTTTAAGTCCTGGGCGTCTACCAATTCCGCCACCCCAGCACGATTGTAGAGATTAGCACGGTTGAGCAAAGTTGTCAGTTCCGAGAACTCGGATTTGAAAGAATTGATTAGTTAATCATTGCGATTCGTAGGTCGAGACTTGTTGGCGATTCGTGTATATTGAAAGCGGTGCGACAGTCGTCAGTTGTCGAACCGCTCTATGGAAAACTACCTTTGGATATTGTGGCTCGTGCTGGGTGTAGTTCTGATCGTCGCTGAGGTCTTTACGCTCGGGTTTGTGCTGTTGTGGTTCGGCGTCGCTGCCGTTGCCGCGGCGGTCGTGGCTATTTTAGGCGGAGGCTACGTTTCACAATTCTTAGTATTTGCGATCGTGTCGATAGCCCTTACCGCGATGTCGAGGACGATCTTTTCGAGCTACTTTTCGCATGATGACAAGAATGCGATGAAATCGGGCGTCGATTCGCTGCCGGGCAAGATCGGAACGGTGACAACTGCTAGCAAAGGAGCCCTGAGTGAAGGAGCCGTAAAAGTTTACGGCTCCGTATGGACCGCATACCCGGTCGACGGTGAGAAAGAGTTGACCGAAGGTGAAAAGGTCGAGGTCGTGGAGGTAAAAGGCTCGTCCATATACGTCAAACGCGTGACGAACGAGCTTCCCGAATGGCGGCAGTGATCAAACGATCTCTGCTGTATCTACTTCAGTCGCGTCTTGGTCTGCGGTGTCGTGGATGCCGCCGAGGTCGATCATCTCCATCTTCAAACCATCGTCGCCGGCTTCCGGCAGATCACCGCCGACAAATTTGGCAATAACGACCGTGATATTGTCTTCACCACCATTGTGATTGGCTAGCTTAACGAGTTCGGCGCAGGCCCGTTCGAGCTGATCAAAATTGTAGTTGACGATCTGCTGCATTTCCGCGGCAGTAACCTTATTCGAAAGCCCATCACTGCATAAGACAAAAACATCATCGCGACACGGCAGCACGCGAGCCGACACGGGATAGATCTCGTTCTGGGCTCCGAGAGCCTGCAGTATCACATTCTTGAGAGTGTGGCGTTCCGCCTCTTCGGCAGAGATCTGCTGAGCGTCGATCAGCTGCTGGACGAGTGATTGATCTTTGGTGACTTGATAGATCAGGCCCTTTCTAACTAAATATGCACGGCTGTCGCCGACCTGAATGATATCTGCTGCGTTCGGGGTGACGCCGATCCCGGTAAAGGTCGCTCCCATCCCTTGAAACTGCGGATCGGTACGGCCCTGCTGATGTATCAGGTAATTGGCAAACACCGTCGCATCGTGCAGTTTGTTGATCAGATAATGATCTTGCTCTTCGGGGGTGAGTGTGTGGTCGCCGTCCTCGTCGAGCATTTTTTCGCTGACGGTCTCGACCGCCATGGTGCTGGCAACTTCGCCGGCGAGAGCACCGCCCATGCCGTCAGAAACAGCGAGAACGAGCCCATTGCCGTCAACTTCGAACCGCTGCGTCTCGACGACGAATTCGCCGTCTTCCTGATCGCTGGTCCAAGCCTTAGCGAGCGAGATATTTAGGACCAGGTAATTGTCTTCGTTACCTTTGCGGACGCGGCCGATATGCGATGTGGCGTGTATCTCAACAGTGAACATAAGCAGTCAGTCTTGGTTAATCAACTCGGAGCAAAAAGATTCGCGTCAACATAAAATTAGCACGAAATCGCTCAACGAGGAACTATAAACTTGTCTTGTACAAACTAAGCGAGAGCCTGGTCGAGGTCCTCCAATATGTCTTCGACATCCTCGATGCCGACCGAAATTCGCACCAGGCCATCCGTGATGCCGAGTTTTGCACGGGTTTCGACGGGCACTGAAGCGTGCGTCATCGATGCCGGGTGCGATATCAGGCTTTCGACACCGCCCAGGCTTTCGCCGAGAGTGCAGAGTTTTACGCCCTCGAGAACCTTTCGAGCAGCTTCGAGCGAACCGGTCTCAAACGACACCATGCCGCCAAATCCCGTCTGCTGGGCCTTTGCCAATTCGTGCTGCGGATGAGACGTAAGCCCCGGATAATAGACCTTTTGGATCCGCGGATGCTCAGCCAGAAAATTAGCGACCACGCGGCCGTTCCGGTCGTGGGCTTCCATGCGGACGGCAAGTGTTTTCGTGCCTCGCAGCACCAGGAATGAATCAAAAGGCGAGAGTATGGCTCCGATCGCGTTCTGGCAAAAGCCTATCCACTCGGCGTCTTTTTCGTCATTAAGAGCGACAAAGCCGCCAACGCTGTCGCTGTGGCCATTAAGATATTTCGTTGTCGAATGTACGACGATATCGACACCGTGTTCGATCGGGCGTTGAAAATACGGCGACATAAATGTGTTGTCGCATACGACCTTGGCACCGTTGGCGTGAGCGAGATCGGAGACGGCTTTTAGGTCAGTTAGCGTCATGATCGGGTTTGTCGGCGTCTCGACAAAGACCATCTTCGTATTCGGCTTGAACGCCTTTTCCAGATCCGCGACGTTCGACGTATCCGCGAGGTCAAATTCGACGCCGTACTCTGTCAATATCCGGTTGAACAGGCGGAACGTGCCGCCGTAGGTATTGTCGCCGAGGATGACGTGGTCGCCGCCCTTAACGAGCTTGAGCGTCGTGTCTATGGCCGACATGCCCGAAGCAAATGCAAAGCCGAACCGCGCACCTTCTAATGCCGCAATGTTCTTTTCGAGAGCAGAGCGGGTCGGATTTTGGGTGCGGGCGTATTCATAGCCGCCGGTCGGCTTGCCCAGTGCCTCTTGTTTATATGTGGATGTTTGATAGATCGGAACGCTGACAGCACCCGTGGTGCTTTCTGGTTCGTTGCCGGCGTGGATAGCTGTTGTCGAAAAACCCATAAGATAAAATGCCGATCCCTTTTAGGGAAAACTCAGTAATTTTATCTCTTTTGGCTGAAATACACTAACATTACAGGGCGAAAATCCGGCAGTTGTTCGATGTGTTCGCTGGATGATAATAACTGTAAATAGATAACTTTTGTTAATATAAGCGTTATGGACATCAACCAGTTAGAGGTTTTGGTCACTGTGGCGCGCGAACGCAGCTTTTCGCGTGCCGCCGAGGTTCTGGGCCGGACGCAGCCGGCGATCAGCCAGGCTATACGGCGGTTAGAGTCGGATATCGGCGAGAAATTGTTTGACCGCTCGTCAAAGGACGGCACCCTTACATTCGCAGGCAAGGTCCTGCTAAGTCATGCCGAGCAGATGCTCAACCTGCGACAAAACGCCCACACGGCGATCTCAGAAATGCGTGACCTCAAACACGGCAAGGTCACGATCAGCGCCAACGAACATACCGTGTTCTACCTGTTGCCGGTCATCGAGGAATTTCGAAAGACGCATCCGCTGATCAAGATCGAGGTTCAACGCGGTGTCGCGAGCCGCATCCCGAAACAGATCACCGCTCGCGAGGTCGAACTCGGCGTCATCTCGTTTACGCCTACTGACGATTCGCTAAGATCGACCAGCGTGATGAGCGACGAACTCGTCCTCATAGTTTCGCCCAAACATCCGCTTGCCGAAAAAGGTGAGGTCTCGATCAAGGAGCTCGGGAGCGAGACGTTTGTTGCACACAACGCACCGTCACCCTACCGGCAAAAGGTCATCGAGTCGTTCGAAAAGCACAAAACAAAACTCAATATCGCCGTCGAACTTCCATCGCTCGAAGCCATCAAACGCCTCGTTGAACGCGGCGTCGGCATCGCCCTCGTCCCGCGGCTCACGGCCCAGGCCGAAATATCATCGGGCAGGCTCAGATCCCTGTCCGTCAAAGAAATGAAACTCGAGCGAAAACTCAACATCATCTACCGCCGCAACTCCGTGCTTTCGCATGCGGCTAAGGCGTTCTTAAAAGTGGCCGCCGATCTTAAGAAATGAGGTTATCCCGCCTGACGGCTTTATCAGTTCCCAAACGCCCGCGGCGTCGGCTTGTCTCCGTTCGAACCAAACTGCACGACAGTCATGCCTGAGGTTGTCCGATCGATCCACCACTGGCCGTTCGACGGGCGGAATATGGCAATGTCGGCGCGTCCGTCTCCGTCGTAATCAGCCGGAACGGGAATGTCGTCCGGCAGGCCAAAAACCGTGACCGGATAGGTATTATGAAGCGAATTCACCGAATACCACGTTCCGTCTGAAGGCCGGTAAACGCCGATGTCCATCTTGCCGTCGCTGTCGTAATCGGCAGGTGCGATCTTGTCAGTAGCCATGCCGAACTGGATCGCAATGTCGCCAAACTGCGAACGCCGCTCGTACCA
>JBGAVK010000016.1:0-54863 GCA_044228165.1 Pyrinomonadaceae bacterium | reverse complement strand
GAATAAAATATTTTGGACCTGATAGTGACAGTGACATTTCTGTCCTTTTAATTCTTAAAGGCACACGAAAACGTTATTCTAAAGGCGGTTCCTTTGGAGTCAAGATATTCTCCGATGACATTCCCTTAAAAGCCAATAGGCTTCGTGGCGTCTCTAAAGTCGACAATAACAAAGAGGATGAAACGCTTCATTTTTATGTTACTAGTGAGGAAGTAGCGTGGTTGGCGACAAGCGAAACAGCAAAAATTGAACTTTATGACGTAGAAACTCAGGCGAAATTGGATACCGTTTCCTTCACGAAAGCTGGATTCAGTGAATTCAAGAGATTTGCAAAAAGTGTGTTGCTAATAAAAAGCAATCTGGATTGAGATTCGACATTTCCCAAGAGAGTCGATCAAGATGCGCCAAATTGAACTTTGAACTCTTCCTTTCCGAACGCCCGATCAAGCCATAAGTTCGTCAGTTTCTCTTGCACACTGTTCGCCTTCAGCCGTTCATTCAAATTCTTGAAGTCAACAAAATCAAGATGCTGATCTTGGTTAAAGCATGAGAAAACGAAAAACTCTTCGCCGGTGTGCGGGTTGACGTGGCGTTGGAGGCATTGGGCGCAGACCTCTTTCATCATGCACTGCATCGGCGAGTTGATCGATCCGATGGCGACGTGGTTTTCGTTGAGGAATGGTTTTAAGGTCGCGTGCCGCGCTTCACGTACGCCATTCATCATACGGTCAGACCCGATGGCGATAATGCGGTCAACATCTTTCAGGCTAACGGCTTGATCTCCCAGATGTCCTTCGGCATAAGCGATCATCGCCTGAACTATGTTGCCGCGAAAATGCGCGTCCTGCGGCCTTTCCGGAGCGATCTCATTACCAAAATCGGTCGCCCAGACGACTTTATCGGTCGCGTTCTCGATCTCCTCGCGTTTGAAAAGATCGGCGCCGTTCTTATACCCGGCGAAATAAATTACTTTGTTGTTTTTCGCACGCAGAGCTCGTGCGATCGAGAACAGCACGGCATTGCCGAGTCCGCCGCCCGCTAGCAGAACATTCTCATTTTCAGGGATCTCCGTCGGCGTACCCGTCGGGCCCATGACAAGAACTTCCTCGCCTTCTTTTAGCAGCGAGCAGAGCCGCGACGAAGTCCCCATCTCAAGAACGATCATCGACAAAAGTCCCTTCTCCTCATCGACCCAGGCGCCGGTAAGGGCGAGTCCCTCCATCATCAGCCTTGTGCCGTCAACGACGGGAGCGCTCGTTTCAAAGTTTTGCAGGCGATAGAACTGGCCGGGCTCGAATTTGCGCGCCTGTAGAGGTGCCTTGACGATGACGTCAACGATCGTAGGCGTCAGCCGCTCAACTTTGACGACGTATGCACGAAGCTCGGCATCGAGTTTTGCCTCTAGCGCGTCAAAGATCGCATCACGATCCGATTGCTGCAGCAGGCCGCGCGTCGCAAGTTCGTCTGCAAAAACCTCGACGACCTTTTCATAGCCATGCTTTGCCGAGGCCATCGCCTTGACGACGTTCCCGGCGTACTGCGGGTGATTGTCACCATAATACGAGATGAATTTGCCGTCCTGCTCGTACGAGGTGAAGAATCCGGTCTCGCCTTTCTGAGCCTCGACCAAGTGCAGGCCACCGTCACCGTTCCGCTCGACCTTGAAAGGCTGAAAGAACTGCCGCCACTCGTCCATTTTGAATGTACCCGGCTTTTCCTTTTCATAAATCACGTTCGGGCTCGTGCCCGCAGCGACACATACGGTACGTGCGGGGAATTCGTGGCTCTCGCCTGTCTTGTCGAATTTACCGGTATCGGCAACGTATTCGAGACGTTCAAATTTAATGGCTTTGACGGCGTTGAATTCGTCCGGCACCACCGCCCCATCCGCGTACTAATGGAACAAAATTCGGCTCTTCGCCAGCCGCGGCTGCCCGAGCTCGTTCCTCGCGAATGAGCCGGGCGTGCTCAAGAAACTCCGGCAAGACCATAAGTTCCTCAGGGTCGAACGCCTTTTTAACGTGTTCCTCGCCAAACTCAGCTACGACCTGCTCATACTTGTGGAGCATTTTCTCGACCTGGACCGGATAATACGCAAAAAGCTCGGTCGCCGTGTCGATACCGGTCAATCCGCCGCCGATAACGACAGCGGGCAATCTAACTTGCAGGTTCGAAAGCGTATCCTTCTTGAATGCACCGGTTAACTGCAGTGCCATGAGAAAATCAGAAGCCTGGCGGATGCCGCGAATGAGGTTGTTCTTCATCGGAACGATCGTCGGGCGCCCCGCACCCGTCGCGATCGCTATATGATCAAAACCAAGTTCCCATGCGTCCTCAATGGTCAACGTTCCGCCAAAGCGGATCCCGCCGTAGGGACGAAACCGCTTGCGCCGGGTCAGCATCAGCTGAACCATCGTCAAAAAATTCTTATCCCAGCGAACAGTAATTCCGTATTCTGAGACGCCGCCAAAACCCGAAAGAATGCGTTCGTCGAGGTTTTCGGTTATCTCGTTAATATCTTTGATCGGTTTCGGACACGATTTTCCGTGGTTCCCGGTCCACTCTATCGGCAGCGGCTCTATCTTCAAGCCGTCGATACCGATGACGCCAAAGCCTTCGTTCAGCAGATAATGCGATAGTGTGTAGCCCGCCGGCCCGAGGCCGACGACCATTACGTTCTTGCCGTTGTAAGGCAGCGGATACGGGCGTTTTGCGTTGAGAGGGTTCCAGCGCGTGAGCAAACTATAGATCTCAAAACCGTATGGCAGATTCAGCACATCCGTCAGCGAAGCTGTCTCAGCGAGCGGGATATTGACCGGCTCCTGCTTCTGAAAGATGCAGCCCTTCATACAATCATTGCAAATGCGGTGGCCCGTTCCGGCGCACATCGGGTTGTCAATCGTTATTAACGCAAGCGAACCGATCGCGTCACCCTGCGCCTTTAACATGTGCATCTCAGAGATCTTTTCGTCGAGCGGGCAGCCCTCGGTCTTGATGCCAAGCGGATTACGTTTCGGTGTGCCGTCGGGTTCGCGCAGGCCGGTCGAACACGCGTCCTTTTCCCGCTCGTGGCAGATCATGCAATAGTCGATCTCGTATAGAGCGTCCCGCATCGTGCCGCGATCGTCCGTTAGTTTGAAGCCGTCGCGCTTGCGAAGAATGTCTTCGCTGCCTCGCATTATATTATGCAGTTTCGGCTCTGGATGTATCAGGTGAACCAGATTCTGGTAGTCGAGCGGGTGCGGCACCCTAAAGCTGTACCATTTCTTCGTTTTTCTCGCGAAGGCCGCTGCACACCAAGCTTCGATCAAGTGCAAGGCGGCTTTTATCGTTAGCAGATCACCGGCCGCATCGATCTCTAAAATGTACTGTGAGAATAACTTACCGAATTCTGAGTCTTTGAGCTTTTCGGAGGCGGCGTTTACCGAGGCGACAGTTGAGGCGACACTTTCATCCGCCTCGTGAACCGCTCCGCCGCCGGCCGCCGTGTGGGTATATGCCTCTTCAGCATCGACCAGCCGGCATGTCATCTCAGCGATCGAGAGTTCCTCGTCTCGAACTAGAGTTTCGCTAAAGCCGCATTTTTCAGCTCCGTGACCGCCCGCCACAGCACACCTTCGTTCAGTTCCGCGAGCTGTTCGGGCTTGTATTTCTTTGCTGCACGGCGCTGAACAAAAAACTTGAACTTCCAAACCGGATTTTGGACCAGGACGCTTTTCTCAAGTTCCGATCTTTCGCCGCTGATCTTAAATAGCCGGGCGACAAAATCCGAAAGATACGGTGCCGCGTCGGTCAATATCTTTGATTCGACTTTTCGCTCATAGCCCTCTCCTCGGGAGGCAATATACTTCGTGAGCGCCGAATGCAGAACGGCGTCCTGCTCACCGACCTCGGCGTAAAACCTCTCGGCAAGGCCCTTGAGCCGAACTGCGTCAAAAAGATCGGAAAATCGAAAGCCCTCGATGCCAAGGTCGAAGTCGCGGCTCTCACCGCCGGTTGTATTCTCGGAAATTGCAGTCATACCTATCCTGATTGCCCAGTTTCTAGTTCTCGGGGCAAACATTTATTCTACCACCCGTGCGCGAGACGGCACAAAACAACCTTTCACTGCGAAGGCCGTGAAAATATTTTCTTTTTTGTGACACCTGTCACAGACGAGGGGGAGGGATTGTTGTAGCGTGAATATATGAAGTATTTTGACTCGATACCGATAGTCAGCAGAAATGCAAGAGTATAGATAAGCCCCGGCCGTTACTTGTAATAACCGCCGGGGCTTATTCACTTAAGTGCCTCTGGTGTGATTCAGACAACAGGTGCTCCCTAATCAATTAGCATCATAGCGCAGATCACGGCAGGGGTTAAACAAAAAAGAAACCCTGAGCCGCGTAACACGCGCTCAATGTTGTCAGACGTGACTCAAGATCTCTTTTTCCGATAAGGAGAAAGACAATGAGTACACATAAATTTGAAAAGCTGTTTTACAGTTTCGCGTTAATAATGATCATTACGGTCACATTTTATTCACAAAATCCTATTCAGGTCGAAAATGCGAGAACCGACGGTGTAAGTATGGATTGGATGATCGATACTATTCACAGTGCGAAGAATAACGAGATCGAAGGTTACGCTTCCGCGACCAGCGTTAACAAAGGTGAGTTCGTTCGATTCTATGTGAACACGAGAGTTAATCAAACCGTCCATCTTGATATCTATAGGCTCGGATATTACGGCGGGTCCGGTGCCAGGTTTATTCAGGGTCTTCATTCAGCCTGGGTTGGGCCAAAGCCGTACCCGATACCAGATCTGCTATACGGACTCGCCGAATGCGATTGGCCCGCTTTGCCGAATCAACAAATACATCAGCAATGGCTCGTTCCACCGGATGCGGTCAGCGGGGTTTATATTGTAAAACTGACCGGATTAGGCACAATAGCGAAAGGCGGCGGCAATTTGTCGAGCTATATCAGCTTTGTAGTACGGGATGATGCACGGGTATCAGACCTTCTATTTCAACGAAGTGTTACAACAGATCAGGCATACAATAACTACCCAAGCGGCGTCCAACGAAATGTGACGCCGTCACCGACTCCGATCTACGAGATAGGGAAATCACTTTATCGAGACGACAGTTCGGGCGATCCGTTACCGGGCCTTCCGCCAACCGGCTCAAAGCAGGCTCGAAAGGTTTCTTTCAACCGACCTTATGCCTATAAGGGCTCAATCTACGATACTGCGGGCGGGACGCTGTTCAAATACGACTATAATTTCTTACGGTGGTTGGAAAAGGGCGGGTATGACGTTTCGTACTGCACCGATATTGACATCGATGCAATATCTGCATCGTCAAGCAGCGGGATATTGGCCGAAGGCAGGCACAAAGCATTGATCAGCGGCGGGCATAGCGAATACTGGTCGTGGAATATGAGGGACAATGCCGAAAAGGCTCGCGACCGCCCGTCGCAGGCAATGGATCTGGGATTTTTCGGAGGGAATGATGTCTATTGGCAGATCCGATTGGAGGAAAGTTCCGGGGCCGGGACGACGCCCGCCAGCGTTCCGAAGCGGACGATCGTTGCTTATAAGGAAACCGCGATTGACACAAACTTACCGGATCAGGCAAACGACCCCATCTTCAACGAAGGGCCTCCCGAACTAAAACATACGGTTACGAGTCTATGGAGGAATAATGTGCTAAACGGCGGATCGATGTCAAAGCCGCCGGAAGACGAATTGGTTGGCGTAATGTCGAATACGTTCCCTCTTATCTTCCTGGGTGGTAACAGCAATGATTTCTATCTTGCTGATGATTGCCCTGACTGGATCAAAGCCGGAATGACCGGAAAGCCGCTCGAAGGGCTTGTTGGTTATGAGGCAGATAGTTTTCAGCATAACTATCCTTCGCGTTCAACAACGGTAGATATCGTTGGCGATTCACCCTTTTATCCCGCAAATGGCGGGCCCCCACTTGGGAATTCAAATATGACCTTTTACACAAATAATAGTAATAACGCACATGTCTTTGCCGCTGGGACAATTCAATGGGCCTGGGGACTTGATAATTGGGGAGCAGACCCGGCTTTGGGAGTTGTTTTGCGTCCGCAGTATCAAAGAGAGGAGGCCCAGGTGCTGACTTCTAATGTATTGAGCTGTATCTTGCATGACGTATGCAGCTAGTCGTCGATCGAGGCATGAGGGATTGCCCTTTGGATATCAACGAGTTTCCACAGGACAATCCCTTCCTGGAGAGGATAATGATTCGCAACAGAAACAATTTTCTGGTTTTATCGGTGCTTTTTTTCTGTGTTTAGGGAACATCTTTCCAAATACCGTATTTGATTTTGATGGTGACGGAAAAACAGATCCAACTGTTTTGAGGCGTGCTGACAACCGGATTACTTGGTACATCAAAAAGAGTCGAGAAGGATTTTATTCTACACAATGGGGGGCATCATCAAGCGGCGACATTTTTTTTGATGATTTCCCTGCCTGTGAGGACTATGATGGTGACGGAAAATGGGATATTGCCGTTTTCGAAAACACTACACCGGAATACCCAAACATACTTTTATCTTTATTTTAGTGAGACTAACACGTTTCAAGTCGTACCTTGGGATTGCAGGTATGATCGTCCCGTTTCCCAAGATTTTGACGGAGACGGAGTTGCTGATGTGGCCGTATTTCGCCCTTCAAATGGGACGTGGTATATCCTTCAGAGCCGGGACGGGCTGAGGATCGAACATTGGGGACAAACTGAGGATGTGGCGGTTCGAGGGGATTACGACGGCGATGGGAAAGCTGATCTTGCGATCTATCGTCGGGACCTGCACTCACCAAGGGCTGATTACACCTTTTACATCAAGAACAGCAGCGACGGCAGTTGGACGGTCGAAAAATTTGGATATGCACAGGCTGATATCGTTGTCGCCGGTGATTTTGACGGTGACGGCAAGAACGATATTGCCGTGTTTCGGGGAGTAGGCGAATACGGCAACGGCGTATGGTATTGGCGCCGGAGCAGCGACGGCCAGTTTGACCAGGTCCAGTGGGGCGGGCAGTTTGACCACGAGGTGCAGGGCGATTATGACGGCGACGGAAAGACGGACCCCGCCGTTTGGCGAAATCGGTCCCAATTTCCACCCGAGCAACAGTACTTTATGATCCTGCAAAGCCGCGACGGCATCCGCTACGAACCCTGGGGCCTCTCGACCGACGGCGTTATATTTGGGTTCTGAGCCATCGACAAAAAAATGGCTAACGTCTCGGGGCCTCTCGACCGACGGCACCGGCCGGGTTTGGTGAACCTCTTGGCAGAACAGCCAATGATCTAAGTTTTTAAGGAGCTGCAACCGCTTATACAACGCCTCGTACCTTTGCGGGGCGTATTTTTGCTGAAATTTTGCCCTGAATATGGTATAAAGCAAGTTCGCGCGCATTTCGGGCAGAAGCTCGCAGCTTGGGATTTAGAAGTAGTATGGAAAACGATCAGCGGCTTACGCCTTTACCAGTTTCAGCAGTACCGACCGACCTTAAGGCAGGGCATATTGAGTACGCCGGCGGTTACGCCGCGTCGTATGATGACACACTCGACAGCAAGCGCTCGATCAGGCAGTATTTCAACGTCGTTTATAAAAGGCTGCCGATCATCCTCGCGATCACGATCATCGCCACGGCTATTGTTGCACTTTATTCTTATCGACAGCCATCGATCTACGCCGCCCAGACGGGCATGATCATCGAGCCCCGAAAGCCTGAGGTCACTAAAAAAGAATCGATCAATATCAACTTCGGCGACGATCAGAAATACTACAACACGCAGCTCCAGCTTCTGCAGAACATGGATCTGATGAAGCGCGTTGTCATCTCGCTCGGGCTTCAGCGTGAAGCTAACCTTTTTGTCGATAGCAACCGCGGGCTGATGGCCGGGCTGCGTTCGATCTTCTCGGGCGGCCAGAAACCGGCAGACCAATCGAACACGTTGCCGATCGTCAGCGATTCATCGTTTGATAAAGACAAAGAGGGCAAGGTGCAGTTGTCGCCCGAGGAAAATGCCCGGGCCGAGTCGTACGCCGCGGTTCTCGTCGGCGGGCTGCGCGTCGAACAGGTTGAGCGTACAAATATCGTAAACGTCAGCATCCAAACGACCAATCCGGCGATAGCCGCGCGGGTATCTGACAAGGTTGCTGAGCTTTTTATCAAAGAAGATGCCGAGCGTGAGACCGCCGGTGCACAAAAGGCTTTTGAAGATCTGCGAACGTCTATAGAAGAGCTAAAAGCAACGATCATCCAGCAAGAAAACGATTTTATCGCCGAGATGCGGTCATCCAACCTGCCGCTCCAGGAAAAGGGCGGCGAGCTGCGCTCAAGTAATCTTGAGGGCCTATTGACACAATGGCGTGAGGCTCAGAATGAGACCGGCAAGATTCAGGCGATGTATAACGCCGCGATAAACGCCAGCGGTAAGGGCGACATACTCTCCGTGGTCGGCGATAACAAAGCTATCCAGGATGCGCGCAGCCAAAATTTGAAGCGTGCCGCGGACCTCGAAAAACGCATCGAGGAGATCGACAAAAAGATCGACGAGGCCAAAGAGAACCGAAAGAAATTGCTGGTCACAAAGACGGAAGCGTTTCGAGGCGTCCAGGAGATCGATGAGCAGATCAATGAACTTACCGCTCAACGCGAGAGGGTAAAGAACGAGGTTTCGCAAAAGATCAAAGCCGAAGGTACGAACCTCGAAAAGAATGCCGAACGTGAGGTTCTCGCCAGCCTTCGCTCACAGCTTGCTGCAGCTCAGGCACGCGAGAGCCGTCAACGTGCGGCATTTGAACAAGCTGCCGGCAAAGCTAATGTCGAGGGCGTCGCCGAAACGAAGTTGACAGGTCTGCGACGAGAGATCGAGTCTAATCGCAGCCTGCTCGACACCTACGTTCAGCGTCAAAAAGAACAGGAACTCGCACTTTCGAGCGGCCGGCCAAACAACATCAAGATCCAAAATAACGCCGTTACGCCAACCTCACCGATCGGCCCGCAGCGTGGCCGGAATATTCTGGTGGCGTTCCTACTCTCTTTTGCAGCGGGCATCGGTCTTGCGTTCCTGATGGATTACCTTGACGATTCGGTCCGCACGTCAGATGACGTAAGCCGCCATCTGGGACTGCCGACCCTGGCACTCATTCCGCATTACATGAATAATGAAAAGCGGAAACTGCTCGCGGCAAAAAATGGAGGGGTCGGCATTCAGCCGGCTGCATTGATCACGATGGACGAGCGGCACTCCCCGATGGCCGAGGCTTATCGCCACTTGCGAACGTCCCTGCTTTTCTCGAGCGCCGGCAAACCGCCGCAAACCATTCTTGTCACGTCGTCACAGCCGTCTGAGGGCAAGACGACAACCGCGATAAACACCGCCATCACTCTGGCACAGAGCGATGTTGATGTGATCATTGTGGACTGTGACCTTCGGCGGCCGCGTCTTCATACGCATTTTGGCCTCGAAAATACGCAAGGCCTGACAACTTATCTGTCGGGCGATAAGAACACCGAAAACCTCATCCGGGTTTTCCCCGATCTGCCGCGGCTCAAGATCATCACCAGCGGCCCGATCCCGCCGAACCCTGCAGAGCTGCTCAGCTCAAACGAAATGCGGAACCTTCTGCAATTCCTCTCTGGGCGTTACAAGCATGTGATAATCGATTCACCCCCGGCGATCTCGTTCACCGACGCGGCGATCCTTTCGACACTTGTTGACGGTGTTGTTCTCGTGGCAATGGCTAATAAGAGCTCGATCCATCTCATGCGGCAGTTCAAACAGCGCGTCAGCACGATCGGTGCCCGCATCTATGGTGTCGTTCTCAATGGCATTAAAGCCGGATCGATGGAATACGATTACTACGGAACAGGCTATTACAAGTACTACAGTAAGAGCGAAGAGGACGAATCGACCCCGCTAATGGAAGATCAGGCTCGAGCCTCAGAACAGGAGCGAAACTAACATTCGAGTTAGAAAGGTAAAAGAGCCGGGGATCAGCATTCCCGGCTCTTTTGTAATTAGCTTTGAGTTAGCTTTCACTTGTCCAACATTCGCATTTGTTTCAGTAGGTCATCGGCATATTCTTTTGGAGTGTTGATGTTTCGGAGCACCGCCTTGCCGCCTTCTTCACTTGCGTTATCGATCACAAGATCGCCAAACCCGAGTAGACGTTGGAATACGTTTGACGAAACCGTCACGTCTTGTATCCGGCGAATAGGCACATTTCTAGTAGTACGCGACATGAAACCTGAGTCGATCTCGAGACTCGTGTCGGTCAACGTATAACGAACTAGCTTTTGTTTGACGTGGAAATACGCCGGCACGAGAAATATCAACAGGCCGATGAATATTGCGACCCAAACAGCGACCGACGTAAATACACTGAATAAAGCAACCAGAAACAGGGCCGCCAGTGCCGCAAGTGCATAACCGGCCTTAACGAACATCAACGTCGGGGTGATCGAAAATATTTCGACCCGGTCACTCACCTCACCACCGATCTCACGGCTTCCCTTTTCAGGGCCCCGTCCGTCAACGTAGGCAACACTCTCTTTAGACGTTCGGGGCGCGACTTGGGTTTCAATTTCCGGTTCGTCAGCTACGCCCATGACCGCCTCGCCGCATTTTCGGCAGAACTTTGCCGCCTCGAGATTGTCCGCTCCACACTTTATGCAATACATAGCGCAATTATGCGAAAAATTGACTTACTTTGCCAATCAATTTGCCGCCTGTTCCATTCGGTTCGCGACCCGACATACACACCCGTCGAGCATTACCTCGTCTTAAAAATCATTTGACACGTGGTTAAATCCCTGATAAATTCCCGTTGTCGTGAAAACGAATTTCAAGGGAAGTTGGAATTACCGGCATCGTCCGAACTCGCCACGATACATCTGCGACTCCTACGAATGCCCCACATGCCGAGGTTTAAGAAATGAATATTCATCGAATTCTATTTGCGTCTTTCGTTGCGCTCACCTTTGTGTTCTGTCTATCCCTCTCTAACGAAGCAAAAACCACCTGTAGCCAGACTTTTCAAGGACCGTACTGTGTTTCTGAGGTGCCTTCGGAAAAGTTCGCCCAGGCCTTTGCGACCCAAGAAATGAGCCAATGGTGTTGGGCCGCATGTATTTCAATGATCTTTAGGTACAACGGCCACCCGGTCGACCAAGGGCGTATAGTTGAGGCAACCTATGGAAGACGCGTAAATCTTCCATCGGGTAACGGCATCAACATGTCTAAACAAATAGATCGCGAGTGGGTCGATGACAATGGCAAACGGTTTATTGCCACACTTACGGCCGCATTTGACCCGATGGCGGGATACAACACGATGAACAACGACTTCATTATTAATGAACTCGATAAAGAAAGGCCAATCATTGTTGGTTCTGGTACTCACGCCATGGTCGGTACGGCAGTTGCATATTATAAAACGCCTGCTGGCCCTTACATTGTAAATGTCGGTGTGTTCGATCCGTGGCCCGGCGCGGGAATGCGCGGTCTGACGGGGTGTGACATTGTGCCTATTAACAACGTGTGTATGCCTTCACCCGCTCCGTGGTATCCCCCGGTGATGGGGAAATTCATTTATGCTGCAAGTACCGCGATAAAGTAGAAAAAAACGCGGCCGCGTGATCGCACGTGGCCGCATGTCTTTACGACTAGTTGGAGAAGAGTGTTACTCTCGGTGGGAACTTTTTTTAAGGCCAACGCCTCAAAACCTATTGATTAACAAGCCTCATCCGACCGTCTGCGAGGCGGATCGCTACGGGATTGGGCTCATAGACCGTAAGCGGCCGTGCCGTTTTTTGTTCCAGCTTGGTCGCGGTCGAGTTATTTACCCGTCGAACCGTGCGGGCATAGCTGCCGTCTGAGATCGACATATACCGGGCCGAAATACGACGAACATACTCGCGGGTTTCGTTGTATGGCGGTATCTGATATCCGTATTTGATGACCGCACCTTCGCCTGCGTTATAGCCCGCCAGAGCGAGATTCACGTCCTGGCCAAACATATCGAGCAGAATGCGCATATATTTGACGCCGCCCTCAATGTTTTGCTTGGGATCGTAAATATTCGTTACGCCCAACCGCCGTGCGGTTCCCGGCATCAACTGCATAAGTCCGCTGGCTCCTTTGTATGAAAGAGCCCTGAGTTTGAATGACGATTCCTGGTGCATTTGAGCATAGATCAATAGAGGATCTACATTGTAGCGCCGGCTGGAATCGACAATGAACGAATCGATCATCGCGTCGCCGGTCGTGAATCCTTTCATGTGCGACGCCGTTCCCATCGAAAGTTTTGTGTATTCGGTGCGGGGCGTTTCACGCTCGGCGAGCCCCTCAGTGACCCCCATTCGGGTACGGGCAGAGTCGACTGTTTTGGCAACGAGCTTTTTGTTTGTAACTGTCCGTGACGTACCGGCGGGGGCGGCCTTTGATCGGGCTGCGACCGGCGAAAATACGACCGGACGATAGACTTCGACACCGCGGGAGGTGTCAAAATTGTCAAAGAAACGCGGACGCTCTTGTGCGAATGAGGGGATCGCTGCGAGCATCAGGATGGCGATGATGAGGTGTGATTTTTTCATTGGTAGGTGTTTGGACAGACGGGTAACGTGGCGAAAAGGTTTTGCCGTCTCCGGCTTTTCCTTGTCGTCACTTATTTAAAAATGCTCAAGCGTCGTTGGTTTCCACAAAATACAAAGACTTTTAACAATGTTGTGATCTGGCGGTCAGTGGTCAGCGATCAGTGGTCAGTGGTATGCTGATTCACGAGTCCATAAATTTTGCATTTTGCATTCGAACCATGCTTTACGTCTCGCAGATCCTGAACCGACCCGTATTTGACGCCCGCAACGAAAAGATCGCGGTCATCAAAGACGTGATCGTCCGCTATGGCGACGAAGAGTATCCGCCTGTCATCGGCCTTGTGGCCCGCTACCGTAGACGAAATTTCTTTATGCCGAGCCGTGATTTCACCGATCTCGGCATTCACGGCGCCAGAATGACGTCTGCCATACTCGACCTCACACCGTTCATACGGCGCGACGGCGAGGTTTTGCTGGGTAAGGACGTGCTCGATAATCAGTTGATCGACGTTGACGGCAAACGGGTCGTCCGGGTCAACGATGTGCAATTGATAGTGACAGGTGACGAATGGCGTGTGTCCGGTGCGGATGTGAGTCTGCAGGGTTTTGTCAGGCGATTAATGCCCCAGGGTTTCTTTGGCAGCGCGCGGCCCGTCGAGGTCATTGATTGGGCCGACGTTGGATATCTCGCGACCGACACGGCAACCGTAACGGTGCAACTGAAATCATCAAAAGATAAACTCTCCCGTCTGCATCCGGTCGAGATAGCGCAGCTTGCCGAATCTCTCTCGCCCATTCACCGTACCGAGGTAGTCGAGTCGCTCGATGACGAGATCGCCGCCGACACGCTCGAAGAGATGTCTACGGAGGCTCAGGCTCGTATTCTCGAGGACATGGACGAGGAGCGCGCTGCCGACATTCTCGAAGAAATGTCGCCCGACGACGCAGTTGATGTCCTTGATGAGATGGACGACGAAAAATCGGAACAGCTTTTTGCCCTGATGGAAGACGACGAAAAGGCCGATGTCGCTGAACTGATGGCATTTGATCACGACACCGCAGGCGGCCTGATGACAACCGAGTTTGTGGTTTTCCCTAAAGAATTCACCGTCGGCGAAACGATCCGCTCATTACGCGAAATGGCCGAAACGCCGAACATGATCTATTACTTGTATGTCGTAGAGGAAAAAGATTCGTGGAAGCTGTGCGGGCTGATATCGCTTCGTTCGCTGATACTCGCCGACCCGACCTTTAAGCTCGAAAATGTTATGCGAACGGAATTTCGCTTTGCACACCCCTCCGACTCCGCCGAAAATGTTGCCCAAACGATCTCGGAGTACAACTTGCTTGCCCTACCCGTTATCGACGACGAAGGCGACATCGCCGGTATCGTGACCGTCGATGACGCTATGGAAATTCTCCTGCCAAAAAATCTCCAGCGACGGCTGCCGCGGGTGTTTAGTTAGTCCCCTTAAACGCCAAACTGCTTCAAATGATGGTCGATATGTTTGTAAGCGATGAGTGCCCAATCTTTAGCGCTCATTCTACCGAAGAACGGATGGTCGAGACATTCGTGATCGAGGCTCAGATCACCCAGTTTTTTCATCGATTCGATCAGAAGTGCTCGATCGGTATCGAACCCCAGGGGCTTTCGCCCCTTTTCCTGTTGATCCATCTCTGCTGAGATCTTTACTTCCTTTGGCATCGGCAATACGTGCAAGATCAACGGTTTGATAAACGTCCGCGACACAAACGTACTGCGGTCCGGAACGCTCGCTTCGAAAGGCAGATCGCCGGCCTGCACTAGATGCGACATCATCTGTTCAGCGGTCATCTTGCCCCACGCCGGCGTTTCGGCACCGGAAAGTCTGTTAAGGCGCTCGATCAACTTTGTTCTGTCTGTTTCGTTTCTAATTGTTGGCATAACATTTTCTCGTTATTTTATTTACGTTAAAACTTCTCGGGCGAATTCACCTAAATTCAGGGCATCGTTTCATAACGTTTTATACCGGCAAACCCATCCGTTTCCGCAGGTCTTTGTATCGCGGGTCTTGACGAACGGATCTGAACTCTAGTTCAAGACACATTTCCATCAGCGTCGGCCGCCGTGCCTGGAAGTCTTTCTCAAGCCATTCGAAGGCTTTGTCTTTGTCGCCAAGCCCGAGATATACCGACGCAATGCGGACGCCGTCCATTTCCTTGGCGGCATATTTCTGTTCGAGCTCTCTTAAAACCGCGAGGGCTTCGTCACGTTTTCCCGCCGTCGCCAAAGCGTAACCCCAGAATCCCAAAGCTATCGGAGCGCGACCGACGAGTTCGTTGGCCTTTGACGCTGCCGCGAGCCCCTCCTCTTTTTGCCCTTTCTCAAAATATACGGCCGCCATCCGCAAATGGATGCTCCAGTAGTTAGGATCGATCTCGAGGTTTCGCTTGCATTGCGCGAGAGCACCGTCGAGGTCACCATTCTCGACCAGATTTTGAACGACATTCTCGGCGATCGGCAGCGACAGTGGGTCTGCCTCTTGCCCCTTTCGGATCTGTGCCAATGCTTCAGCGTAACGTCCCTCGGCACGGAGCAGCCTCGAGTACCAATGGTAGGTGGTCGGATATTTGGGGTTAAGCTCTAATGCCCGCTTATATTCGTTTTCGGCCTCATCCCATTTCCACTGATAGGTGCCGATGAGGCCGAGCGTCGCGTGCGGCTCCGCAAGCGTCGGGTCCAACTCGACGGCGCGCATCGCATTTTCCCTTGCTTTTGCTAGAAGGTAGTCGTCTGACCACTTGCGCGAAAGGTACTGTACGATCATCTGAGCGTCCGCGAGACCGGCGTAGGCGAGTGCGAAGTTGGGGTCTTTTTGAACCGCACTCTCAAGGTGCTCGACCGCCTTCGAGATCGTGTCCGGCGATCGCTTGTTCCAGTAAAAACGTCCCTGCAGATAGTCCTGATAGGCCTCGTTACTGTTGGTGTAATTCTTGGTAATGCCGGAAGCACCGTCGCCGACGAGTTTCAACTGGAGCTTTTGAGCGATCGTCGCTGCGATCTCACGCTGCGTTGCGAGCAGGTCCGACATTTTTCGCTCGAACTGCTCGCCCCAGAGCGTCTTCCGCTCGCGGACATCGACGAGATCCACACTTATTGTGATGTTGTCGCCTCGTCTTACGAGGCGCCCGGACATTACGGCGTCGACGCCCAACTCAGCACCGATCTTTTCCGCATCCACATCTTTTCCCTTGTAACGGAACACCGAACTCCGTGGGCTGACCTTGAGATCCGGGATCTGTGTCAAACGATATATCATACTCTCGGCGAGCCCGTCCGAAATGTATTCCGAATCTGCCAGATCGCCGCTGTTCTGGAACGGCAACACGGCGATGGACGAGATCTGCTTCGCACCCGGCGCAAAGTATCGGTAGCCAAAAAGCCCGGCTATGACGATCGCCGCAAGCGCAACTGGCGCCAGAAGCAGGTGCTTGTCAATACCTTTTCCCTTCGAGATGTCCGCAACGCTACTCGGTAGAATCGCTGTTTGCTCGGTTGTGTGTATCCGCGCTCGTGTCTTGGCCTCACTGGGTTGTACAGTTTCGTGCAGGATCGCAGTCGAGGGCTCATCAATGGACGCCGGGCCTTCGAGCAGCACATTGCCGTCATCGAGACAATACAGCAACGTATCGTCGTAATAGTCCCGCCTGCATTCAGGGCATCGTTTCATACAGTTGAATTGCCGCGAAACCGATCACGGTCCCGACTCGGCGGTAATGTTACACGCGTCACTTTCCGGAATACACACGTCGCCGCAGGGTTTTGTCCCTGAGGCACAGCCCTTCGCCGTTCGGCTGGGTGAATTTGCGTCTGGCGGCGTTTCGTTAAAGGCATTGACGTTTACGACCCGAACACAGCTGGTTCCGGAGACAATTTCGCGCAGGCGATCAAAATCGCTCTTACTATTGGTCCAACCCTGCAGTTTTATAGCCGCATTCACCGCAACGACGTTGATGTGTGAAATCTGTGACGAGAGCGATCGGTCAGCCTTGATCTTGGTGTAGATCGTGCTAACAAGCTGAGCTTCGGTCACCGAATCGCACGTCTGCGCTGCAGCAGACCTCGCACCCCCAAGGATCATCACAATTGAAAAGACCAAAGCGATCGCCGTCATTCTGTACATAGAACGCATATTCATTTTTTCTCCTAAAATTGACAATTCCAAACTTTATACTGGTGCCCATATCCTCGGCCCGAATAATAAAAACCAAGGATACGGACAATAACCGTCAATACCGGGCTAGCGGGTCGGCGTAACAATGGGTTCGATGTCGCCTGCCGTAATATTGCATTTATCCGTATCCGGGATGCAAAAATCACCGCATTTGATAGTACCGGCCGCACACTGCCCATTTACGGGCCTCGGTAAGGGGTTGTTTGCCGAGGGATAAAAATCATTGTAATTCGTGCCTGAAACGTTTTGTATCTTGCCAACGCCGATAAGAATATCCTGCCAATCTGTTGCATTATTTGCCCAGCCGACAAGAACGAGGGTGCAGCCTTTTGCTTCATAATTGATATGTTGTTTTTGCTGCGGATAATTCGCCTTAATGAATGCTGCAACATCTGCCTCGATCTTAGCGCTGGCTTTAGAATCACAAACAAACGGCGTCGGCGTCGCCGATCCCGACGGGCTCGATGTTGCTGTCGCAGTTACGGTTCCAGAGCCGGCCGGTTTGACGGTCTGATTAGCCGGCCCACCACAGGCTGCTAACAAAAGCATCGAAACACAAAGTGACGCGAGTAAACACAGAGATCTTTTTTTATTCATAGTCGTCTCCTGGGATTAGTTAATATCGGTGATCATCGAGAGCAAACTGAACCGCGTTTGCTTACCAAATACGATGGCGCTTCCATCGTGAAGCCAGGCAAATCTGGAGAAATATAGGCCCGAGTCGTTGTTATTTGTCAGTTTCTTCGGCGGTCCGCCTATGGACGGCATTATCCAAATGTCATCCATATTTCCGTCACGTCCGGCAAATGCTATCATTTTTCTGTCGTCAGAAAGAAAAATATTGTAATAGTACACATTTTTCAAAACGGCGATCTCGGTTGCGTCGCCTCCCGCGGCATAGATCTTTTTCAGTGTCGTCTCAGGGGGCAGGCCGCTAAATTCCTTACTAGATTCTGCAAAGATCAATCCCGATTCCTCGGCTGTCCAACCTATCAGGCGTATCGGCTTGTCTGTTTTGAATACTTCCTTAACGAACTTCGTCGAGATATCAATTATTCGGAGCTCGCGATTTGGAACGCTGCCGTTTCCTCTCGAAGACCGCTGGATAAAAAATGCGAGCCGCTTGCCGTCAGAGGACCATATCGGACAATTGAGAGAAACCTCTTTCTCGACATTATCCGTTATTGCTAACTCTGAACCATCGCTCGGCCGCACCAACCAAAGATTTGACGCCCCATTTTTCTCAGACGCGTAAGCGATCTGGCCGCTATCGGGCGACCAAGCGAATGTACGGGTCTGCATGTGATTGTAAGGGGACACCGAATAACCGATAGACGGAATGCCCCCGGTTGTCAGGCGTCGCTCGCCGCCCCCATTTGGGTTGGCAACAAAGATCTCGGTCGCGTCTCCTTCGCGTTTTAAGAATGCGACAGTCGAGCCATCCGGCGACCACGAAGGCAGATATCCGCGCTCAGCGATAGCGGCGGGACTTTCGTTTTCAGTGCCGGCACCCAGATTCTTAAGGGCGATCGTGCTTTCGAAGAGCTTGTTGCCATTACTTAAATTCTTAACCGATTGAAAGACGACACGGTTGTTATCGGGCGAAACGGCCGGCCATAATTTCGCATTTAGATCACGAATTACGGGCGATTCGCGGCCATCGGCGACGTTTACACGCCAGAGATTTGATTCTTCTTTAGCCGAACTGTAAATGATCGAGCGTCCGTCCGGAGAAACATCTACAACGCTGCTATCTGTCTCTGACGCCGTGATCCGGTTGCTCTTGCCCGACCCTGTCTGAGTCACAAAGATCTGCAGAATGCCCTCGACCTGTGAGCCGTAAAAAAGCCTCTTTTTCTCCGGAAGCCACGAAACACCTTCGAGTTCGCCGGTCCCTGAAGCGATCTCTGCCAACTTCGCTCCCGTCGGGTCACCGGTCTTTATGCTCCAACCGTTATTATTTTGGACAGCAAATGCGATCGTCTTTTCATCCGGTGAAATATCGATCCATGTGACACGGCCCTGGTCGAGGATGGTCACTCGCTGCGAGACCCCGGTCGCGACCTCGACTGAGTATAGATCGCCCTTGAGTTCGTAATATACCTTACCCGAAGCTGTCCAACGGCGGAGTATGCCGCTACCATCGGCGATCGAACCGATCGATTTGGGCGTTCCGCCGAGCGCCGGAACTCGCCAAACACCGGTTAGCCCTGTTTTATTACCCGGCACATTTCCTCTGTCAGAAAAAAAGGCGATCTCGTCACCCTTTGGCGACCAGATCGGATTGACGTTGGAAAACGCGTCGTTAGTGACCTGGATCGCATTTGTCGATAAAGTCTGCGTGACCCAGATATTTTTGGTGCCGGATTTTGTTGAGGAAAAGGCGATCATCTTACCGTCCGGCGAAAACGTCGCATTACTAAATAGCTCGCCCGGAGCGCTGGTCCAACTCGCGATCTCAGTTGTTTTGTAACTTCCAGGCTCTGCCGGCGGAGTCACAAAACTTGGCCCATAGATCCAAAACGTTCCCGCCAAAACCAATGCGACGGCAACAAATATGATCGCATGCAGCAGCGTAAATCGCCGTTCAGCGGCAATGCTGGACGTTAGCGTCGAACGAGCCGGTTCTACGGCCTTCGTCATAATGACACTATTGAGCATCGCCTCTGAAGTTTTGCTTTGCTTCGCCTCGAATCGCAATTCGTCACGCAGATCATCAAGATCGATCTGCAGGTCCTTGATGTGCTGGTAGCGAAGTTCGCGATCCTTTCTAAGAGACTTATCAACTATCCTTTCGAGTTGCCGCGGCAGGTCCGGGGCGATCTGGCGGATTGCCGGAGGCTCATCCTTAAGGATCGCACTGATCAGATCGAGCTGCCCCTCACCCACAAATGGACGCTTTCCGGTAAACAGCTCATACATAACGATACCGAGGCTGAAAATGTCGGTTCGCGGATCGAGCGTCATGCCGCGTGCCTGCTCGGGCGACATATAGGCTACCGTCCCGACGACTATCCCCGGTTGGGTCTTAAAATGAGCTTTGGTCGCAACGTCGGACAGGGATGTTTCCGGCCGTTTTTCTGTCAACTTTGCGAGGCCGAAATCCAGTACTTTTACAAGCCCGTCGCCGCGGATCATTATATTCTCGGGCTTGATGTCGCGATGGATGATCCCCGCATCGTGGGCAGCGC
Organism: Pyrinomonadaceae bacterium; assembly: GCA_044228165.1. Lineage (GTDB taxonomy): Bacteria > Acidobacteriota > Blastocatellia > Pyrinomonadales > Pyrinomonadaceae > OLB17. Next base: position 34,834 of record JBGAVK010000016.1, on the reverse strand, counting down.
CAAGAGCTGCCGCCGATTGCAGTGCGATCCCTAGTGCCTCGTTCAGACCGAGGTCGCCTGACTGCATCCGGTCTCGGAGCGTGTCGCCCTTAATGTATTCAGTGGCAATATAATGCGAACCTTCGAAAACACCGACCTCAAAAACCGTTAGAATATTCGGATGATTTAGTGCCGAGGCGGCCTTAGCTTCCTGAACGAAGCGTTTAACGCGTTCTTCGTCGTCCGCAACCTCCGCGAGGAGTACTTTGATCGCGACACGACGTTCGAGCTTCGTATCCTCTGCCAAAAACACCTCGCCCATTCCGCCCACACCTATGGCGGAGACGATCTTATAGTGCGAAATATTATCGCCGGGTTTTGGCATCGGAATTTGTTGGTGAATTATAGCATTTACGCGATCAATTTCCGCCATTTTGCTCGCGGTAAATATCTAATTCTTTTGGGTTTGAAACCGCCTGTGCATCGCAGGCGTAAAACAGTTAAACCTTGTACATGCAACTCTGCGTTGGTAGACTATTGTCAAACTAGATCACAGGTCAAATTCGGAGGTAATTATGAAAAGATCGCTGTTATTTTTGTCTCTAATCGCCGCACTCGCGGTCGCGGCAAACGCACAAAGTTTTGGCGTTGGCACGCCTGTCGAGAATTTCTCGCTGACCGACGTAAATGGAAAACCTCAGACCTTGAACGGGCTGAAGGGTAGAAACGGCTCAGTCGTCATCTTTCTCTCCGCTCAATGCCCTGTAGTTAAGGGGTATAACGACCGTATCAATCAACTTGCGTCCGAATACGCCGCAAAGGGCATCAATTTTATAGGCGTAAATTCCAACGCGACAGAATCGTTAGCATGGGTAAAGTCACATGCCGAGGAGAATTACAAATTCCCGGTTCTCATCGATAAAGGCAACAAACTTGCAGACAAACTTGGTGCGAGCGTTACGCCCGAAGCTTATTTTCTGGATGCAAATAATGTTCTGCTTTATCACGGAGCTATCGACAATGATAAGTCCGGCCAAAACGTTTCGGCCGCATACCTGAAGACAGCCTTTGATGCTTCGCTAGCCGGGAAGAAAGTCGAGCGAACATCGGCAAATGCCTTTGGTTGTTCGATCAAACGAGCGGTAGAATAACGATAAATGAGATCCGGTATAGTTCATGATTTGCTAAGAGCGGTGCTGACAGGCGCCGCTTTTGTTTTTTTTTGCTCTTTGTCGATCGTTGGGCAGACCAACGCTGACGCAGCGAAGACACCTATGACGTCGCTCCCCAGGGTTACAAAGGTAGACATCGACGGCCTAAAAGATCTGCTGAAGACCAATGGGAAGCCGCGTCTCATCAACTTCTGGGCGACTTGGTGCGATCCCTGCCGCGAAGAATTCCCGGATCTCGTCAAGCTTGATTCGATATATCGCGGCCGGATCGACTTTGTAACGGTTTCGCTTGATGAACTCTCGGACATCGAAACGTTTGTTCCGCAATTCCTTGCCGAAATGAAGTCGGAAATGCCGGCATATTTGCTGAAGACCGACGATGACGATGCCGCGATCAAGGCCGTCTCGCCTGACTGGTCCGGGAACCTGCCCTTTACGATCTTGCTGTCCGAAAATGGTTCATCGTTGTATGTACGAAATGGCAAGATCCGCTACCAAACTGTTTTGACGGAACTCGAAAAATCCTTGGGAAATGTTCCGGTCGCTGCTGCGACACCGGTAGCGGCACAGACAGACCCGGTAATAGAAGTTAAGCCACAAGTTGAAAAAAGTCCGGCCGCAAAAGCAACCGTAGTGGTCAAGAAGCGTTTTCCTTACTACACGAATTTCAGGCGTTACTCAAAGCGATGGTGGTCCGAACGCCGCAAATATCTTAAGCGAATACACCGGAAAGCTTTGAAAAAATAGGAGAAATGAATGTTTCGAACGATCGAGGATTTTCAAACAGCGTGGGCCTACGAGGCCGAAATGACCGGAAAGCTTTTCCTGAATCTGACCGATGATTCGCTCAGTCAAAAGGTCACGGACGATGGCCGAACTCTCGGATTTATCGCCTGGCACATCACGTTGACTCTAGGTGAAATGCTCGGCAAGGTCGGGCTCACGATCGACGTCCCGTCTGAGAACACCGAATGTCCAACAAGTGCTGCCGAGATCGCCCGCATCTACGGCATTGGCGGCAAGTCGGTCGGTGACGAAGTCGCGAAGAACTGGACCGAGGAGACCCTGCTGATCGAGGACGACATGTATGGCGAAACCTGGTCACGCGGCAACACACTCTTTTTCCTCATCCTCCATCAGGCTCACCACCGCGGCCAAATGGAAGTTCTAATGCGTCAGGCCGGCCTCAAGATTCCCGGAATCTACGGCCCGTCGCGAGAAGAATGGGCTGCGTTCGGGATGCCTGCATTGCCTTGATTTTGGCCTTCGCGAAACGCAGAGACCCACGAGGACGAGACGGCCTTTCCTGTTCGCATTATTCGCGTATTTCGCAGGCAAAATTGAGTCATCGGTTTGATAATAGACTCTGGAACGCATAAACTCTTTTGTTTATTTCGAGTGACAATATTGTCTCTTTTCAGCCATGACTAGCATCACCCCGGAAATTGTCGAACAGCACGGCCTCAAATCTGAGGAATATGAAAAGATCAAACAGTTGATGGGCCGCGAGCCTAATATTACGGAACTCGGCGTTTTCAGCGTGATGTGGTCGGAACACTGCTCGTACAAATCATCGCGGGTTCATCTAAAACGTCTTCCGGTCACCGGACCGCGAGTGATCGTGCCGCCGGGCGAGAACGCCGGCGTCGTCGATATCGGCGACGACTGGTGCGTCGCATTTAAAGTCGAATCGCACAATCACCCGAGCTTTATAGAGCCATTTCAGGGAGCCGCGACCGGAGTCGGCGGCATTCTGCGTGATGTTTTTACGATGGGGGCCCGGCCGATCGCGGCAATGAATTCCCTGAGATTCGGCCCTATTAGCTCCTCTTTTTACAAAGAAAGGGTGGAAGACGCTTCGTCGGACGGGGCGGTTCTTTCGGACCCAAAAACCATCAATCGCAACCGATCTATACTCAAAGGCTGTGTCGAAGGAATTGGCCATTATGGCAACTGCTTTGGCGTCCCGACGGTCGGCGGCGAAGTAGTTTTTGACGAATCTTACAGCCTCAATCCGCTCGTTAATGCCTTCGCGCTGGGCATCGTTCGCAAAGATCAGATCTTTTTCGGCAAGGCGGAGGGGATCGGGAATCCCGTGCTTTATGCCGGCGCAAAGACTGGTCGCGACGGCATACATGGAGCGACGATGGCCTCGGCCGAGTTTGACGAGGAAGCCCTCGAAAAACGCCCGACGGTTCAGGTCGGCGATCCATTCCTGGAAAAACTCTTACTCGAAGCCTGTCTCGAAGCCATGCGTAGCGGCGCTATCGAAGGCATTCAGGACATGGGCGCCGCCGGGCTCACGAGTTCCTCTGTTGAGATGGCCGCTCGTGCCGGCAACGGACTCGAGCTCGATCTGACGCTTGTTCCGCAGCGCGAGACCGGTATGACCGCTTACGAAATGCTGTTGTCCGAATCTCAGGAGCGAATGCTGATCGTCGCTCGTGCAGGGCGCGAAAAAGAGGTCGTAGACATATTTAAGAAGTGGGACCTCGATTGCGTAACGATCGGCAAAGTCGTCGAAGGCGACCGGCTCAAGATCTTTCACAACGGTGTCCTTGAAGGAGATCTGCCCGTTCTAGCTCTCACGGACGAGGCTCCAAAATACAACCGGCCCATGACGGCCCCTGGTCCAAAGTCTAAAGTCCAAAGTCCAAAGCCCGACCTTGGACCTTCGCCATTGGACCTTGGACAAGCTTTGAAAGAGCTTCTCGCTTCGCCCAACATCTGTTCTAAGCGCTGGGTTTACGAGCAGTATGACACAATGGTGCGAACAAACACGGTCATCACTCCTGGCGCAGACGCGGCTGTAATTCGCGTAAAGGAAACTCGCCGCGCGATAGCTATGTGTCTCGACGGCAACGGCAAATTCACCGCGATCGACCCGAAAAACGGAGCCAAACTCGCCGTTGCGGAGGCCGCTCGCAACGTCGTTTGCGTCGGGGCAAAGCCGATCGCGGTAACGAACTGCCTCAATTTTGCTTCACCCGAACGCCCGGATGTGATGTGGACTTTCTCCGAGGTCATCGACGGCATGGCCGAAGCTTGCAATGTCTTTGAGACGCCGGTGGTCTCCGGCAACGTCTCGTTTTATAACGAGACAGACGGAAAGGGCATCCTGCCGACGCCGACCATCGGTATGGTCGGGCTTATCTGCGATACGCGAAAGATCATCACCCACGGATTTAAGAACGAAGGCGACATCATCGCCGTTCTGGGCATCACCAAAGATGACCTTGGTGCCAGCGAATACGCCCAAACGATCCTTGGCCGCACGACCGACGAACTGATCGCCAGTGGCCAGGCCCCTCAACTTGATCTCGCCGCCGAGAAATTGGTTCAAGAAACCTTGCTGAAACTCGCCGAAGAATTTCTATTGTCATCGGCCCACGACTGTTCTGACGGCGGACTTGCCGTGGCTATCGCCGAGAGCTGTTTCTCATCGCTCGGGCGTGACTCGATCGGTGCCGAGATCGCGTTGATCGATCGTGAACTGTCGCACGAGGCTGACCTTTTCGGCGAGACTCCGTCGCGTATAGTAATCAGCTTTCCGCCTAAACACGAGGCCCGTATTCGAGATCTTATTGGCGATTGTCCGATGACCGAGATCGGCCGGGTTACTGGTGAAACACTAAATATCACCATAAATGGCGAATGTCTGATCTCAGCACCGATCAGCGATCTCGAATCCGCGTGGAGCGATGCGTTAAAGAACCGTCTCGAGATCTGATCCTGTTCCAATGTCAGCCGGCATTTACCTACACATCCCGTTTTGCAGATCACGTTGCTCTTATTGCGATTTCGCAACCGATATCTGGCGCAGCAATGACGCCGTCGAGCGATATGTCACAGCTCTCTGCCAAGAGGTCAGAACTGCCTGCGTAAGCGGCCGGCCGGTTCGTGGAGCCGCAGTCAGCCTGCCACCACTTGCTCCCACTACCCCGGCCTTCGGCCAATCCTCCTCAGGAAGAACGGGAGCAGGCGGGGCTGACATTGATACGGTCTATTTTGGTGGCGGGACACCGTCATTACTTACTCCGCAGCAGGTCGAGAGCATCCTTACCACGGTCTACTCACAATTCGATATCGAACCGAATGCCGAGATCACGATGGAGATGAACCCCGCGACCGTTTCACCGTACACGCTAAATGAGTATCGAAAACTTGGTGTCAACCGTGCGAGTTTTGGCGTTCAGACATTCGATGATAGAGCTTTGAAATTGCTCGCCCGCGGACACGATGCCCACGACGCGAGGACAACGTTCGACATGCTTCGCAAGGCGGGGTTCGACAATATCAGCTTTGACCTTATTGCTGGTCTTCCCGGTCAAACGCTGAAGGACTGGAAAAGCAATCTCAACGAAGCTATAGCGATGGCTCCGGAGCATATGTCGTTATATTTACTGGAGATCCATGAGTCGACGCCCTTAGCTGAGCAAGTTCGAAGCAAACGGCAGCCCCAGCCAGACCCGGAACTCGCCGCCGAAATGTACGAGTTGATGCTCAACCGCCTCGACGCTTCGGGCTATGAGCAATATGAGATATCGAATTTCTCACGTCCGGGCCGCGAGTCGCGGCATAATTCGAAATACTGGACGCTCGACCCGGTCATTGGCTTTGGTGTGTCGGCTCATTCGTTTGACGGAAAGCAACGATATGCGAATGAACGAGACACCGCAAAATATGTCCAAATGATCGAATGCTCGACTTCGGCTGAAGTTTTCCGCGAGGATACCAATCTGGCATCGGAGTTTGTCTTTCTTGGCCTCAGGATGGAGGCTGGGATCGATCTCGATGAAGTCCGCAGGCGTTTTGGCACTGACCTGTTGGCAGACTTTCAAGACGATATCGATCGGCTTTTGACGGATGGGCTGATCGCTATCGAAAACGCAAAGATGAGACTCACGCACCGGGGTAAGCTATATTCAAATGAAGTGTTTGCCGTGTTTGTTTAATTGATACGTTTTATTCTGCCGTCAACGGCCGGGGCGATAGTGCTGTTCGGCGACGATTTGATCGCAGCCTCGAAAACGTCCGAATCCTTTGGAGCGGTCGCGGCGTTCGTCAAAACCTTGCCGTCTTTGAACATCGTGTAGCCGTCACCCGATTTTGAAACAAGAAAATCCGAGGTCGCGACGACATATGTTTTTGCGTCTTCGACTGGCTGGCCCGCTACTGACATCGCAACGATGCGGCTGCCGGACGGCCTCTTCACATCATATTCAAATCTTATACCAGATACCTGCGGAAATCGTCCGGGCTCGGTATCTTCGCCGGGTGCGCTGCGTGCGACTCCATGTTCAAAAAGTTGCTTGAGCACCTTGCCGGTGAGTTCGACCTTTACGATGGGATTATTGAAAGGAAGTATCGAAAGGACGTCACGTTTCGTCAGCACACCCGGTTCGTATGTCATATCGGCGCGAATCGAGCCGCCGTTCACAAATCCGATATCAGCCCCAGCCGCGAGGCGGTACGAATCAGCAATGAAATTGCCGACGTTCGTCTCTTTTTGACGATTTGAGTGCGAAAGAGCGTCCAACCTGACAGAGGTCGCCCCGACCTGAACGGCAAGCTGTTCGAGCAGGCCCCTGTATTTTTCGAATATCGGTGCAAACTCAGCGGCATCAGCGATCTTGTCAGTAACCGGAATGATCTCCCAATCAAAACTCGCTAATTGTCTGGTCTTTGAGTCAAAATTTAAGCTGAATTTACCCAGTTCGCGAGCATCTGACGTCATTTTAAAGATAGGCGTTCCATTAGAAGAAGATTGCAGCAGCGAATGTTCGTGCCCGCCCAATATGAGGTCAAACTGCGCACATTTAGCAAGCTCTTTGTCCTGAGCCATAGAGAGATGCGTCAGCCCGACAACCGCGTTTACTTTGCCTTTCTTGCGCATTTCCCTAACCAGCTTTTTGGCCGTCGAGCAAAAATCCGTTACCGTCAGCGACTCATCCATAGACGATGTTTGCTTGGTCTCAGGCAAGAGAAGGCCGATGAATCCGATCCGGACACCGCCGATGTTCTTAACAACGTATTTAGGAGTATCGGCAAAGACCTTTCCGGTTTTGGTCTCTATGACATTTGCCCCGAGCCAAATGAACTTAGACTCCTTCATTCTCGCGAGCAGGTCGGGCGTTTTGATATCAAATTCATGATTTCCAAAAACGGCGAAGTCGATGCCGACCGCATTCCAGGCGTCTATCATCTGCGCGCCTTTATAAGTTCGGGTCTCGACCGAGGGTGAGACGGTATCGCCGCCGAGGGTAAAGATCGTATTCGGATTTTCGGCAATAGCCTCTTTCTTAAGCGTCAAAAGGCGTGCAAGGCCGCCGCGTTTGCCGCCATCCACCGGTGCGAACTGGTAAACGTCATTGACGTGCAAGATCGTTACGCGGATGTTCTGACCAAAAGCTGCGGCCGAAAAGATCAATAGAAATGCTATTGATAAGTACCGTTTCATATCTTTAAATGTGTGCGTGCTTCCCAGATCTCCGGAAAGAATTTTTTAGTGATCGTGGTCATGAGATAGCCGACTCCATCTGAACCGCCGGTGCCGCGTTTCATACCCAACATCCGCTCGACCATCAAAACGTGATGGTACCGCCAGAGTGAAATATTTTCGTCGTGGTCAACCAACAGATCCTGCATTATGAACAAATCGGCGTGTTTTTCCGGATGCGAGAGGATCTCGACGATCGCCGCGACCCTATCATCGTGAGTTCCAACCGCAAACCCTTCACGGCCGACATGCTTCCAAAAACCGTCTGCGAGGCTTAGGCTTTCGAATCGTTTCTTGATCCGGCCATAGGCAAACTCATCAAATTTGAAAAATTCGAGAATTTTTTCGTCTTTGAGGCCCGAAACGAATTCGAGCTCGCGAAACTGCATTGATTGGAAGCCGCTCGCCGGATTAAGTTTGTCCCTAAACTCAAGAAACCCTATCTGGGCCATCGATTCGAGAATGTGGATCTGCCCGACCAGCAGCTTTTCGATCGCCGTCACAGCTCGCAGGCTGTGATTTACGCGAAAGGTTCGCCCTTCGGCCAACCATTTTATCGCGGCATCGACCTCATGTAGGATCTGTTTGAACCAGAGTTCATAGGTCTGGTGAATAATGATGAAAAGCAGTTCGTCGTGACTCGTCGGGTCGGAGAGCGTCCGCTGTTGCTCGAGCAGGTCTCTGACTTTCAGGTATTCGTTGTATGAAAGCGGGGCGTCCTTACCGTATTCATTGGTCATAAAAGAGGGGTCGGATGACTGTCTATATAGGGTTTATCTTCCGTTATTGCCTATTTTATGTCAATTTTCCGGGTTTTTCAGCTAATTGGCCATAATTCTCTTGACACGCGCTCACAATTTGGTTAAATTTCCATTCGTCTATCAAACACAATCTAAAAAATTTGCGAGGATCTACTGCACCTTCAGCCGCCATCAAGCATGGACGGCGTGTGGTGCGGCTTTTATTTTCTGCCGTCGGCAAATGTAGCCGGCGGGAGATAAAACTTGAAGTATGGAGTTTTAGGAGGATTTACAACGTGATGTCAAAAGCTATCGGCAAGGTCAAATGGTTCAACAACGCCAAGGGTTATGGATTTATCGAGCAGCCCGGCGAACAGGATATTTTCGTGCACTATAGCGCAATTAGCGGCGACGGCTACAAGACCCTGATACAGGGTCAGGAGGTCGAATTTGAAGTGACGAATGGACCAAAAGGGCCGCAGGCCGAGAACGTGATGAAAGTCGCGTGATCAACGCAAATAACTTTACGAAAAAAAAGGCTGTCTTTATCAGACAGCCTTTTCTCATGCGATATCGAGCCCGCGGGCTTTTAACGTCCGCCGCCAAAGTTCGCGGTACGATGTGAACCGCGAAACAAGCATGTTGAGATAATATCGTTGGGTGTATGTCAGAGTCCGGTTATCGGCGATCCGTTTTATATATGCTTCGAGCCGGGCGCGGGCTTCGAGCGGGGCACGCTTTGACGCTCCGTTAAAAAAAATATCGAAATCGATCTTCAATTTACGGATGTCTTCCTCGAGCCGCGCAAGCTGCTGATCGATCTCAGCCGATTCCTCATGCTTGGATTGGGCTCCTCTGTATAATTTGTTTCCGATTATTGCCATTGTCGATCTTTCTGTGGGCGCGGTGGATGCGTGGACATCCATTTAATATAAACCTCTAACCCGGCTCAAATTCCACTAAATCTCTCTATTTCGGTTAAGATATTTTCATGTCAAAAGCTCGTACAGAGGTTAGTGCCGCCGCTCTGCGAAACCTGCCATCGGTAGATGAAGTAGTCCGCGGCAGCGTTGCCCGTAGGATCGCTGAAGCAGCCGGTGAAACTCACGCCGCAAAACTCGTCCGACTGGCGATCGAATCTGTAAGGAAAGATATCATTCAAAAAAACCTGGATATTCGCACGAGATCATCTGCAGCCGGTCTCATCGAAGCGAAACTTAAGAGCTGGTGGTCATCAGAAAAATTGGCCGGCACCCGCCGTGTTATTAATGCTACCGGTGTCGTTATCCACACAAATCTGGGTAGGGCCCCCTTGTCCGAAGCCGCAAGACGAGCAGTTGTGGATGAAGCCGCTTCGTATTGCTCGCTCGAATACGATCTCGAAATGGGGAAACGAGGAAAGCGGTGTGGATGCGTCGAAGATCTGATGGTCGAACTAACGGGAGCGGAGAGTGCACTGATCGTTAACAATTGTGCTGCCGCTGCCTTCTTTGTATTGAATGTTTTTGCCGCCGGCGGCGAAGTTGTCATTTCACGCGGCGAGATGGTCGAGATAGGCGGCGATTTCCGCGTACCTGATGTTCTTTCACAGTCTGGAGCCGATCTTCGCGAGGTCGGGACGACGAACCGCACTAAATTTGCCGATTACGAAAAGGCCATCAATGAAAAAACGCGTTTGATCTTGCGGGTTCACCCTTCTAATTACAGGATCGTCGGCTTTACAGCAATGCCCTCACTTGCTGAGCTTTCAAACCTGGCTCACTCAATGGGCATCTTGCTCTACGAGGACCTTGGCAGCGGCTCTTTGATAGATCTGACCAGTATCGGTTTGACGGACGAACCGGTCGTGAAAGATTCGATCGTCGCAGGTGCCGACATCGTGTCATTTAGCGGTGACAAACTTCTCGGCGGGCCTCAGTCGGGCATTATTATCGGCAAAGCTGTGCACATTGAAAGGCTTCGTAAACACCCGCTTTACCGGGCTCTTCGTGTCGACAAACTGACACTCTCCGCGCTCGAAGCGACCCTCCGTTCATTTCGGCGTGGTGCGGCGGAAAATGATGTTCCGGTCTTAAGGATGTTGTCGCTGACACGATCGGAAATAGCAGATCGAGCGGGGCGGCTTTTGGGAAAATTGACTGGTCTTACGAATTTGCGTTTTGAGATCGTTGACGGCGTCTCTGCCGTTGGCGGCGGAGCCGCTCCGTCCGTTGAGCCTGAAACAGCATTGACGGCTCCGCCGGTGATAGCCCGCATCGTTGATGACCGTGTAATGATAGACCTCAGAACCGTTGCCGAAGCCGACGAAAGTTATCTCACCGAAGTGTTAAGGACCCTTGATTAGCCATTTCTTCGGGCAAATTCCTGCATAAAGTCCACAAGTGCCGTCACGCCTTCTCGCGGGAATGCATTGTAGATCGACGCCCTAATACCGCCAACACTGCGGTGGCCCTTAAGGCCGTCAAGCCCGGCTGACGCGGCCTCGGAGCAAAACTGCTTTTCTAATTCCTCAGACGGCAGACGGAATGTGACGTTCATCAACGATCGGCAGTTTTGTGCCGCATGGCCGCGATAATACCCGTCGCTCGCATCGATCGCGTCATATAGGATTCCCGCCTTTTCGATGTTTCGCTTTTCCATGGCCGCGACACCGCCCTGTTCCCGAAGCCAATCCGTTACCAGGCCGACCATATAGATAGCCCACGTGTTAGGCGTATTGACCATCGATTCGTTCTCGGCCATTTGCCGGTAATCGAGCATAGAATGCTGCCCTGGCGGCACCCGTGCAAGCATATCGTCGCGAATAATGACGACGGCTACGCCGCTCGGTCCGATATTTTTCTGCGCACCTGCGTAAATGAGCGCGTATTTATCTACGTCGAAGGGCTTGGAAAGAATGTTTGATGATGCATCGCAAACAACAGGGATGCCCCCGGCCTCAAGTTCGTATTTGAATTCGACGCCCTCGATCGTTTCATTCGACGTGTAATGAACGAATTTGGCACCCGGCGTGAAATTGAGTTCGGCCTGCTCAGGCACCGACCGAAATCCGCCGTTGGCGGTCGAATGAATGACGTTCACATTGCCACAACGTTTCGCTTCAGACAGAGCTTTTTTACCCCAAGCACCGGTAATAACGTAATCTGCCGTTTCACCTGACCCAAGAAAATTCATCGGTATCATCGAAAATTGCAGGCTCGCACCACCCTGGATAAAAAGGATCCGATAGTTGTCGGGAACGGCCAAATGCTCGCGCAGACAGGCCTCAGCATGATGCAGGATCGACTCGAACTTTTTTGAACGATGGCTGATCTCCATCACGCTCATACCGATCCCGTCAAGCGACAGCATTTCCTTGCTAGCCGTTTTGAGCACCGGCTCCGGCATTACGCCCGGGCCCGCACTAAAATTGAATATTCTCTCTGTCATAAGGCCCATTTTCCCACATCGGCAATCAAATTTCGAACGAGTGCCTGACAAGTTCGGAAATATGCAGATATTGGTTTAGAATGTTGATATATAAAGACAAACTCTTTATCGGCGTTTAGCATCACAAGAAGCGCCGATCTTGGCTGTTTGTGAATTATTCGGAGGATCGCAATGTTTCGAAAATTATCAATTTCAATCTTTATTTTTGCCGCCGCGTTGTTTGCCGGCAGCCTCAATCTGTTTGCACAAAACGCTCCGGTCAGCGGTAAGATCGAACTTCAAAAGGCCGACGGGACAAAAGAGCCGGTCGCTAACGCTTTGATCGAAGTTTATCGGACCGATATCAAAGCTGGATTTCCGTCAACTAAGACGAACAAGAAGGGCGAGTTCAGCTTTGCCGGTATGCAGCTCGGAGCGGCATATACGTTTTCTGTTAGTGCTCCTAATTGTGCACCGGCGATCCAACCCGGAATTAAGGCCGGACAGGACAGGATAGTTATCGTTCTTGATCCGGGTGATGGACGCAAATTTACCGAAGATGAGGTCCGCCGGGGATTATCGACCGCCAAAAATGAAACTACCCAGGACACGCCGGTTGAACTAACGCCTGAACAAAAGAAAGCTCAGGCCGACTACGAAGCTCAGAAAAAGGCAGTCGAAGAAAAGAACAAAAAGGTGGAGCAGGTCAATGACATAGTTAACCGTGCATTGAAAGAGGGCAATGACGCATTCGCTGCAAAGAATTACGATCTGGCGACGATGAAATTTGAAGAGGGTTACGCAGCGGATCCGACCTTTGTCGGCAGTGCTCCGATCTTCCTAAATAATAAAGGCGTTTCGCTGACGTCACGCGGTGTTGATACCTATAATAAGGCAGTGAAGTCGACGGACGCTACTGAGAAATTTGGCTATCTCAACTCGGCTAAAAAGGATTTTGCCGATGCCTCAGACAGCTATCTAAAGTCGTGGAATGTACTTATTAATGCACCGGCAACCGAAATTGCAGATAAGGCAGCATTCGAAGCAAATAAACTAAGTGCACTTCGCGGAGCAAAAGACACTTTCTATAAGGCGGTACGCACCGAACAGGTCGACGAACCAACGATCGAAGCCGCGAAAATATTGATACCCCTTTATCTGACTGCAGAAACGGATGCGGCCAAAAAAGCCGAAGCTGCCCTGATCTTCGCTGACCTCTATCGCGTACGGGGTGATTCGGTCAATGCGATCGCGGCTTACAAAAAGATCCTCGAAACGTCCCCGGACGACGTCGATGCTCTTGCGGGTGCCGGACTTAGCCTAGTCAACCTGGGATTTATTAATAATGACAAAGTAATGCTGCAAGAGGGTGCTAATTTTTTGCAGAAATTCGCGGGTGTTGCGCCCGATACTCACAAATATAAGCCGGACGCCATTGCCTTGATCGACATGATGAAAAAAGAGCAGAATATCGCTCCGCAGAAAATGCCGTCGACCAAGAAAAAGAACTAAGTTCGCTTTGATCACATAAATTACTGGCCGGGCCGGACGTAAAAACCGGCTCGGCCTTTTTTGATTATATGAACATAAGAAAGATCGAACGGCACGACCTGGCGGCAGTTATTGGGTTGATGCGTGAATTTGCTGCCTATGAGAGTTTAGAAAAATATCTCGAGGTGACAGTCGAAAAACTGAATGCCGCGATGTTCGCCGACGACTCATATGTCGAGGGGTTGATCGCTCACATCGAAGGCGAGGCCGTCGGCTATGCACTTTATTATCCTAATTTCTCTAGTTTCCGTGGACAAAAGGGTCTTTTTCTCGAAGACATTTACATTTCTGACAAGTGCCGCGGGACGGGCCTAGGCAAAGAAATGATAAGGGCGATCTGCCGAATGGCCGCCCAACGCGGGTACGAGCGGATCGACTTCCTGGTGCTCGATTGGAACACCACAGCGATCGATTTCTATCTTCATCTGGGGGCCGTCACCGGTTCGGACGAACGTCATTTCAAATTTACTGACGCAGCCTTTATCGCGTTGGCGAAATAGATCATGAGCGTTTTTGTCACAAATTAAAGCCCGGCGGTGTTTCATTTTCGAAGTGTAATTTTTGCGGCCGATCTTTTGGCATCATCTGGAGGGAATTTTATGCGTAAGGGTTTCTTAAGTTCAATATTTAGTGTATTTACATTTCTGTTTATTATCATAGTGATCGGTAAGCTGGTGATCGTTGCTCAAACGCCGATAACCGGTGAATGGCGTTCAGAAAACCGGTTAAAGAAAGGCGTGACTGACGAAAACAAGATCCATCTTTCATTTGAAGTTAGGCGTGAACGTGGCCGCAGCCAGCACGGCAGCTCCTTTGACTATGCCGATCTACAGGGGTTGACCCGCGAGCAAACCCAAAACGGTAAAGTAAAGTTTTGGCTGGTGCGCGAAGCCGGGACTATCGAATGCGACGGTTCTTTTTCCGCCGGTATTGGTTCGGGCACCTTTCGGTTTACACCTGATGGCGGCTACCTGAATGCCATGCGTTCGCGCGGTTTCGATTTTGAAAAAGAATCACGCAAAGACAACGATGGCGTTGAAGCGCGAATACTCTCAGCAGCGTTGCTAAATGTAACGGTTGCACTTGCAGACGACCTAAAGACCATCGATCTCAGCACGCTCGACGTAGATGATCTTTTTAAGGCGGCCATTTTTAAGATCGATTCGAAATTTATAGCAGAAATGAAGGCAAGCGGATTCCCGGGCCTGAAAATGGAAGATCTGGTAAAGGCCAGGATCTTCAAGATAGACGGCGATTATGTCCGGCAGGTTCACGAAATGGGCTTTGCGAAGCAGGACTTTGAAAATCTCGTCAAGTTCCGTATTTTCAATGTGACCCCCGAGTTTCTCAGTGAATTGAAGGGGTTTGGGTTTAGCGATCTTACGGCTGAAGAGGTTGTAAAATGCCGCATCTTCAAGATCGACGGCGACTTCATTCGGCGGGCAAAAGCCGCCGACCCGAGCGTTTCGATCGAGGAAATGGTACGCATGAAGATCGGGGTCAGTAAGATCAAGATGAATATCTAGTTCCGAAATCGACGAATGCGAGAACGGGGCTCGAAGGGCCCCGTTTTTATTGGGAAATGGAAGCCCCCGAGGCACAATTCATCTGTCAGTGAGTATTTTTTGCTGCTTTTTGTGGGAAAAAGAAGATCATTGCAGCTATCAGGACAACTAGCACGATCGAAGCAGTATATCGACTCAGTTCGAGCCCGCCTTGCTCCGTAGGCTTATCCAGAAAGTCACCAACAACGGCGCCAAGCGGACGGGTGGTCACAAAAGCTATCCAGAACAAAATAGCTCGTGAGACCGATGTAAAATATAGAAATATCACTGTGATCAATAGCAGGCCGCTAAATATTGCGGCCGCTCCAAGATAACCGAGCTGGGCATCATCCGCGACCCAATCGCCAAGAGCGGTTCCGAGTGTCTGTGAGAACATTATTGTGACCCAGTAGTAGATCTCCACTTTCGGAGTGTTTACGGTCTCGATCGAAATACTTCCCATGGACCGTTGCCAGATGGCCAAAGAAGCAATAACGCATGCAATCAAGATAGCCGATCCGCCAGAGTAGCCGATACCGATCGATCTCGTCAGGTAATCCGCCAAAGTAGTCCCGACCGTAGTTGTGGCCACGATCGTAAACCAATACAGAAACGGGTAGAACTTCGTTGCCCTGATCTGTACGACGACCGCTAGAATAAAGGCCATGCCAAAGATCGCGGTTCCCAAAAGGTAACCTGTTCCAGCACCTTCGCTTGTGGTCTCGCCGAGCCAGGACATCGTAACAGCGTCGCCCCCTGTTTCGCCGAGCGTCGTCGCAAGTATTTTCACGATCCAAAACACAAGCGTGACCTGCGGGACCTTGCTTAGTCGTTCGAGAGTTTCATCACTCAAGGTTTAATTCTCCTAATTGGATCATTCTTCGCTTGGATGTTGCGGCCAACCTATTCGAACTGCTTTCTAAATTCCTCAAATGTTTGCTTGAGAGTCTCGATTTCTGAACGAAGTGAAAGAACCGCTTCCTCTAGTTTCTCGACCCGTTCAACATCAGCACCGCTTCGCATCGAACGCGAGGTTTGGGCCGCGGCAAATGCTTCAACATCGACCTCACCTGAGAGCAAGTGGGCAAATCGGGCCTCCTTCTGGCCCGGCAAAACCGGCAGCTTAACAACGAGCGGATCGTCCCGGCGGATAAGGCCATCAAGCGTTTCTTGTATTTCACCCAAGCCGGTAAAACTGTGTAGCCGCTCGGTCCGTGTTCGCAATTCGCCGAGCGTCTGGGGCCCTCGCAGCAGCATTACATCCATCACCGCAGTTTCCGCCGGATCAAGCTCGTAAACGCTCGGCAGCATATGCTTGTACTTTGGGACGCGGCTCGTGCTGCCGTAGAAAACATACACGAGATTTCGGTCTCGAAGCACTTCCAGGCAATTTGAAACGGTCGGCTCATCGTAGGAAACCATCGGCTCGCGGTTATTCTTCTGGTTACAAGCATTTACCAGGGCATTGAGTGTCAGCGGGTAATATTCCGGCGTCGTGAGCTGCTTTTCTACAAGCGAGCCGAGAACGCGGGCTTCGATATCATTTAACTGTTCGGGCATAATTCAGATGCAGGTTTCTAGTTCACCTTTAATAATCTACAATTTAGAGCGTGGATATTCTAGTCGCACGAACTCCAGACGAGATAAATACTGCTTTCGAACGCCTCTCGACCGCCGTGTGTCTAGGTTGCGACACCGAAACATCGGGATTTAATTCGCGTGTCGGCAAACTGTTTTCGATCCAGTTCTCAGATGGCAATTTCAATGTCCTTGTCCCGCTCAGCGAGGGCATTGCCCTCGGCCCCCTCACCAACATTTTAGCCGACGCATCGATCACAAAGATCTTTCACAATGCAAAGTTCGACCTCGAATTTTTGACCGATCGGTCGGTCGAGGTCAACAACATTTTTGACACGATGGTCGCCGAAAAGGTTTTGACGCGGGGTGCGGGACAATCAGCATCGCTTGCCGAGACACTTTACCGCTATTTTGCAGTCGATCTCGACAAATCACAGCGTGCAAAATTCAACCGGCAATGGAACGGCGTTTGGACAGACGAGCTGGTCGATTACGCACTTTCAGATGTTGTACATTTACCCGCACTGATGCGTGAACAATACGAGTGGATGGAGCGGCTTGATCTCAGATCAAGTTACGACGAACAGATCAAGAAGCTTTGGCAACGGCCAGATTCTGCATAGTATGCCGGTGATGATGCTCGGCGTGATAGATCGTGAAATAGAACATCTCGCGAAACGTTAGCTTTCCAAGCAAGGGATGCGGCAGCATCAAGACGTCGAGTTTATTTTCCTCGCATTTCTCGATCTTGGAACACAGTTTTGCGACCAAACCGTTCAGCTTTGTAACAAGCTCGACCTTACGCTCAAAGGGAATGATCTCGGGGCGAAACGGCGCGGACGCGGTGCCGCCGGCGGCAAGTTCAGATCGATATCTGGCGACCAATTCGTCGTAACCCGCCGAAGGACGATCGGCTTTGCCAAACATGGCCTTAACCGCGAACTCAGGTGCGCTGAGGCCTTTATTTAGTGGTTCGACCGAACGGCAAAGGTGATCGAGCTGCTGGCCTGCACTCCATTTCTCACCATTTAAGGAGAACACAAAATCTTCCTCAGTCAGCCCGACGACAAAGTCGGAAAACGCGCTGTATTTATTGTTCAGTTCGGCGGTAATAGCTGCTTTATCCATAGTGCTTTGCTTACCAGCGGTGATACGCGGGGTGGCCCTCTTTCACGGCAACGAACGTCCCGCGGCACGTCGCACAGACTTTGTCATTCGCGATCAGTTCTGCTTCCACAGTGGCCCTATCTTTTTGTGATTCAACCACATGAGCCCGCAGATGTATGGGTACGTCAAAGGGCGTCGGCCTGAGAAGTCTGACATGAAAATCCGCCGTAACGGTACAGTCCGGCTCGCTTTTGGCGTCGCGTTTCATTAGGAAATACGTCGCGGTCCAGTTTGAATGACAATCGAGCAAGGCTCCAATAATGCCGCCGTTAAGCATACCGGGAAATGCCTGATGCTCGGGGCTTGCACGCCAGACGGCGACCACCTCGTCGCCCTCTGGAAAACTGTTTATATGCAGCCCTTTCTTATTAGCCGGCCCGCAGCCGAAACATATGCTGCCCGGCGAGTACATTTCTTGCAATGACAACTGATTACTCATAGTATATTCCGAGATTATCACACAATCACAAACAATATGGAGCAAGCTATAAGCCACCGCAGTCGGACACTCCTCGATATGAACGGCTACCAATGGACCGTCCTTTTTGCCGCGTGGCTCGGATGGGGATTCGACATATTTGACAGTATCCTGATGAACTATGTCGCGCCAAATGCAGTGCCGACACTTCTCGGAATTCCGCTCGGGACGCGTGAGGCGCAGGCTGCGACATTGTGGTGGACCGGTATTTTTACATCGGTCCTGCTTGTCGGATGGGCAGTAGGAGGCATCATCTTTGGTAAGGTCGCGGACCGCATCGGCCGGACAAAAACGCTGCTGCTAACGATGCTGCTCTATTCGATCGGAACGGCGGCATGTGCCTTTGCGCCGAACATTTGGGTATTGATGCTATTTCGAATCGTCGCAAGCCTCGGTATCGGAGGTGAATGGGCCGCAGGAGCAGCGATGGTCGCTGAGGTGGTTCCTGAAAAGCGGCGGGTTGAGGCGGGGGCGTTGCTATATACTGCTGCTCCGTTCGGCCTGTTTCTTGCGACGTTTGTCACCTATCAGGTGACAGGTGTTTATTTCACTGATCCCCAAACGTCGTGGCGATATGTTTTCTTGTTCGGTTTGATCCCGGCAGCCGTTGCGTTCTTTGTCCGGCTGTTTATTAAGGAACCGGAGCGCTGGAAAAAAGTCGGCTCCGAGCACAGGGCAAAAATATCTGAGCTTTTCTCGCCCAAATATCGTGCCCTGACGATCAGCGGATTTTGCATGGCGGTAACGGCACTGATAACGTGGTGGAGTGGCAATGCGTTCATCCCGATCGTAGCCAAAGGGCTCGCCGCGCGCGAGTGGACAGAGTTGACGAACGCCGGTGTCGTCGGGCTACCTTCGATGGAGATAATGGGCCAGCAATGGGTAAAGACCGCGACGAATGCATTTAATCTCGGCGGATTGATAGGCACATTACTCACGATCCCGGTTGCCAAGCTATTCGGACGCAAGACGATGTTCTTTGTGTTCTACCTGATCGCGGCTGCATCGATAATGACAGCATTCGGACTCGATCTCTCACCGCACACAAGGCTTTATTTCTATTTCCCGATCGGGCTTTCGGTTTTCGGTATATTTGGCAGCTTTACCTTTTATCTGCCGGAACTTTTCCCGACGCGCTTGCGGGCGACCGGCTCAGGCTTCACATATAATATCGGACGCTTTATCGCCGCATTCGGCCCATTTCTTGTCGGGTCGATCGCTGCAGGCGGCGCAAATTCGCTCGACAGTGCGATACGCATACTATTTTGGGTGGGCGTGGTTCCGATCGTGGGATTGCTAACGCTTCCTCTCGTGATCGAAACAAAGGGACGTGACTTGGCGGACTAGCCTTTTGACTTTAAGGGCACCTCGTCGAGGGTTCGCGTGGTATGGTCTGTAACGCTCATTGCGGGTTCGCGATATTCTATTAACTGAGCGGTCGTGGGCGATGACAATTGCGCTACCTGAGGAATTTCGTCCGCTGCCTGAGCAGCTTTAAGGCGCGCATCTATGAGTTTCGGCACCTGGGAAGAAAGCGTGTAACAGACAAGGACGATAGCCGCGAGATACGCAATTGAAATAAATACGACAAATTTGGGCTCCACGTTGTTACCTAGCAATATCGCCACAAGACCGACAAGGATACCAAGTCCCAGGATCCCGAACCAAAAAAGTGTTTCAAGGATGTCATCTAGCATTTTGCCCGGTATCGAGTCCTTATCTTCCGCATGCCGCGCAAGTCTCTCACCGCAGCTATTGCAAAACTTCAGTTTCTGATCAACGTTCTTTCCGCAATTTGGACAAAACATAATTGGCTTTTACGAGAGCTTTGGGCTGATCTTTTCGTCGAGCCAGTTTGTCAGATCTTCGACCGATTCGATATGGATCGGCTTTGCCTGCCAAGCCTTGATCGCGAATACGATAAGCATGATCGTGGTAACGAGCAGAAAGATGAAATTGCCGATACGGGCAAAATCAGTGATATTACCGATCACACCGAGAATTGTCGTTACGATCAAAATGCCGATATGTGCAGCGAGGCCCTGTGAGGCGTGAAACCTAACTTTCGCCTCGCTTCGCGGCACGAGCAAAAGTATCAACACACTCGCGACCATGCCGATATACCAGGGGATATAAGGTAAGGCGGTGAGAATATTTTCCGACAATCCGACCCGTGCGACCTTTCGCGACGGCAAATTGTCAGCAGCGACAAGTCCCGTAGCCGGATATTGAGCCGGGACATATTGCCCGTTATATGGATCATGGAAACCGGGCATTTCGGTCGCGGCAAATCGACGCGTCTGTTCCTCGGTCATCGCCGTTGGTGCGACATAAGGAAAGGCCTGGGTCCCGGCATACGGCAATCCCTGGGTCGCCTGTCCCTCGGCCGCCGCCTTTGCCTTCTCCGGAAAATCCGGATCGAGCGGATTTGTATCGTACTTTGTCGCCATCACTAGGAATTTTACGACATTTCTCGTCCGTTTGTTCGCAAAGAATTTGCCCGCGAGAAACACGAAAAGCCGCGATATAGAAATTAACTTTTAGTTACGGGTCTTCTCGCATATCTCGCAGGGAAAAATTCCCTAAGAAACTTTTATCCCAAGCTCTTTCAGCTGAGATCCGTCTACCTCACCGGGCGAGTCCATCATCAGGTCCTGTGCCGAAGCGGTCTTAGGAAAAGCCATAACGTCGCGGATATTTTCGGTGCCGCAAAGTATCATACAGGTGCGTTCGATGCCGGCGGCAAATCCCCCGTGCGGCGGGGTGCCGTATTCGAGTGCGTCCAGGAAAAACCCGAACTGTGCCCGGGCCTGTTCGGACGTCATTCCGAGCGCCCTAAAATTCAGGTCCTGTATCACCTTCTGGTGGATTCGGATCGAGCCGCCCGCACATTCGTAGCCGTTAATGACGGCATCATACGCTTTTGCACGGACCTCACCGAGCAAGTAATGCTGTGACTCATCATTTACGGCAGTCGTGAATTTCTCAAGGTCCTCGTCCATCGGCGACGTGAATGGATGATGCGCTGCCGTATAGCGATCTGTCTCTTCGTCGTGCTCGAACATCGGGAACTCCGTCACGATCAGCGGTTTGTACGTCGTGCGGTCGATCAGATCTTCGCGTTTAGCAATCTCGATGCGCAACGCTCCGAGCGAAGCGGCCACCACAGACTTGCGTCCGGCAACGATGAGAACGAGATCGCCTGCTTCTGCTCCCGCGGCCTTGGCAAGTCCAGTAATCTTTGGCCCGCCGAGAACTTTCATCAAAGAAGACGTCGGCTGTAAGTTTGCATCGCCGCCTTCGATCCAATCTGCCGCTTTCGTCCATTGGCTCGGCAATTTGATCCACGCCAACGCACCCGCGCCGTAACGCTTCGCAAAATCCTGCAACTCGTCGAGTTGCTTTCGCGAATAGTCGGACTTACCCTTGACGACGATGCACTTGATCTCGCCTTTGGCTTCGAGAACCGATGCGAACGGGTCGAAATCTGTTCCGGCGAGTTCGCTGCTGAGATCGAAAAGTTCCATCTCAAACCGCAGATCAGGCTTGTCTGATCCATACCGTCGCATCACCTCGGCATGTGTCAAACGCGGCCACGCGGCGGGCAATTCGATGCCTCCGACCTTAGCAAAGACATGGTTGAACATGCCCTGCATCTCACGATATGCCATCTCCTGGTGAGCGAACGACATTTCCATATCGAGCTGTGTAAACTCCGGCTGCCGGTCAGCGCGGAGGTCTTCGTCACGGAAACAGCGCGCGATCTGGTAATACTTATCGAAGCCCGAGATCATCGTAAGCTGCTTCAATATCTGCGGAGACTGGGGCAACGCAAAGAATTTGCCCGTGTGAATCCGCGACGGCACGACAAAATCCCGAGCACCCTCTGGCGTAGATTTTAGCAAGATCGGAGTCTCGATCTCGATAAATCCCCTACCGTCAAAATATTCGCGTATCGCGCCGACCGCTTTCGCACGCGTACGAATATTGTGCTGCAGCTGCGGACGACGAAGGTCAAGGTAGCGATATTTCAGCCGCGTATCCTCGGCGGCGAGATTTTCGCTGCCGGCGACCTCGAGCTGAAACGGCGGAACATTCGCGTCATTTAGGATCAAGACCTCAGCGACCTTGACCTCGATCTCGCCCGTAGCAAGCTTCGCATTCTTTGCACCTTCGTCACGCGCAACGACCTCGCCTTTGACCGCGATGACAAATTCGCCGCGAAGGTTCTTAGCCTTGGCGTGAGCCTCAGCTGCGGTCTCTTCGCTTACGACGACCTGTGTTACACCGTCGCGGTCACGCAGATCGATAAATGTAAAAACGCCGAAATCACGCTTCTTAGCGACCCAGCCCATCAGCACGACCTGCGTCCCGACTTCGCTCTCGCGAAGCTCGCCGCAACTGTGGGTCCTCTCTAAACTTCCAAGTACATCCAACATAAGATTCATTACCCGCGAAACACGCGAAAAATGCTAAATAAGAACATCTTCCTTTTGATCCGCTATTAAATTAACTATGCGACACTTTGTCGCAATCTGTTTTTACTATTAACTATCCTTTCATATTCAAGTTTCGGAAAATGGCCAAAATTTACTAAAAGAGCCAAATCAAATCTCGTTGCGTTAAGATAATTCAAAGCCTGTGACCTATTTGCATCAATTAACTTTTCAAGAGCCTTTAATTCGACAATTATTTTTCCATAGCAGATAAAATCCGGTTTGAAAGTTTGCGTCAAAAGACGCCCTTTGTATTCAAGTTGCAACTCCGGTTGAGCAGCGAAAGGAATTCCCTGAAATTCAAACTCGAGTTGCAGACACTCCTGATAAACCGGCTCGGTAAAACCTATTCCTTTGAGTTTATAGACCTCGAAACATGCGCCAATTATTTTGTAACTCTCATCTTTGTAGATCAACTCGGACATTTTTCAAAAAATTTTCGCATTTTTCGCGTGTTTCGCGGGCAAATACAAAAAAACGCCTTTCGGTTTGCGACAAACGAAAGGCGGAGCGTCGATAAGATTACACTCTCGCCTACGTATTATTATTGTCGTTAAACCGAACTGCGCTCATAGCGAATCTGAATGATACTAGAGTCGTTATCAAAAAGGCAAATTTTCGTTCATCAAAGCCCGGTCAAAAGGTCCATGGCAGCGTCAACATGAATATCAGTCCGCCAAGCGTCAACAGCCCTCCGGCCCAAAGGACATACCATTTTATACCGGTCCTAAAAACCAGAGCGATACCCATAAAAAACAGCGCGACTGCAAATATCACGTTTGCAAAATCAAACTTGTCGCCAATCTCGTTTGCTTCGTTGCCGCTCTTAAATGTCTTTTCTGATTCGGCGTTGATCTCGACGGCCTTTGCCATCATTTCCTTCTGATAGGCCTCGTCGCCGACAAGATCCTTGACCTTTGCCTTGTCTAGTATCTCACCCTGCAGGGCGTCAATCTTTTCGTCGGGCTGATCCTCGTCTTTTTTCGCGTCAGGCGGCAAGCCCATCGCCTTATAACCCGTATCGCTAAGTTGGCGGGTGTAAAGATAGGTCGCGATCTCGTCGCTTTTCGGGTTATCTTCCTCGATCAGCCGGTAAGCTGTGATATCGATCTGCGCATCCTTTGACATCTCGACTATCGCTCGGGCGCGTTCGCTGGCCGCCATCGTCGCCTCTGTATTTGCTTTGCCATAAGCCTCTGCCTGCTTGCCGTCCCATAACCCGCCCTGAAAACTGGACAACGCTGTACAGATTGCCGCCGCGCCCAGCAGGATCGCGGCGACGAACTCAAACTTATCAACAATTTCCTTCTTTTCTTCTGTCATTCAGTACTCCTCCAAAGGTTCGATAAAGATCGTCGGTCAAATGCTAGAAGTAAAATCGTGCGAAATAGTAAAGTATTGGCGCACCGAAAAGCAAACTGTCCAGGCGGTCGAGAAAACCCCCGTGTCCGGGCAGGATGCTCGCGGCGTCTTTTGTATCGGAGCCCCGCTTCATCGCACTTTCGCATAGGTCACCAAGCACGCCGACCACTGCGAGTACGATCGCTAACGGGACCGAGAACTTATATGGCAGTTTCGGAAAGAACGTGGCGGTGGCAAGTGCCGCGAGGCCGGCGGCGGAAACAAGACCGCCCGCGAGCCCCTCAACGGTCTTGCCCGGCGAGATCGCCGGGGCTAGTTTGTGTTTGCCAAAAGCCCTGCCAGCGAAATATGCACCTGCGTCCGAGCCAAAGATGACCAAAAAGAAAAACCCTAGCAAATGGGTCGATAGCCCCGGCGTATTCTCAAAACCGACCCGAGTTGAAACAAGAAAACCACCGAGAAACGCAACGTAAAATACTCCGAGCAGCGTCACGCCAATGCCCGTCAGCATTTTAGGAAAATCCTTTTGAAATCGAAAAGTTTGTGAGATCAGCACTGCGACCGAGATCGCGGCCGCCGTTGCTATGATCAGATCCGGCTCTTTCGCCGGTGCATCAAACACAAAGCCGATAAACAGCGCCGCAGATGCCAGATAACCCATCGCTGCGTCAGCCTTGAGCTCGAGTTTTTTTGTAAGCGAATAGAACTCGAACAAACCCGCCGCCAAAGCGAGCCCCGCCAGGCCGACGAAGATCCATACAGCCCATTCAAAATAAAGCGGTAGAACGATCGACGCCGCCACGACCGGCAGAGCGATCAGAGCTGTCAGGATCCGTGTTTTCATAACAAATAGAGATCAGATTAACAGGATGAAGAATTCTGAGGGCATTTGTTGACCCCTTTCACCATGTCTATCCGTTCAAACTGCCCCCAAAATTACTTCACTGCGCCGTATCTTCGGTCGCGTTTTTGATAGTCCAAGATCGCCTCAAATATCTGCGGTCTGCGAAAATCAGGGAAAAGCGTCGGCGTCACATAGATCTCGCTGTAAGCCAGTTGCCACAGCAGAAAGTTCGAAATGCGAAACTCGCCGCTCGTTCGGATCATAAGATCGACGGCGGGCAGGCCGTGTGTGTAAAGGTTACGTTCTATGTCCTCCTCAGAGAATCGTTCGAGGCTTTCACCTCTTTCTGTGATCTGCTGTGCGGCGAGCATTGCCGCCCGGGTTATCTCAGAGCGCCCGCCGTAATTTAAAGCGACGCTCATAACCATACCGGAATTGTCTCTGGTCAACTCCGTCGCCCGGGCGATCTCTTTCTGCACGTCATCAAACAGGCCGCCGATATCGCCGATGGCTTGAAAGCGAATATCATTACGATGAACTTCCTTCAGGTCTTTTCGAATATAGCTGACCAGCATGCGCATGAGGCCTTTTATTTCTGATTGCGGCCGTTTCCAATTCTCCGTCGAAAAGGCATAGAGCGTCACCGCCTTGATCTCCAACCTGCGGCAGGTATCGATGATCGCTCTTACAGAGTCGGCCCCGGCCCGGTGCCCGAAAATACGCGGCCGTCCTTGCCGTTTAGCCCAACGGCCATTGCCGTCCATTATGACGGCGACATGTTGCGGCACACGCTCAGGATCTATTGCCGCGAGTAACTTGCCCTCAGCGGTATTGAGTTTAATGATGCCTTCAAATCCTTTGAGCATGATTCGTTCGCCCGCGAAATGTACAAAAAGGCTAAAATGGAATTCCAGTTTCCCAAGCGATCTCAATAAAATTCCGCCTACTTAGCGCTTTTCGAGGTTAGATCTCTCTCGGTCGCCGAAATGATCGCATCACGATTTATCGGACCGTAAATATGCGGATAGATCTCGCTGTTGGTCGACGGTTCTTTTATCATGCGGGACATCAACCGGTCACTTTCGATCTCAAGCACCACGACCCGGCTCTCTCGGCTGTAATACCTCGCGATCACCGCATCGAGCTGTTCCGCAAAACTGCAATGAATAAACCCCTCGGACGCAAGGCTAGGATGCTCATAGAGATCGGTGTCAAACGCCGCCCAAACTTCCGGTAATACTATGTGATAAATGAGCATAGAGTCGGAAAACAGGCTGCCAGCCTGCTTTTCTGATATCTAATCGTAATCGACCCGGAACAGCGTCAACCCCTGAGCTGATGCCGTCTTTCCCGCCAGATCGCGGTCGCCTGTGATAATTGCCGTCTGAATTGTATCACTATCTTTTTCGCCGCGCCCGACCTCGAGCATCGTCCCGACGATCGACCTGACCATGTATCGTAAGAATCCTGTCGCTGTGATGCGAAACTCGATCATTGTACCCTGTGCAGCCGTGTCCCAACGGGATTCGACCGAAAAATCAAGCACGTTTCGCACGCGGCTTTCGCCATCAGATTTTGCAGAGGCAAATGCCGTCCAGTCGTGTTCACCAAGAAAAAGCCTTGCAGTGTTATTCATACTCGCAACATCGAGGGGCCTCGTTTCGTGATGAGCAAATCGACGCCAGAACGGCGACATCACAGGGGCATTTACGACTCGGTAAATATAAGTCTTTTTCTTTGCCGAGAACCGAGAGTGAAACTCGTCGGGAGCTTTTTCCGCCTTCATTATCCTGATATCACGCCAGAGATTACCATTGATAGCATGTTTAAGCTTTTCGGGGGTGAATTTTGAGTTGTGAAGATGCAGGTTGGCAACCTGGCCCTCAGCGTGAACACCGGCATCGGTCCGGCCGGACCCGATGACGCCCACCTCAGTGTCAGCAAGCATTCCGACAACCCCCTCTAGTTAACCCTGGATCGTACGGTCATTTTCCTGCACCTGCCATCCGTGAAAATCGGTGCCGTCGTATTGGATCAATAGTTTAAAATTCATTTAGGATACAAAAATTCAAATCGCTCGCAACAAATGATCGACCGTTCATCAAGATCTATCCCAAGCCTCGCAGCCTCATTCGAAAAATAATTCCAATGTATCTCGCGCCAGTATTCCAATGTCTGGTCACCTTCGCCCTCATCGTAAGCGAATTGGGCGTCGACCCCGTTGAACGGTATATGTCGAATTTCAGTTGTTCGGATGACCGCCATCGGGTCGCCATCGAAGTCCGTTACGACGCTGTATCCGCCGAGGATAGGTGCCTCATGCGGAGCGATCTCGTTAACAACTGCGAGGCTGGCGGTCGCCGTTTTTTTTACTGAGATAACGAGTTGGCCGAGCTCAAACGCCATTTCGATCGTCTTGCCGAAATGCCATGTTTGATACGGTTCATCCACCGGCATATCCGCGTTTGCGGCGCAAAACCCTGCCCAAAATTCAGCCGGTGTAACCATTTTACTATCTCAGCCGAGCCTTTACCGCCTCCGCAAACCGCTGCGGGGCACCGCCATTCATCCTTAAATATAGCGCGGGCTCGATCAATTCCAGCTCCATAAGGCGCGGAGCGCCGTCGCCATCTCTGACGAAATCGACGCGGGCGTAAAGCAGATCACAGTCTATCGCTGAAATGGTCTTGCTTCCCGCCGCCATGAGCCATACGTCCGGCTCTATCTCCGTTATGATCCCGCCGTGTTCCTCTTGAACTCGGAAGTCATTCAATGTTGGCGACTTATTTATCGCGTGACTATACACACCGTTGAAATAAAAAAGTGAAAATTCACCATCTTCGACGATCTGTGGCATGAATGGCTGGACGAGAAAATCGCGACTCGCGAACACGCTCTCTAGTGACGCGTCGTACTGCTTCAGCCTGTAAGTATGCTCGGCTGTCGCGCTAATAGCCGGCTTGACGATGATCTCGTCGACCCCAAATTCGTTCTGCCAACCGATAAAACTCTCAGCATCATACGCTGCATCCCAGATCGTCGGTACGATCTGTGTTCCGCGTTTCTCCATTTCGCCGAGGTACCTCTTATCTAGATTCCAACGGACGACTTCGAGTGGATTCTGAAGGCTCGTTTGAGACTCTATCACCTCAAGCACGGCGAGAAACTCCATCGGCGACGAATGATAATCCCAAGGAGTCCGGATCACCACCATTTCAAAATCGCTCCACGGCCTCGCTTTCTGCCGCCACGAAACTGTCTCGACCACCACCCCAAGATCGCGCAACGGTCCTATCGCAAGATCGTCATCGGCGACATACGAACCGAGATCGTCCATCGAAAGAAAACAGATCATAGTATTTTCACTCTGGGATGTTGCAACTGATCAAATACCATTGGAGACATCCGTTCAAACGACTTTGGCGTTAAAGTTTCAACCTTAACTGGGTTCGGAAATATTATCCGGGTCGTCCTTTTTATAAAAACGGCCCAACGTCAATAGGCTGTGAACAGTTTGGCCAACTCTAGGTCCTTTTTTGGACCTATTTACTCAAATAGGAACTTATTAATTTACCGCAACCCGGCTGCCGGGCTTTACAGCTTCGACTCCGTCGGCACACATTGGACAGGCGTCTGGCGGGTAACTCGGCACTTCAATCTCGACAAGAGCGATCCGCGGCACGCCGACATCAGCCGTACCGTTTGAACGATCAATGATCGATGCAGCGGCCATCACTTCGGCCCCCGATGCCTCGAGGGCGGCAATGCACTCGCGGGTCGAACCTCCGGTCGTTATGACGTCCTCCACAACTAATATCCGCTCACCAGGGACGACCGAAAACCCGCGCCGGACCGTCATCACGCCGTCTTGGCGTTCCGTCCAAATAAACCGGAGCCCCAACGCCTGAGCAGTCGTAAATCCGATGATCAGCCCGCCGATCGCAGGTGATGCTACCGTGTCGAATTGCTTTCCCGCAAATTGCTTTGCGATCGCATTTCCAAATGCCCCGGCATCAGCCGGCTGCTGAAGAGCCAAAGCACATTGCAAATATTTTGGGCTGTGGAGGCCGCTCGACAAAATAAAATGCCCCTCGAGCAAGGCGTTCGTTTCCCTCAACTTTTCGAGAATATCCATCACAGATACACTAACCCAAATGACTCTGCTAACTCAAAAATTACCGCTGACTCTGTTAAACTTTTTCTAATGACACCGTACCCAAACCTGATCTCAGAATCTCTATTGATCAACGAGACCGTTGCGTTGCTCCGCTCATTTGGCGGAAAAGCGTCGGCGGTCAGCGTGGTCGATTTTGTAATGAAGATCAGAAAGCCGGACAGGCAATTGGCTCGTATTCTCGCCGCAGATCTAATTGAACGCGACCCGCGACTTTCGTTAAACGGTGATATTGTTGAGCTTACGGACGGTGATTATGACGGCCGCGAGCTGATGGAAACAGAATTTGTCGTATTTGACCTCGAGACCACCGGTGCCAAAGCCCCGCCATGCCGCATTACTGAGATCGGAGCCTATCGTGTAAAAAATGGTGAGGTGACCGAGAAATTTGAAACGCTCGTAAACCCTGAGATGCCGATCCCGCGATTCATTACCGAACTAACCGGGATCAATGATGAGATGGTCGCCTCGGCTCCGAGCTTTGCCGATATCGCTCACGACTTTCTCAGTTTTATCGGCGATTCGATACTTGTCGCACATAACTCGGGCTTTGATATGCGGTTTCTGAATTACGAGATCGGCCGGGTTTTTGCTGATTACAGACTTGCAAATCCGTGTCTTTGCACCGTTGTGTTATCGCGAAAATTGCTCCCCGATATCGTCAATCATAAGCTAAAGACAGTCGCCGAACATTACTCTATCGATCTCGTAAATCATCATCGCGCCAGCGCAGACGCCTATGCCACTGCCCATATTTTTGTAAATTTGCTGACAAAATTGCATTCGCGGGGCGTGAATGACCTAGCGGCCGTGCGCAAATTAGGCTCGAGGAAACATGGATATGTTAGATAATGAAACGCCCTCGGGCATTAACCTGCAGCAGTTAGACATTCGCCCGACGCCCCGCGAAGAGATGGATCTATATCCCCTCGACGCGTTTGCATACGAATTCCCGGGCAAAGAGATCTGGGTCGAATTTGAGATGCCTGAATTCACGGCGATCTGTCCTTTCTCCGATTTCCCGGATTTCGGCACCATCCGCCTTAGATACGTTCCAAATAGGCTCTGCGTTGAATTAAAGAGCCTAAAACTCTATATCAACTCTTTCCGCGATGTAAAGATATTCCACGAACACGTTGTGAATCTGATCTTGGAAGATTTTGTAGCTGCCTGCGACCCTCAAAGGGTCGAGATCGAAGGAGATTACAATGTGCGCGGTAACATCAAAACCGTCGTACGCGCCGAATATACTCGAGCTAATCACGATTAGTGATCGGCGGCAGATATTGTAGGCTGTATTTCCAGATGTTTGGCACACGCAGCTTCGACGAGCGCAACGATATCGCCTTCCGCCGGGGCTTGACTCTTAGGGCAGGTATTAGCGATCTCCGATGTGATCAGGAATTTTGATTTTTCTAGCAGAGTCTGCTCGCGAAATGAGAGTTTCTTTTCATGGCTCAGAAACACCAGCATCTTAAAGACCTCTGCAACCTGAAATATATCGCCGGTCCTCAGCCTTTCGGTAAACTCACGCGACCGGGTCTTCCAGTCACCGGAAACAGGTTCAAAGTCCTCTGAAAGTTTCTCGATCAGCTTTTTGCACTGTGCCGAGCTGATCAGGGGCCTGATCCCGACGCTGCCGGCATTTTCCTCCGGTACAAAAATTGTGGAGTTATCATTGAGAACGCGGAGTGAGTACCCGCACATCGAACGAGCGCCGTAGGTTTGTTCCTTAAATTCTTCGACAAGGCAGACGCCTTGATTCGGATACGCGACCTTCTGACCGATAGTTAATTGCATGACCGCTTCTCTCCCAAAGTCAATGAGATTCGACGCGATGCGTTTCGAGTCCTCACAAAGGACCCAGCGCAGGGTTGGTCTTTCAAGTATGCGCTTAGTGTAGCACATGTTTGCACCATGCGCGTAAAGAAAATCTGGGGTGATGGTCACGCGGGAAGTTCGATTCGGAATACCGTTCCTGAACCGAGCCGGGAACTAACGCTAACCTCGCCGCCGTGGAGGCGTGCGAGGTGCTTGACGATCGCGAGGCCGAGTCCCGTCCCGCCGATCTCGCGCGAACGCGCACGGTCAGCACGGTAAAACCTCTCAAAGATCCGCTGAGTATGTTCGGGTAAAATGCCTTCGCCGGTATCAGCGACAGCGATCACGTCACGTCCGTCGAGCGATTCGCACGAAACGGTGACCGAACCGCCCTGACGGTTGAACTTGATAGCGTTGTCGATGAGATTAACGAGCATCTGCTCGAGCCTGACGGAATCGGCCCGGATAGTTAATTCCGGTGCTATTTCGTTATTAAGGACGATTTCGCGCTCGCCAGCCTTTGCCGAAAGCCCTGCCATCACATCTTGGACCGCTGTGTGAAGCTTCACGTCTCGTATCGAAACCGCGACGTTGCCCGATTCGATCAAAGACAGCTCCAGAATGTCAGCGATCAGGCTGTGCATGCGCTCAGCATTGCGGCGAATGACGCTTAGAAAACGCATATTGTTTTCTGCATCGTGAATGCCGCCGTCCTCGAGAGTTTCGACAAACGCAAGTATCGACGTCAGCGGCGTTCGCAACTCGTGGGAGATATTTGAAAGAAACTCCTGGCGAACCAGCTCGAGCCGGTCGATCTGCGTGGTCTCGTTAAAAAAGCCGATGGCGTGGATCGCACCGCTTAACTCGATCGGGGCGATATGAACGTCAAATTTTCGTTTTTCAGCCGTCGGGAGTTCGAGCCTGACGTCGGCCGAGACTTGTGACGTTATAGCTTTGCGAAAAGCCTCGTGCAGATCCAGGTCGCGTATGACCTCGCTCAATCGTTTGCTTTCTAGGTCCAGACTATCCCTGCCAAAAGCAACCGCCGCCGGCACATTACAATGAGCAATGCGCATCGATGCATCGATCACGATCACGCCCTCGCGTGTCGTATCAATTATCTTTTGAAGTATTTGATACGATATCGGTGTCTCAGCCAACTCGATCGCAGCAGCATTCATAAATAGATCTATTTACACCCGATAAAACGATAACCCACGCCGACGACGGTTTCAATACATGTGCCGCATTCATCGAGCTTTTGGCGCAGCCGGCGGATGTGAACGTCGAGCGTCCGCGTGTCGCCAAAATAGCTATAACCCCAAACATTGTCGAGGAGCTGCTGGCGCGATGCGACACGGCCCGAATTTTGAATGAGGTGCTCAAGAAGTGCGAATTCCTTTCTGGTAAGCTTTACCGCCCGGTCAGTGCATGAAACGCGCATATCCGCAAAATCGACCGACATCATCGCGTCCTCATACTTGGGCGACGTCTCGGTCTCAACCCTGCGCAAAACCGCCCTTACACGGGCGATCACCTCTTTGATCGAAAAAGGTTTGATTATGTAATCGTCCGCACCGGTATCGAGCCCTAAGATCTTATCGCCCTCCGCCGCTTTGGCGGTCAGCATTATGATCGGAGTTTTCTCGGTCAGTGATTCACGCCGCAGCCGGCGGCAAAGTTCCATTCCGCTCATACCCGGCAGCATGAGATCGAGCAGCACCAGCGAGGGCCGGTTCTTTTCGTCGAGAGCCAGACGCAGCCCTTTCTCACCCGATTCGGCCATGACGGTGCGAAAACCCTCGCGTTTAAGGTTGTATTGCAACCCTTCGGCGATGTCCGCATCATCCTCGATGATCAGAATTGTATGCTGCATAGCGAGCCTCAATTGTAATGAATTATTAACGCGTAAGCGATAGTCTATGAAGCTGGCGTGAATAGCGTATTAACGGAGTGTTACAAAGGTGTTAAATCTCGCGACTCGTCGGATCTAGCTCACCCACATCTCAACATAGTATTGGTCGGTGTCTCCAATTTGCTGGATCTGAAACCAGAGCATCGGGACGCCGACTTTGATTATCTTTGAGCGGATCTTAATGTTTGTCTGATTTCCGTTGACGGTTCGGCCGTCCTCGATCTCGAATTTAGTCTGGTCGAGATCTTCTTTTGCTGCAGTTAAAATGGCCTCGAATGCCCGCAGCGAATCGCGGAAGTTTGCAGGCTTCGTCGCTTTCCACATGAAAAAGCGGTCCTTGCGCGAATAAGATTTGAAGTCGGGATTTTTTGAAAGCGGCTGGCCATTTTCGTCTTTGACGTCCTCAAGGAAAGCGTCGAACGCAGATGCGTGGGCAAAAAAGAACAGCATTTTGTTCAGGAGATCCCAGTTGTTGTTGAAACGCAGATATTTCGGGTCAAGTGCGTGGAGATCGACCTGATTCATCTCTGTCGGTTTCGGGCCGACGATCTCCAATTGATAGTTATGGTTATTCGGAGTGGTGAATCGGTACTGTATATTCGACTCGCCAAAATCATCCGGCGTCTTTTTTTGTATCAAAGAAAACTCATCCAGATCGAGCAGTCGGTGCCCGGCGGTTTCACCGGGGTTTATCGATAAAGCCAGAAGCAGGCTCATCATCTTCCCTTCAGGCGCTCGAAATTCGTAGAGGCCTTGATACTTGTAATTTGGGTTATCACTCGTATATGGATTATCGACTTTTACCTTTATACGATCATGGATCGTCTCAGCGTGAGGGTCGAATAGCGGTTTGAATGGGGTATCGACAATGTGCAGCCGAGCCGCTAACTGCTGCTCGGCTACGATCTTGCCTAGCCACTCGAGTTGCTCGCGTGCCTTAGCGTAACTCGGGTCCGTTGCCGGTATCTTGCCAAACTCGGCTGACGCGAGGTCAAATTTCTTTTGGGTTCTATATATCTGGCCCCGGTTGTAATTAGCGGAATAATCGTCGGGACGGATCTCGAGTGCCTTGGCAAAATCGCTTAGCGATTCTTCAAGGCGCCCGGCGATATAGTGAGCATTGGCGCGGTAGAACCAGGCAAATCCGTAACTCGGATCGATCCTGATGGCAGCCGTCAGGTCGGACATTGCGTTGTCCATTGCCTTTTGTTTTATGTAGATCTGCCCGCGTAGCGTCAACGACTGAACGCTCTTTGGTGCGATTCGGAGTGCTTCGTTTATGTCCGCAAGAGCGGATGCCATGTCCGCCTTGTTGTAATAATGAACCCCCGAACGTAGGCGATAGGCAAGCTCATTTTTCGGATCTGCCGCGATCACTGCCGTATAATCCGCTATCGCCTTGTCATAGTCCTTTTGACTTTCATAAATGAAAGCTCGATTGAGAAAGGGTTTTACGAAATTAGGGTCGATCTTTATGGCTTTAGTAAAATCGTCGAGTGCTCCCGAGATGTCTTTTTTATCGGTCTTGATCTTGCCCCGGATGTTGAGAGCATCGAGGTTCTTACCGTCGATCTTTAGAGCCCTGTTTGTGTAGATCAGAGCGTTGGCCAGGTCCTGTTTCAGGTAATACGCTCGGCACGATTGGGCAAAGATCTCAGCGTTTTTCGGGTCTGACACGGCCGCCTGTTCGAGGTCGCGTATCGCCTCGTCGTATGCACCTTTTTCAATGCTGACGCGGGCCCGTCCTATCAACTCACTAGTTGTCTGCGCATGCACCGTCGATGTGCCAACGAAAATAAATGCAGCTAAGCAAACTAATACGTGCGGAAAGTTGAAATGTCGTAGCTTCATGTTAGTTAGGTGGTGCAGCAAATTTGTCAGACAAATAACGTACAATTTTCCGGTCGTTTAACGAGATCGAATTCTTTGACTCGCTTGTCGAACGCCGCGCGGCCCTTAACGTACGGCTCCTGCTTGTCGGCATCCATTTTCTTGAGCCGGTTAGAGATTGCCTGCAGCTGCTTTTTGCTCTCATCGTAATAATTACAATTGACGGCTCGGGTAACCTTGCTCGCATTCGCATCTTTCGCCGCAAGTCCTTTTACG
>JBGAVK010000095.1:0-7660 GCA_044228165.1 Pyrinomonadaceae bacterium | reverse complement strand
TAGGTTTTCCCAGTTTTGGGCGGAAACGATTGACGTACCGACAGTCAGAGCGAACAAAACCGATGAAATAATAATTAATTTTCTCAACATTCTTTTCTCCTAAAAGATAAATTTTGATTGTGTGCGGGATCACGCAACATTAATATCGAAATCCGCCGCAATGTAAAGACGCGGTAGTTCCCCGTTTAGCCGAACAAAGTGTCGGTCATAATCAAAAATGGTGTACAATTCGCCCATTGGAGCAGCATCATGAAAACAATCACGCTTACCCTGGCAGCAGTTCTTTTGCTAACATCAACGGCATTTTCTCAGGGTGCCAAGACAAGTTTCAAGGATCCACGTGACGGGCAGGTTTACGGTATCAAAAAGGTCGGAAACCTCACCTGGATGAAACAGAACCTGGGCTATGACATGCGAGATGTTTCGATATGCTACGACGATGACGACGAATGGTGTAGCGAACTCGGGATGCTCTACACTTTTGACGGAGCAAAGCGTGTCCGATAGGATGGCGTCTGCCGACCGATGCCGACTGGATGGATCTCGAAAAGGCTCTAGGGATGCCGCAGAACCAAATGATGGTCGATGGCTACAACGACGAGAGGATATCGCGAAGGCCTTATGCTGCGGATCGGGAATTCGATGGTTACTCTGGATTGCGACATTCAACAAGGGCGTACCGAACGAGGGCGACCGCCCGCGTCATCGACTCAAAACGGCCAGCGAAATGTCTATCGCCAGGCATTGAGGCAAACAACGGCATGATCTACCGCTTCATGAATCCGCAGGCGCTCGCTGTCGCCGTTAGATGTGTCCAGTAAAGACCGGCAACGCGTATCAGGCGGGAATTTGCGAGCCGCGTATTCGGGCATCCGAATGAAAACATCATATTCACCATCGCCGCGTTTCTATTGTTTGCATCTGCGGCGTTTGCTGGGATTCGATCGGGGAACGATCTCGAAGGCATCGACGTCAGCGTGACCGTCGTCGGGCGAATGGCAAGGCGGTCGCGTCGGTAGAGACCGATGAGGATAGAACGTACTCGTTCGACGAGATCGCGGCGACCAGCGCCGCATACGGTGTCAAAGGCCGGTTTTCGCGATGACGTCGTGGTTTCGGACGATGAGACGACGACGGTCGACATTACTTTGAAGCCCGTTAAGAAACCACCGGTTGATACGCCGCTACAACCACCCGTTTCAGCCGCGGTCTTTGGATCAAGATCATTAACGGGTCAAACTCTGCCCAGAACATCATTGCGACAGAATCCAGCGCCGTCGCCTACGTCTTTACGATCCCGGACGACGCAGCCCCAATAAAGATGTCGGCCGGAACGCGTTTGTCGCGGTTAATTATCAAAGCAGCGATCTAAACAAGTGCTACAAAACCGGAGCCGATCCCCGCGATAAGAGTTCGATTGCCAATAGGCGAGGCGTCTTATGAAAAATATCATCTTTACCATCGCGGCGTTTCTTTTGTTTGCGTCGGCGGCGTTTGCTGAGGGTCGATCGAGGGAACGATAACCGATGCGAAGGGCAAAGGCGTCGGAGGCGTCAGCGTGACCGTTGTCGGGGCGAATGGCAAAGCGGTTGCGACTGTCAAGACCGACGCTGACGGAGCCTACACATTCGACGAGATCGCCGCCGGCAAATACAAGGTCGCGGCGTATGGGGCAAAGGGTTTTGACAGTGTTTCGCGAACACGTAGTAGTCGAGGACGACGATACGGCGACGGTTGACCTGACGCTCGCGGCCGAGTTGCCGAACGGAGGCAAGACGCAAACCAAACCTGCCTGGCCAACGGTGAAATTCTCTTTCGAGATCCAATATAACGTCGGCGGCAAGACGTACAAGTTTCTTGCTCAGGAGATCACCGGCCTCCAGTGCGGAGAGTGATCCGATCGTGTACAAACCCGGTCAACCACGCGACGTTCCAATGCCCGGCATCAAGAAATATGGTGCGGTGACCGTCAAGAACGTTCTTTTCAAGAACGACATTATGAAGGACGACAAGCGGCTTTGGGATCTATTCCGCCTCGTTACCGGCCCAGCAGCCCCGCCTTCACTATTACAATCAGGCTTCTTGACGAGCACGCCGGCACCGCGATGAGCTGGACGCTGGCCAACGCCTTTATCTCAAAGCTCGTCGGCGACGCCGCCGCAATACACGAAGTCAATGACCATCTCCCACGAAGGCCTCTTGATTCCTTAATAGCGGGATCATATTTGCCGGTAACAAAGGCTGCGAGCGTTACATTCGCGGCCTCGTTTCTTTCACTTATCACTCTTTATTTTCTGGCTTTGACTTTCGCAATTCGGCAATTGCAGAGAAGATATTAGAGGGGCTGATCTTGGAGGCACAGATATTTCCAATTTCTTTGATCGTTACGCCTTACAGAAAGTACAGTTCATCTGCGATGGCCTTAAGATCGTGGTTATGGATAAACTGGTCTGAAACAGTCAGGATCGAAAACGAGTTTCGTCTCAACCCTTCCTCTGAAAGCTCTCCTTCTTTAAGGGACGTCTGCAGCAAGTGAAGGGCCATGTCAGCGAGAAAGAGTTCTTTGTTTCTGGTTCCACCCCGAATCGCCGCGTTTGGATCGGTTCTCTTGGTAAGACGCTTCGGTCAAACAATGAGCCGCTCGACTCATCGCCAAAATTTCTTGTCTTTTCGATTCATCCATCTTGGGTAACCATTGATTCTAAAGGTTCCCAATTTAGCTGTCTAGTTCAGGATCGGGCTGATAAAAACGGGCCAGTTCGCGTCTCGGAGATGGCCCGACCTTAAAAGCGATGCCGCACGGCCGTCCTCGATCTTACGATTCGCGTTTGGCTGGAATTGGCTTGGCAATTCTTATGGTCTGGTATTTCATCACGAAACCGCAAAAGGAAAACGGCGGAAAACCTATTAAAAGAATAAATGAGATTAAGTTAGTCGTCCGGTTATTTGTTTTTTTATCGCTGGGTGCGGAAGTGGCACTGCGGCAAGGTCGAACGGCGGTATGTGCGAGGGTAAATTCCACTAGTATCAATAAAGTAAAGGCCTCGTCGAATGTGACGAGGCCCTTTTACTGATCGAAGAGTCTTTTGCGTGTATCACTTCGGCATCGGATTATATGTGACCCCTCTTACGAGCTCGCTTCGGACAACGGTTCGAAGCAAGTTCGCTGAATCATTCGCCTTTGTCCTTGCTTCGGCCGAACCATAATGCTTGAGCCCGATCGCATCAATTTCGCCGCTCTTTCCGGATTCGGATCAAGCGTGTCCGCATAGTTCTTGTAAGTGACGACCAATCCTAGATCCCAGTCGCCGGGGCCATCGGTTGTCGGCTTGTTAAAGAAACCATAGCTAACGATCAAGCCTGTTTCTTTTGTTCCTCCAAAATAGGTACTTGGTTTGTACGTAGATGGATAGTGTATTCGTTGCCCTTTCCCGGCAAGATGTCAAAATAGGTCACGCGCGATACATTACCGGGGGTCGTAGCGGGCGGCGTAGGCGTTGGGGTTTGTGCGTGGGATACGATCGCAAATATACAAACAAAAAATATACTCAGATAAACTCGTTTCATTGAATGTTCCTCCAAAGATCTTAATTTAGGGGCCCGTGGGCCTCACCCAAGATAAAACCATGCCGGTTCTAAAACAGCGGGAACGGCGCGAATACGATTTAAGATAGGTTCCCTCAATCTACTCTCATTTGAATATTTGTCAATACATCATGCGATGGGGTTGCCGATCTGCCCCGGCGGCACCGTCAAAGAACCGTAAAAACACGGCAGTTATGCGTGGATGATTTTCTGGGAAAACCTGCCGAATAGCTATCTATTTATGCATGGTGAAAATACCTGACAATCATCTTGATGGATCGACAATACCGCGAGAGCTGAATGTGGCACTTGTCCGTGCGCCGCTTATCTCACGCGAAGGGTCGCTCAACAACGAGGCGTCGCCGGCAATCGGGTTGGCGTATATCGCCGGGTATCTTCTCAAAAAAGGCCACAAAGTCGAGATCGTTGACGGTACGGCTGCCGATCTCGGCATCGTTCGTCCGCTGAAGGAATATCCCGGGTTTCAGATCCAGGGCATCGACCTCGACGAGTTGGTTGACAGCATTCCCGCCGACGCCGACGTGATCGGCTTTAGCAGCATGTTCTCGTGCGAGTGGGTTTTGCTAAAAGACCTGATCACGCGGGTTCGCGATCGATTTCCTCACCAGTTACTGGTGGGAGGCGGTGAGCATTTCACGGCACTGTCGGAATACAGCCTTCGCGATTGTCCTGCTCTCGACGTAATCGTTAAGGGCGAGGGCGAATACACGCTGACCGAACTGATCGAGGCTTGGTCTGCGGGCGACTACAGCGAGGTCGGCGGCATCTGCTATCTGGACGCGGACGGCGAACTTCACGACAACGGCGGGCTCCCTCGAATCAAAGATATCGATGACATCCGTGGCCGCATTGGCCCGAAGGCTATCTCGAACGTTTTTGGGAAGCGGGCAAATCTTACGGCATTTCATCCGAACGCGACATGCCGATGCTCGGTTCACGCGGATGCCCGTACAAGTGCAAGTTCTGTTCGAGCCCGCAGATGTGGACGACACGCTATGTGTTGCGTGATATCGATGACCTGATCGCTGAGATAAAGCATTACCGGGAAAAGTATGATATTACCTCGTTCCAGTTTTACGATCTGACCGTATTTACAAAGAAAAGCTGGACGCTCGAATTTTGCCGCCGCCTGAAAGAAGAGGATCTTGGCATGTCCTGGTCGCTGCCAAGCGGCACCCGCAGCGAAGTGCTCGACGAAGAAGTGCTGACGCTGCTCCGCGACACCGGCTGCCGCTATATGGCATATGCGCCCGAAAGCGGTTCGCCCAGATCACTAAAGATGATCGACAAAAAGGTCGACCTCGTCCGGATGATCGCGTCACTCAAGACCGCCGTCCGGCTCGGGCTGATCGTCCGCACAAATTTGATCATTGGCTTTCCGCACGAGACTCGCTCCGATGTCCTCCGCACGCTCTGGTTTGGGCTGCGAATGGCCGCTCTCGGTGTGGAAGAGGTGCCGTTCTTTATCTTTTCGTCATATCCGGGCACCGACATATTCAAGCAGCTGCAAAGCGAAGGAAAGGTCACGCTGAACGACGACTATTTTATGTCGCTCATTTCGTTCAACGGCAAATTCAACTTTCTCAAGCCGCAGGGAACGTCCAACCCGAACATGACCAACTTTGAACTCGCTGCGGTCAGAGTGTCGTTCATGCTGCTCAATTATTTTGTCGGCTACGCAACGCACCCCAGCCGTATTCTTCGCACGATACGCAATCTGATCAGCGGCGAGCAGTCCTCGACGGTACTCGAAAACCGTCTCCAAGACGCCCTCGGCCGCAAACGTGCTGTAGCCAGTCAGTAGCCGTTAGTCAGAATTAAAAAAATGGCCGCGAGCGTAATGTTCGCGGCCTTTTGCATTTACCGTCTGGCCCACGGCGCTTCGAGACATCCGGCCTTCGATTAGCAGAAAAAACAGTTTTATAAGTATGCTGCCGAACATACATTCGCCGGGCGGCGTGGCTAATATCAAAACATAGATCGACACGACTGGAGGAACTTTTATGCCGAGGGGAGATAAAGACGCCTACACAGATAAGCAAAAGCGTAAGGCAGAGCATATCGAGGAAGCCTATATAAAGGACGGGCTTTCGACCGAAGAAGCCGAAGCGAGAGCATGGGCGACCGTCAACAAACAAGACGGCGGCGGCAACCTGAGCGGTTCTGGCCGCAAGAACCATCCGAAGAAAAAATAAGGGGCTGCGCGACGATATGGGACGTTATAACGACAGATTCGAACCGATGTGCGAAACATCCGAAGAGAGCGAAAAACTGCTTTCCCGCGAGGTTCTGCTCCCCATGTCGCTAGAGATCGGCGGGCGAATACTTGAACTCTTTGGCTACCAAAAACTCTCGACCATCGTTTTCCGTTTGCGGATACACACGCGCGAACTCTCTGCGGTGATAAACGGTGAACAGATGCCCTCGGCGGAAATGCTGCTCGGCATCCGGCACATAACGGGAGCGTCGATCGACTGGATCCTCACCGGCGAAGGCAATAAGTTTCTGCCCAACGAAAAATTAATGATCCGCCCGCCGCAAACGCTGCCGGTGCCGCCTCGCCCAACGCAAGGCCCGCGCGAACAACTATTCGTCGAGATCCCGTCCGTTTCATAAGTCAACGGGGAAGACATTTGTCGCCGGAAAGCTATTTTTTCGAATTGTGTTTTTGCAGCAGCTGTTCGAATCGTTCGATCTGTTGTTCCATTTCCTTTACTAATTGTGGTTCCATCAGGGAGCCTAACTCGATCTCATGTTTTAGCGAGGCGACGTTGCGTTTTAAGAGCGCAATTTTTCCTTCGAGCCGTTCATTGCGGCTGCTTGGCGGATCGCTTTGCGTCTTACGGGTGGAAGACATAATTTCACTACCTTTGATATGGAACTATTTATAGAAATTTTGGCGGGGTGTCAAGCACTTTTCCACTAAGCATAAAGACCACGAGCGTTATGCCTCGCGGCCTTTCATATTCTGACAACCGACAAATCGTTAACGGATCTACCCTCAAAAACCAGACCTATGGACTGCTGGCGTTACGAACTAATTCCTCTGCAAAACACCTGCTTTGCCGGCTTTCGACAGCATATTTACCTCGTGAGAAATAATTTAATAGAAAATTATCGAAAATACCGATCATCGCGTCTGTGTGTTTCCTAACATAATGAAAAAATGGCGGCTGGGCATTATGCTTGTTGGAGATCGCAGGTGTGATGCCGTTCGTGCCGTTCGTATGCAATTATCTGACGCGACCAACTGTATATGCGATACTGAGAAACTGAAAAGCTGAGAAAATAGGGGCTAACATTATGGAATGTGTAAGGTGCGGGGCGACGGCTGTCGTCGAAGGATCATTGATGGACACCGGCGGCGGTGGCGGTGTTGCTTTTCTTTTTAAAGACAAATCGTTATTGAAACAGATATTCGGGGTTGGCAGCCGAAAGGTCATGGCTCACGCGTGTGTTCATTGCTCGCACCTTGAGTTGACCGTTGAATTCGGCGAAAAAGACCGCAAGCGTTATCAAGAGTTTGACGGTCCGCAGCCGGATCTACTGGACCGCATTAATTGAATCGCCGATTTGGCGTTCCAGAGCTCGCCCGCAAATAATGTGATCCGCGAGCATCACGCTCCGCGGCCTAAACTACGCTTGCTGTCACTCGGCTGCGGACAGGCTCAATGCTCGCAAGCCCAATAGCCAACTGATGGCTATCGTCGCCCAGCGTCCCCAGTGCCAAGTCTTGAATTGTGTCACCAGCCGCGTGATCTCT
This sequence comes from Pyrinomonadaceae bacterium, assembly GCA_044228165.1. GTDB lineage: Bacteria > Acidobacteriota > Blastocatellia > Pyrinomonadales > Pyrinomonadaceae > OLB17. Next base: position 291 of record JBGAVK010000095.1, on the reverse strand, counting down.
TCGCCCGAAAGTCCGGCACCTTGATTGACTTCAGTCTGCTGCAGGATCGGGAGAAAGAACGCAAAGGTCATAGCGATGACCAAAACTCCAAGCACGCCGGCGATGAGCGACAATTTCCGCTGTTTCGCCGGCATACCAAACGAAAATGCGATGAGGGCGGTGGACAATAGGCCGTATAAAGGTGTCACCACGACAAAAAATGCCGACTGAACACCACCATACGGCCATTGCCTGACGGAGTCCGGCAGATTGTGAGACCACATCGGCGTGAGCACCACGCCCTCAAAAATG
>JBGAVK010000094.1:0-7539 GCA_044228165.1 Pyrinomonadaceae bacterium | reverse complement strand
AAAGCCAGATCGGATCGTCCTCGACCTTTGCATCATTAGGCAGAGCATCCGCAATGTTCTCGACCGGTATCCTGATCCCAACAAAATCGATCGGGCGGTTCACGAGGTCGGCCTGAACGTTATTCCGAACGCGCTGTTCGTGCAGCAATTCAAAGTAATTGATCCTGATGAAACTCCGATCCATATCGAGGCTTTTGTCAGCTCCCATTTTAAGCCCGCCGCTGGCAGGCCCGACCACGTAGTTCTGCAGGTCGTTGATCGTATTCGACTCACCCATTGCCCCAGGTGCTATCAGATCCTCGATGCGAACGCTCTTCGGGTCAAAAAACTCTCGTTTAAGGCCCAATAAATTTCTCACCGAAGCTACGTAAGCCCGGTAATCGGCGATATTCTTTAGCTCGATCGCGAGTAACGCTGCCTGTCGACGATTCGCTTCGCCGTCTTTGCGAGAGATCTTTGCTAACTCGGTCGATTTCATCTGCAGCGTCGCCACTACTTTCTGCTTCTCGTCGGCCGCACGCTGAAGTGCAGCAATTTCTTCATCCAACTCGTCGGCGGTTTGCTGCCATTTTGTTCGGTTCCTGTCGATAACGCGAAATATCGCGTCTGCGGCGGCTGCCTTTATCTCTTTTGCAAGCTTTTCTTTTTGAAGCTGCTTGAACAATATATGGAGAATGTTCAGGTCGTTGTTCCGAACATGGATCGATGAGCGTTCGTTACCGTCGAAATCAACTAAGGCGGTCGGGTAATTTTTGCTCTGGCCGTTGAGATAGTACGACTCTTTTGACGTCGTCGTGATCAGCGGCACGAGCGGATAAACCCCTTTGATCGAATAGTCGAGCATCAGACGCCGCTTTGTGATGGTGTGGTGTCCGCCGCCGGCCGCGCTCGCCAGCAATTTCACCAGATTGAAACCCTGGCTGTAGACCTTTTCCTTTGCGTTAAAACCGTGGTCAGAGACCAACACCAGAGCGGTCTCGTCGGCTCGCGAAGAGTTTTGGATAGCAACCCAGATCCTTCCTAGCATCAGATCCAGATGTCTTAGCTCGATCAGCCGTGATGGTGTGTCGCTATTGTGGTGAGACACGTGGTCAAACGCCGTATCGTAATAGTCGTAATAGTCGATATGGGGCCGCTTAACAAGTTTGCCGAGAATGTCGCGTTCGGCCTGATTTATCGTGATGTCGCGAAAATTGAATCCGAGAGTCCATTCGTCGACCATGTCGTCCGGACTTCCGGGATACATTTTCACAAAGCCGCTTGCGATGACCGCCCAGCTGTTGCCACGCTGGTAAAGCTGGCTGCTGGTATATTTGTTGTCGAAGGGAAAAGCATCGGAAAGTAGTGGGATCTTTAGCTGGTCCATCACCTCGACCGCCGGCATATCAACCTTTTTACTCAGGCCGTAATCGATATAATAAGGAAAGAAATTAAGGTAATCGTAGGCTTTCATGTAATACGGAAAAAAATTAAGGTAATCGTAGGCCTTCAGCGTGAACCGGTCATATTCAACATTCCCCTTGATCTGAAGGTGCTGCCCGGTGTCGATCTGCCCCCACGACGGTCCCGAAAGACTCATCCCCCGGGTGTAAAAATTTTTGACGCGTGTGCCATTCTTATAAAAGATCTCGTCAAACCATGGCAGCACTGACTTTCCGGTTTCAGGATCCGTCTGTTTCACAAATCGGTCCATGTAAAACCCCGGCAGCCCGTCGATCTTGACGATCACGACACGTTTCACACCCTGCGCCGCGATCCCGAGAGCCGTTGCCGTAAATACGAAGACACCCAATAATATTTGTTTTATCGTATTTCTTAAGATCATTTTTCTGTAAATCTAAATAGAGATCAGTTACCGGTACGGCTGGTTATGCCGTCGATCAGGATCGCGTCCTGTTTAGATATCTTTTGTCCCTCTTGCAAAGCTTGTTTTAGATACCGGGCAGAGATGTCTCGCCAGCGGTCATCAACCTTCTGGTTTGCTTGAATTGCGAGAAGTTGTTTCTTCGCCGAAGCATTATCTATTTTATAGAGCCCCGCGAGACAAAGGGTTTTATAATCGTCTGACCGCACCATCATAAATACTTTGGCCAGGGCACGCGCGGTCTTGCCTTCCGCTGCAATGCCATTTTGCGATATGAACGTGAGAGAACGCCCTAGAGCCTCGTTGTCGCTATCGACCGATGGATCTGCCGACCTGTCGGCGATCTGGCGAACCAGCCTTTCGTGATAATCAAGCTGCCGGCGCATATCAAGTTGGGATAACAGTTCCGGCGTCGCTTTTTCGCGATGATTGACGAGCCCGAATGTGACCGCATGCATGATACCGTAAAGCATCCGCTGTTTTTTGCCGTGAACAAGCCGCACCATTTCCTCACGGCGGTCATTAGAGACCTTTTCGGCGAGGCCGTCCGGCCGCTTCGCGTAAGCGATCAGGTTTGCGTATTGGGCACGGGCAAGTTTTTGTTCTGCTTCGGCGTCATTCTCCATCGGATTCATTACACCTCGGCCTGACTTTTTTTCGATCTTGTCCCTAAAAACCGGGTCGAGCGAATCATCCAAAGCGAGCAGCAGCCTCAGTTGGGCATAAGAACGCAGACGCGAGATCTGATTCAAGTCCATTCCGCGTCGGCCCGGTACAAAATCGTAAAGTGTTCGAGCAACAAAATACGGAATGCTGCTGAATTTTGAGATCGAAAGAAGATTTGACGTCACATCAACGACGACCCGCTTCGACATTTCCCGCCTTTTTGGATTTCCCGAATCGCGAAAATCAATGAGGATCATTGGGATCTTTGGATGATCAAGGCCGTATAAGGCGAGGGGGATCATCGTTCGCGACTTTGCCCCGGGCGTGTTTGGGTCGACCTGGCGGTCATTCTCGTCAAACCAACGGACTTGTTTGTAACCCTTCCATCTCAACAGACTGTCGTCGCCCCAGGGACTACTTATATTCAGAAATCGCTTGTCAAATTTCCGTCCGCGATTCGCAGCGACATCCTCTTCCGTTGTCCAGACGACGGCGTGCCTCGACGAGCCATCAGGCATTGCAATAGGTTCGAAATAGAGCTTTTGACCTTCGGCATATTGACGCAAAAGCTCCCAATTATGACCGCGGTAATCTTTCGCCAGCGTCGTTTCCTTTTCATAAACACGAACGAGATTTTCGCTCTTCATATGCCAGCCGAGAAACTTATCCGAAAGAAAAAGCCGGGCTTGGATATCTCTGAGATCCTGATCCGAAAGCACCTGTTCACCTTCCGACTGCTGATAAAGCGACAGTACCGCCAGTGCACCCGCAACCGCGGATTTTTTGTAATCGGAGGCGTTCTGCCTGTACTGCGACGAGGATACCTTACCTATAGGCCCGAATTCTGCCGAGATCACCTTCTTTAGAACAAACCAGAATATTGAATCCCAAAGCGCTTTGTCCGACGTCCGCATATCGATCACAGCCGGCGGGGGATCAGTTCCAACGCTGCTTTTACTACCTGGCCGCGCATAAAAGAAAGGGATGAATGCCGCTATCTTTTGACCCACTGAGGGCCGAGTATAGCTATGCAGCCATACGTAACGAAGAATATCGTTCTCAGGCTTTTCGTCGCCGAGGGTGTCTCGCAAAACGCTGACCAGCGGTATCTCACCGCCATCGCCTTGCTTTGAAAAGATCGTAACCAGTTCAGAACCACCTTGTACGGTCATCTTTTCCGATCGAAAGCCGTTCTCGGTGTAACGGCTCTCGATCGGGGCCGGGGACTTGTTTTCAAGGATCGCGACACTACCGCTGTCTGTCTGCGCCGTGAGCGAGATCGAAAGTAAACAAATGGCCGAAAAAACCAGACCCGACGCAAACAAACGGGTCATTATTCGGCCGGATCTTGGTCTATACTGGAACATCATTAATGGTGATTGACCGGTCTGAGGCCTGTGGCCCGGTATTTAAAACGAGTCTAGCTTGGGTTTGCTTTTTTTCAGATGCAAGAAATGATCAATGAGATCGCTATTCTTGACCTCGTGTTGCTCTGGAGCGGAGCACGGTCATTATTTCGACCGACGCCACGCCAATGCCATTTAGAAGCAGCAAATGGACGAAGCCGCCTTTGCCCATCAAAACAAGTATGATCCAGATCCCGAGTATGATCCCGGCGATTATTCTAAGAGCCAAAGTTCCCTCGTTATCGCGAACTGTTTCTTGCCAAAAGATAATAACATGTTACTAAATCGTTATCCATCAATTTTGACACGCTGTTCGTCAATCAGATAATCTTCACACTTGATCAGGGTTTCACTCTTTTAACGGGACTTCATTTCACAATTTCGATCCGCTGACTGCCTTGGATATCGAACCAAACAATGAAACACTTCGAATCCGTCCGGTAACGACCGCCGGCGTCCGGCCTGAACTGTTTTCTGACGGTCTAGAGATCGCAAAAAACAAGACGGTAGTCTTTTGGGTTGTTGGGATCCTGGTTCTTATTGCGTTCGGGTTTCGCGTCGGCGGGCTCGGCACTGAAAGTCTCGGCGAAGACGAACTGAACAAACTTCAGACCGTCGCCGAATACCGCGAAAACGGCCTGAGCGGTAAGAACGGTGAGCATCCTTTTCTGATGAAGGGACTCCAGACAGTGAGCATCACGGTCGCTGAAAAAATTAATACAGCGGCCTCACCCCAAATTAATATTTCCGAAGAGGCCGCTCTTCGATTCCCGGTCGCACTATTTGGAGCCTTTACGGCATTACTGATCTTTCTTCTGGTTTCTGAGCTATTTGGAAGGAGCATCGGGCTGGTCTCTGCGGCTCTGTGGGCGGTTGAGCCAATGGCGATCGGTTTTGACAGAATTGCAAAAGAGGACAGCCTCGTCCTTTTCTTTTTTCTGCTCACAAATCTTTTTTGGATCCGCAGCCAAACAGCGGCAGAACGGGGCCGTTCAAATTGGGTATGGCAGGCGTGGGCGGCTGCGGGCGGTTTCGCTGCTCTGATGGCATCGAAATATTACCCGCATCTGCTTGCGATCCTCGGAGCCTACTATAACGTCTTCAAATTTGTGCCCGGCAAGAAATGGAACATGGAGGCGAAACGGTGGCTCATCTTTTTTGCGGTGATGGGCTTGAGTTTCCTTGTCTTAAATCCAACCATCGTTCTGCCTGATACGTGGCGTGAGATGCTCAAATTCTCGAGCGAAAACCGCATCGGCCATGACAGCTACGAGTTCATGGGATCGCTCTACACGAATAAAATGAGCGCCTGGCTCGCCGGCGTGCCGTGGACGTTTTACTACGTCTTTATCGCGGTAAAGCACTCACTCGCGGTTTTGATCTTTGCTGCACTAGGCCTTCCGATGTTAGTGCGTCGTAAGATGGGCGACGGCCGCTATTTCTTGTTCTTTTGGGCGTTTATGTGGTTTTTGCCGTTCACTTTTTTAGGCGGTAAATTCACGCGATACTTTACATTCGTCGAGCCGTTACTATTGATCGCGGCAGCGACAGGCATGTATTACACTGCCTCGCTGCTCGCGAGGCCTTTTGGGCAGTTGCGGCAAAGGTACATTTTACAAGTCATTTGCCTGGTCCTTATTTTGATCTTTCCGATCTGGAATTCCGTTAACGCCGGCCCACATTATCGATTGTTCACTAATAGCATCGGCGGCGGCACCGCGGCGGCCGGTTCATACTTCCCTCACGACGAATTCTATGACGCCGCGACACGCGAAACGATCGCTCAGATCATTTCAGATGGACGAACAACCGTTAAGGTCGCTTGCGAAACTCCTGCTCTTTTCGAGTATTACGCAAAGAAAGCCGGGCGGCCGGACATAGTGTTTTTGTCGCTATCAGACAAACACAAGGTTGTTGCGCTGGGAATCGGCGATTATGTGATAGTCACAGCGGGACGGCGGTATTTTAGCAATTCTGCCTATATCGATTACCTCGACCGGTATTCGGCAAACCCGACGATCGTCAATATTTTTGACGCGCATGCAGCCAAGATCTACAAACTCGACGAAACAACGATAATTGGCATCAATTCGATCGCCCGACAATGATCTAGTCGTAATTTAGAGCCTCGACGGCATCGAGCCTGGCGGCCCGCAACCCCGGATATAGTGCACCTAGTGCACCGCTCGCCATCCCGACAGCAACGATCGTGATCACGATCTGCGGATCGATCGAAACGGTAAGCGTGGACCATTTCGCGAGTGCTGCTTTTAAAGCAAAAGTCGCAGCAACGCCAAAGACCACGCCGGCGAGACTAATTAGCAATGCCTCTTTTACGATAGTGAATGCGATCGCCGCGTTAGACATTCCCAGCGATTTCAGTACCCCGATCTGTCTCGTCCGTTCCGTTACTGTCGTGTACATGGTCAGCAGTATGATCAATCCGCTAATAGCGGCAGCGACCCCGATTACCACGTCGAGAAACACGTTTAGAGCGGGGATGCCCTGCATGTATAGCTCTTCGAGCTCGCTGGTCAAAATGATCTGATTGTCTGGAAAAGCGTCGTGAATATTATTCCCCACGTCCTGCGGAGTAAATCCGTCCTTCACCTTGATGAGGAACGCTGACGCTTTGTCCTCTGATCCAAGCTGCGATTGCATCGTCGAGAGCGGTATTTTGATCCGTGCTCCTGCGCTTGGCTCATAGGTCCCGGCGATCACGAAATCGCGTTCGTAGATACTGAATTTGTCACCGATCTTGAGCTTTCGACGAGCCAGCCAAGCGGTGTCTGACATCATCTCATCCTTGCCGTCAGTGAATTTACGCCCCTCAACTATCTGCAGGCCTGCGAGCGAAGCGTATTCATCAAAATTAACGCCATCGATCAGGCGGCTGCCGGTCAGCCCGCCATCCGTCGCCGCAACGCTGTTCTGCGCAACCGGAATGACCTTGGCGACGCCCTTGACCTTTTCGATCTCTTTAGCCATCGAAACCGGCAGTTTCAAGGCATCAGAACCACTCAAACCAATGCTGCCGAGGGCACGAAACATGATCTCGGCGCCGACGTTCGACTCACGCGCAGCTCGCTCACGCATCGTCCCGTTTGCAAGGCCGACAGTAAAAACAATGAGCAGAATTCCGATGCCGATCCCCGCAATACTGACAGCGGTTCGAGCGGGACGGTGGAGCATGTTTGAAACGACGAGACTATTCATAACTAATGCTGAATAAAGAATGCCGAATATCGAACAACTCATTCGATATTCGACATTATTTATTCGATATTTGTGGTCGGACTAGACCCCTACGGTCTCTTCTTCCTCGACTAAATAAGGCGAGGTCGCCGGAGCATCGAGATCTTCGGATACGATCTTCGCGATCACCGGTAAACTCAGCGAGCGGGTCTTCTGAATTCCCGGAACATCCTTGCCCTTAGCATAAACGGCATGGCGGCCGTGGTCTTTGTACCATTCGCTCAGAGACGCGGTTTTGTGCATTTCCTCGATGATCTGACGCCAGCCGACGCCGGTGTTGTATGCACAGAAACTGACTTCGCCTTCCTGCGTACCGTATGGAATGACGCACATCTCTGTGCGGCGGAA
>JBGAVK010000015.1:0-62023 GCA_044228165.1 Pyrinomonadaceae bacterium | reverse complement strand
TGGATCGAATACTTCGTTCGTGGCGGCAACGTTTAGCCAGAAATAGCCAAACAATTAATTATTTAGCACGAAGCGATCAATTTCACCTTGGTCTCAATGGGGAATCATTCCGAAGACTGTTCGGTTGGTTGACAGAAATAGGGAGACATTTGTCTCCCTATTTCAATGTCCCCAAATCTAATTGTTTTCCTAAACCCCCGGCATTGCCTTCTTCAAAGGTTTAAGAATAAGGAACAACACTACGGCCATGATGAGTGCCGCCGACGCGAGCGCCAGGAAGAATGTCGACTGCAGCCATATATCCCAGTAAATACCGATCATTGTCAGCTTATTACCGATCGCTGTGGCGACGAACCATCCGCCCATGAGCATTCCGCGCTTACTGATCGGAGCGACTTTGGAAACTAACGACAGTCCCATCGGCGAAAGCATAAGCTCGCCAAGCGTGACGATGAAGTAGGCAAAGACCAGCCAGAACGGTGACACACGGAAGAGGTAGGCATTCTGTAATATTGCCGCCTTGTTCTTATCCCCTTCGCCAGGAACGGCTTTGTTGACGGCCGCGATCAATTGGTCGCTGCCTGAAGTAACGGCTTTTGTCGCGTCATCGGTCTTAGGTGAGAATTTGACACCGTCAACCAGGTTTTTTCCGTCCGCGTCCTTCGCCGACATCAACTTGTCTATACTTGCCTGTGACATGCCTTGCGAGGCGAGATTCTTTGCGACCCGCTCGTTGATGCGGAAAGATCCGGCCGCGAGGTCTGCGTCCGTTTTGACCGAGCCCTCACCAAGCGTAGCTCCATACCACAGGACCAGGAAGGAGAGGCCCGTGAGCGTCATGCCAATGGCCATTTTGGTTGGCGTTGACGGCTCCTTTCCACGCTTGTCGAGGAAGCCCCAGAACCATACGAGTGGGAATGTCAGGGCGAGGATCCAGAATGCATTAATGGAATTTGAAATGGTGCCCGAAACATTCCAGTTTGTGTTGTCGTCCGCCCAATATGTCAGTGTCGATCCGTTCTGGTGAAACACCATCCAGAAGACGATAACGATCACGAAAATGACGATCAGCGCTAAGATACGTTTGTTGTCCGACACCGTGTTCATGAGGTTCGAGGCCTTTTGATCGCTGGTCTCGTGGGGTGGGGCATCCGTTGCGGTAGCGACAGTGTCCGCTGCCTGCTCAGCATCCGCAAGGCCGGCGCCATGCTTCTGATCAGCAGAGATCACGGAGCTCTTGAAGTACCACAGCGTTCCGACTGATAGCACCATACCAAAGGCCGCAACGGCGAACGCGGGGTGAAATCCGAACTTAGCTTTGACGATCTCCATCACGATCGGAGCAAGGAAAGCCCCGACGTTGATGCCCATGTAAAAAATATTATAGGCGCGGTCCTTGAGGTGGCTGCCCTCGGGATAGAGGTTGCCGACCATAGTCGAGACGTTCGGTTTGAAGAAACCATTACCGATTACCAGACATGTAAGGGCGAGATAAACGGCCCAGATCGCGGGGATCGACAGAATGGCGTGACCGGCCATAAAGAAGAAGCCGCCGATCATGACCGCCTTTCGATAGCCTGTGATTCGGTCGGCGATAAAGCCGCCGATCAGCGGGCTGGCGTATACAAACATCAAGTAGTTCGAATAAAGGGCGGTGGCTTCGGCGGCCGTCCAACCAAAGCCTTCTGTCGGATCGCGTAGATAAAGCGTGAAAAGAGCCAGCATCGAATAGAAGCTGAACCTTTCCCACATTTCGGTTGCGAATAGAACCGCCAGGCCCTTAGGGTGTTTGCCGGAAGTGGGGACAGCGGCACCATTGATCGTTTCTGCGTTTGCGCTCATCGATTTACGTCCTTTGTTGTATAAATTCTGAGAAGAGTTAGGCAAAATATAGCAGATAAACCCTTTATCGAAAAGAGGAGATTGGCGTAAAGTGACCTTTCGGCCTACTTTCAAAACACAAATTTGCGGGATTTCGTCGATTCTACTAAACTTAAAGCTAACGCCCTTGTAGCTCAACGGTTAGAGCAGCGGACTCATAATCCGTTGGCTGTAGGTTCGAATCCTACCGAGGGCACCATTTCAAAATAAAAAAAGCCCGGCACTGGAGCCGGGCTTTTTTGTCGGTAGTTGGAGATCAAACCATCCTAGACAACGGTCAGTCCGGCGGTCGTTCGGTTGAGCCACCATTGGCCGGCCGTCTGACGGTAGATGGCGATGTCGGCCTTGCCGTCGCCGTCATAGTCGCCCGGCGTCGGGATGTCTGTTGAGAGGCCGAACACCGTCACCGGATACGTTCCGTTCGACGAGTTGTAGCTGTACCAGGTTCCCTGCGAAGCCCTGTAAATGCCGACGTCCTGTTTGCCGTCACCGTCGTAATCCGCAGGTGCCAGCTTGTCCGTCGAATTACCGAACTGGATCGCAAAGCCTCCCGCGGTCGATCGCTGCATATACCAGATGCCGTTCGACGGACGGAACACGACGAGGTCGGTCTTGCCGTCGCCGTCATAGTCGCCTGCCACAGGGATGTCCCCGTTGACACCGAACTGGATGGCGATAAGTCCCGCGGTCGTTCTATTGAGCCACCACTGCCCGGTCGAAGGCCGGTAGATGGCGACGTCTGCCTTATTATCGCCGTCATAGTCACCCGGAGCGGCAATGTCCGTAGGCAGCCCGAATGAGGACACACTCGCGGTGCCGTTCGAACTGTTAAAGACATACCACGCACCTTGCGAGGCACGGTAAACGGCAATGTCGGTCTTGCCGTCACCGTCAAAGTCAGCCGGTGTGATCTTGTCGGTCGAATTGCCGAACTGAACAGCCGTCTCGCCTGCCTGCGAACGCTGCAAATACCAGATGCCGTTCGACGGCCGATAGACCGAGACGTCAGTCTTGCCGTCACCATCGTAATCGTATGGCTTCTTAGCACCCGGCGTGGGTGTCGCCGTCGCGGTAGCTGTAGCAGTTGCCGTCGCGGTTGCGGTTGCGGTTGCAGTCGCCGTCGCCGTAGCTGTTGCCGTCGCTGTTGCTGTCGGCGTCGGGGTGGCAGTTCCCGATCCACAGGTGCTGTTAGCTACCGTTAGCGTGTCTATCCACCAGCCTGATCCCGGTTCCGCCTCATCCGTTCCCATTCGGAAGCGGAACTTGACCGTTTGACCGTTTACATTCGGACCCAGGTTGATAACAGTATTGACATAGCCGTTCGACGTGCCCGACCATGCCTGTCGGTTGCCGAGAGGGTTGTTTGAGGTGGCGGTGAGCGTACCTGTGTATCCACCCGACACAAACGAGGCCCCTACCGATGCGTTAATAATGTCGGTAAAAGCACCGCCATTGATATTTGGCGACGATATTTCAAGCACTCCGCCATCCCAATACGTGCCGTCACTAAACTCAGTATTGAAGTTGTTTCGGAAGCTCAATTGAGCATTCGCCGATGTAATGAGGATCCCCGGCGTTTCGAGCCGTTTGTCGCTGATGACCGCCGCATCATCTATGTAGGCGGCATTCGGAGCAGTATGGGCACCGACGGGCGTGGTCACCCACAAAGGATCGGGCCCGACCGCGTTGGCGGCGACCCAGCCTGAGGGAAGTGCCGGGAACGACACCGAGTCAAAATTCTCCGCAAAGACCGGCGGACAAGGTGTTGCGGTCGGTGTCGCTGTCGGCGTAATTGTCGGGCTCACGGACGGGGTCGGCGTCGGCGTCGTTCCAACGGAACAAACATATTCCGCCGACTCAAACGTGATGGACCATCCGCCTGCCATTTGTCCGAAATCGCCGAGCGCATCATCATTGATAAAAAGCTTCCAAGTCCCGTTCATGTTCGCACCATTCGTGCTAAAGGCAGATGTCAGCGTGGCAACGCCGCCGGGTCCAGGGATCTGATAGATCGGGCCCGGAGCGGGGGCAGGAAATACATCTTGGCCTGAGTCGGACGACGGTTTGTAGGTGCCCGTTGTGATCGCTGCGGGCAAGAATGTCAGAGCCGTATCGACGAGTGTCAGATCGACATTGACGAGATCATTACTTGCACCCTGGTCAGAGATGATGGTCATCTTCTGATTAGTAGGCGATACGAGAAGCATGTCGAGATCGGCCGGATTTGTATGCGAGATACCATTTAGCTGGATCTTTAGGGTCTTAGTTCCGGTGATGCCCGAAACAACAATTTCACTGGCGTATGGGCCCGCGACGCCGTTTGACGTCGTCGGCTGGTTTGCCGGGATGTTGATCGGCGTTGTATTTGAAAATGTCGTCGGTGATCCAGGGACGCCGAGCCTGAATGACTGCTGAGCGGGGATCTGGGAACCGGCATTGCTCGTGACGTTTATCGTGACGTTTTCGAGACTGCCGCAGGCGGAATTTGCAGGCACGACATAGGCGACCTGACCGGCTACCGTAGCACCCGCGGCCACGGTTCCGTAATTTGTACTGCCGCCGCCGTTAACGCTGACCGTCACATTTGTAAGCGGGTCAACGGTCGGATTGTTGACCGAAATATTGAGCCGGATATTTTCGCCCGGTTCTGGAAAGCCGTCACCGTCGCCGGTGCTGTCTGAGACCGAAAACGGCTGAACAACAACTGCATTTGGCTGGATATACGATTCGGTAACGGTCGTCCCGTTGTCCGTAGCAAAGAAACCGAGCCCGCGAATACGGAAGCCTTCTTTCACATCCGCTGCGTCTGTGATCGAGTCCGGCGCCGCCGAAGAGATATTGGCCGCGGCGATGATCGAATCGCGAGCCTGGACCATGGTCGGATTGAGTGGTGAGAGCTTCATACCATCGGTGACAAATTGTATCTGCCGACGGTTACCTACCGTAAACCCGAGCCGGGCGATGAATTTCGCGCGAACCTCCCATAGCAGCGATGACCAAACCTCGCCGATGTTGTGCACCTCGTCACAGGCGCCGTTAAAGGGCGGTGACGGGGCAAAGGCTCCGTCCGTGATCGAGCAGCCAGTGTTAACATCGACTGCGGTCAGAGGGTTGTGAGGACGGTTATTCGGGCCGCCGGTCGACGAATAGATCGCATACGGAAAGCGGCGGATACCATAATAGGAGTTCGTTGTGCCGATACCAAAAACATTAAAGGTGGCATAGTTACCGGCGGCATAAATGCCGTCCGCCGGATCCGATTCCTGCGAGAGTCCGGTCAGTGCGTAAAAATCTGACCAGCCTTCGCCCATACCACGCGAGCGGACGGTGCCGAGTCCGCCGCCGTTGCCGTGAAGCCGGTTTGACGTGCCGTGTGTCAACTCGTGAATGACAACATCAGAGTCGAGCGAGCCGTCACGACCCGGCGACTGAGTAAAAACATACATCTGCATGCGTCCGCGCGAACCGTCAGCCGGTGTCGAGAAATTCGCATTGTTCGTGCCGCTCGAGTCCTGTGCCTCGCCGCGGACACGGTCATTTCCAACGCCACCGCGGCCGAAATTGTTTGTTTGAAAGTTGCGGGCAGCTTCCGTAAACCCGATCGAATAGAGAAAATCGTGGTAGCGGTTGGTCGTGTAGAAAAGATGTGTGATCGCTCCATTCCTCGACTCGGGCGTGGTAAGAGCATCGGGCGGCGGCGGCAGTCCCGGCGGCGGGTTATAGGCAAAGCTAAAGACACGATTATTGCCCGGAATCGGAGCGTCGACACCATCTGTTCCATCAATATCGAGCCCGGCTTCGACGTTGTTGCCGTCTGAAATATTTGTGCCGTCCGTGATCCATCCGAGGTTGTTCTGTCCCCAGTTAGGAGCTTCGTTGCCGATCAAAGTGCGGTCGGTACGGCCGGTCTGAGCTCCCTGAACACCAGTATTCGGCGATACAGGGCCCGGCGTGATCGGTGCGGGACTCTCAGCGACGTCGTAGAACGAAGCACTGTTCGGATATACATTGTATGTCGCGGTCTGTGTCTGATCGTCAGTGATGTTTTTCCGCCAAAGCATCGTTCCGGTTGCGGCATCTACAATGACGTAATATGCATTCACCGGCTGCCAGATAAGCACACGCCATGCCGGCACTACAACGCCGGGCTCGGTCGGGAAATACATTTTCTCGGCGGTCGTTGCCGAATCGCCTGTTCCGAAAACAGCGACAAGGCTTGTAGATTCGGCTTTGTTGTAAGCCGTATCAGAGGGACGCAGTTCTTTCTGGATATTCGACATTGCCGAACGGACCGCCGTCTGCGGATCACCGAATTCTGAAGCAACAAGGGCGGTATCGATACCCGGCGCGAGGTTATTGATCACCCGGAACATACGCCCGTCTTTTGCAAAACCGGCTTTGATCTCGCCCCGAAAAACGGGAACGCCATTTACCGACTGCTCGAGGTGGGCGAACGAGAGATTGCCGTCAGGATTGGTGTAATCAGCGACAACTTTAAGGCTGCGGGCCTGAGCATCGCTGACGCCGACGAGCTCATTATTTTCCATTACAAAACTGCGGAGCACCTCAGCACGTTTTTGGTGCGTCGGAGCGGTAAGGGTCTCTGGGCGGTCAAGCCAAACGTCGGGGGTGATGACCTCAGGTATGCGAAGGTCATTGTTGTATTCGAATTTGACACTTGCGACGCGGTTGCGAAGTGCTTGTTCGCCCCGTACAAACCCGTCGCGGAGGTCGGCAACATTCGAGGCCGTTTTACCGGCCGCTAACCGTGACTGCTCAAAGAAGTTCTCGACCGCCATAAAACGCTCGGGGTCCTCACTCTTTTCGTTTCTTTCAATACGAATGTCAAAGTCGGGCAGGTTTGGCTCGCTGCTGACCGTTCTAGGGAATAGGCCGTTGCCGGTCTTCATCGCTGCGTTGGTACGGTTGATGAACGGCAATGCGAAGACAAGCGTTAACGCTCCCAGGATAAAAAGACAAAATATAACGCTCCGTCGAGCACCTAAACCAATTCGATCGAACATTCGAAAATCCTCCACAAACTACTTCTGACCAAATTACTCAGGACCGCCGGCCGCGAAAAGTGAGATCCCCACATTTCGCTTCCGGATATCGGGCCCGCAAAACACAAAAAGCCCCTAAACATCAGGGCGGTACTTTCCTACTGCGGTAACACGATGCATAGCCTCACTGTTAGGCGACATCTATTACCGGCCGCTCAAAAATTATCTAAGAAGAAGGGCAAGTTGATTTATAACAATATTATGCTCCGCCGTCAATGAAATCGGCGGAGCAAATCTTTGACGATGGATCGCGCCGGGACCCTAATTTGCAAAAGCACTCATCGTCGGCTTGTCGCCGTTCGAGCCGAACTGGACAACCGTCAGTCCCGAGGTCGTGCGGTTGAGCCACCATTGACCGTTCGACGGGCGAAATATGGCGATGTCTGCCTTGCCATCGCCGTCGTAGTCGCCCGGTGTCGGAACGTCCGTCGCTAGCCCGAAGACCGTCACCGGATAACTTCCGTTCGACGAGTTATAGCTGTACCACTGCCCTGCGAAGGCCAGATACCAACGTCCATCTTGCCGTCGCCGTCGTAGTCAGCCGGTGCGATCTTGTCGGTCGAATTGCCGAACTGTATCGCAAATCCTCCCGCAGTCGAGCGCTGCATATACCAGATGCCGTTCGAAGGACGGAAAACAACAAGGTCGTTCTTACCATCACCGTCGAAATCTCCCGGTACCGGAACATCGCCCGTCAATCCGAACTGTATCGCGATCAGGCCTGCTGTCGTTCGATTAAGCCACCACTGTCCCGTCGACGGACGATAAATGGCAATGTCTGCCTTGCCGTCTCCGTCGTAGTCGCCAGGTGCTGGCAGGTCTTCTGCGATGCCAAAATTCGAGACACTGACGACCTGTGTCGAGCTGTTGAAAACATACCAGGCCCCCTGAGACTGACGATAAACGGCGAGATCGGTCTTACCGTCACCGTCGAAATCCGCCGGAGCGATCTTGTCGGTCGAATTACCAAGCTGGATCACCGTTTCCCCTGCCTGCGAACGCTGTAGATACCACAACCCGTTCGACGGGCGATAGACCGACACATCCGTTTTTCGATCGCCGTCGTAGTCGAACAATGCTCGAGCAGCCGGAGTAGGAGCCGCCGTTGCCGTAGCCGTTGCGGTGGCGGTGGCGGTTGCAGTTGCCGTAGCCGTTGCGGTCGCGGTTGCGGTGGCAATGTAAGTCGGTGTCGCAGTTGCGGTTGCCGTCGGGGTCGGGTGCCATTGCCGTTGGGGTCAAAGACATCGAAGGACAGCGATGGTTCTGCTTCGCCAGATCACTTCTACTGAAGAAGTGCCTAGGCCGGCGAATTTCCACGACAACTTGTCGGCAACATTGACGACGCCTGGGTTCGACGACCAAATACTGTCGATCAGGGGGATGAATCCACCGTCGCAGGCGCAGCGGTGGATTGCTCGGTACCTGTGTGTCGGAGTAAATCGCGAACAGATAAGGCTCGGTCCCTCCGCCGATAGGGTAGCTGCTGCCACGGGGCGATATATCGATCGAGGAGAGTGAGTAGTTGGCCGCGTTGGGCTCGGTCGAATGAGCAAGACCGGCGAGCCAGCGATGACTTTGCCGGTATTCGTACGGGCTGTACCGTACAGCACGACGTCGCCCAACACACTTTCGTCAACATTCACAGTCACGGCGGCCGGGTTGCCCGCCAGCGGCGCTAATGTGACCCCTTGCGTGGTCACGCCGTTCGCCCCGAACCGTTCGGCGTACCAGACGACGTGGCCCGCGAGGGTCTCACCAACCGGCAATCGGAAGGAGTACGTTCGGGAAACGGTCGATGGCCCGAGTTCTGCCTCGGGCCGCGGCCCGGTCAGTAGCTCGATGCTCTCATCGACACCGGGCGTAACCGCGTTCGCGGCGATCTGGATGTCGTCTATCACGGTCTGCGGGATCGGTGCCGGGAGCCGAAACGGCCCGAACACGCGGTCAGCGGCGGAGATCGAATCGCTCTGGTCGAGGGCACCGATGGCGTGCAGCGCAACATCCGGCGATCCAACCTGTCCGGCGGTGCCGCCGAACAGGTCGATGCCGGCGGCGAGCCCGACCAAGGCGTGCGAGATCTGCAGCGTGGCGGGCATGCGGTAAGAGTTAGCGGGCGGGCTCTGCCCGGCTTCCGGTGTCGTTGCCGTCATGCTGTCGAAATCGACCACGCCGTCGGAACCACGTGGAAGCACAAGTGATCCCGTCACGTTCAGCCCGAGCCCGCCATCGGCGGCACTGAATGAGTCGACGCTCGGCGGCAGCCCGCTGTTCACGGTTGTCTGGACCAAGTGAATTTTCAGACCCGGGTCGGGTTCCCACGGGGCACCCGGCTGGGGCTGGTTGATATCTGCGATCTGTGGGCCCGCCGGGTCGAATTTAAGCTGGGCAGTGCCATCGCTGATCAGCAGCGACGCCACCGCGGTGGGGACACCAAGCCGCGTCCCGCTCGCCTGGACACCGAACCGCTCCTGCAGGTCCACCATGTAACGTACGATGCGGGTGCCGTTGTGCGGCGAGCCGATCGTCACGACGCGGTGGAACCGCCCGCGGTTAAAGTTCCCCGCATTGCGGAACGGCTCGCTCATCATCGTGTTGCCGTTGCGGGACCCGAGCAGGCGGGTCAGGATTCCGCCTTGGCTGTGAGCGACAACATCGTGACGTGTCATCGCCCAGTCTGTCTTAATTTCTGTTTTCATCCGCTCAAATTCCTCCGCGACCATGGGGACGAGACTAACGAACGGGAGGACCGTGTTGAGCTTTTGCGTGACCGCGGCATCGACGGGCGTCTGACCGTAACGGATGGTGTAGACGAAATCTTCGCGGGGGCGCGACGACGCCAGAACGGCCTGAAAGAGATCGCCCCACGTTCCATCCGTGTTGTAGCCATGGATCAGCGCGATCGGCGGCTTGCGTACGGCGAAAAGGGCCTCGCCCACGACAACGCCGTTGGACGGTTTCGTGACGACAGCGCGGAGCTTGATCTCCTTCGTCGCTCCGCTGAACTTAACGTCGTCGGAGGCGATCGGGGTAATATGAGCGTATTGTTTGTTCTCGGTAGAGGTGAAACTGAGCCGGCCAGTCCCGGGTACCCAAGCTCCGGAGCGGCCCAGGCTCAACCGATTAGCGGCGGGAATTCCAGTGATCGTTCCTCCGCCCACGATCTCGAGTTCAACCTGATACTCGACGGGCGTGCCGACCGGGATACTGTTGGCCGGCACCTCGAACTCGATCAGTAGCGGCGTGACGCCGTCGGCGACCAATCCCTTTTCGACCGCCGGTTGCGTGCCGAGAATGGCAAGGTCGGTCTTAAATTCGAGCGGCGCGTCGATGGAGGTGAGCCCCTCCGCGATGCTGTCGGCCGTCAGGCCGTTCGCGTCGGGACGGCGCAGCGTCGTCTTCACCTCCGGCCCGACGACGAGTGGTGCCCCTTTCTCTGTTTGCAGGATCAGCCTCGGCGATCCGGCGCGCTGCGCACTCGTGCCCGCTTCGAATTCGTACCTCCCGTTCGCGTCCACGTCGACGACGAACTCGCGCTCGACCGCTTGCCCGCCGGCAAGGTCGCCAAGTTCGATGGGGAAAGCCCCGGCCACCGAGACGCGGCCTGCGACGCCGATCCGGTCGCGCCCGAGCGGGTTTACAAACCGCAGGGCCGCGGTGACGGGAGCTGGGCTATTATTCTCCACCTTCACGAGCACCTTCGGGACGACCGGGTTGCCATCAGTGTCGGTCGTGTTCCCGTTCGCGTCCAGCAGCAAGTTCTTTATCGGCGCACCGTTTCTAAGCGGCCGCATCTCGAGAGTCACCGCAAGCGGGCTCACGTCCACCCGCTGAGACGCCTCGAGCGTCACGGGCCCGCTCGGACCAGTGTACGAAAGAGCGGTGACGAGTTCAGTTTCTCCATATCCGTTTACCCGCACGACTGCTGGGAAAGATCTCATGCGATTCGTCGCGGTCAACTGGAAAGGAGCCGGCAATTGGGGTGACTCGACCGCGAGAATGGCGTCCCCGGCGTTCCCCGAGAACGGACGCTCCTTCAAAAGCGGATCGTTGAACGTGATAGTCACCGGCTGCTCAAGGTTGGATTTTGCCACGACGGTCGCGAGAAATTCTTCACCTATCTTGTAGTCGAACTTGTCCAGTTGTATCTTCAGCTCGACCTCCTCGCAGCCGACGCAAAGCTCGGGGCTGGTGGCGGGAATCGAGAGGTAGGTGCCCGACGCTGTACCTCGCGCCTCGCCGGTTATCTTGAACTTCCCGGCGCGGGTTCCGCGAAATCTGTATTCGATGTCTGCGGTTTGACCGGGCGCAAGGGAAATTGGTGCTGGCGTTGGCGTGACGAGAGCGGCGAGGCCCTCGCCTGTGTATGTCGGGGTTCCGTTAAGTTGTACACCGGTCATTGTGAGCGTGGTCGAGAGATTCGTCACACGGGCCATAGCTGAAAACTCGCCGTCGAGCGCGATGGTTGTCCGTGGGGCGAGCCATTGCATTTCTAGAGCGGGTCTGGCGTAAACGAACTGGTTCGAGATCAATTGGCCATCCAGGACATGTTGTGTCGCGAACGGGTCCAGCGGATCGATGAGTCTCATCCGGTGAAAATAGGTCGGCTTAAAATCGCGTGTCGTCGGGGTCAGCGAGGGCAAGACGCGCAGCTTGAAGTTTATCGTCGAAGAGCTCGAGAGCGTACCCAGATTGACGCTTAGGACATTCCCGCTGACGGTTCCGGGGTAGGAGCCGGCCACAAACTCAGTGTGGGCCGGTGCCGTTATGTTTACTACCGACGAGAACATCTGAAGATACGGGTAGCCGCTAGTGATCAACGTGTACGGGATCTCGTCACCTATCCCGGCGGGTTCCGTTCGAGTGGTGGTCGCATACATTTTTGAGTACCAGAGCGGGAGAGCTTTCGATCCGGCGGTCGAGCCGCTCTCACCGTTGGCATAGCTGTATGAAGAGTTGGCGCTTACGGATCCGATCGGCGGCGTCTCGGACCCATTTGGACCGTAATAAGATAGGTCGACGTTGATCGTGAACCTGACTTGCGCGATTCGGACCCCTCCCGGCGCAGTAAGTTCAGCCATGCGCCCGTGGTTATACGTAACTGTTTGGCCGCTGGCAGTGATAGTGCCGCCAATGCCTGGAAACGGCGTCGCACTCACGACAGGCAAGTACGGCGGCAGAGAGACAGTGATCGTTCCACTAGTTGGCGGATCCGGGTTCGAAGCCGTGCCGCACTGTGGAACGGTCACTTGGACTCTGACCGTATTCGTAGCCTGGTACGGTAGATTAGACGTATCCTGGGTGATGCCAACTGTCGGCGTGAAGTTGGTACACACGGTCGGCTCGTCGCTCTCGGCTCGCGTGTCGAGGGCGAGTGACAAAATACCTAGGGCTAACGTAATGGCAACTCCGGCAAGAATGAGTGTTCTTGCAATGAGCATTGTTTCAGTTTGTCCCCATTTACGGGCGTTGGATGTATCCTTCATAATGCCTCCGGCTGATAGGTAGAGATCGATCTATTTTGCTTCAACCATATATGCGTGAAACTCTGTCCAACTCGGACAAAAAAAGTCATCCTGAATGTCGTCGTCCGACTCGTCCGTGGTGCGATTGACGATTATCAAGATATCGCATTGCTCGCCACGTGCCGGTGGCTGGATCGGACCTGCGTTAACCGCTCCGGGTGCGTCGTATAAAGGGTCGAGGACTACGATGTTGCCGTTTGGCAGAGGCACTGCACGACGTCCAAAATTCTCACTGCCTGTCGGACCATTAATGTCGATCTGAGACGACAAAGTTCGCAACAGTTCGTTGCTGACACCGTCGCCATCTTTTGAAAACGCAAAAGTATCGGCCTGAAATATGGAAAATGTCGCATTTGCCGCAACAGAGTGTATGCCTGTTACAATGATCACGAAAATCGCAAAACATCCGGCAATCGCGGGACGGAAATGATAGCGGAAATGATAGGGTCAGGCTCGCGATTCTGCGATTCCAAACGAAAATCGCAAAATCGTTTACCTGACCCCGTTCTCAACGATCCCAAAGACCTGGGAAATGACCACCCTCTCTGCCCTCTCGCCCGGCGACGGCGTCAACCTCGAAGCCGACGTCATAGCCAAATACGTCGAGCGGATGATGGAGTTCAGAACTTAATTGCTGAAAGCACTCTGGGTTGGTTTGTCGCCATTTGAGCCGTATTGAACAACCGTCAACCCTGAGGTGGTCCGGTTGAGCCACCATTGGCCGTTCGACGGACGGAAGATGGCGATGTCTGCCTTGCCATCGCCGTCATAATCACCCGGTGTCGGAACGTCCGTCGCTAGCCCAAATACCGTCACCGGATAGCTGCTGTTCGACGAATTAAAGCTGTACCACGTCCCTTGTGAAGGCCGATAGATGCCGACGTCCATCTTGCCGTCGCCGTCGTAGTCGGCGGGAGCGATCTTGTCGGTCGAGTTGCCGAACTGTATCGCAAACCCACCCGCCGTTGACCTTTGCATATACCAGATGCCGTTCGAAGGACGGAAGACGACCAAGTCCGCCTTGCCGTCGCCGTCAAAATCACCCGGAACAGGAACGTCACCCGTCAACCCGAATTGTATCGCGATCAATCCGGCGGTAGTTCGATTTAGCCACCACTGGCCCGTGGATGGGCGATAAATAGCGATGTCGGCTTTCCCGTCACCGTCATAATCTCCCGGAGCGGGCAGATCCTCTGCGATGCCAAAATTCGAGACACTGACGACCTGTGTCGAGCTGTTGAAAACATACCAGGCACCCTGAGACTGACGATAAACGGCGAGGTCGGTCTTACCGTCACCGTCAAAATCAGCCGGTGCGATCTTGTCGGTCGCATTACCAAGCTGGATCACAGTCTCGCCGGCAAGCGACCGCTGCAGATACCACAACCCGTTCGACGGGCGATAGACAGAAACGTCGGTCTTGCGGTCGCCATCGTAGTCAAATAGAGTCCTGCCTGTCGGTGTCGCTGTTGCTGTCGGGGTCGCCGTCGGTGTTGTCGTCGTTGGCATGCACGTGCTGCGGATTGAAATTTAGCGAGAACCTCCGGATAGAGCCCGTGTCCTTGCCGCGAGGTCGCTGACGTTGAGTATCCACGTGCCGGTTGAACTCTGGCCATTGAATGCCGAGAGCGGGTTGTCCGGTGTAAAATTGCCCGGATTGCGGCGACCCGCTTACGCTCGTCAGCGTTGAAATACTCGGGAATCCGCCATTGTCAACCAACTTGGAACTGCAGATATTCTCACGCGCCTCCGCGTTATTGGTTTCCAGAATATCACCGAGGTTCCGGACGGCGATGTGAGTTTGAAAACAAGGTCGCCGATGTATGTATGGTCGACCGCCGCGTTCGGGTTGCCGACCGTCGAATCGCACGCACCGCCGGTATCGAAATTGAAAATAAGTTGATACACAGTGCCTGCACCGGTCACGTTGATGGGCACATTGACTCCCGTGGGATCAGCGTCTGGGATTGCGACTGCCGGGCCAGAATATCCTCTCAGGCATCCAGTATCCCCAAAACCGTAATCGTGTAGGTCCGTGAGCTGGAGCAGCCGCCGGAATCAGTTGCAGTGATGCTGAAAATGCTTGCACCCATGCTCGTCAGCGTGCCGGAAATAACTCCGGTCGTCGCGTTCAGGTTCAGTCCTCCGGGCAATGATCCGCTCGTTACCGTAAAGGTATAGTTCCCGCCAATGGGCGAAGCCGTCACGGTCTGGTTGTAATTAAATCCGAACACGGAATTTGGAAGAGATGCAGGGCTTAGCGTAATCGTAGGACACGAAGAAATGTTCACGGCGAATGAACCGATATTGCCTGCGGCAACGGGATTACCGCTGATATCTATGACCTGGCCCGCAACCATGTTGATGTTATAGGTACCATTGTCGACGCATCCCAACCTCCGCCGCCTGGTGGCGTAAAACTGTAAGTTGCGGTAACCGAAGTCGCCTGCGTGAAGGAACTTGAGAGGAATGTTGGCGTTGAGCTGAACCCGTTTGGCCCGGTCACTGTCACATCTCCGGTTCCGATCGACGAGACATTAACGCCCGTATCGTCCGTGTAGGTGACAGTAAATGTGTATGGGCTTGCCCCGCCGGCATTGACATTTGCAGCCGTTGCGGCGGCGGTCGGTTCACCGACCGACAAAGCTGTCGACCCGCCGTGAAGGAAGAAACTCGAAAATGACGTGAGTCCGGTAAAATCGAGAAACCTGTCGCCGCCAAGCGAACCAAAGCCGGTTGGGCTTTGGGACGTCGGGCTGCCGCCCGTAAACGAGTTGGCACAGGCGTTAGAGATCGATTTGGTAGCGTAAAGATCAAATACGCTGGTAACACCGCTTCCCGGCTGTGCGATCAGAGCGTTGAGTTCCGAGTTCTTAATGAAAAGGCGTAGGTTGTACGGCGTGGCGGGTTGATTGTCCGTAGCGATCGTCACATTACGGTCAAGGTAATACCGTCCGCCCGAGACTTGCCGGACCGGCCCGTTATTTACATAAAAGCTGCCGCGTACTGTGCCAAGATTGTTGCCATTGGCAAAGACGGTGGCAATTAGATTGTTCGAGCTGTCGACGAGCGGCACACCAAAGCCGACAGTGTTGTTGCTGTTCGGCCCGATCGTCATAGCGGCAGCCACCAAGCAGGATCCGGGTGTTCCATTGGCGACGGAACGTGCAGCCCCGCTCGCCGCAATATTAACGACATAGTCTTCGGTCTCGCCCGTAGCGGTACTGGCGCAGGGGTCCGTTGGGCCCGCGGGAGCTCCGGCCGACCCTACAATGCGTACTCGCATCCTATGCAGTCCCGGTGGAAAGCTCGCCGGCACATAGATGCCATAAAGCTTGTCGATCGTGCCGATCTGCAAATTGTCGAGCACCCGCTCGGGATTCTCAAATACGCCGTTGTCATTTTGGTCGATCCAGATCGTAGCGTAGTCGTTAGCATTGCCGGTCTGCATCAAACCGCTGTAGGTGTTTGCCGTGGCCAGCGTGACGGCCGGGATTATTGCGGTATTGTCCGAATAACCGAGAGGATTTGTGCTACACGTATTTCCGGAGTTGTTATCGATAGCTGAACCCTCACCCGTCAGCGAAAAATGGCTAAGCCGATCGCCGAGCGAACAAGCGTTCGTGGTTACAGGAACACATACCGCCGGAACCGGAGAAGCCTGGAGCTCAAAGGCACCGATATCCGAGCCATCAGATACATTCGTCACCGTCGGGATATCAAAGGGTCGAGCCTGTCCGCGCTGATCCGTCGTGTAACTTGAGTTGTTTCCGGCGTCGATCGCGGGGCTGCCATTCAGCAATGGATGCATCGGCATCGTGCCGCCATAGTTGCCCAGCGGGCCGAGGAGCGGGCTTGCAGTGATGTCAGTGGTTAGCGGGGTGAAAACGCCATTGTAGTTGTCGCTGAGGTTGAAGCCGTTGGTAGTAGTGGTTGCCACGCCGCCAGGATCAGCTGCGGCAACGAGATTGGTGGACGAGTTGCCCGCGATGATGCTGTTACGCAGAGCCGTACTTGCGACTCCTGAATTAAACGCGAAGGTTTCGATACCGCCGCTAGCTGCCATATTGCCGGTAATTGTGGAATTGACAACTTCCAAACGACTATTGCCACCGGCGCTGAGATTTTCGATACCGCCGCCGCCGACGCCGGCGCTGTTGCCGCTGACGGTGCTGTTGACCATGCGTAAGGTGTGGCCACCGCTGTCTTGAAAACTAATTCCACCGCCAACGGAGCCGGGCCCGGACACGGTGTTGCCGCTGAAGGTACAGCCCGTGAACAATCCATCGGCAAATCCTAACGACACGCCGCCGCCGGCGATGCCCGACCTATTGCCGGCAACGTGAACATTGGTCAGAACCAAACTGCTTTGGTTACTGCTGATGCCGCCGCCGCTACCATCGCCGAAGCCCGTTGCATTTCCGTTCGAGATAGTCATGCCGCTGATCGTGACACCATTAGCTATGCCGCCGCCGATCGTAAATATGCGAAAATTGGTACCTGCACTCGGCGAACGCCGAACGGTTAGCAGATTTGCGCCGGGTCCGTTGATCGTTACTGATTTTGAAATGTCCGGCAGGGCAGTTTGCAGATCGATCGTTTGGGGCGCATTAAAAGCTGACGAAAACGCGATCAATTCGGAGCCGGTTACCGAAGCGTTGGCGGCAATAATGGCGTCACGCAATGTGCACGTCGCGTCGCACGTGCCGTCTCCCGGGTCCGCGGCAGAGTTGACCGTAAAAACCGTCGGCACAGTGAACCTGAGTTGCCAACCACCCGAAATGAGGCCGCTGTCTTGAGCGGCGTCATCAACGACGTAAAGGCTCCAGGTTCCGTTCGGGTTTGTCCCGTTAAATACACTGAGGTCGGCCGGAGCCATGAACAAGGCCCCGGGCCCGGGCGACGGAAATGTGTCTGTGCTGGTTTCGTAGTTTGCCGGCCGGTATAGCCCGGCGGTTAGCGAAGTGTCGGAAATTGCCGCCGCGGCCGACTGTTCAAAACCGATCGTCGCACCGACCACACCGGGGCTTCCGCCGCCCGCATCCGACATCAAAACCGCCCGCTGTCCCTGCGGCCCGACCAGGAACATATCGACATCGTCGGGATAAGAATGCGTAAAACCCGTAAGCGACACCCGCACCGATGTCATATATGCCGGATTAACGCCCGAGACAGTGATCGTTGACGGATACGGCGACGCGGCCGCGTTGTCATTGACCGTGATCGGATTCGAGTTGCCAAACACGGCGACACCGTCGATTCGGAGCCTCGGTGCGGGGTCGTCCTGTGCTTGAGCCGCCACCTTTCCGGTGTTTGTTGGAGCAAAGAAAATGCTTATGATCACCGGTATCGCGATAAATGCGAACAAAATAAATAACCGGGATCTACCTGCCTCTGAAGTGACTTATTTTTTGAACTCGTGTCCATCTAATGACAATCTCCGTTTATGTTTGCGGACGAAAAAACTCTATTAAAAAAGGGGTAACGGAATACTAGCACATTTACACTATTCCGGTGATAACAATATCGCACGGGTAAAACCGCATTTTTTGGAGACAGATTTTGCAGCCGAGAAGGGTGCAAAAAAGTCTGGTAATTGTTGCAGCGCATCGGTTATCCTAATAATTGCTGCCCTCCTCTCAGGCCCGCGGCGGCCGCATTATGAACGAATCCTCCATAGTCCGGCGCGATCTAAAGCCAGCTCTTGTATTTTTGAGCGGCGAGCTTATCGCTGTACCCATACCGCTTGAGCGCGAAGAGGTTATCCTTGGGCGGGCGCTCGAGGCGGATGTGCGCGTAAACGATTATCAGGTCTCACGCCAGCATGCCCGCATTCTCGCGGTCTTTAACGCCGAGAAAAATGCAACGGAATATGTGCTGAACGACCTCGATTCGCGAAACGGAACATTTTTGAACGGCCGGCGAATACGCAAGGAAGTGCTTGAGAACGGCGACAAGATCACGGTGGGCGAGACGATCTTAAGGTTTGACCTGCTGGATGAGATCGACCGCGAATATCAACGGCAGATACATCGCCTGATCTCGCATGACGACCTAACCGGATTGCTGTCATCGCGTTCGTTCTTTTCCGAACTCCGTCGCGAAGCGGGGCGAGCAAAGGTCGAAAACCGCCCTTTCTGCGTGATGATGATGGACGGCGACAATTTTAAGGCGGTAAACGATACGTACGGCCATTTGACCGGCAGCAAAACCATCGAAGAGATCGGTATCTCCATAATCGCAAATCTGCGCAGCGGCGACGCGGCGGCGCGGTTCGGCGGTGACGAATTTGCGGCCTTCCTGCTCGATGCCGAATTGCCCCAGGCGATGGTCGCCGCAGAGCGTATTCGGGCGAATATCGAAAGCTACAACTTCAGCATTGTAAAACAGGGCGTGAAAGAGACTCATCACATAACCGTCAGCATCGGAGTGGCATCATTTCCGGACGACTCGTCGGACCCGATCGAGCTGGTCGAGATGGCCGATTCCGCACTTTATCGGGCGAAACGCGAAGGCCGTAACCGCGTCGCCGCCTACCGAGATATCTCTTCAGAAGAACTGAACCGTCATCTGCCAACTCGCCGCGCATGACTGAGGTGTAACATTTGCAACAATTTGCCTCCTGCTGACGTGAAAGACAATGATTTTCTTTCGTGTTAGAATTTTGTTTTGCCCTCTGCGCGGGTTTTTGAGTAGTATTTTAAGGTGATAACAAAGCTAAATCTTGCCACCTATCCTTTTAGGAATAGGGTCCTGCCATATCTAGCGGCATCGCTATTATTGGCCGCGGCCGCGGTCGTTGGTGTTTATTGCCTTGCTGTTTTGAACGATAATAATAAAAAGAACGAGCTTCTCTTATCGGCCATACAAGAGCGGCAGACTGAGATCGCAAGGCTCAAGGGCGAAGGCGAAAAGGTTCAGCAGCTGCTTTCACCCGAACAAAAGGCTCTTTTATCCGCCTCACACAAACTCGTATCTAACAAGACATTCGGATGGTCACGGCTTTTTGCAGATATCGAGTCGATCCTGCCCGGCAGCGTCAGCGCGTCGCGAATCGCGGTCGAAAATGTCTTTCAGGATGGTGACCGGATCAAGGCGGAGCTTGAATTCGCAGTCATCAGCAAAGATTATCCCGCCGTGATGGCGATGATCGAAAACATGAATAACTCGGGGATCTTTCAAGCGGAGCTTCGCGGCCAGGATCTCGAGAAAAATGAGCGAATAACTTTTACGGAATACACATTCCACTTGGTTTATACACCGGGTTACGGTTATGCGACGACGCCCGCAACGGATGTTGCGAAAAATGAACAGGGAGGCGGGCAGTAATGGCTGATCTCGAACCCAACGAAAACGAAACCGCCGAAATAGTCGAGGTCGCTGAGCACGTTCGTCTGCCGATACCGCCTGATCGTCCACGAAAGGTTTCGTCCTCAATGTGGGGCCCGCTAGAGATCGCTGCAGTGACGATCGCGTCGCTTGCGCTTATCCTGGCGGCATTTGCTTATTTTGTTTTCGTCATTCCGTCCAATCGAGAACTTGCAAAAAATCGATCAGAGGCAGACCGGCTCGAGGCCGAACTCGCATCCGCCAAATCAAAATACGGCGAGATCACAAACACAGAAACGCAGGTCGCGAAACTGGTCGCCAGCGTCGATGATTTTGAGTCGAGATTTCTGCCTGTTCCGGCGACCGGGCAAGCGGCGCTTTATCAAAGGTTGAATGGCCTGATCGCGGCCTATGGTCTTACAAATACAACAGGGCCGGACTATTCACCGTTAGAATCTGCCGAAATAAAAAAGAATGACAATGGTGAGGAAGAAAAGGGCAGGGCAAAATACCGCAGCCTCTACCCGGGCGTTTATGTATCGACTACGCTTGAGGGCTCGTATCAGGATCTGCGGCGATTTATCCGTGAGATAGAAACGGGCCGCGAATTTATCATCGTCAGTGCCGTTGAACTTGCCCCGAGTGAGACTCAGCAGAAACGAGATACTGCGAAACCTAATGCAAATCCGACGACAAACCCCGCAGCTATAAATCCTGCAAATCCAAACATGGCGGCACCGAACGGTCGAGTTGTGACGACCGGTCCGAACGCCGCCGGCGGGCTCGAACAAACGGCCGGACGTGTCAAAAATCAGGGCAAGATGCACGGCGAAACGGTGAGCCTGCATATCGAAATGGCGGCGTATTTTCGCCGTCTAAAATTTGCGGGCTCAGAGCAGTAGATATCTAACGAAGTAATGGCAGTGGCAGCAGTAAAATCCTCGACCGAAAGAAACAAGATGATCGCAGCGGCGGTGCTAGGCGCCATCTCGCTCGTGGCGCTGTATTTTGCTTTTGGGCGCGGAATGTTTGGCGGCACGTCAACAAAGGTGACCACGTCAGCCTCGCCCACACCCAAACCGGTGTCATCGCCGGGGGCAAATCGAACGGTACCCGCTTTGCCATCGGCCGCCGAACAGGATTTTGTTTATTTGACAACGCCGGTCGATTACCGTCCCGGAAGTGCCTATGCGCCGGATGCCGGCCGCAATATATTCGCATTTTACGAGCCGCCGCCGCCGTGCAAGGGCCCGGACTGCCCGACGCCCGTGCCTCCGCCGGTGAAAACGCCTTTGCCTCCGACGCCGGCTCCGCCTCCCCCGATGCTTATTGCATTTGCAAATCCGCAGACCGTCTTTGCCGGGTCTAAGGGTTTCCGGCTCGAACTGACAGGCGAGAAATTTACTGGCGACTCCCGTATCTATTTTAATCAGGTCGAGATGCCTACGACGTTTGTAAATACTGACAAGCTTTACACGGATATTCCTGCAAATCTGATCGCTCAGGAAGGGTCGCGGCAGGTGATCGTCCAAACGCCGGACGGACGTTTGTACTCGAATCAGTTCATGCTTCAGGTACAGGCTCCGCCAAAGCCGGGTTATCAATATATCGGAATGATCGCACGTAAACGCTACAACAACGACACGGCTTACCTCGTAGAAACAGGTAAAGAAAAACCGTTCGGAGCCCGGCTAAATGACATTGTCGGCGGCCGTTTCAGGCTGGTCGATATCTCGGCGGCGGAAGTTGTTTTCGAAGACACAAGCCTCGGGTTCAGGCATACGATACAGGTGACCAAAAATAGCGGTGCGGCAAGCACCGGCGGCCCGACCCGGCCCGGCATTCCAAATGATCCGGGTTTTCCTCAATTTACACCCGGGGGCTCGCGGTCGATACCCGGCATTCCGGACAGCATACCGCGATATGTTCCGCCGCAGCAGGCAAATCCAAATCCTCAGAAGCCGATCGATAAGAAAGAAGATGTCGATGATGACGGCGATGGCCGCTAAATATCGAAATGAAGAGGGAATGACGCTTTTTGCCATAATGGCAATAATGGCTGTCTTTGCCGTCGCTCTTTTGGCGGTCGCACCCACGATACAGCAAGAGATCCAGCGGGAAAAGGAGCTCGAGGCGATCCGCAGGGGCGAAGAGATCGCCGAGGCTATCCGCCAATATGTCGAGTATTACCGCGGTGCTAAACTGCCTAATTCAATGGACGACCTGCTCGAAGGCATACCTTACGGAACAAAGAAGCGACAGATATTGCGTGCGTCTGCCATGATCGATCCGCTAAGCGAGGACGGCAAATGGCGTTTGATCAAGGCGGATGTTGACTCGCTCGGGCCATTTGCAAGGCGGGTGCAAAACTACAATGGCGGTGTCCTTCCGTCAAATCCCAGCCAACTGTTTGACCGCTGGGCGCTCGTTCTGGTTAATTCACTCAATACCGAACTCGAAAGCGATAATGAGGCAGACGACGATTTTGACGTCGTTACCGAAAATACGCCGTTCATCGGCGTGGCGAGCCAAAGTCGCAGTAGATCTGTGATTGCCTATTACGGTATCGAAAACCACTCAAAGTGGATCTTCACGCCGCTTTTCCGTGGTGCCGGCCAGAGCAGTTTTGGGCCGCCGCGGACAGTTAGGGGCGGCGGCTCGTTCAACGGGCGTTGATCATGCCGCTGATATCTTACTTCGTGTAATCAAAAACAATATTGCAAAACGCTTTGACACCGACATCCAGCCGGCTGTCGTCGATGTAGAAATCCGGTGTATGGTGTGAGGGAACGGTCTTTGGGTCGCCGCCCTTTGGCATCCCGCCAACAAAGAAAAAGAAGGCAGGTGCCTTTTCACGATAAAACGCGAAATCTTCGCCTCCGGTCACCCACTCCGCGTCAAACACATTTCCCTTACCGACTGCCTTTTCTAGGGAAGGCAGCATTTTTTTAACAAGATCAGGTGTGTTATAGGTCACCGGGGCCTTTGATTCGATGGTAACCTCGGCAGTAGCTCCGACGCTTTCGGCGATCTTCGTTGCCGTCCGTCGAATGCGTTCGTGCACTTCCTTTTGCATATCGGCGTCGAGCGTTCGAATGGTGCCCGCCATTGTAACTTCTTCGGGGATGATATTCTCACGAACGCCGGCGCTCATTCGCCCGACCGTTATGATGACGGGAGCTTTTGGCAGTTCGGATTGACGGGAAACGATCATTTGCAGACCGGTATAGATCTGAGTCGAGACCGCGATGGGGTCGATGCCCTGCCACGGATATGCCCCGTGCGACTGACGGCCCTTGATCTTGATGCTAAACCAGTCGCTCGCCGCCATCATCGCTCCCGATTTATACCTGATGGTTCCGATCTCGGTGGCCGAGCTAATGTGGATGCCAAAGATCGCGTCGATCTTTGGGTTGTCCATTACACCTTCTTTGACCATGTCGGGAGCGCCGCCCGTCTCACCGGTGGGCGGGCCTTCCTCGGCAGGCTGAAAGATAAATACGACCGTACCCCTGATCTTGTCCCTCATTCCAGCTAGGACCGTTGCCGTTCCGAGCAGCATCGCCACATGCGAATCGTGACCGCAGGCGTGCATCACACCGACGGTCTGGCCGTTGTATTCGCCTTTGACGGTCGACTTAAATGGCACATTAACGCGCTCGGTGACCGGCAAGGCGTCCATGTCGGCTCGCAGACCGATAACCGGACCCGGCTGAGCGCCTTTCAGGACACCGACGACGCCGGTTTTTGCAATTCCGGTGCGAGTTTCGATGCCGAGTTTGCGGAGTTCGGCGGCGATAAGTTTCGCAGTATCGAATTCGCGGTTGCCGAGCTCGGGGTGTTGGTGAATATAACGCCGCCACTCAATGATCTGGGGCAGGATCTTTCCAGTCGCGGCATTGATCTCAGCGGACAAATCGACAGCAAATGTCGAGGCGGAAAGTGAGCATAGGACAAAAATGGCGGCGAAAATACGCATTACGGATCTCCCTTAGGTTGAATGTCCGTAATTGTAGCGCGCTCGCCCTGTTGCCGCTACTTTTTAAGATAGTATGTCTTATCTGCGGTGAACCACTTCCCGGCATCCCATAGATCTGTGCTCAACGAAATGTCTGCCTGAATATCTGAATAGATCTCTGACGTGGTGGGTTTACCATCGACGAAGAATAAAACTTCCGCCGCGACCCAGCCGCCTTTAGCTTTGACATAATTATTGAATTGCGTTTCCGCCACGCTCTTTTTGTCACGGCCGGCAGCCTGAATGAGCCGAACAAAAAGCAGAGTCCTTTTATCGATCCAAAATTGCGGCGTTGTGAGGTCGCCCAGTTTGGCTCCCACGACGTAAACATCTTTGCCCTGCCATTTTTCCTTGTGGACGGATGAAAGATCGATGCCGAGGCTTTTGATCTGAGTTATGGTCGTTTCAGGACTTTGGCAATAAACATCAAAGCCGAGGACCATTAGGGGATGAACGAAGGGCCTTGCCGTCCCGCTTTTGCCGTCTTTGAATGAGACGATCTTGCCGTCCGCGAACAAGATCCCGTCGCCGGATTTTGAGTCCGCAAAATCAATGCGCAATTTCCCGGGACAGGTCATCGCCTCGTGCCAGGTCTCAGACGTCGTCGTGCCGTCGCTCTGGTGGTGTACGGTTTTTTGGACAAAAGTCAGCGTCTTGTACCACTTGCCGTCATATTTTTTGTGCATAGCGGCGATGAGATCGTCGCCGGACCTGATATCACCGGCAAACAACGGGATAGTGAACAAAACAAACAAAAGGGCAACAGTAGGAATTCTCATGTTGTTTTAACGAAAATGCCCGGAAAAAGGTTTTCCGGGCGAGATTCGGAGTTTTGCGCGGTCTATTATTGGGTATTTTACTTTTTACGCGAATAGATCAGATCGAACGCGGTCGTCCAAGTTTTACCGTTGTCTGTCGAGTTTTCGCCGAATTGGCGGACGTCACCGTTCGGCAATCTAGAGAATGTCATTTTTGCAAACGTTTTTTTGCCGCTGACGATCGTGTCGGCAACGATGACCATGTTTCCATCCTGCAAACCGCCGACGTAATGTGTGAATGTTCCCTTATCATCGACCCAGGTTTGATGCCACTTCTTGTCAATGGTGTCGTAAATGTTAAAGCTTTTTCCGCTCGATCCGCTGCCGCTTGTCCAGTTCTCAAATATGATGCACTGGCCCAGTATCAGTTGAACGCTGCTCGTGCCCGACGGCACACCCTGCGGATTTTTAACGTCCCATTCCCCGATCCAGAAATCGAACTGGCGAAACTCGGGTGCTGCCTTGCAGGGATTGACAGCAAGGTCGTTTTTGTTAACAAGTAGTTTGAAAGCCGGATCATCTTTCCATGCGGCAAAATCTTTTTCTGTGTTCAATGTCTCCGGCGCTATGCCGCCTATCGTTGTACTTTTATCGAGTATCTCAAAGGCTTTCGCTTTATTACCGCTGCGGGCGTATGCCCGTGCCAGGGCCAGAGCAAACACTGCGTTCGGCGACGCGGTAAACGCCGCATCGAGGTGTTTTTGAGCGTCTGCGTTCCTGGACAGATTTAACAGGGTCAGGCCGAGGCGATAATTTGCGTTGGGATTTTTAGGTTCAAGGCCGACGATCTTTTCGTAAGCCGCCGCAGCCTTTTCCCATTCGGACCCCTGGTAAAGCCGATTCGCCTCGGCCCGCATTTCAGGCGTGACGGCCGTCGAGGACTGAGCCCGCGAAAGGGCCGGAAAAAGCATCAAAAGAACAACAAAGCAATAGGCCGCAGGTCTGGCTTTCATACGATACCTCACGAATAGTTTGAACTACCTGCTCAGATGCCGGTTAAGCGTGCAATGGTTGTCGCGGCCAAGGGCATACCGGTCAAACCGACATCCTATTTTCGGCCTTTGGGGAGAAACTCCTTTGGGATCGGATTATTTGGCCGTTCATCGTCCCAGCTCGCGGCCGATATCCACCAACGGGTTCCGTCCCAGAAAAGCTCTATGCTGTTTACACCGCGGCCCTTATCCGTTCCGGCGTCATTTGTGTATTCGTAGGTCGAGAAAACGTGTGCGATATTTCCAAAACGCCTAGTGACGCGGTTGATCTCACGCTCGGTAAAACCGCCGGAAACGAAGAAATCATTATTTGCGTTGACGAATTGCTGATGTTTCGAGATGACGGAACGGATCTTGCCGTCCTGTTCACTGATGCTGACAAACCGGACATCCGGGGTATAAAGCGTCCGGTCTCTGGACCATTGTCTCGGTTGCCCCTTTGGGCCGGTGATCGTCGCGTAAAACGCGTTGATAATACCGTCGAGGGTTGCGATGTCCTTTGGATCGGCATCGATCTTCGGCACGTCGACTGTTTTCAGGTCACGATCGCATTGAAACTCGAGCGTGAATGCTCCCTGCACGATCTTCCAGCCTGCTTCGGTGCGGACAAGATTAAAGACATCGGTACCGCAATGCGAGAATTTGTCGCCGACGTAGAATGTATATCGGCCTGAGACGGTCGCCAGATCACCGGCGATCACAGCCTCGGGCGAGATCATCTTTTCGATGTACTCAGGGGCTTTCGACTCGGAGATCATCTTGATAAATGCCTCGCCGGTCGATACCCGGGATTTCGATATACCTTTACCATCCTTTGGCTTGTCGATCGCGAGGAAGTGAACATCCGGAGCAAAAACGCCTTTGATCTGTTCGGCATTCTTTGCCTTCATTCCATCGAATAGTTGGTTTACAACTGTGATCGCCGCCGATCTGTCATCTTGCGCAAACGCAACGGTCGATAGCATGCAAACGATCAGCGGCAGCATTATTCTTTTCATCATTATTTAGTTTCCTTCAGTTCCGCATTGTGAAAGCGCGGAGCGATCTCGTCAAGCCATCGGTTCATTTCTGCCTGTGTGTACCATTTGCCCTTGAGCATGACACCTGACCGTCTTTCGGTGTTTGCAATGTCGTCCAGCGGATTAGCGTCGAGCAGGACGAGGTCCGCCTGCTTGCCTTTCTCTATCGTTCCCGAACGCTTAAGCGAGCCGAGGTATTCGTGAGCGTTTCGCGTTGCGGCCGCGAGCACCGCGTAGTTCGACATCCCGGCGTCGGCAAGAGCTTTCATTTCGCGATGTTCGGTAAACCCATATAACCAAAGAAACTCCGGCGTGTCGGATCCAACCATGATCTTGCCGCCCGCATCATAGATCGCTTTGATGAGTTTGTTGCGGAGCTCGACCCACCGTGCTCGTTTTTCAAGCGAAACCTGATTGAGAGGGGTCCGCTTCAGGTAGTTGATGTAAAAATCCTGTGTTTTTGTTGGGTAGAAATTGAAGTCCGGTTGGGCGCGGATCGACTCTTCGCTTCGGGGCAAGCCAAACGTGTTCTTCATAAAGCTCTGCGTCGGATCAACGAACGGGTTTGACTCGACCGTCTTGCGGGCGACCTCGGCGATCTTTTTCTCATCGACGAAATCGAGGCTCTCCCAGTTCTTCGGATTGTAAATGTAGAGGTCCGAGACCGAGCCCTTCATGGGTGCGTTGTCAGCGAGAAGCATTTCGAGATAACCGTCGAGATGCTCGATCTGCTGCCGAGCCTTCCACGCTCGAGGTACTGTAACAAAGCGGCTGTCCGCATGGCCGACTACGCGTATATTTTGCTTTGCAGCCTCGTCAACCGCAGTCTCATAAAGGAGCGATTTGAGAAACGTCGTGATCTTGATGAAGTCATAGCCGTCGGCCTTTGCTTTCCGGACCGCGGCACGGGCTTGGTCGGGTGTGGTGACCACAAAGTCATTGCCCTGTTCTCGTCCCGTCAAATGCGGCGAAGCGACCCACATTGTCGGAGCGATGATATCACCGGATGCCGACCTGGCGCGAAGGACGAGGTGTTCGGGAGTGCCGATCATCAAACGAATGGTCGTCACCCCGTTTGCGACCATTACCTTTAGCTCGTCAGGAGCGAGTTCGTCAGGAAACGCCTCATCCGACATCAGGTGCGTGTGCATATCGACAAAGCCGGGAATCAGGAACTTACCCTTTCCGTCGACCACAGTTGCATCTTTTGGAACCCGAACCTTTATAGCATTGCCGATCTCGGCGATCACGCCGTTCTTGATGATAACGGTCTGATCTGCGAGAACCCGTTCGCGGTCCATCGGGATGACGTTGACCCCGACAAATGCCGTGGTTTGCGAAATGGCCTGAATGGCCGCGATCGCCAGCAGTGACAATAGTAGGACGAGTTTTTTCATTTCAGTTACCTGTTACATTTGCCGGCAGCGGTTTGTCCACCGTTGGACGTTTTGCTCCGTTTGCCAGCGTCCAACCGGTCGCCATGATCGTTTTGACGACCTTTTCCATCTGCTCGAAATTTATCTTTTCGACCGAGTCTGACGGCTGATGATAGTCCTCATGATCACCGTCCATAAAGAAGATGATCGGCACGCCGCGCTTGGCATAATTAAAATGGTCGGAACGGTAAAAGAACTGGTCGGGATGTGTCGGGCCGTCGTACTCAAAGTTAAATTTGAGCTTGAGCAGCGAGTTATTGACGTCGTCGGCGATCTGGCCGAGCTCGGTGCTCATCATCCGGTTGCCGATCGTAAAGATCTCACCCGGCTTTGGCAGACGCTTGTTCTGCGGGTGATTTTCGTCACCGGGCCGTTGATAACGGCCGATCATGTCAATGTTCAGTTCGGTGATGATGGATGTGATCGGGACGGTCGGGTTTGAGGTGAAATAGTCGCTGCCCCAGAGACCCTTTTCCTCGCCCGCGTGCCATATAAAGAGTATCGATCGTTTCGGTTTCTGGGTTCCTTTGGCAAATGCCTCGGCGATATTTAGCACCGAAACGGTGCCGCTGCCATCGTCGTCAGCGCCGTTCCAGATCTTATCCGGGCCGGGCGCGAACGGGTTCATCCCAACGTGGTCGTAGTGGGCACCTATCGCGACAAATTCGTTCTTGAGCAAAGGGTCAGTGCCCTCGAGTATGCCGATGACATTTTGTGTGTGAATATCCTGGGTCTTGACGCCGACAGTGATGCGGACCTTTTTTTCAGGCTTGAGATCGAACGACTCAAACGCATCGCCCGTCACGACCTTATTAAAAAGATTGGCAGCGGTGAATTTCTCGCCTGCAAAAATGTTCGCCAAAAGCTTAGGGGACATCGTGATCGACGGGATCGTTATCTGGTTCGCGTCCGGTTTGCCGTAGGCGACCGACCCTTTGTCCATCTGGCCCCAGCGGATCGCCTCCCAGTTTGCCATGGTCGAAAAAGATGAAAATGTAAGAACGGCTTTTGCCCCATTCTGCTGCGCGTAAAGCGGCGGTGAAAGCCAATCGCCGCCGGCCGGCCCTTTTAGGTCCTGAAAAGTCACGCCCTTTGGCAGGGAATTTACAACGACTACGATCTTATCCTTGACCGAAATGCCCTGATACGGGTCGATGTTCTTTGATTTGATCACCCATCCGTTTCCTGCAAAAACCAGATTGCTCGCAGCAATGTCGGCCGCATTGAGGCTCGATAGAAAATCCGTGCCATAGGTAAATTGCTGGCCGTTAAATTCTATGCGGGTCGCCGACGGGTCCAGTTTGTTCAGTCGAAGCGGCACCTTTTGAAAATAGCTCCCATTATCGCCGCCGGGCTTGAGCCCCCAACTCGAAAGGTGCTGTGCGATATACATCGCCGCGATATCAAGACCGCGTGACGGCGTATCGCGTCCTTCGAGTTCGTCTGACGCGATAAAAGTCAGATGATCTTTAAGCTGTCTTGCCGATATCGCGTCGATATTGCCAAAATAAGGTGCTGCCGTTTTGGCTGCAGGTTTTGTCTTTTGAGCAAAGACGGCAGGCGTGCCCGCCATAACGGCAAAGAGTAATAGTGAAACTGCGAAATTTCTAAAGATTTTCATAATAAGAGTGCCGGCCCTGTGTTTGATATTGAGCTAGTCGGAGATGTTATACGACGGTGACCAAAAAAGGTTTTCGGTCATTTACGGAAATGAATAAAGGCCGGAAACATTTTGTCAACGTTTCCGGCCCGGCTTGAATCGATGCGGTACGACTAAGGCGTCATAGGAACCGACGGTATCGCGCTTAGCTCTTGCGTGTCAGGGTCAGCGATATCGCGCCTGACAAGCAGGTTCAGATCTACGCCCGGCCGCAGGGGATACATACCCACGAATTTATATTTCTCAGAATATTTACTGATCACCTCAGCATCCTGGTCTCGCTTTTTCGCAACGATAAACTCGGCGTTGGTCGAATCGATGATACGGCCGTGATAGTTGGCGTGGTTAAATTTGAGCGTGTACCAGGTCATCGGCCAATAGTCCGGCGAAACGATCTCGATAGTCGAATCGGCTCCCTTACCACTCTTTGCTGCATAATAGTCGAGGCGTTCGACAAGGCCCAGGAATCCACGTCGAGTATGAGCGTAAACATATGGCATCCGGTCGTCATCATAACGAACGAAATTATGCTGATAAGACTGATAGCCGAGCAGCACCGTGCCTGAGATAAACAGTGAGGCCGCAAGAAATTTAAGCCTCGCATCCCGCGAATTGTAAAGCTCGTTGAGGCCGTATCCCGCTACCAGGGTCATCGGCAGCAGATAACTGAGTGCGAGCCACGGGGTTTTGTAAGGGATGATCGTATATGCCATGAAAAGGCCGAGTGCCCAAAATGCCGTGAACATCGCAAACCTGTGTTTGCGTTTGATCAGGGCGATCAGGCCACCTAGGACAGAGAGCATCAACAGCACAGATTCGGTCTTTATTCCCCACTTCAAATAGGCTGTATAACCGTTTTGCGAATGCTCCTTGCCGCCTGTTTTGGTCCAGATATTGTATGCCTCGAACATCTTCCAGAAGCCCTCCGCGTATGTGAAATACGAGGTGAAATACTGGACCAGCAGATAGATAAATATCACTGCGACCGACACGACCGTAAAGATCATGGTGTTTCGACCGCCGAGTCCCGCGACGAAATTACCAAACGTGAGATCGACAGGCTCGGTGAAGCCCGTTTCGTTGGACTTACGCATCTCTAACAGAAACAAGACCCACGCGGTGAGCGCTGCGGCGAGCACAAATACTATAAGAGCAAATGCAAAATTCTCGGCCGGTTGAAATTTGCCCTGCAGATACGTTTCGCTCATCCAGCCCCAGGCGTCGTAAAGCTCTTTGCGGAAATAGACCCCGACGGCGGCGAGCGCAAGATGAAAGCCAATGACTATATTGAACCAACTGCTAGTGAGGGGCCCATCCGGCTTTAACCGTCGCCAGATCCAGATACACACCGTTGAGATGATCATCGTGCCTAGCGTGATAAACGCGGTTTCTTTGGTCGCAAAAAGCATTGCGACACTAGCCGAGGCGAGGATCAAATACACGGGGCGGCCTTCGTCCCACGTCATTATCCAGCGGACAATGAAGCGGACCAAAAATGCGGCGACGACAAAAAGCGTTATTAGGATCGCCCAGACGACCGTCATATTTTCACCGCCAATAAATTTCGCAGTAAATATAGCGGACGGAACAAAGCAGCTCCAAAGGATAAAGCATAGCCAGGCTTTTGCGCCCGGGCCGGCCTCTCGTTTCTCAAGGAAATAAACGACCGACACTACCACCGCGAGGCTAAGGAAAATGAAAATGATCTCGTGGATGAAATAGCGCGAGATAAAAAGCATTCCGGGTCCGATAGCGAGAAAAAACGCTGCAACCAGACTGCCGACATTTCCCAGATATTTTTTAAGATAGAGTGCGAGAACGACCGTGAGGAGCCCAAAGATCGCAACGCTGATGCGGATCGAATAGGTGTTAAAACCAAAGATCTCAACAAATGGAGCGGCAATATAATAAAGCGAAGGGCCGTGATAATTGGCCGGATCGTATTTATAGATGCCGTCACGCATCATGTTTGATAGGAAAAATCCGTTTACGCCCTCGTCGTGATGCATCGGGCGAAGATCGAGA
Source organism: Pyrinomonadaceae bacterium (assembly GCA_044228165.1). Classification (GTDB taxonomy): domain Bacteria; phylum Acidobacteriota; class Blastocatellia; order Pyrinomonadales; family Pyrinomonadaceae; genus OLB17. Next base: position 30,260 of record JBGAVK010000015.1, on the reverse strand, counting down.
ACTACAACTCGCATAAATGCGGCGAAGATCGTGATCGCCCATGCACACCGCTTCCAGAGTTCATCCGTGAACTCGATCCACTTGATCTGTTCTGCGGGATGCGCGACGACCGCGGCAACGGTCGTTTCCTTAACAGCCTCTGTCGTCTCAGCGTTTCCGGCGGCCGGCTGCGGCCTGACTGCTTTTACTTTCTTTCCTTTTTTACTCATACCAAAATCGTATCTCGATCAACCTCTGACCTTATAAACTTTGAATGCTCCGGACTCTGCAAAAACCGGATATCTTTTGAAAAACTCCTCGTTCGCCTTGAGATCGTTCTTCTCAAATGGCGATATCAAAACATAGTCGATCTTATATTTCTCGAGCAGTGCCGCGGCGTTCGGGCCGCCGAGGTAGATCTGTTTGACGTCAGCCTCGCGGGAAAAGTAATCAATGCCGTACGAGCCGAGATGGCCCGTATATCGCATTAGAGATTGGCGGCCCGTGAGCACGATCGTGGTGTTAAATACGGGGCCATTCAGAAACATCGCGCCTTTGTCAGACTTTAGTTTTAACTGTTCGGCGAGTTTCATCCCGTCGGTTTCAAACACGCGGGAATTGATCTGTCCGGATGCGGTTCGCCAGATATCGATCGCGCCTGAAAGGGTCAAAACGACTATGCAAACGCCGGCAATATATTGCCATCCTTTTTTTAGCTGCCAAAGCCATGCCAGAACATAGGCGATCAGCGGCAGCGACCCGATGAACCAATAGATCAGGATCTTTATGTTATCCCACTCCCACGGTGCGAGCTTCGTGACGTTTGTGAGGATAAAGAGAAACGCGAATGGGATGTAAAACAGAAGAAGCGACTTAGCATCAGGGGAATTGTCATCTGTTTTTTTAGCGGCCTCTTCATCGGCATTCGTTGTTTTCAAATGTACCCAAAGCAGGTAGATCGCGGCGGCGATACAAGGGAATACTAAGCCCGTATTCTTGATCCAAAACCAAAAAATATTGAGGTCGCGCTTATCCCAGCCGAAGTGCCAGCCGAAGAATTTGGTTGTTTCAGATGCGGTTCCCGTAACCGACCAGATAAGTTCAGGAACGGCAATGACTGCCGTGCCGACTCCGAAAGCGACCAACTCGCGCCAACGTGACGGCCGGATCGCAAGCAAAAATGCCGAGATGATGAACAGAGCGATCAGGCTGTGCAGATGAACGAGCGGCAGCGTTCCGGCGAGCAGTCCGACCATGACCGGCGGCAGCAAAGGATGCTTGAGCCAAGAGACAGTTTCTTCATTCTTTTTCTTCTTGGTCTCGGGTTCGGCTTCTTTTGCAGGTCCGCCGGTAAATATCCGCCAAAGATACTGAATGACAAGGATCGTCAGCGGCATGCCGAAGAGCAGCCCTCGCTGCGTAATAAAGAGCACGACCATCGGGTTGCCCCAGCGAAATTCCTCGCGGATGGTATAGTCGCGGGGCAGATGAGTCAGAAAATCAACAAAACCCTTTGCCCATCCGGCCATGTCGCCAAAGAACCAGAGGAAGCCGAGCCCTCCGCTGAAAAAAAGCAGTGCTGGGGCGATGCGTCCGGCGAGTTTGTTATTTGTTAATTTGACGGCGTAACGCTCGATGATCACAAGCAGGGCGAACGCCCAAGTGATGTTCTGCGTGACCATCACCGCCTTAAAATCGATACCTAGCTTAACAAGACATGCCGCCAGGAAGTCGGCCATGAAAGGGTAAGAGAATTTTGCCCCGGCCCACGAGGGGTTTTGCGGCGGGAAGGTCGCCCCGTCGGTAAACGCAAAGATCGCACCGAGATGGAACGGCAGGTCTCCGTAATTCTGAGACCCGCCCGTGTAGATACCGTCCTTTAGTTCGTAAACGGCACGGTCAAAAAAGAACCAGAATACAAAAAAGAAGAACGCGTAATAGGCGAAACGCAGGAATTTCTTGAGGTTGAGGCCCTCCATCGTGCCTTTTGCTTTTGCCCAGTCGTGCAGGAACCGCTTCTGATACTCGCCGCTGCGTAAAAGCAATAGCGGCAGCATCGTGATGAGCGCCGATATGACGATAACGGCTTGCGTAAACCCTGCAAAACAGGCGATCGCAAAGCATATCGTGCCAAACATCGCCGAGCCCGCAATGCTCCCCGCCGAGAGCCGCCACATAAACCGCTCGTCTTCGGCAACGAGATACGTGAGAGCCATCCCCCCAAGCGCAATGAGAGCCAAAATGATCAATGTAAGGAACATAGATTTCGAGTCGAAACTTCTAAATAACTTACTTCAATATTAGCGTAAAACACAATTCGAGACACGGAAAACAGCCGTTATTCATCATCGCCGGACGCTATGATATATTCAGTTTCGAAATCACCGTTTTGATCGAGCTTTGTTCCCCGATGAGCGAAATACGCAAATTCAACCTTTATTTCTTACGGCAAGATCCGCACTTTGCCGAGGGGACATTGTTCGAGTTGGAAGAGGCGGATGTGATGTATCTTCCGGATGACGGCACGGGCGAAAGGGCCAAGATCGACAGAGTAGATCTGCTTCCTTGCCCGCCGTTTGCCGAGAACGTTCCCCCTGGACATTGTCCGGTGACAGTCACGTCGTTCACCGGGACAAACGGCGAAGCGTTTGTCGAACAGGCGATCCATTATCAGGTCATCTTTATTCCGGTAGGGTACGATGCGATCCTGTCAGTGACGGTGACCGATCGCGTTCATGGCTGGGGAGCGGACCGATACGAATCGGCACAAACCGAAGTCGGACAAAATTATCGCCTGCACATCGGACACCTCCAGCCCGGATTTTATGAGGCAGCGATCGAATTGCCGGACGCAGAGGCACTCAGGCTGACCTTTATCAAGTTTTTCCCGAAGCAGTTCACCGACCGCTATCCCGAATTCGCTCAGGCCGAGCATATTGCGTCGGCAGGTACTGATATTCGAGGTTTCCCGATTCCCGCGATCGCGATCGAACCGCACCACAGCGGCGAGCCGTTCTCTGCGGGGCTGATAAATTACGCTCTAAAGCTCGTCACCGAATGGGGTGAAAATTACGGCAAGCCGATAAATGATCGAATTCACACCTTATTTCCAGAGCTGTCAGACACCGAGATCGCTGAACTCACACAACTGTCACGCGAGGCCGAATCGCTAATCTACGACCTCGCAGCTCAGGAACTCGACGGCAAGATCGGCGAGCACGACATCATCCCGCTCGCCCGGGCGAGATTTGATTGGCTCGACGGCGAAAATTCGTCGAGGCTCAAGAATATCGGGATGTATTACGCCCGCAGATAGCCAGCGACACGACCCTTTCACGCTCTGAATTTCGTAAAACAAGAGTTCAAAGGTAAAATAAGAGTTTTTGAATGTTCGCGGAGAATCGCTCTTATGTTACAAGCTGGAATCGTTGGCCTGCCCAATGTCGGAAAATCTACTCTCTTTAACGCTTTGACCGCTCAGGAAGCGGCGCTTGCGGCAAATTACCCGTTCGCGACCATCGAGCCGAATGTCGGCGTCGTTGCCGTACCGGACGAAAGGCTCGGCGTTCTCGAAAAACTCAACAACGCACAAAAGGTCGTACCCGCGGTGATCGAGATCCTCGATATCGCAGGGCTCGTCCGCGGAGCGTCAAAGGGCGAGGGCCTGGGTAACCAGTTTCTCGCGAATATCCGCGAGACACACGCGATCATACAGGTCGTGCGGTGTTTTGACGACGACAATATTGTCCATGTCGAGGGCTCGGTCAACCCGATCCGCGATATCGAGACCATCCAGATCGAACTCGCACTCGCCGATCTCGCTTCGGCCGCGAAACGCCGCGACAAGGCCGTCAGGGCCATAAAAGCCTCTGGCGATAAAGCGGCAAAGGTCGAGATCGACATCCTCGACAAGATACAGCCGCTGCTCGAAGAAGGCCGCCCGGCACGCGCCGCCGACCTGACCGACGACGAACGCGCCATTCTGAAATCGTGGTTCTTTCTCTCGACCAAGCCGACGATCTACGCCGCCAACGTTGACGAAGAAACGCTTGCCGATCCAGATTCCAACGCCCACGTTCAGGCCGTCAAAAAGCACGCCGCTACCGAAAACGCCGATGTCGTCGTCATCTGCGCCAAGCTCGAAGCCGAGCTCGTTGCCCTCGACCCGGCCGAACGCGATGAATATCTCAAGGATCTCGGCCTTTCGTCCTCAGGCGTCGACGGCCTGATCAAAGCCGCCTATCATATGCTCGGCCTGATGAGCTTCTTAACAGCAGGTGAAAAAGAAGTGCGGGCGTGGACGATCCCGATCGGCACCAAAGCCCCGCAGGCCGCCGGCGAGATCCACACCGACATCGAACGCGGCTTTATCCGCGCCGAGATCATCGGCTACGATGACCTCGTCGCCTGCGGTTCACGAAAGGCCGCCAGCGAAAAAGGCCTCGCCCGACTCGAGGGCAAAGAATACGTCATGCAGGACGGCGATGTCGTGGACTTCCGCTTTAATGTCTAGTATTTTTTCGCCTTTTCGGATACTATTCTCGCTGTAGGGTGCTGAAATTGTGACAGGCGTCACAGACATGGCTGAGAAATAGGTATATTGTTTGATCATGAGTTTCGCCCGCAAACATACAAGGTTCGTTTCGCTATTCGTAGTAGCGTTCCTTTGCCTTAATGCCGGCGGGGCTCTTTGCCTGACTTATTGCAGCCAGAAGGCAAGTGCAAACTCTGCCAGAGCTGACGAATCTCTGCTTTCCGACCATTGCCGAAAGGCAAAGAAACAAGCCGAAAAAAGGAGTGATAACAGCAGTGTTACACCGGACGAGGCGGCATGTTGTATGTTGCCTGTTGGGATGTTTCCCGCTCCGGTCGAAAAATCGCTCAGTTATTCTGTTGTTTTGGCTGAGAAAGTCGAAATTCCGAATTTCGATCATACGGCCCCGGTCATTATTGACCTCGGTTCTGAGCACACTCCTGTCTACCGCCCGCCTCCGCTCGACCGCCGTGTCGAACGCCTCCTCAATTGTGTGATCCGTATCTAAGCTAACGCCCGGATGAGAAAATTCTCATACGCGTTTGTCGAAATGTTGCGCAAATTAAGCGCAAATTCTCAAAGCACAAATAGCTTTTTTTACGGAGTAATACAATGAAAAAGAAGATCTTATTAATTATCTCTGCGATGGCCCTTCTAGGGATCGGCATCGCTGTTTACGCAGTAAACTCAAACCTCAACACCACTAACGCAACCACAATGTCGTGCTGCTGCTGCAGCGGCGACTCTTGCCCGATGAAGTCGAAAGACGCTAAGGCCGGTGCGGCCGCTGACGCCGGTCATTCGTGCGATTGTGCGTGCTGCAAGGACGGCTCTTGCCCGATGATGAAAGAAGGCAAGATGAAAATGTCGGCTGACGGCACCCATTCATGCCCGATGATGAAAGACGGTGCACACAAGATGGATGCCTCAATGGATCACGACATGAAAAATCCTGACGGCACCATGAAGATGGCCGACGGCAAGTCATGCCCGATGATGAAAGAGGGAATGAAGGGACACGATATGCACGACGCGACAATGCCGGCGAAAGACGGCAAGGCCGGCTGCTCGTGCGCATGCTGCAATCCCGCAAAAGAAAAGAAAGACGCCCCGGCGGTCTGATAACTAACGGCATTTAACGCTCAACGAGCGCCTGGCTTGGCCGGGCGCTCCATTTGTTGTATATGAAACTGCTGTATTTATCAGTGGCTGTGGCATTTTTGTCTGTGGCCGCGGGTGCGCAAAATGTTGTCCGGTATGACCTTGTAATTGGCGAAAAGATGGTCAATTACTCGGGGAAGATGGCTCATGCCATCGCTGTCAACGGCCAGATACCTGCACCGACCCTGACCTTTACTGAGGGTGATATCGCGGAGATCCACGTTCGCAATGACCTTCGCGAGCAGTCGTCGATCCATTGGCACGGTATCCTTCTCCCAAACGAGCAGGACGGCGTGCCGTTCTTGACAACCACGCCGATCGAGCCCGGCGGGACTCACATTTTTCGCTTTCCGATCCGGCAGAACGGAACCTATTGGTACCACTCGCACAGCAATCTGCAAGAACAGAGGGGGCTTTATGGCGCCTTGATCATCAAAAAGCGAGATGAGCCGCCCGTGCCGAATCATACGGTGCTTTTCAGCGATTGGACGGACGAGCATCCGCACGAAGTGATGCGCAATCTTAAGAACGCCAACGATTGGTACGCGATCAAGAAAGGTGCGGTTCAGAGCTACGGCGAAGCCGCAAAGGCCGGCGCTCTTAGAGAGAAATTTCGCCAGGAATGGCGTCGAATGAATGCGATGGACGTCTCGGACGTTTATTACGATGCATTTCTGGCGAATGGAAAGAAAGAGGACGAAGCTCCCCAATTCAAACCCGGCGATAGGGTGCGGCTGCGTATCATTAATGGCTCGGCCTCGACCTATTTCTGGATACAGTTCGCCGGGGGCCAACTATCGGTCGTCGCCAGTGATGGCATCGATACCGAACCAGTTCAAGTGGACCGCATGCTTATCGCAATCGCCGAGACTTACGATGTCATGATCACAATCCCGAGCGTCGGAGCGTTCGAATTGCGGGCGACCGCCGAGGACCGTACTAAGTCGACCTCGCTTTGGCTCGGTTCGGGGGAACGCGTCGCGGCCCCTGTCTTGCCTAAGCTCAAATTGTTCGAAGGAATGAAGATGATGAACCAAATGGGTTCTCACAAAATGGACATGAGTTATCAGCAGATGGACATGAACGACGTGATGTACCCGGAAACGGTGCCCGACCCAATGCGGCCTGACGTTCAACCGCCATCGACCCTGAATTATGCAATGCTCAAGTCGCCTGTCAAGACAGAATTTGACGCCAAGCGGCCGCTTCGCGAGATGAGTTTTCGCCTCACCGGCAACATGAACCGCTATATGTGGAGCATGGACAACAAGCCGCTTTCGAAATCCGACAAGATACTGATCAAAAAAGGCGAGACGGTCCGGATCAAGATCTACAACGACACGATGATGCGTCACCCTATGCATCTGCACGGGCATTTCTTTCGGGTGTTGAACGGCCAGGGTGAATACTCCCCGCTGAAAAACGTCCTCGACATAATGCCGATGGAAACAGACGTTATCGAATTTGCGGCTGACGAGGAAAAGGACTGGTTCTTCCACTGTCACGTGCTTTATCACATGATGGCCGGGATGGGACGCGTGTTTTCGTATCAGGATTCGCCGCCCAACACACAAGTCGCTCCGACGCACTCAAACTGGGACTACTTCAGGAAAGAGGACGAGCGGATGATCCATTCGTCATTCAATCTCACTGCCCAAACGAACGGAATTTTTGGCCATGCGATGGTTATGAACAACGACTATTTTGGCTCGACGCAGTTTCATTTTAACCCCAAACACGGTTTTGAAAGCGAGAATAAGATCGGCCGATTTTTCGGTAAACAGCAGTTTTTCAACGGCTATGTGGGCTTCGAACTCAACCGTGAAAAGGACCATCGCGAAAAACGCTGGAGAAATGAGAGTTTCGGAACGCTTGGTTTCGAATACACGCTGCCAATGTTTGTCAGGGCGGATGCCCGTGTAAATACCAAGGGCAAGTTTCGCCTGCAGCTCAGCCGCGAGGACCTCGCACTAACAAGCCGTCTTCGTTTCGACGGAATGTGGAATACCGACAAGGAATATCACCTCGGGCTACGTTACATTCTGAAAAAAAGGTGGCAACTTAGCGGCAGCTATTACAATCACTTCGGGTTTGGAGCTGGAGTCACATATAACTATTAAGTGGGTTTTAGGAGCACAACAATGATTAAGGTAAGGAATTTATTGATATGGGTAGTTTTTGCGTTAGCAGCGGGTGCAGTTAACGGCCAAACCGATCTTGGAACGATCGAACCGGCGGTTCAGGGGCAGATTGGAAGGTCTCTCAACAATTATTACTTGGTCAAAGACGCCTTGGTCGCATCTGACGCCGCGGCCGCAAGTTCAAGGGCAGCAGAATTTGCCGAGTCGTTAGAATCGATCGATACTGCGAAAATGACCGCCGAACAGAACGCGCTGTGGGCAAAGCTCTCGGCTCCGTTAAAAAAAGATGCCCGTCATATCAACACCAAGAAAGACCTAGAACATCAACGCGAGCATTTCGCGACGCTTTCGGGGAACATGTACTCTCTTATTGTCGGCTTCAAGGCAAATGAGACCGACGCATTCCTGCAGTATTGCCCGATGAAAAAGTCATCGTGGCTTTCGTCCGCTAAAGAGATAAGAAATCCCTATTACGGCAGTCGAATGTTGACATGCGGATCGGTTAAATCGACGATCAAAAGATCCAGATCGTAACTGGCTGTCCTCCGCAGCGAATTGAGCTTAAAAACGCGGCCGTTCTTATTAGGAACGGCCGTGTTCTTTTAATTAAAGACGGATAGTCTTCCGTTGTTCGCGAAAACATCATCACCGGCGTCGTTGAAGCGGAAGCCTCTGATCGTCAGCGGTGACGAGGCACTTGCCGTGCCGTTTACACGGAATCTGAGGTTGACGTAAACGCCGTCGCCTTGTGCCGGATAGGCTCCGTAAACGACCACCTTCAAGAGGCCCTTCTGCGGGGAGTTGTAGGCGATCGACATGTTGGCGGCGTTCGTCGCTTCGATGCTTGCGGCGAGTTCCGCCGGCGAGACGACCTCAGGATCGTACTCGATGTCGAACTGGAACGAATCAACAGGTTTGCCTCTCAGATTGTCGATCCTGAATGGAACGGTGATCTCAGAGCCTGTGCCGCTTTGACAGGCGACAGAGAGGCTGTGACGGCGTTCTTGATGCGTTCCGGGTCGGTCAGCGGTTCGGCGTCGCGGCACGATGTGAATGCCGTCAGGCAAGGATTCGTGGTCCGGTCGCCGTTGACATCACCCATTGGCGAAGCCTGGAAGTCCGCTGTGCTGTTTGTCCGACGATCAGCGATGTCGAAACAGGCGTGAACTTCCACTGGCCCGTCTGGTTGATGGGATGGCTGACACCACGATGTACTGGGCGACAAGTGCTGCCTCGAATGACGAGACATTCGGGAGGCCGAGACCTTGCCGCTCTCAACTGTTCCGGGAGTGGAGTGTGATCAGGCCGACGACGTGGCGGAGATGAGCGTCGCGTCGTTCGAGAACACGCCGTTATAGGCATTGAACGGATAAGGCGTCTTCGACGGTGTTATCGTGTAACTCGTCGAACCAAAGCCCGTCATTGTGTAAACACCGGACGCATTTGTCAGTCCGCTTGCCACCGAAGGTGATCCGGTCGCTGAGACCACGACATCAGGGATCAGCGTAGCCGGTGCATTTGCCAGCGTCACCGTTCCGAGGTTCCTCGACTGGATCGTGAACTCGGCACCGTTGTTGGTGATCGCATAGTTCGTGAGCAGGCCTGTGCTGCTGAGCGTCGCCGTGATGTGATAGGTCGGCGGGCTCGCTGCCTCACCCGCGACTCTTGAATACGTCGCCGTCACGTTATCTGCCGCGAGGAAGCCTGAGCCCGAACCAGTTGTCAGAGGCACAGGATCGGCCGTCGCAAAGACCTTCGAATTCGCGCGTTCGTTGTCCACATCGCACTCTTTTGTGTGGTCGTGATGCTCTTACTATCTGAGCTTCCCAGATGATTGCTGTCACCGGCGTAAGTTGCGTTCGCCGTACAGCCGTTCGCGATCGTCACATTCGTGCAGTCGCCTGCATATGTCACCGTCACCGGTACCGTAAAGCTCTGCGTGCCGACACCCGTTACATTCGCCGTCGCCGTAAACGCACTTCCGCGATAGACGTACGGAGATGTCTCAAAGTTCACCGTCGTCGTTGTCGCCGCAGGAGTGATCGTGATGGTATTCGTTCCAAAGCTCGTACTATGGTTCGTGTCGCCGGCATAATCGGCCCTTGCCGTGCAAGGTGTCTCTGCAACATTCACAGGAGCCGCCGAGCAATTGCCCGAATAGCTCCACGTGACGGTCTGTGTGATCCCCGTTCCGACTCCTGCAACGTTTGCCGTCGTTGTCTTTGGGGTGCCGTCGTACTGGGTGCTCAGAGGTGCGACCGTAACGGACGAGGGTGCCTTGGTGATAGTTATGCTCTTGCTGTCGCTGCTGCCGGAGTGGTTTGCGTCACCCGCATAAGAAGCGTTTGCCGTACAACCATTCGGGCCCGTCACATTCGTACAGTCGCCCGAATACGTAACCGTCACCGGAACGGTAAAGCTCTGCGAACCGACACCCGTCACCGATGCAGTCGCCGTGAAGGCACTGCCGCGATAGACGTACGGAGATGTCTCAAAGTTCACCGTCGTTGTCGTCGTCGCCACGCCGCCGGTTCCGGTCAGGCCGATATCGAACGGATCTTCGTCCCCATCGCCGTTTGGTATGTGGATCGCCGCCGTGCGAACCAAGGCTGCGCTCGGTGTGAAGGTGACTGTGAATGCTGTATTGCCATTTGGCGCCAAGGACGGACTCATTCCCGTCGTATCGATCGCGAAGTCGGACGCGTTTGCTCCGTCGACGGTTATTCCCGCGACGTTAATACTAAGCGTCGTCGTTCCATTGTTGCGAACGGTGATCGTCTTGGGTGCACTCGATGACAGGTAGGTCACGCTACCCATATTGACCGTCGAAACACCATCGTTGAGCGGCGTATTGACCGGTTCTTCGACCGTAACCTCTGGTGCGAGGCATTTGCCTGCCGTCGAAGCGTTATATATCGCGGCGACGTCTGTGCCCGACAGCGCTCTCGTAAAGATCTCAACCTCGTCGATCAGACCGCCGAATGGTGCTGAGACGCCATCGCCAAAAATACCGATCCGTGCCACTGACGAATTGTTCTCAGGCGTACCACCGCTATCAAATCCGCCGAGCGATGCCGCAGGTGCATTCACACCATTGACGTAGAATTTTACCTTCTGATTTGCTCCGGCAGAACCGTCATAGGTCATCGCCACGTGCTGCATGCCTCCCGCGGCTATCACCGGACTGTTCGTCCGGTACTGGGTATACTGCCCGATCGAATTGCGGACCGAAGCGACCAAAGTTCCGGCCGGCTCGATCGCAAAGTAGTAGCTGCGAGCAACTCCGTCATCTTTGGCAAGAATATAAGGATTGCCGGCAATACTGACGGGATTGACCCACGCATCAATAGAAAACGTGCTGGGCAGATCAATGTCGCCAATAGTTACATTGTCATTAATGCCGTCCAGATTGAATGCCTGTCCGACCTTACCCGTGGACGTTCCGGCACCGTTTTGGAGCGTACCGTTGTTAACACCAAATCTGTCGTCGGCGTTACCCTCGGCTGAATACCACGCACGCATGCCGCTCGCCGACGAAGCATAATACCTGGCAAGCACCTCGCCGACACTCAGCGCCCGATCGAAAATTTCGACATCATCCTGAAGTCGGGCAACAGGCGATGGGTTTGGTGCGCCGCCGGTAACGGTCGGAAAATGACCGATCTCAAGCGGCGACGATGTTGCTGTACCGCCAACGGTCCGCGCCGTCGAGCCTTCGAGTACGCCATTAACATATAGCTTGATCGTCGACCCGTCAGTTGTGCCAGTTACGTGATACCACGTGTTGGCCTGTGGTGTCGTCGTTCCGTTTACGAGGTTTTGCGACACGCCGTACGTATCAAGAACAAAGGCAAACTTGCCTGTACCCGGATGAACCAGCAGGTCATATCCGAATTGGCCGGCTCCGGCACCATGCTTTGTCACTAGAGGGATATTGGTGCCTACACTGCCGCTCGCCGACAATTTGACCCAGAGGTCGATAGAGAATGATGATGTCGGGGCAAACTGAAGCGACGGATTGTTTGGAACATTGACGAGATCGTCGATCCCGTCAAAGCTGAAAGCCTGTCCGCTCTTTCCGGCGGCGAATGTGGCTCCGTTCTGCAGCGCGCCGTTATTTGCGCCAACGCTGTCATTAGCGTTCCCCTCTGCCCTGTATAGAGAGACCTTGCCCTCGGGCGGCGCAATGCACGTAGCGGCAACGCCGGTTCCGGTGACCGCGACATTTTGTGTCGTTGCGCCGGTACTCATATTTGTGACATTGCCAGATGCCGGGCCGGCTGCTGCGGGAGCAAACCTGACCCAGATCGTCGTCGTCGCAACCGTGCCCGAAACAGGTATGAGCGTAACGCTCGGACCAAATCCGCTGGACGGTAACGTCGAGACCTCAAAACCTGCGGGAGCCGTAACGACGAGATTAGCTGTCAGATAAACCCCGCTAACAGTGTAGCTCTGTGCGGGCGAATAGTTGCCAGCGGTGACGCTGCCGAAGTTAAGCGGACCCGCTGTCGATGCCGTGATGACCGGCGACGGCAGGACTGCCGTCAGGACCACATCGTTACCCATATCTCCGCCCGCATAGGTGATCGTTGCGTTCATGCCGGAAACGAGGAAGGGCGAGATCGTCGCTCCCTCACCGAGGCCGGCAAACGTGCCGACGACAGCATCGTTACTGTCATTATTGATGATGACGAATTTCTGCCCGGCCGTCGGGTTAAATCCGTTGAACTGAGCCAGCGAGAGCGTCGCACCGCCTAGATCGACGGTACCGGTCACGTTGAGTTGATCGTGATCTGTATTAGCACTGCCCGGGGTGTCTCCGCCGATCTCGACCTCAAAGGTTGAGCCGCTGTTGAACACAACGCTCTTAGTATTAAGTACGCCAGGACTCGTTCCCGGCTTGATCGCGGAGCCTGATTGCATATTTGCAGCCCCGCTCGTAGTTACCGAACCTGTGCCGCCGATCGTTGTGCCGGTAAGTGCCTGAACGGTGTTCGCGACAATATTGCCGCCCGTCGATGTCGTGTTGAACCTGCCACCAGATAACGTCAAAGTGAAGCCGCTCGAGTCGATATCGTTATCGCCAACTGTGACGGTATTGGCCTCACGCAGATTCTGCAGGTTGGCCGATGACGTAGTAACGGTTCCAGCATCCATCTCGATCGTGATGCCGGTTATGCTCGACATATTTAGCGACGCCGCAACTATGTCCAATACGCCCGGCGTCGAGTTGCTATTTATTGCACTGCCCGTTAAAAGATTGACCGTAGGGATAGCGGGCGAGTCGGTAACATCGATCGGAACTGCCCCGCTGAAGGTGATCGGTCCGCTGTTAACATTGCCAATGTTCAGCGTACCCGCCGTTATGCGGTCGAGTTCGGCGTCGGAGAGTTCGAGTGTATTTGGTGTTGTGTCGATGGCCGAGCCGAGGTTGATCGCGACGGCGTTTGTCTTCTGCCTTAGCGAAACTGGCCTTCCAGTCGCATTGATCGCACCAAGACCGGTGTCGATAAAGATCGTGTCCGCATTCAACGTCACGCTGCCGCCCGAGGTCGCGAGCGTTCCGGTGGTGCCGAGAATACCGCCGAGTTGTACGCCTGCGTTGTTCGTCGTGTTGCCGCCGGTTCCGGTGATGTCTATCGCGCCCGTCGCCGTCGAAACCGTCACTCCATCGCGTACGTGGACGCCGTTAGTCGGGACCGTTGGTGCACCGGCGGTGCTTGTACCGCCGGTGCCCGCGACCGTGATGTTTCCGTCGCCGGTCGCGGTGATATTTGCACGCAGCGACGATCCGAAACATCCGTCGTTGCATGTGCTGGAAGTGCCGGTGATAGTCACATCGCCGTCGACCGTGCTGATCGTACTGCTACCATTATTCTGCCGGAATCCCTGTGACGAGCCGGAAGTGGTCGTTGCGGATATGCCAGTAAGTGTCAAGGAACCTGCATTGGCTCCCGTTCCAGTCGATACAACGGTCCCAATTGTGCGTATTCCCGCCGAAAGCAAATTGCCGACCGTGCCGGCGCCGTTCTGAGTGCCGCCGTTGCCTGTTATGTTTATTGCACCGTCAACAGTCGTTATGGAGCCACCACAGTCAACGCCGTAAGCCCCTGCCTGGCTGTTTGTCACGTTGCCGGCCGTTCCGACGACTGTGATCGTCGCGGTATTTGGAGCTGTTCCCGTTGAAGACAGTATAGATCCCGCGATCAAACTAACGCCGATCGAACTTACTGCCGCACTCTCACCGATTGTCGTACCGCTGACCCCGGTGATAGAAATATCTCCCGAGACCGACGTGATCGTACCCGACAAGGCCACGCCGTACGTGCCGGTGACGCCCACGTCACCAGATCGCGCATCGATCGTAATAAGACCCGCATCGGCCGCCGTGCTTGTCGAACGCACTAATCCGGTGCTGGTGACTTGAACACCAACACTTGACACGAAGCCCGGGTTGGCCACCGTGTCGCTGCCGCCTTTGCCGTTGATAACGATATTCCCGCGGCCGCTGGTCGAGAGCGTGGTCGCAACATCAACGGCGAAGAAATAGCCCGCAGTCGGCGTCGTCTGCTGGTTCGCATTGAGGGTCATGTCGCCGTTGACCACGCTGATCCCAGGGCCGCCGGTGACGAGGATGTTCGATTCCGAAGTCAGGCTGACGGCACCGGTTCCGGTTGCCGTAATACCGGTGACGCCGATTCCGCTGCGGGCAAAGGCGGTCAAGTTTTTGTCTACGGCAAGGGTCACCGTGCCATTAATAAAGAATTGCCTAAATGGCGACACCGCGGTACCTACGTTCAGCGTAGGGAAGCTCGGAAGGGCGGTACTAACATTAAAAGTGTCGTCGACATGCCCGCGATTGAGCGTCACCGAACCGCTCGGCGTCGCAAAATCTGTCTGTTCGAATGTCGGCGCACTAAGCCGCGTCATCCCGCCGCCGATATCTGCGAGGGTCGCGTTATTTGCCGAGGCCGAAGGCAGATCGAAAATCACATCCGCCGCCGTGCCCGTGTTTGAGATCGGCTCGAGGCCGGTGTAGGTGATCGTCCCGTAATTGGACATTGCAACGGTCCCGTCGCCGTACGTCGCGCCATAGCCATAGGTGACGGTTCCCTGATTGCCGTTGACGATGTTCAGGCCGTCATCATCACCAGGATTTTCGCCGCCGTTAAAGAACAGACCGCCCGCCGGGATAACGTTGCAGCCCGAAAGGTTAACCGTCAGCGAATCGTTGCCGCCGAATGTATTGACTGTGATCGAACCCATCACGGAAGCAACCGGAACGGTCTGATTCAATCCAGTACCCGAATCGGTAATGGTAAGGTTTGATCCGCTGCACGCGATCGTTATATTGTCATTGCTGTTGCCGCCGTCCGTGTCATTGATCGTCAGATTGCCCGAGCCATCAAGCGAAACGGTAGTATTGGCCTCGTAAGTATAGAAGGTATTAGCCGCGCTAGTACCGCCCGGCGTTGTCACCTCGACATTGACCGACCCCGGGGCGTGCGCGGGTGCCGTCGCAGTTATCTGAGTATCGCTGACAAATGCGAACGATGCAGTCATTCCGTCAAACTTTACATCGGTTACTCCGGTGAAGTTTGTACCGTTGATCGTCACGACGTTGCCGCCAATGGTCGGTCCCGATGTCGGATTTACACCCGATACGGTCGGCGCCTGTAGCGGAGATTCAAACGCACCGATGTCCGTACCATCATCCGCATTCGCCGGCGCATTATCGATCACGCGATCGAATAAGGCTCCCCGCTGATCCGTATTCAGGCCGAGCGAGTTATTGCCCTTGTCGATGGCCGGGCTGCCGGGGAGCAGGGCTTGCGTTAGTGTTGGACCGCCGTTGTTCGCCAAGGGGCCGAGCAATGCGCCGCCGCCGGGATTAACAATGTCGTTCGTTCCGCCGCTGATGGTAGTACCCGCATCGTTTCCGACCAGGTTATAGCCCTGCGAGGTCATTGTTCCGGAGAAGTCCGGACCAGTAGTACCCGTGTTGCCTGCGAAGATCGAGCTGCGCGAGATAACGGTGCCGCCACTATTCTGAACGCCGCCGCCCTGCCCTCCAGCAGAATTGCCTGCGATAGTTGAATTGTTGATCGTTAAAGTCCTGCCGGCGGAAACACGGAACCCACCCCCCGCATTGGGACTTGAGTTACCGTGGATCGTCGAGTTGGTCACGGTGAATGCTCCGTCAAGACCACCGCCAAAAATTAAGGCCGAATTGCCGCTAATGGTCGAGCTGGTAATTGTCCCCGGTGTTCCCGAGTTGTTGTAAATGCCGCCGCCAATGCCCGTGCCGGTAGCCGAATTGCCGCTGATCGTCGAATTGGTCACCGTCAAAGGGCCGGTGCTGTAAATGCCGCCGCCAAAGGGATTTGCTACATTATTGGCGACGGTCGAGTTGTTCAACGTAAGCGAGCCGGCGTTGGAAATGCCGCCGCCTCCGCTCGCAGTGTTTCCGCTTACGGTCGTATTCGCCAATGTCAACGTGCCGAGGTTCTGGATGCCGCCGCCAAACTCGCCGCCGGTAACCTGTCCGCCCGAGACCGTTATTTTCGAAAGAGTTGCCGTCACGCCGCTGTTCACAACAAAGACGCGACTTACACCGCTAAACGGTCCGGAATAGGTGATCGATAAAAGATTCGCCGCCTGGCCCTCGATCGTCAGATTCTTGTCAATTGTGATCTGCGAGGCCGTAGTGATCGTATCAGCCGTACCATCGGTAAAGTTCGTCCCGCCGCTGCCCGAACCGTCGCCAAACGTGATCAGGCTGCCTGCACACGCATCTATCACCGCCTGCCGCAAACTGCCCGTTCCGGAATTGCTGTTGTTAAGCACGACCGGATCCGTCACGCAACCTGGAGCAACGCTGACGTTCGCTGACGCGGTCGTCGGCAACAGATTGCCCGCCGCGTCGGCGTAAAAGCCCGCGAGGTTGCTAAATGACGTCGTCGTTGGATATGTTCCACTGCTTGGGAATGTGGCGTTTACGCTCGCGACGCCAGAGCCATTTGTAATTGCATTCGACGCCGGGATCACGCCTGCGTAGTCGAAATTAACAGTCTCGCCCGAGATCGGTACACTGCTCGGCAGAGCCGTTAGCGTAGCGGTTAGAGCGATGGGGCTGCCCGCCGTGCCGCTGCCTCCGGCAAAGACGAGCGAGGTGCGCTGATAGACGTTCACATTCGGCGTGTTCGATGCCGAAGCCGCCAGGGATGTGCTGCCCGCAAAATTGGCAACTATCGTGTACGCGCCCTTCTGCGTCAATGAGTACGAAGTCGTCGCCACGCCCGAAGCGTCTGTGGTCGTACTTTGTACCGAGGGTCCAGACGGCCCGGTAAGCGTAAACGAAACGGACGCTCCCGAGACCGGCCCTGCGGGAGCGGTCGTCCGGGTCAATGTCGTACTTACCGCGAGTGTGTTGCCGACGAATTCCGTAGAATTGACCGTCAGAGCCGAGAGAGCTGTCGCTCCCAGCGTTCCCGTGCCTTGTATAGCAAAATCGTATGGATCCTCGTTCGAATCGTTGTTGGTAATATTTATCGTTGCGACACGTAAACCTGAGGCGCTTGGGTCGAATGTCACCTGAAATGTCGTCGAGGTCAATGGGGTTACCGGCGATACGGCCTGCTGCGTGACCGAGAAGTTAGCGGCGTTTGTCCCCGATATTGTAACGCTCGGGATGCCCAGCGTCAGGTCGGACATGCCGAGATTCTCGATGGTAAACGTCCTGACCACCGTTCCGCTCGCCACATCGGCCGGACCAAAATCAGTGTGGTCGCTCAGCGAAGGCGTGGGGTCACTGTCAACGATCGAATTCCCATTGCCCTTGACATTGATCTCAGGAGCGCAGGCGCCGCCGTATCGCGCCAGCGTGAGATCTTCGTCCGAGACCACGCTCGAACCGGCGACGACGATCCTGCCGTCGCTCTGGATGGCGACCGCATTTGCAAGATCATCCGAACTCAAGATGGCCGTGGTTGTCTTGCCGTCGCCGTCAAAGCTCGTATCCAGCGAACCGTCAGTGTTATAGCGCGCCACGCCATATTCAGTTGTTCCGTTGTATGCCCAGCCGGCGGCGACGATCTTGCCGTCCGGTTGGAGAGCGGCTGCAAATGCATTGTCATAGTCGCCCGCAAAATCTGTCACCACGATGCCATCGCCGTCAAATGTAGTATCAAGCGAGCCATTTGCGTTATAGCGGGCGAGCGCAAAATCAGATGACCCGCCGTTGCCGCCGCCGCCGGCCGCAACGATCTTGCCATCGCCCTGTATCAGGATCGAATACAGGCTGTCAGAACCGGCGGTGACCGATGTGAACACTTTGCCGTCACTATCAAACGTAGTATCAAGCGAGCCGTTCGCATTAACGCGAGCGATCGAGAAATCATTTGAGAGGCCGCCGATGACGATCTTGCCATCGCTTTGGACCGCGACAGCTGTCGCATTGTCATTTGAGCCCATGTCGATCAACAGTTTGCCATCGGTGTCAAAGGTCGTGTCGAGAGCACCCGCTGTGGTGAGCCGAACAACGGCGAAGTTCGGAGTTGTGCCCGCGTAGCCAGCAAGCACTATCTTACCGTCGGGCTGGATCGCCATCGCCGACGCTACATTACTCTGAAAAGCGACAAATTCGACCGTTTGCTTGCCGTCCGTGTCAAACGTCGTGTCCAGCGAGCCGTTAGTGTTATAGCGGGCGACAGCAATATTAGAATAGCCCGAACCGGTGAATGTATATCCGGCGGCGACGATCTTGCCGTCGCTCTGGATAGCCAAGGCACGGATCTGATCGGTATTGCTGAAAAAGTCGGTCGTCACGATGCCGTCGCCATCAAACGTCGTGTCCAGCGTGCCGTTGGTGTTATAGCGGAGTATCGCAAAGTCATAGTTGTTGGTATATCCGCCAACGACGATCTTGCCGTCGCTCTGGACGGCAACCGCGTTCAGTCTTTCGTCGCCGGATCCGATCGTTAGCGAGACCTTGCCGCCCGTGCCGAACGTCTGGTCGAGGCTGCCGCCCGCAAAGCACTGCGGCGTTATCCACTGTGCGTAAAGTATGGTGTCCGCACCAACCGCCAGCGACTGGCCCGGTATGTATCGTGCGCCGCTGCCATTGGCGGCAGTATTCCACCCGCCAAAGGTGAAGTTGGTCTTGGTCAAATTGCCTGCGCCGGCAACCCTCGCCCACGTCCCCGAAACATAAGGGCTGCTCGCGTCAACAGGCGCGGTCCCGCCATCGCTGCCATTGCCGTTGTATGTGACGGTGTACGTTGGGGTCCACTTCGCGTAAAGCGTCGTGTTTGCGCCGATCGAGAATGTGCTCGCCGGGGCGCGGTCTGTGCCGAGCCCGTCGGCCTGCGTATTCCAGCCGCTGAAAGCAAAGCCCGTCTTTGCCAATGAGCCTGTATTGCCCAAAACCGTCACGGTTGCTCCTGAGGCGTAAGGGCTGCTGCCGTCTGTAGGTGCGCTGCCGCTGGAAGGGCTGTTGCCGTCGTAGGTGACTGTGTAGGTCGGCACAAAAGTCGCTGTGACGGATCGAGCGGCGCTCATCGTGACCACACAAGTTCCCACACCCGAGCAACCGCTTCCCGACCAGCCTGTAAATGCGTTGTTCGCATTGGGTGTTGCAGTGAGTGTTACTACCGTTCCTGAATCAAAACTTGCTGAACAGGTCGCACCGCAATTGATGTCGCTCGGCGAGCTTGAAACAGTTCCCGTTCCGGCCCCGCTCTTTGTAACGCTCAAGGCGAATCTTGGTGTAATGACAACATTGTCGATCGCGAGGGCTTGTGCGTTGCTGGTGGTAGTGCCACTTTGTACCGAATAATTCCACGCTAGATAAAAATCAAGCCCACTTGAAATAGATTGCGAGATTACTTTGTTCGAGACTGCAGATGTAGCTCCGGGGGGCTGTTGCAAAACCATTACTGTCGGCGTCGGCGGCAAATGTCGTCAAGAAATCAGAGCCACCGCTGGTCCATGTCGAACCATCTGTTCCATAGGACATTTGAAATTGGTAGCCCGCAGCATTAGTTCCGTTACGGTACTTTTCAACGTCGTAACTGATCTTGAATCCGCTTACTGTCGAACCGGTGTTATTTGTAATTTTGAGATAGAGATTTCCACTTTTTGTCGCCGTACCCGATGACAAAAAGCCTATGGCACGATCACTTCCGGTATCTGTAGTGCCCGAGCCCATGTTATAAATGCCGTTTGTCGCGGAGGCCGACACAGATGCCCCGTCCACCACCTCAGTAGCAGTCACGGCGGATGCGTAGTTGCCCAAAGTTCTAGCCGTGGTATTCTTGTCTGCCTTCCAATCAGTCGGCAGGCTTGCCGTAGCAGTGGTACCGATCCCATCAAAATTCTGGCTTATGCCGGTCCCGATATTTACAAAGTAAGACGCGGGCTCGCCGCTTGTCTCATTCAAGGCGGCGACCTCTGTCGCCGAGCCGCCGAACAGGGCTTTGACCGAGTCGATGAACGACCGGCTTTCTGCGTTTGCGCCGATGGCAAATAAGAGGCCTGTAATAAAAAGAACCGATGCCGAAATGACAACGAGCGAGCGGCGCGAGGGCCAAGTGATGGACATATCTATATCTCCGGAAAACCTATTAAAAACCTAACTGCAGAAGGGTTCTAGAGATTGTAATTGAAAACACCGGAAAAAAGAAACGAAAATCTTTATAAAATAATGATTTAGTAACATTTGCGGCCACTGCCTCGCAGCGGTTTTTGCCCTTCGAAAGCGTTCCGCGCGGCGCGGATCGACGGTGCGCACGCTGCCGCGTATCCTCAACATATCCGCGCGGGGCCCAAACCCTGGTTCGCCCGGCCTACCGGTTGGTGGTTTCGTCGAGTTCCTTGACCCATTTTAGAAACGAGTCTTCAAAGACCAGATACGGCAGCCCTGCGGAGCGTTTGGCGGTCTCGAGCTTGCCCTCTTCGCACAGTGCGACGAGAGTACGCCGCGATGGTGGCGGGACGACGATCCGGTGCTTGCGAATGAGCTTTTCGATCTCAGACAGGCGGAGTTTTGGCCGCGGCGACAAATCCAATAAACGTTTCGTGATATTCATTTGTGTTCTGTGGTAAATAGGTTGAATTCAATGCCGCACGAGGCGGGAAAAAGGCCGGTAAACACGGGTCCGGGGCAATGTATCTGCAAAACCTGCAAAATACGTCAAAACAAGAAAGATATGTCATTTTACGCATAATACGTCAAACCCCGCAAAGTAGCATTTCATTTTTTCGAGAGTTGGTCTAGTCTCGAAATTGGTCGGGCGAGATGTAAGCGGCGAAATAAATCTCAATAAAACAAGCTTCGCCCAAAATCGTTCGATCGTTTGAAAATATCAAATGATAGGAAGTTTTGCAAGCCGGGATTTTTCTGCGAACAAGGAGCGGGAGTAAAGAAAAATATGACCTATTCAGGAAAAGACAAACTAAAGGCTTTGGCGATCGTCGGTATTTTTGAGACATCGCGGCCGTTCGGCGAATATGCGGCGTGCGTCGTGCTCAATGACGGAGCGGGTATCTCGTACGGCTTTAGCCAGTTTACGCACCGCTCGGGTTCGCTGGCCGCGGTGGTCGAGAGATATCTCGAAAAGGGCGGGCGCATCGGCGTTGACATCCTGAGCGAAAGCCTCGCATCGCTGCGGCGCACCACAGCCTATTCGATCAAAAAACTCTCCGGCGATGCTCGGCTCAAAAATGCCCTGCGTGCGGCTGCCGTCACACGCGAAATGAAAGACGCACAGCACGAGATCGCCGCTGAACGATATTTGATGCCCGCGATCGAGATCTGCGAGCAGCGCGGTTTTTCGCTGCCGCTTTCGCTCGCCGTTGTTTACGACTCGGTAGTGCACGGCTCGTGGGAGCGGATCAGCTGCTTGTTGCAGGGCGGCAATTTGAGCGAAAAGGCATGGGTCACTGCCTATGTCCGCCGCCGCCACCTGTGGCTTACCAATACGCCGAGGCTCAAGGCGACGAACTATCGGACAAAGTTTTTCCTAGATCAGATCGCAACCGGCAACTGGGAACTGCGGCTGCCGTTGACCGTGCACGGTGTGCGGCTGACGAAGGTCGGGGAAGATGAGGGGACAGTGAGCGGAGATGTAATTGGCCGGGCTGAGAGAGCCGTAGCGCAGGCAGCGGCCGGATTTGACCGTTTTGATAACGCTCTGACCGCTGTCACGACACGGACCGACCGGGCGAAATCGCTCTGGACTACCGTCCTCGGCACTTTGTGGCAGGCAGCGTGGGGCATTTTCGGCTTCATCGCCGGCCTGCCGCGAGATGTCTGGCTCGTCGTCGCCGCGGTCGCCGCCATTTTTATGCTCGTCTATCTTTCCCGGCAGATCGTGTTGGGAAAGATCAGGGAAGAACAGGGAACGGAGAACTGAGAACTGAGAATAGGGATCATTTTCCACTGAACACTGAACACTGAATATTGAATTTGTGCCTTCTGGATTCGCACTTCGGATTTCCGGCTTCTAATTTCTAACGTTTTATGAACGACACAAAAAACATTTTGATCGCCTGGGTCAGCTCGATCTCGTCCGTTTTCGCGGCGATCGAGGCCCGCACCTGGATCACCATCATCTCGGCCATCGTGCTGCCGATAATTTTCTTTTCGGTCGGCAAGACCGTTGACGTGCTGCTGCAGATCCACTTTCGCAAGAGTGAGAACAACTCAGCCGCCAATGACCGCGAACGCAAATATCGATCATGAAACCACAAACGAAAATTTACATCGCGATGACCGTTGCGGCCGTTATTGCGGCCGGCGTACTCGGCGGCCATCTATTGTCGAGCCGCAAGACCGCAAAACTCGAAGCCGCCGCCGACGAGGCAAAGCAGGCAGCCGAAGCCAGCCGGCGAATTGCGGAACGCAGCGAGATCGCGGCTGCCGAATACAGGCAAAAGAACGACTATCTCGAAGGCCAATTAACCGAACTTCGATCGATAGCAAGGAGACAGGATGAAGAACTGGAAAAACTTAGTGTTAACCGCACTCGCGTTCGTGCTGATGCAGGCCGTGCCCGAAACACGCGGACAATCGCCGCGACCGCTGACGAGCTCTGTGCAAAGCTCGCCGGGCTCGGACACGCCTGCCGGTAGGGCAGTCGGGAGTCGTGAGTCGAGGGTCGAGAGCAGGATAGAACCGATCTCTCCGCCAAGGGCCAAAGACTCTCAACTCAGGGATCAAGATCTGACTGCGGCGTGTATGGCTGCAGCGGTCGAGCTCGAACGGACGCGTGTCCTGGCTGCGGCACTTGATGTTGAGAACGCTGCTCTCAGATCGCGGCTCGAAACAGAAAAGCAATTGACGCGAATGCTCATCGAGCTCAACGAAACCCGCCGCTCTGAGGCAAACGCCCTGCGGTCGGCCGTCGAGGCAAAAAATGAAACGATCGCGGCAAAAGATGCGGCAATTGCCGCCCAGGACAAACTGATCGCCGCTCTCAGGAACAAAAAACCCTCGCCGTTGCGTAGGCTTGGCGACATCCTGATCGGAGCGGCAGTTGTAGCAGTACTCAGATAGGACAAGGTTCTAAGGTAGATCGAAAATGAGTAAAAGTCATTCCAAACCGGGTGAAGAAAAGTGGGCAAAATTTCGTGCCGACCTGACCGAGCTCTATCTCAAATTTGAAGGGCGAAACATCAGAGGGCTCATCAAGGCGATGCACGAGCGCGGCCACACCGGCTTTTCGCTGTGGTCGTTGTACACCGGGAACGGCCCGAACGGCAAGCTGATCAAGACGCTGAAGCTGAAAGCGTTGCTAACAAAACAGCAGCGTGCCGCGATACTCCCGATCGGTAAAAAGATCGCCTTTCCGAACTGGCTGGAACGGACCGAGCCGAACTGGACATGGACCTGGCCGCACCAGAAACATTTGTATCCGTTTCTCGAAAAAGTGACCAGGGGCGAGATCACAAGGCTGATGATCTTTATGCCCCCGCGTCACGGCAAAACGGAGCTCGCGACCGTGCGTTACGCCGCTTGGCGGCTCGAGCGCGATCCGCGGCTCAACATTATTCTCGGCAGCTATAACCAGCGGCTGGCTAACCGTTATTCGCGAAAGATAAAACGCATAGCGTCCGAACGGATCGAGATCGCTGCCGACCGTTCGGCAGTAGATGAGTGGGAAACCACAAAAGGGGGCGGCGTGAGCGCGGTCGGCGTCGGTGCCGGCGTGACCGGTTTCGGAGCCGACCTGGTCCTGATCGACGACCCGATAAAAAGCCGTGCGGAGGCCGAGTCGGCAAATAACCGCGACCGTATCTGGGATTGGTTCAAAGACGACATTCATACACGGCTCGAACCGCGGGCAGCGGTCATTCTGATCCAGACCCGATGGCATGAGGACGATCTCGCCGGGCGGCTGATAAGGAAAATGGAAGAGGGCGGTGAGAAATGGACCGTCGTCAGCCTGCCCGCTCTCGCCGAGGACAATGATCCACTCGGACGCGAACCCGGTGCGGCCCTGTGCCCGAAAAGATTTGACCGCGAAGAGCTGGAACGCAAACGCCAACAGCAGGGGGCGAACTCATTCAACGCACTAAACCAGCAGCGGCCTTCGCCCGCAGACGGCAATCTTTTCAAACGCCATTGGTTCGGCCGCATCGTCGAACGAGCTCCGGCGGGATTGTCATGGGCACGCGGATATGACCTCGCCGTTTCGACAAAAACGACCGCCGATCATACCGCCTCGTTTCGCTGTGCGTTCGACAGCGAAGGAAATCTGTATATCGCTGACGGTTTTCGCCGAAGGATCGAATATCCGGATCAGCGGAGGTTTGTCATCGAGCGTATGCGTGTTGAGCCGAACACAGTTCACGGCATCGAAAAGGCTCTCCACGGCCAGGCACTGGTCCAGGATCTTCGGCGGGACAGCCGCTGTATCGGCAAGCCTCTGCGCGCCTGCAGGGTCGAGAGCGACAAATATACCCGCGCTCTTTCGTGGGCGAGTCTCGCTGAGGACGGCAAGGTGATCCTCGTGCAGGGTGCCTGGATCGACGAGTTTATAGACGAAGCGGTCCACTTTCCCGGCGGCGTGCACGACGACCAGATCGATGCCGTCTCTCTTGCGGTCAGTATGCTGTCGGCACGACGCGGCGGGCTCCAGTTTTTTGATTGAGGACAAATATGAATATTGATATCGAACAAGCACTAACCAACATCAGGGCGAGATCGGCCGCGTATGAAAAGAGCGAACGCTATTACAAAGGCGATCATGACCTGAGATTTGCGACAGAGAAATTTGAGAACACATTCGGGACGCTGTTTCGCGAATTTGCGTTGAACCTGTGTCCCGTTATTTGCGACGCCGTAAGGGACAAACTCAGGGTCAAAGGATTTTCGGCCGACAGTGTCGGAGATGCGGAGTTGCAAAGTTACAGAGCAGGAAAGGTTGCTAACTCTGTCAATTTTGCGGCTCGTAAGATCTGGCATAACAACCGTATGGACATGCGGGCGGGCGAGATCCACAAGGAAACTCTCAAATGTGGTGATGCATATATGATCGTGTGGCCAAACGCCCGGGGTGAGGCGGTAATGTACCCGAACCGCGCCGCGAGCATGGCTGTGCGTTATGACGACGACGCGCCGGGACGCATAACCTGGGCCGCAAAGGCATGGCGCAACGCAGACAAATACGTCCGGCTGAATATGTTCTATCCGGATCGTATAGAAAAGTACATATCGCGTGAACAGGCGGAAGGCACCTTGCCTGACGCTAAAGGCTTTGTTGCATTAGATGAACCCGAAAGAACCACCCCGTCCGTGAAACGCGGCCACGCATCCTCTTATCCCCCTCCCACTGTCTCGTCCTCGGTTATTGCCAATCCCTACGGCATCGTCCCGGTCTTTCATTTTGCGAACAATGCCGATCTCGACCTCGGCGGCAGATCAGAGCTCGAGGCCGCGATCCCAGTTCAGGACGGCCTGAACAAATCGGTTCTCGATATGCTCGTCGCGATGGAATTCGCAGCCTATCGCCAGCGGTGGGCCGCCGGCATCGAGGTCGAGTATGACGCCGACGGCAAGGCGATCCAGCCGTTTATCGCCGGTGCTGAACACCTGTGGATCGCGGGCAGTGCGCAGGCGAGATTTGGCGATTTTGAGGCGGCCGAGCTCGATCAATTCTTAAAGGTCAAGGACAGCTTTCGCATCGATATGGCTTCGGTGACAGGCACACCGCTTCACTATTTCCTGCAGCAGGCGGGCGGCTATCCGAGCGGCGAGAGCCTGCGTAAAGCTGAGACGCGATTCATCGCAAAGGTGCGCGACCGGCAGGCGTCGTTTGGCCAGGTCTGGGCAGATGCCATGGCGTTTGCCATGAAGATCGAAGGCACGGGCAGCGGCATCTCGCTCGTGACCGAATGGGAAGACCCGGCACCGCTGTCGGACCGCGAATTTCTCGAAAATATCCTGCTCAAAAAACAGATCGGCCTGAGCGTCGAACGAGCCCTGCTCGAAGCGGGGTATGGCGAAGCGGATGTAAATACTATGACCAAGATGAATGAAGGAGAAAAATGAAAACAAAACCTGATGAAACCATCACACCTGATGACGTAACTCTAAACGAACTCGCGGCGGAGAACGAACAGCTCAAGACAACGATCCGGCTCAATGCGGCTCACCGGCAGATAACGGGCGAGCTCGCAGCGGCCGGAGCGAGATCGCCGGAATTGCTGTTCGATTCGATCAAGGCCGACCTGCAATTTGGCGAAGACGGTAAGCCCGCGAACGCCGCCGCTCTGATCGGACACCTGAGGGCGGCATTTCCGGAACAGTTCGGTGTCGAACCTGCACCTGCGTCGATCGAGGCAGGCGTCGGCGGTTTGTCGGCACCGTCTTTGACCAAGCAGGCACTTGCAAAAATGAGCGCTGCTGAGATCGCCGGGCTCGACTGGGCAGAAGTCCGACGCGTCCTATCGGCCGGTTAATAGAATTGCCACTAGCTTTAGCTAGTGGTTACAAGGCACAGAACAGTCCGGGCTTTAGCCCAATCAAATGGACAATTCGGCTAAAGCCAAAGATTTATCCACAACCCAACCCCTAGCTAAAGCTAGGGGCAACTCAAAAGACTAAGGAGAACAAATGTCACTTGAATTTATACCCACAGTGTGGGCGGCCCGGCTGCTCACCGCACTCGAAAAGGCTCTCATATACGGACAGGCGAATGTATGTAACCGCGATTACGAGGGCGAGATCCGCGAAAGCGGAAATACGGTCAAGATCGCGTCGATCGGCGACGTTACGATCGACAATTATACAAAGGATACCGACATCTCGGACCCTGAGGTTTTGACGGACGACGACCAGTCACTGCTTATTGACCAATCGAAATATTTTAACTTTTACGTTGATAGCGTTGACCGGGCGCAACAGAACGTCAATGTGCTCGACGAGGCGATGCGTCGCAGCGCTTGGGGCCTGAGGGAAAAGGCCGACTCGTTTCTCGCCGGCGTAATGGACGCTGCCGTGCCAGGCGGCAACACGATCGGCTCGACCGGTACGCCGAAAGTTCCGACCAAAGACGACGCTTACGAATATCTCGTCGATCTCGGCGTTCTGCTGGACGAATCTGATGTCCCGATGGAAGGCCGCTTCGTCGTCGTGCCGGCGTGGTTCCACGGGTTGCTGCTCAAGGATGACCGGTTTGTAAGCTCCGGCAGCCGACGCTCTGACAGTTCACTGACAAACGGTGAGGTCGGCGAGGCGGCGGGATTCTCGATACTCAAATCGAACAACGTCCCGAATACCGCCGGTGCGAAATACAAGATACTCGCGGGGCACCGAATCGCCACGGCGTATGTCGAACAGATCGTCGACCTGCAAACATATAAGCCTGAAAAGCGATTTGGCGATGCGGTGAAAGGGCTTCATGTTTACGGAGCCAAGGTCGTTCGCCCGACTGCTTTGGCATGTCTGATCGCGAGCAAGGCATAGGAGGAAAAGTGACGAGGGACGAGGTACTGGTGAGAGAAGAAGTCTCTCGTCCATGGTCCCTGAACCCTCGTCTTTATAAATATGGAACCAATCGATAAACTAAAACAACTAACCGCCTGGGACATCGAGCCCGAACTGACCGAATACGATCTCGGCGAACTGCTCGCGGCCGCAGCACTCGAAGATGCCGCAGGGCTGGCTCCGCTCAACGAGGAATGGACGCCGACCTATGATCTGAACGCCGCCGCCGCTCACGGCTGGCTGATAAAATCAGGGCGTGCGGCCGCAACGGTCGATGCACCCGAAGCGGGTATGGTCACGTCAAAAGTCTTTGACAACTGCCGTGCAATGGCGCGGATCTATGCCGGGAAACGCACGGCGAGCGTTTCATTCATCTAACATATTCGTTTTTGCGAATATGTAATTCTACGGACGGTCACCTGGCCGTCCTTTTTTGCTTTTTGCATTTAACCTATAATCGGAGCAATGGATGTGATCAACGTAATAGGCGGCGGGCTTGCGGGAGTCGAGGCGGCGTGGCAGGCGGCAGAGATGGGTGCAAAGGTTCGGCTCTATGAAATGCGGCCTATGCGGCAGACGCCTGCGCACAGGACGGACAGACTCGCTGAGATCGTCTGCTCCAATTCGCTAAAGACAGACGAACCGGGGTCGGCACCTTATCTATTAAAAGAAGAGCTGCGTCGCGGCGGTTCGATGGTGCTCGAGGTTGCTCATGCGACACGCGTTCCGGCAGGTGCGGCTCTGTCGGTTGATCGCATTAAGTTCGCAGAGATGATCACCGAGCGTGTCGAGGCTCATCCGAATATCGATATTGTTCGGGAAGAGGTTACGAGCTTGATGAACCCAGTCGCTACCGCTCCCGGTTCTGACACGACTGTGACGATCATCGCCACAGGCCCACTGACAAGCGACGCGCTGACCGCCGAAATAATGAAATTCACGGGCGACGATCAGCTTTATTTTTACGACGCGATCGCTCCGATCATCGCGGCGGATTCGATCGATATGTCGATCGCGTTCAAAGCGGCACGCTATGACAAGGGCGGCGACGATTACATTAATTGCCCGATGGACCGCGACCAGTACGAGGTGTTTATCGATGCCGTTTTGAACGCTAAATCGGTGCCGCTCAAGCGGTTTGAGGACACGCATTGGTTCGAAAGCTGCTTGCCGATCGAGGAGATCGCCCGACGCGGGAGTGAGACCCTTCGCTTTGGCCCGATGAAGCCAAAGGGGTTGCGGCATCCGAAAACCGGCGAAGAGCCGTGGGCGTGTGTGCAACTGCGGCAGGAAAATATGATGGCCGACGCGTACGGCATGGTCGGGTTTCAAAACCATCTACGTTACGGCGAACAGGAGCGCATTCTAAAGCTGATACCGGGTTTGGAAAACGCCGAGTTTTTGCAATTTGGCCAGATCCACCGCAACACATTTATCAATAGCCCAAAGATATTAAATGAATCGCTCGAAACACGCACCAATCCGCGACTCTTTTTCGCCGGCCAGATCACCGGCGTCGAGGGCTATGTCGAATCGGTCGCGACCGGCTGGCTCGCCGGGATAAACGCGGTTCGCGTTTTACGCGGCCAACCGATGCTCACATCTCCGCAGACATCCGCCATCGGTGCTCTTTGCCGCTACGTCTCGAACGTCGAGACAAAGAATTTTCAGCCGGTGAATATCACCTTCGGCTTGCTCGAACCGCTGCCCGTCGAGCTTCGTAAAAAGCACCGTAACAAACGCGAGCGGCATGGCGTGCAGGTCGAGCGGGCGCTCAAAGATTGGGATGAGTTCGTAAAGGATTTAGACCGCGGAGACGCAGACACGCAGAGTATATAAATGGAAGCCGCTGCAATATTTATTATTCTCGCTATTTTCATCGTCGCCGTGATGTATTCGTCGGTCGGGCATGGCGGGGCGTCGGGGTATTTGGCCGTGATGGCGTTTTTGGCGGTGCCGCCGGGGGTTACGCGGCCGACGGCGCTAGTGCTCAATCTGTTCGTCGCGTCGATCGGGACGTTTCTGTTTTACAAAGCGGGTTATTTTTCTTGGCGGTTGTTCTGGCCGTTCGCTGCAACGTCGATCCCCGCGGCGTTCATCGGCGGGATGATCCACCTGCCGACAAATGTCTATAAGATCGTCCTCGGCGTTGTCTTGATCCTCGCCGCACTGAGGCTGGCGTGGAAACTCGCCGCCGGTACCGAGATCAAGCAACCTAACATTGCTGTCGGTCTTGCGATCGGTGCGGTGATCGGGCTGCTTTCGGGGCTCGTCGGCGTGGGCGGCGGTATTTTCTTGACGCCGATATTGCTCCTGATGAACTGGTCAGAGACAAAGACGGCTGCGGGTGTGTCGGCGGCGTTCATTCTGGTCAATTCGGCGGCGGGGCTCGCGGGAAATTACGCACAAGTTTCATCGTTGCCGGCGGATGTCTGGGCGTGGGTCGCGGCGGCGG
>JBGAVK010000014.1:0-60824 GCA_044228165.1 Pyrinomonadaceae bacterium | reverse complement strand
ACTCTTTGCCGGCGTGGGCGGCTTCCGCCTTGGCCTCGAGGGCTGGAATAAGACCTCAGCGAGTTCCGGTTACCAAGATTCTTACGATTCCGCATTTGAAGTAATTTGGTCGAATCAATATGAACCATCAACAAAGGTTCAGCATGCTTCGCGGGTTTACAGGGAAAAATTCAGGGATGAGTTTCCGCATATTCATGTAAACGAGGACATCTTTCCTTACCCCGTATGCGAAATTCCTGATCACGACATGCTGGTTGGGGGCTTTCCTTGTCAGGACTACTCGGTTGCTCGAACTCTCAATCAAGCGGAGGGCCTTGAGGGAAAGAAAGGGGTGCTTTGGTGGGCAATTCATCGAATACTCGAAGAAAAGGAAACAAGAAAACCACAGCTCTTGTTCTTGGAGAATGTGGATCGACTGCTTAAATCTCCCGCACATCAACGAGGAAGAGATTTCGCCGTAATGCTCCGCTCGCTATCGAAGCTTGGCTACATTGTTGAGTGGAGAGTGATTAATGCCGCTGAATACGGAATGCCGCAAAGGAGGCGTCGTGTTTTTATTCTCGGCTATCACCGGTCAAGTAATATTGGAAAGGAGATTTTGGCGAAGAAGAATTTCGGGGATTGGATTCTTCGTGATGGTGTCTTTGCTGAGGCATTTCCCGTTGAACGATCCAAGAAACCATATGATTTTTCATTTGAACTCAGTGGGGAACTCGACGAGGTCTCGGAAGAATTTCCAATGAGTATTTATGATACGGACCAGGGGGCGGCGAGAGGTTCCGAAATAAGCCCGTTTGCGAACGGCGGAATCTTGGTCGGTACTCACGTTCGAACGATCCGCACAGATCCTGATTTTCAGGGGGCGTTTACGACACTGGGTGACATCGTGTATCGAAACGGTTCGTTACCGATAGACCCGTCATTTTTTCTTGAGAAATATAGCTTGGCGACATGGAAGTACTTGAAGGGTGCAAAGAAAGATAATCCTCGCACTACCAAGACTGGTTTCACGTATCACTACAACGAAGGTCCGATGGCTTTCCCCGATCCGCTTGATAAAGCATCGCGTACCATCATTACCGGCGAGGGCGGGCCAACGCCTTCCAGATTTAAGCACGTGGTTGAGATAGAGCCAGGGACGTTTAGGCGTCTGATTCCGGAGGAGTTGGAGAAACTAAATATGTTTCCTCCGGGTCACACGAAGATAGAAGGAATTTCGGACGTGAAACGAGCCTTCTTTATGGGAAATGCTCTTGTCGTCGGTGTCGTCGAGAAGGTCGGACGAACGATCGCAGCTAGATGGAGAAAATGAGATGAAATATTGGTGCTACGAAAAGATTTCAGGTGATTTACGGGAGAGCTCCTTCTTAAACCAAGGAGCGACGCAGTATTTAGAAACCTGCGAGCCCGAGGTCTTTCGCGTGTGGAAAGATCGCAGCGGAACGTATGCGGATGTGTCCTTAGCGAATACATTGAAAAACACTATTCGATCGAAATTTGAGGACCGTTCAATTACCATGTGGTCTGAAGTCTCGGAGCAGTACTCGGTGGTATGGATGTTCCAACATCGCAATGACACGTCTGGAAAGTTTCTTGAGCTATATAGAACGGCTAAGCAGTCCGGCATTAGAGACTTTTTGATAATCACCCCAATCGCCCGAATTCAAATCAAAGTTTATGTTTGATGGATCAACTATGACCTTTGGTCAATAAATGATGACTACGATGAGTTCGTGCATTCTAGAGCCGCGACAGGAATTGCGCCTTTTTATCTAGTCCTTGCGGATCTAGATGCTTTTACACCTCATCGTTAGAGAAAAATGGTAAACACTTTTTGCAGCTTCACGAAAGTGATGTTTCGCGAAGAATTGGCCAATGCCAGATAAACGGAGCAACAGAGTTTTCCGATGGAACGTCGCGACATCGAGTTCATTCTTTGGCGAAAAAAGGTTGATGCGTCGATGTTTTACGACAGATGATCCTCATTCTAAAGCGTTTGAGCGTTTTGGAATGTCGCTGACTTCGATTTGAGAACGTTCTCAACACGAAAAACCCGAATAGTGGTATACCAATTTATTTCGAGGGAAAAAGATATGAGGGGCATATAGCAAGATTTCAAGCTGTCCGCCGGCGGGATTATAGAATTTCATTTGGCCAAGATTTGTGTGAAAGGTTCAAAGATTTATATATCATGTCGTTTATGAGGACCTCGAATACAAAATTGGGAAAAAAAAGTACTCGGATCCGACAAACAGGATGGCGATTGAGGAAGTAATTCCGTTCTGGGAATTTATAGATATTGAGTACGATAACGTGGAACCTGCCCTCCATTTTACTTGCCACTATCGCCATATTCCCGACTTCGAGTATCTTTATAAGAAAATCGCCGACTCAACAATACTGGAGCGGATCCAGCTTGAACTTCAAGGAAAAGCCACGCGAATTATAGGGAGCGGGTGGAAAACGAAGGCCGAACTGGAAGAAATACCCGACGCGAAGAATGTCATTTACTATCTTCTCGACGAATTGAATCGGCAAATCTACGTCGGAAAAGCAAATTCCCTAAAGGCTCGACTAAGTGCGAATCGAAGAGAAATTCCGGGTTGGACGCATTTTCGTTATGATCAGCTACCTGATGTTTTTTCTCCCTATCTAGAAGAGGTTGAGCTCATGATTATTAACTCATTTATGCATCTCTGTGCGTGTGATGCGTTTGCAGGGACGCCCAAGTTGATTTCAGACTATACACTCCGAAACAAGAAACATATAAAAAAGAAATAGGTCTAGCCGCGTTCGACCATGCCGATGTAGGTGCGGTGAAATCCGGTGAGTTCGGCGAGTGCTTCTTGCGAGAGACCTTTTTCAAGGCGAACCTCGCGGATGCGATTGCCGAATTGCTTTAGGAGCTTTTTGTCTGTCACGGTGAGATCAACTATACGCATTGTATGCAGGCGATCAACATACAATGCGTATCATTCAACGTCTGGCCGCAACCGAGGACGGCTACGTTGACTTTGATTCTCAGCAAAATTTAGGCAAGATTTGAATCAATGATATTGCGACGGATATTACTGATCGTTTTTGCGTTTGCGGCATTGGCGAACAGCACGTTCGCCTCCCACCACCTCGTCCGCGACCACCCCGTCACCGAAGCGGTACCACCCCTCCTCAAACCAGGAGGGGAGCTAAAAGTGCCACTCATCCTCAGACAGGAGGAGAGCTTTAGCAGGAGCTTTGTGACGGTGAAGGGGCACGGGCTGTATCGTGATAATGCTCCGTATTATTTTGTCGGGGCGAATTATTGGTACGGCGGGCTGTTGGGGCTGGAGCGGGACAAGAAACGCGGGGTGGAGCGGCTGCGTCGGGGGCTCGACTTCTTAAAAGCGCAAGGCGTGACGAATCTGCGGCTGATGGCCGGTGCCGAGGGACAGGGCTGCTCAACGGCGTGACACGGGTCGGGCCGCCGCTGCAGCCTTCGGCGGGAAAGTTTGACGAGACGGTGCTCGACGGGCTCGATCTGGTGCTCTATGAGATGGGCAAGCGGCGGATGACGGCGGTCATATTCCTGAGCAACAACTGGGAATGGAGCGGCGGCTTTCAGCAATACCTGATCTGGAACGGCGTGATCAGCGATAAATGGCTGACGGCAAAACCGACCTGGGACGAGCTGCGTAGCAATGTCGCGAAGTTTTACACCTGTGCGGCGTGCAAGGCGGGCTATGACGCGCAAGTTCGGCTAATCCTCTCGCGGAGAAACAAATACAGCGGCAAACGATATACTGACGACCCGGCAATAATGGCCTGGGAACTGGCAAACGAGCCGCGCCCGATGCGTCCCTCGGCTAACGAAGACTATCGACGCTGGATAGCGGACTCGGCGGCGTTGATAAAGTCGCTCGACAAACGCCATCTGGTCACGATCGGCCACGAAGGGCGTATCGGCACAGAAAGCCTCGATCTCTACGAGGCGATCCACGATGACAAGAACATCGATTACCTGACGATGCACATTTGGCCAAAGAACTGGGGCTGGTTTGAGAACGGCAAGCTCGCCGAAGGAGCAGCCATGGCGACCCGCTCGACCAATGACTACATCTTCGAAAATCTGAAGGTCGCAGTGAAACTCAACAAGCCGATGGTGATCGAGGAATTTGGATTACCGCGCGACGGGCAATCTTTCTCGCCTGACGCTGCAACCTCATATCGCGACGAATACTACGCCGACGTCCTCTCGACCATTCGAGAAAATCCCTACGTCGCCGGTGCAAACTTTTGGGCGTTTGGCGGCATGGCTCGTCCAAAGAAGGGGCCCATATTCTGGAAAGCGGGCGACGAACTGATGGGCGACCCGCCGATGGAAGAGCAGGGGTTGAATTCAGTATTCGACACTGACAGATCGACGTGGGCGGTCATTCGCACTGCCGCGAGTCGGGTCTCAGCTAAGCATTGATATGCAAATCCGCTTATAATATCCTCGTCTTTGTAAAACCAATTTCCTTAGAGGTCCGATGAAGAACCTGATCGAGTGTGTACCCAATTTTAGCGAAGGCCGCGATATGGGCGTGATCAAGCAGATCACCGACGAGATCGAGCGGATAGACGGCGTCAAGCTGCTCGATGTCGATCCCGGTGCGACGACTAACCGGACGGTCGTGACATTTGTCGGCACTCCGGACGAGGTCATCGAAGCCGCGTTCCAAGCCGTCAAAAAGGCGCAGGAGCTGATCGATATGCGTCATCACAAGGGCGACCATCCCCGCTTTGGTGCGACCGATGTATGCCCGCTCGTCCCCATATCCGGCATCTCAATGGCAGAGACTGCCGAGTATGCACGCAAGCTCGGCAAGCGTATCGGCGATGAGCTCGGCATTCCCGTCTATTTATACGAGGACGCGGCGACGGAAGAAAAGCGGCGCAACCTCGCCAATTGCCGCGAAGGCGAGTACGAGGGCCTCAAAGACAAACTTTCAGATCCGGACTGGAAGCCCGATCACGGGCCGGCTCTGTTTAGCGAGAGTGTCGCGCGTTCGGGTGCGACGGCCGTCGGGGCGAGAGATTTTTTGATCGCCGTCAATTTTAACCTGAATACGACATCGACCCGGCGGGCAAATGCTGTTGCATTTGACGTTCGCGAAAAAGGCCGTCCGAAACGCGATGGCAACCCCATCACGGGTAAGATAGTCACCGACGAAGCGGGTGAACCCGTTATGCTGTCCGGCACACTAAAGGGAACGAAAGCGATCGGTTGGTTCATCGCCGAGTATGGCATCGCACAGGTTTCGATGAACATCACTAACCTTTCACAGACGCCTTTGCACGTTGCTTTTGACGAGGTCAGCGACAAGGCGCGTTCCCGCGGACTGCGGGTCACGGGGCTCGAGATAGTAGGCCTGGTGCCCAAAATGGCCATCATCGACGCAGGGAAATACTACTTGACGAAGCAGCGTCGTTCGCTAGGCGTGACCGAGGATGAGATCATCAAGATCGCGGTAAAGTCTATGGGCCTCGACGACCTTAAGCGCTTTGAACCGAAGGAAAAGATCATTGAGTACGTCCTGGCCGCCGAGGAGCGAAAGGACAGCCTGGTCGATATGACCTGCCGCGGTTTTGCCGACGAAACGGCGTCGGAATCACCGGCTCCCGGTGGCGGTTCGATCTCGGCTTATCTCGGTGCTTTAGCTGCAGCACTTGCGACGATGGTAGCCAATCTTTCGTCGCATAAAGCTGGGTGGGATGATCGCTGGCAGGAATTTTCTGACTGGGCCGTAAAGGGCCAACAGATCAAAGACGATCTGTTGTTCTTGGTCGATGAAGACACGAACGCATTTAACCGCGTTATGGACGCTTTTGGCCTTCCAAAAGGCTCGGATGAAGAAAAGGCAGCCAGAACCGACGCGATCCAGGAAGCGACGAGATACGCAACCGAGGTCCCGTTCCGCACGATGGAACGTACGCTCGACGCATTTGCGATCATCAAGGCGATGGCGGAAAACGGTAACCCGAATTCGGTATCAGACGCCGGAGTAGGAGCTCTCTGCGCCCGCTCTGCGGTCATGGGAGCCTTTTTAAATGTCAAGATAAACGCCGCGGGCCTAAAGGACCGCACCTATGCGGACGAAATGCTCGCTGAGGGTGCCCAGATCGAAGCGACGGCAATCGCCCTCGAGACCGAGATCATGGAAACCGTCAATCGAAAGATCGCCGGCTGAACACAGATCACTTTCTATTTGTTTTCGGGTTGTTTGCCTTCGAGCTGCGGCAAAGCCGGGTTTTGCGGATTTATCGATTTAAGCTTGGCGATCGTCTTTTGCAGGTTTGCGGTGTCGCCTTTGTCGCGATACGCGAGAGCCAGGTTCTGTAGAGTGATCTCGTGGTTTGGTTCGTAGCCGAGCGAGGTGTTAAATTCCTTGATCGCTTTGTCGAGATCGGCGGGCTCACGCAGGAAATACGTTAGCCCGAGATCGGTTCTAACATTGATATTTTTGGGCTCTTTTTCGAGAGCAAGTACATACCATTTTTCCGCCTCGGCATATTTCTCAGCGTCAAATAACGCGTTGCCGAGCTTGATCAGCGGCTCAACATCGGCCGGCTTTAGCTTTACTGCAGCCTCGTAAAATTTCGCCGCATCATCAAACCGCTGTATTTGATAGTAGAGGTCGGCGGCGGTCATCTGTGCTTCGTAATTTTTGGGGTCGCTCTTGGCTTTTTCAATTGCCTCAGTGATCTGAGCCTGTGGAGCCCCTGTCGGGCCGTTTGCTGTTGAAGCCCCGGACGAATTCCCAGACGATGTTCCGATAGGAGGATGGTCAGGCGGCAGCGCAGGGTTGCCGCTCGTAGTGTTGCTCGCGACGGAGGCAGCGGGAACGGCCTGCATCGTTGCGGTCTTGTTAATGCTGTTTGCAAAGGTAAACCCCACGATCAGACCGGCGAGCAAACCAACAACGCCAAACAGGATATTTTCTATCTTCATTGTTACTTAATAGTAATACCTATCGACTCTAAAAATCTATTTGGCCGTTCGCCGCCGATCAGTGCGAAGATGTAGTCGTTTGGGATAGTGCCGACGATCTCTTTTGTGCGGACGTTCTCGAGCACCACCTCGTGCTCACGCATCTCCTTTATACCTACGCCGAAACGCAGATCGATGATGCCATCATCAGAGCAATTGTAAAGCTGGAACTTGTTGCCAAATTTTACTGTCGGAGCGAGGAAGTCTCGAACGAGCATCGTCACGCGGTTCATACCTTCAGGCCGTCTCGGCGTGATCGCAGATCCATCACGCAAGGCGACCAGATCTACTGCAGCCTCGACCGCGACATTGCCGCCGCCGACCACGATGATGTCCTTTCCGCGAAAATCCATCGGGTTTGACAGTCCGTAGATGACCTTTTGTTCTTCGCGGCCGTCGATCATGGCTTTAAGCTCTTCATTTGGCAGCCGTAGTTTATTTGGCGCGCCCCTGAGCCCGATCGCGACAATTACCCTGCGTGCTTTGTAGGTCTGAGGTGTTTTTTCACTTCCCCGTTCAGTATTTATAACAAAATAGTCGCCGTCTTCGGCACGTTTTACCGCCTTGCAGCTTTCGTTCTCGTTGATCTTGACACCCTTTTCAGCTAGATTGCCGTGCCAAATATTGAGAATGTTTTCGCGTTGATCACCGGGTATCTTAGTCTGCAGCTGGTCAGCGATCTCATTTTTGAAATCTGCCATTAGCCGCTCACGGTCATTTAGGAACTGCGAACGGAACAATGCCGGCCAGCCACCCGAACCCTTTGATCGAAGGTATCCGGCGATACGCTTTTTCAGTTCCTTTTCTATTTTATCGGTAAGCAAAGGTGATAGTTCGGTTCGAAGCTCCTGCGGTATTTTCGAAAGCAGTCTCGAATGGATCCCCGGTGTTTCTGCGTGAACTAAGTTGGTCAATTCTGAGCCCAACGCGTCATAGATAGCGGCATTTTCATCAGCTTTATCGCCGCCGTATTTGGCCTTTGCGAGGCCTAAACCGGCGACTGAAATACCGCCGAACCAATCTTTTGTATCCGGCTTGAAAAAGATGTATTTGCCTTTCGGATAAAGTTCGATGGTCGAAAGCACCTTGTCCTGTTCAATGCCGACGTAGCGAAGACGTGCCTCGTTTGCTTCGGCTGCCGCAGAGGCCCCCCCGGGTCCGATACCGATGATCGCGACGTCGAGGTCCGCCTTTGGCTCAGGCGCCGCCGATGCGAGTTCTGCTTTGATATGCGCAATTACTTCGGCACCTTCTTTTACGGCATTTTTGATCAGCGGCACACCCGATACATCGCCGATGATGTAGCAGCCAGGGACGTTTGTTTCGAAACTCGCACCGTCACGGGTCGGCGTCGGAAGCGAACGGACCTCTTTGGCGGTATTTATTATGATGCAAGCCTTTGGATTGACGGGACACTCAGCCTGGCAGGCGGTGTCTTCCATACAAAGATCCGGTGCGACCGACGAGGCGATACCGTCGACTATGGCGAGAACATCATGAGGGCAGGCATCGACACAAGCCTGACAACCGATGCAGCGTTCGGGAAAAATAACCGGATGCGGATAGCTAGGGCCGCGATACTTTTCGAGGCCGAGCTCCACGAGTTCGGCCGGTGAGAGCGTTCGAAGATGGGCCGGTGGTTTTGCCTTTTGATCTCGGGAACGGAAAAAGCCAAGTGCCCTTGCCGTA
This sequence comes from Pyrinomonadaceae bacterium, assembly GCA_044228165.1. Taxonomy (GTDB): domain Bacteria; phylum Acidobacteriota; class Blastocatellia; order Pyrinomonadales; family Pyrinomonadaceae; genus OLB17. Next base: position 52,126 of record JBGAVK010000014.1, on the reverse strand, counting down.
TCGCCAACTATTACAACAAATCCGATAGCAAACGCTGAGAGCACAATGCTGACCCAGCCAAACACTGAAAGGCCTCCAAAAGAAGCAGCATCCGCCGGAACCAATACACGGTTCGTCCAGATAAGCAGACTGACAAAGGCAACGCAAATTATGATATGAAGCAGTTTCATTGGCCCTTCATTTGCTCAATTTTCGCAGCGACAGCGACTCTTCGCCGCTCGCGCGCGCCATCGGTCATAAATTCGCTCCAACGCTCAGAACTGTACGGGTGCTGAACGTGGCACGAGACGCAATTTGCATTGTCTGTGCCGAAACGCATGTCGCGGTCTGTCGAACCAGACTGGGTCACATGACAAGCGGCACAAGTTTGCCGTGGTGTTTCGCGGTCGATGGGATCAAAGCTCTTATGACAGCTCGAACAGGAAACCAGTGACCTTGAATCACCCTTCACACCCGGCGGAACTGTGAGGCGTCCTACATGCACCGTGTGGAACCAGCGACTAAGTTTTGCTTGTTCGTCTTTGTCGCCAGTCGCGCTGCTGTTGATCTCAGGTATCGCGTCTGCGACCTCTCGGTAAACGCCTTTCCATTTCCAAACCCCGTCAACGATCGGATACCCATAGCCACCTCCGTGAGCGGTCTTTACAACCTTGCCGTTGTAGCTTTTGGTGTTGCTGTCGCTATGACATTCGGCACATGACCTGATCGCTGAGGCATTAATGTCAAAGTCGCTGCCCATATGCTCTTTGTGGCAAACGGTGCATGTGATACCCGCCGCTTCATGAGCTTTGGTGTTTGACGCGTGGAATTCGCTCGCCTGGTGGCACGAGACACATGAATTTTCAAGCGGCTCATTTGCCGCGTGACAAGTTGTGCACGAATTTGCATTAGATCGAACGGCGATCGTGCTGTTTTCAATGGTCGCGGCGTGCGGGTTCGAGAGCGGTTTAGGGGCGTATGCTCCCGGGTATTTGAAATACGCAAATGCCCCGGCGGAGCCGACAAGAAGAAATGCCCACACAAAAAGCCCAAACCTCCACGGCCGCCGCAGATCCCGCGTCGGGCGCCAGTTGAACATCGCTTTTCCCGGTTTCGGCTCCTCAGTCGGCCGCAAACGGGTGCCCCAATCCTCTTTTTCCCGGTTTCGCTTTTCCCAGAAAACTTTTAAGACACCCTCTGACCCAATAGGCTTTGCCGGCCTGCTTTCTTTGGGAACCCCGGCGGCCGGCACATCATCGACAGATTGCTTTTCGACCACCAGCAGTAGCTCTTCATTTAATCGCCCGACCTCGATAGTAAATGGCCCGATCTGGATAGTATCGCCATCCGCGAGTACGTCGGAACGCTGTGCCGGAAGCAGGCGCCCGTTCAATGTAAGAACGTTAGAAGAAGACAGGTTAACGAGCGTATATTTGGAATCGATAAAACTTATTCCGGCGTGAATTCGAGAAACGGTCGAATGGTCGAGGACGATCTCACAGCGTTCGAGACGGCCGATGAAAATACCGTCGCGTTCGAGAGCGACCGTCGGTTTTTCGAGATCAGCGTACGAGACCGTAAATTTTCCTATTTCCTGTCCCATCGATATTTACCGGACATTAAAATAAACCACTTGCGCGATATGTATCAACATCAAAACCAACATAAGTGATGTAAAGAGCACATGCGGAGCGAGCCATATTTTTAAAAGTTTGTGGAGGTAGATCAGGGCATCGACACGGCGGAGTGTCGCGGCATTTTCGACCGCCTCCATGAGCCGTGCATCGTCGGAACGATCGAGCTGGTCACCTGCGTCCCTAAATTCACTGCGGGCGTCAGCCAACATCGCCTGAAGATCCTCTTTTCTCAAATACTGCCGTATCAAATACCCCGGGCCGAAAAACCGCCGCCGGACATCTTTCTGGATCAGATCCTTGAGTTTTGGATTGGCGCTATTTTCAGAGGCCGACACAAGTTCCGCACGAAGCTCATCGCGGCGGGCCGCGAGATCCTCGAGAAGCAGCGGCTCGCGCTCGATCCGGGTCATAAATCCGGGAACGAAAATGTAACATACCGCGCCGAAAATTCCCGTCGCGATCACCATATCAAACGTTACCATTAGGATCGTCGTCAGCAGCCCACCTGAGTTAGTCCCGCCATGTACGAGCAAGATCACGCCGGCGAGAACGCCAAGGTACAAGTGCGACAGCATCCAATATCGCAAAGCTCCTGCGCGGCGGCGATAGACCTGCTTCCTCGCCGGATAAAGCATGACCCAGATGATCGCCGCAAGGCCGGTGATGCCTGTCAACCATCGCATTGTGACCCACGAACCCGGGCTCAAAGCAATATCCTGAGAAAATGCGCGGGTCGCCCAAATGGAGGCACCGCCGCCTATCAAAACGATCACGATTCCCAGGATGTGCCAGAGGAATGCCGTTCGGTCAAATTTGTGAATATTCTCGCCGATCGCGTGGGTTTTGCTCCGGCGGACCATGCCCATCGACTGATTGACCTCGTCAAAGTAATCCCGCGGATCCACGCGGACAAGAGCACCCGTCGGACAATTCTCTTCGCATGAATAGGCGGCGGTTTTTGCCCCGGGCGGATTGAGGCCGGTTTCTTTACAAAGGTTGCATTTGACGGCAAGCAGGTTCTCGGTCTGCTCAACGGCATCAGGGATCTTCGCGGGTGCCAGCGAAAACGCCGAAAGGACACGGGCGACAACACCGCCGCCATTTTTGGCAGAAGCGTCGGGCCGCGCGATCATTGAGATCGCATTATACGGGCACTGGGTCGCGCAGTCGCCGCAGCCGATACAGGTCGCTGCATTAATATCGATCTCGCCGTCGGGAAAACGCGCGATGGCACCGGTCGGACAGCCCGTTAAACACTCTGGATCCTGACAGTGCATACAAACTGTCGGCACAAGAACACTCTGGATCGCCGGTTTATTCGGCTTGAAGGGCCGTTCGATGTGGATCCCACGTCGGGTAAGGCGGGTCTGGCCATGAACCGTATGGCAGGCAAGTGAACAATTGCCGCAACGGATGCATTTCGCCATATCCATCACGAGCAGATTGACGCCATCGACAACGCCGGTTTCGATCTCACGGCTTGCGGCTGTCAGGACCCGAGTATCGTCCGGATGTAAGGGGGCGATAGATTCGCTGACAGGCGAACTTTTAAGGAACGGCATTACCGCCGAGCTAAGCTCTTTGTCATCGCGAAGCCGGCTTACGGCGACTTCGATAACCTCGGTCCGGCTCCTCACCGTAGCCGTATATTTCCAGTTCGCCGCCGCGTCCACAGCATCTAGTCCTAGACAGGTGCCGGCACCGAGAAAATCGAGCCCGACAGATTCATCAGATTCGAGCAAGAGGTCGGCCGCTTTCGGGTTAAATCCGACGCCGCTGACCCGCTGGATCCAGCCGTTTCTGACAAAGACGATGCGGTTGATCGGGTCCCCCTCGCGAAAAAGGACGTGATCCTTTTCATACACGGCGAACCTTGCGGCATCGTTAAGCCGCTTTATCATCGGGGCGTCAAGGTCAAGGTGGGTAAAATCTTTGAGTTCGTTCAGAGAAAGCGTCAAACCGTAAGCACGGTAATTACGGTCGAGGGCCTTGCCAAATTTTGGCAGCTTGCGCAAAAGCCTGATCGCGGGGCGGGTGAATTCGAGTACGAGTGCGGGATCAAATCCTGCGGCGACCGAAACAGTTGCGGTTCGCGGCGTACCCGACAGAAGAGCCATTTCGCCGAATGAATTGCCGGGTGGTATCTCACCGACTTTTTTTCTTTTTCCGCCCGGTTCCGCGATCGACGCTTCAAGCTTTCCGGTTACGAGGATGTAAAAGATGCTGCTTTCCCACGTGTTTGCTTCGACAATTGTTTCGCCCGGTGAAAATTCCAGCAGCCGTACGTACGGACCGACCCTTTTGCCGCGGTAGCTGCGGCCAAAAAGTATGATGTCCATATCGAGTTCGTTGCGAAACTCGCCGTTGGGAAGCTGCTCGACGAGTTCGGAAACGATATCAACGTTCCGAAATGCCTGAATGACCTGCTCGTGCTTTTCGATTTCACGTGGCATTGCGGTATGGACAAAGAAACGGGAACGGAGACCTATTTAAATCTCGAGCCAAAATAATAGAAAAGTACGGCCGCCGCGGCAAGGACAAAAAAGCCCACGATCAGGACAACGCCGGCGATTACCAGCAACTTGATGTAATGCGTGCCGGTTGAAGCGGCGACAGGCTTTTCCGGTGCTTTAGCCGGTGCCGGAGCGGCTGCCGGAACGACGACCTCGATACGTTTTTCAGGTGCATTCGGTGCCTTTGAAATATTCAGGCCCATGTCCGAAAGCATCTGATTGTACATCGTTTGGCCTAGCTGGACCGTGTTATCCAGCCGGTCAAATTCCGACGCAGTTTCCCGTTTAGTTTCTTCAACAAACGCGCTACCGCAGCCCGGGCAAAATGCCTTGGCCTCGTCCACCATTTCGCTGCACTGTGCGCATTGTTTTACAGCCATTGATCAATTTTTCTTGTGACAGATCGTGCAGTCTTTGGCTGTCGCAAATCCCGGCTTTTTCTTCAGATCCGGGCGAAGGGCAAATGCGGCGTCATGGCAATTGTTGCAATTAATATGGTAAGCGAGTTCGTTGTTCAGGTCCTTTGTGACTGATTTTCCGCCTTCGTTATATGTCGCGGTAGGCATTTCTTTTTCGTCAGGCACATTTCCGTCTTGAAAGTGACACGAGCGGCATTCACTTACTTTCTGCGACGAAGTTTTCCAGACATCAAATGTCAGAACCGTGTCCCGTTCAGACGTCGAAAGGGGCGGCTTTAGAGCTGATTTCGGTTGATCGGTGTGGTGACATTCGACACAGGCGATCTGTGATTTGCCGTCAGGACTGTAGTTCTTGAACGCGTGCGTCTCATGGTCGAACGGAGATTCGCCATATTCAGACAAGCTGTCCTTGCCGAGCACAAATGATTTTGTGATCGTCTTACCGCCCGCCACAGGTGTACTTGCCGTCGCTGTGTTAGCCGTTTTATTAGCAGCATTTACGTTTGTGACGGCAGCGTTCGCATTAGTGGCCGAATTTGCCGGAGGAGTCGGTTTACCAGTGACCTGAGCTGAAACACGGGTCGCGATATTCGAAAGGTCACCCCCGCTCAGCATAACAGCGAGACCCGCGAGCCCAAACACACAAACAGCGATCAATTTGGCCAGATTTTTCATATTGCGTTGGACTATTAAAACTCCAATTAGAGTTGTATGTCAATATTTTCAACCCCAAAGCTCGATCCGGCCGAAAAAAGCAAACTATTTTGGTGCTCCGCCGGGCAGCATATTAAATCCTGATCCTCGATGACATCTTGCACAGCTCGCAAAATTAAGCGGATCATTACCGCTAAATGCCCTGGAACCATTGTGGCACATCGCGCAATTAAATCCTGCTCCATTATGTTCTGTAGCCGCGATGTTGGTAACTTGGCGGCCTTGTGAAGCACCCGGCCTTACAGTGTGACAATCGCTGCATCCTACGCCCGCGTGATCGCCATGACGGAAAACGGCCTTAAACACATACCGTGACTGCGGCGTCCGGCTATATGGTGCGATCTCGTGACATGTGCTGCATGAGCCGATCTTACTTTCGGCGGTATGGCATGCATAGCAGGTCGCGTGTGCCTGAAAGCCGGCGGGTATCGTCTTGCCCGCACCGGCAGATTCGTGACAAGACGAACAGCCCTCGGCTGGTCGGCCCTTGCCGTTGTCGTGTGCACCGTGGTCGAACTTCATATTGAAGCCCTCAGTAAATTTTGTCGGGAACGCTTTGACCGGCGGCGGGTTTGACCCGAGATCACCGTGGCAGATCGAACACATCACCTTATCTTTTTCCATCAGGCTGCGGTCGGTGAATTGGTTAAGGTGGCAACCGACGCAGGAATCGTGGCCGGCGTATTCCATTTTTAGCGAGCGTCCCTCTCGCTGGTGGCACGATGCACATTCGAATTGTTTATGCTCCGGGATCTTGTGAGAAAAGGCCTCAAAGGTTTTGCTTGAAACCCGTTCGGCGATCGGCTCAGGGGTCTCAGACGCAGTGATGAGGACGGGGACCTTTGGCTGTTGGCGAATACAACTGACGGCTAAGACAAGCGACGCACCCAAAACGAGCCCGGCCTTTAAGAGAGTTTTGACTCGGCTCCAGTTAAACATCTATTGGGTCTTGTGGCTCGGCGGCATCGGAAACCGTCCGATCGCGGTCGTATGACAATAAGTGCATTGAAAGGCAGGCTGTTTTTTCGCAATAGACTCTGCCCGACTATTGTTTTCCTTTGTAAAATTGTCGGCATGACACGACGCACATGCCATGAACGGGACATCTGCGTCCTTCATTGTCTTGAGATCGGCATTTTGCGAGATGCGCACATGGCATGTCATACAATCGCGATTGTGAACTGTTTCGCCCCGGTCGTTAAGGTCTTCGTGGCTAAATTTTAACGAATAACGGTTCACCGTCGCTGACGGGTTTGACGGTGGTTCGAGCTTGTGACACTTTGCGCACTCGATGCCGCTTGGCTGCAATCCCTGAAAATGACAGTTGAAGCATGAATCATGGCCCGAAGGCGAATCTTTAAAATAGTCGGCCTTTGGTGCAAATGTTTCCGGTGCGGCGTCAGCGAGCGGCCGGAGTTTTGGATCAAGGGCCCGGGATGCGAATTTCGGCAGATCTTTTCGGGTGCTGTGACAGATCGCGCAGTTATTAAATGTCGGTTTGTCGTCGGCAGGTACAAAGCTGGCAAAAACAAAATGAGCGACGGAAATTTGCCGTCGCTTATCGACAGCTGCAATTATATCTTGGTGAACGTTGTGCGGGTAGATGGTCGAAAACTCCGTCGTTCGCGTTCGAACGGGAAAAGGAAACCGGGCCTTGCCCCGGGGGCCGACAACTGTGTGACAGCTGCCGCAAAACGCGGGCTGATTGCCGGAGTAGATGTCTTTTGTATGACATGCAAAACAGGCGACATGCTGCGGAAAGTCGGCGACGTCCGGAAAGCCGCGGGCAGTCACCCAATTAGACGTTGGATTTGTGTGGCACGAATTGCAGTTTTTCTTTTTGTGGGCGGCTGTGTTGTGCGAAAAGCGGTCGCGGCTCTTTTGTGCCATCGTTACATGTATCAATGAGCCGGCGAAAACGGTCGCGGCGGCAGCGATAATTATAACTCTGAGCAGGTTTCTCATTTTGGCCCACACGTCCCGGCATCGCACACGGGCAGATCGCGAACTATTACTTCACATTTCTTGACCAGCTTACTGGTCTCCGGAGCTTCGGCGGGTGTTAACTTTGCGATCTTATTCGTACCGATCTCGACCTCACATGCCCAAACGTAGCTCTTTGTACCGATCTCGATCGGGAGAAGGTTCGATACCAGAAACGTTTCGGTGGACTTTCCCGGTTTAGGATTTACCGCGATGTCAATAAAGATCGCCTTTACCGTTACACTGTCGGTCATTGATGACTGGACCGGCTTAATATCCCCCAAAAAGCCATTGACGATTGCCTTGCGATCCTTATAAAATCCGTCTCGAAGTTCGGGGGACAGATTTGTGGTCACCCAGTTTGTTGCCACATCGGTCTTGTTCTTAAACTGCTTTACCCCTTTTTGATAGGCTGCCTGAAATTCTGGAACTTTGGCGATATCAGCCGCGGTTATCGAGCGGCAAAACGGTGACTCACAATTACCGCCCTTAAGCCATTCGATATACTCGCGGCTCGCCTTGATATTGCAATAGAAACAATCGCGAGAAACGATCTTTGCAGACTTTAGCCTATCAACCAACGGTTTGTTTTCGGCAAGCCCGCCACGGAAGAGATAGAATCGCTTTCGAGTGACTTTTTCCGTATCTTTTCCGATCTTTATGCGTCCCGTCACCTCGAGAGATCCCGTTGGTGCATCTTGTGCCAAGGCGCTCGAAATAGCTATAAGCGAAACGAGGACGAAAAAAAACTGCCATCGAGGTCGAAACATTATTAATTAAGGTAAAAACGGCCTAGGTGGAAACTTTAAGAAAGGCAGCCGAACAGATCGGACAAAAAAATTGTCGGAACGGAGATTCGTTGGCGGAGCAAACGCATTTGCACCGCCGGCAGCGATCAGATCGTCCTGTTCGATACCGTCGCCGCTGACACCGATCGCACCGACCAATGTTGAGCCGCGATAAAGCGGAATGCCGCCGGCGAAGATCTGAATGCCGTTCTTGACCTCAGGAATTGCCGCACATGGACAAGGCGGCAACATTGACCATTTCATATGGGCCGCCGAGCGACACATCGGTGAGGTGATCAGAGCAGTTTTTATCAGATCCAACTGCAATCCATTATTAAAAGGGCTCCAGTCGGCAAGCGGTGTGCTGAACGGCCCTGCCTGAGTTTCGTTGATACCATCCGGGAATAATGGACGATGAAGGAACCCGATACCCCGGTCACTGTAAGCGATAAGGCCGTTAAGCGCCAGGCCATCAGAATTCGCCCTGGTGACATAGGAGGCAAATCCGGCAGCCGAAAGTTTGGCTCCGGCATCAGAACGGGCAAAGAACCCGGAGGTGCGGGCCTTTTGAACCGCAACATCAAGCCCGAAAACAGGTGCGTCCGGCTGCCTAAAAATACCAAGGACCTTACCGTCAACATCCGTGACAGCGATCGTTACTCTCGCATTGCTGCCGATCGGTTGTCGGATCGCTCCACGGGTACGATTAGCGGTGTCGGCGGCTGCTCCCAGTATCGATTGAACTTCTGAAATTGTAAGGGCTGAGCCGGCTACAGTAGGAAACCGGGAGCTGTATTGGCCATTAACGCCATTTAATACGCCCGGTACGAAATCGGAGGCAGGCGTTGCCACTATTGGTGCGGTGACGGCACCCGGCAGACTACCGAATGCAATAGGCGTTGCGGAACCCGCGTCCGAAACATTTCCGAACGGAAGTCTGATTCCCGCGACCAATATATTATCGGCACGGACAGACGGCGGTGCTTCGAATCCTCGAGTAGCAAACGCGGCGATCACCTCTTCCGCAGGTTCGTCCGTGTCGAATGGGTTGCGGTCAACGGTATAGAGACCGTCCCCCTCGACGCCGACGCCACCAACGGCGACACCGTTCTTATAGAGGGGCAGGCCGCCGGGATCACCTGAAAGCCCCAAGGGGAGTCCGGCGATCACAATGTCAGAACACGGCAGCGACGAAAATTGAACTCCATAAAGCGGACCGCCCGGCGTGTTGTCGATCCCGGCGGGGAAGTGCTCTTGAATGATGAACGACGCGGTCCTCGTAGAAAATGCGTTGCCCCCGGACGACAGCAGGCCGGCGGTCCCTGCCTTTGACTGAGATGCGGCAGAGGCCGGAACTGAAAGATTCTCAAGTCCCTGGCCAGACCGGCCGACACTTCGTATGAGCGTATTTGCCGGGGCGCCCGTCATTGTAAAAGTGCCGAGCAAATGGCCTTCTTTATCGGTTACCGAAACCGTGACCCTTGTATTAAGTGCTACCGCTTTTGAGACGGCCTGAGAGATGATCGTTTGAACATCAGACACGGTCAGGTTTTGGGCACTTGCAGAGATGCCGAGGATCAAAAGGAGAATGAAGCCGGCAAAAATCTTTATCCATTTTACCAATAAATTGTTCTCCATGATGGGTAAGAATATTATACAAACTCGCCGGATAGTCAAGTTTTTCTGAAAATATTTGTCATTGCGCTAAAACTATGCTAAAAAGCACAGACAGCAATTCTGTTTTTACTTCGAATCGGTCAATTTTTATGATGTCGAGTTTCTCAAAACTTGCACTTTGGCTCGCGGCTATTGCTATCCTTGGATCATTGGCTGTTTTCGGTCAAACCTCTTCCGGAAGACTTTCCGGCAAAGTAATCGATAAGGACGGCAAACCTCTCGTCGGTGTTGCCGTCGTCGCCACGGACCAGTCCAGCACCGAATCAAAAAGTACTGTTACCAAAGCAGATGGAAGTTATTCGTTCCGTCTGAGAGCCGGAGCTTATCGGATCACTGTCAGGCCGCCGTATGAGGCCCGTTTCGATCGCGGAAAGACGAGCGAATACGGCGTGTTTTCAAATGTGATCTGTGACGATACGCGTAAACGGTGTAGCACGCTTGAGAATGTGATCATAGACGGCAGCGAACGAAAGATCGACTTTGTCGCGGCTGAACCTGCAAAAGAATCGGGTGATGTAAAGCCCGAAACCACGACCGCGAAACAGCCTGAAACAGACCGACGGGAAGTTCGTGACCGGTGGCGAATTGGCTTTCCGGAATATGATCGCTATGGCGATAAAGGAGCACGAGGCAGGGACGTTCCGTTTCGCAAAGGCAAATGGTATAACCCCTACGACCAAAATATCTTAAAGGGTGATAAGCCGGTCATTGGAAATGATTATTTTGTCATTCTCTCGGCGGCGAGCACGACGGGTGTCGAGATCCGGCGGACGCCTTCGGGTAACAATGTCAGCACTGCCGACCCAAACAGCAACAACTTCTTTGGCAGGCCCGAGAGCTTGTCTCTTAACCAGACAGTCCAGGTCTCGTTCGAATTTTTCAAAGGCCAGACGGTCTTTCGTCCGCGATCATGGGCGATCAAGATCTCGCCGACCTTTAGTATTCCTAATTATCTAAACGCCCGCGAGAACGGCATCGTAAATATTGACGTTCGCCGCGGAACGACCCGCACCGATTTTCACGTTTCGCTCGAAGAGGCATTTGCCGAGGTTAAACTTGCCGATACAAACGATAATTTTGACGCCGTGTCGTTGCGAGCCGGAATACAGCCCTTTAATGCGGATTTTCGGGGATTTCTTTATTCGGATAACAACCTCGGCGCCCGCGTTTTCGGAGCATTTTCGAATAACAAGATACAGTTTAATGCCGCCTGGTTCCATCAGCTCGAAAAAGATACTAATAGCGGGCTTAATGCTTTCAGTTTCCGCAAGCAGAATGTCTATATCGCGAACATTTTTCGGCAGGATTTTTTGACGAAAGGCTATACGATGCAGGTGGTCGGTGCCTACAACGATGACCGGGGCGAGCGGCATTACGACGAAAATGGGTTTCTGGTGCGTCCGGCGCTGATCGGTTCTGCCCGACAGCACAATATCAAGGCAGGATACATAGGTTTTAACGGCGATGGCCATATCGGCATCCTGAACCTGACAAATTCATATTATTTTGTTTTTGGGTCTGATAGTTTCAATCCGATCGCCGGTAGAAAGACCGATATTCGTGCCCAAATGGGCGCCGTTGAACTGTCGATAGATCGTAACTGGTTTCGTCTGAAAGGCTCGGCTTTTTTTGCATCGGGAGATGACGACCCCACTGACGATAAGGCGACAGGGTTTGACGCGATCTTTGACGACCCTAACTTTGCAGGCGGGCAATTCTCCTACTGGAACCGTCAGGGCATTAGGCTTGTTTCGACTGAGGTCGGTTTGGTTCAGGGCAACAGTCTCTTGCCGAGTTTGCGTTCAAGCAAGACCGAGGGCCAGGCAAATTTTGTAAACCCGGGCCTTTTGCTGGTTAACGCGGGATTTGACGCTGAAGTGACCCAAACGGTCAAGGCCATCTTTAACGCTAACTACCTTAGGTTTCATAAGACGCAGCCGCTTGAGTACGTCCTTTTCCAACCGAGTATTCGTCGCGAGATCGGATACGACCTGAGCCTCGGCGTAGTGTACCGTCCGCTGCTTATTAACAATCTGACGTTCACATTTGGCGGAAGTATGTTTTTTGCGGGAAAAGGATTCAAAGACGTTTATACCGACAGGTCGCGTAATTGCCCGATCCCAAATTTCTGTGCCGGCGATATTCCGAACCCGAGCAAGCCGCAATATTCACTATTTAGCCAAATGAAGCTCATTTTCTAATATGCGAGAGAAGAAAACGGACAAGGGCGTTAGGTCCAGCAAGATCGTGAGAATCAAATTGATGATCGTCGTGGTGTTTGGTTGTCTTCTCGCGGGTGCACTTTGGAAAAGCGAAATACTGGCAAAAAAAGCAGATCAGGCAGCAAAAATATCCGTCAGTGCGATACCTAAGGCACCGGTGCCGGCGTCTGAGACAGAGATGAATTCACCCTCAGCGGATGACCCAAAGGTCGAAGGCTGTGTGAAATGCCACAATAATATCGAGCCGATGCATCGTTATAACGCAAAAGGCGATGTGTTCGAAAAGATCGACGAAGGGGGAAAAGATGCTCAAGGCCTCAGCTGCACCTCTTGTCATGGCGGCAATCCCGCGGCAACTACTCAAAAAGATGCCCACGTTCAGCCCAAGTTTCCCAAAGAATGGGGCTGCAAGAACGGCGACTGCTCGAGCCGCAATCCGGAACGCTCAAATACGCTGATAGCAAAAGAAAGCCGTGAATTCGTCCGCTTTATTAACCCCGGCGATTTTCGCGTCGTTAGCCAGGCGTGCGGAGAATGTCATACCGAACAGAATCGAAACGCGTCCCAGGGAATGATGGCTCACGGAGCAATGCTCTGGGGAGCTGCACTTTATAATAACGGCGGGTTTCCGATCAAAGATTCTCACTACGGCGAAAGTTATAGCGAGGACGGAGCACCACAGGCGTTGTTTCAGAGCCCCGCACCGACGCGTGAACAACAAGCATTCAAGGGGTTTCTGACCTCGATCTCGCCGCTGCCGCGGTGGGAATTGTCGCAGCCGGGTAACATACTTCGCGTGTTCGAACGCGGAGGTAAACGCCGGCTTGAAGTCGGTAATCCCGATCGGGATGAGGAAAGCGGAAAGCCGGACAAGGGCCTGAGCCCTCGCGGACTCGGCACCAATAACCGGACCGATCCGGTCTATCTTGGGCTGCAAAAGACAAGGCTGCTTGACCCCACGCTAAACTTTCTCGGCACGAACGATCACCCCGGCGACTATCGTTCGGCCGGATGTACGGCCTGTCATGTCGTCTATGCTAATGACCGAAACCCGACTGCCTCTGCCCATTATGCCTCGGCAGGTAATCAGGGTTTCTCTCAATCTGCGGATACCAAGATCCCAAAGAATGAACCCGGCCATCCGATCAAACATCAGTTCACGTCTCAGATCCCGACGGCCCAGTGCATGACGTGCCACATGCACCCCGGTACTAATATGGTCGCGACATACCTCGGCAGGACCTGGTGGGATAACGAGTCGGACGGCGACAAGATGTATCCCACAGACCGGCAGTTAAACCCGAGCCAGTCTGAGATGATCGAAAAACTTCAAAAAAATCCTGAGAGTTCATCGCTCCGCGGACTCTGGTCGGATTCGATCTTTCTGCAGCAAACCGGCACTGCCGATTTCAACAGTAAGCTCAAAAATGTTCAATTTGCCGATTCACACGGGCATGGCTGGATGTTCAAGAACGTCTATAAAAAGGACCGAAAAGGAAATCTTCTCGACGCCGATGACAAGATCGTTCCCCCGAACGACCCTGACAAATTCAAGAAGGCTGTTCATCTGCAGGACATTCACCTCGAAAAGGGAATGCATTGCGCCGACTGTCATTTTCAGCAGGACAGCCACGGAACGGGCATTCTATATAACGAGCCGCGTGCGGCCGTTGAGGTCGGTTGCGTTGATTGCCATGGGTCTATGAAAGACAAGGCTAATGCCATCACCAGTGGGCCCGCAGCAATGCCTATTACCGTAAAAGGCGAGATCACCTTGCGTGAACGCAACAAAAAGCCCTTGATCGGACGTGATCTCACGCGTTTGCAGTTCAGGGCCACAGATGGAAAAAAGCTGTCTATACTTCAGGTCCTGTCCTCTGACAATCTGGCGAATAATAAGAAGTGTAAGGACATCAACGGAAATCCCATTGTCTTTAAAAAAGGCGATATCGTGCAAAATTCGATCGTTGAACCTGGACTTTGCTGGAAGGTTATTCAAACGGCTGATACAGTGACGCCTGGCAATCCGGATTATAACGAAAAGAGCGCATATGCCAAGACGATGCAGCGTGATGCAAAGACGTGGGGCAACGCCGCCGCCAGCGAAGAAAATCTCGCTCATCGCGAAAGCACCATGACCTGTTACGCTTGTCACACCTCTTGGGTGACGAGTTGTTTCGGGTGTCATCTTAGTATGGAGGCAAATCGAAAGACCCCGAACCGTCATAATGAGGGCGGCGATTCGCGTAATTTTACGAGCTACAATTTCCAGGTCTTGCGTGACGATATCTTTATGCTCGGCAAAGACGGCACGGTCACAGGGCACAAGGTGGCACCCGTGCGCTCCAGCTCGGCTGTGCTAGTCAGTTCGCGAAATCAAAATCGCGAGTGGATCTACAGCCAGCAGCAGACGCTTTCGACCGAAGGGTTTTCGGGCCAGGCATTTAATACTCACGTTCCGCATACCGTCCGCGGCAAAGAAACACAGACGTGTTCCGATTGCCACGTTTCGAAAAATAAGGACAATAACGCCTGGTTAGCTCAGGTGATGCTCCAGGGTACGAATTTCGTTAATTTCATGGGCCGCTATATTTATATTGCGGCGACCGACGCGTTAGAGGCGGTTCCGGTGACCGAACCGACCGAGCCGCAAGCAGTTTACGGCAGTAACTTGCATAAACTGGCGTATAAAGACAATTACGAGAAATTTGTCGCTGAGGGTCGTGAAATCGAAGAGGTATATGAGAACAAGGGGCGGCCAGAAGTCTTACAGGTGCAGGTTCGCGGCGAATATGCCTATGTTGCTGCCGGCAAAGGCGGACTGCGTGTCTATGATGTCGCTCAGATCGATCATAAAGGATTTTCTGAGCGAATATCGACCGCTCCGGTGTCTCCGCTCGGGCAAAAGTTTTACGTGCAGACAAAATATGCCGCGGCGGTTGCCGCACCTTCGACGCTCGCGGTCGATCCGACCCGTTGGCGGACGGTACAGAACGACGACGGCACGTTCAAACAGGTTCCGCCGGATGAAGCTCTCAGGCTGAACTCTGAAGCCAAGAAAGCAGGTAAGCCCGCCCCAGCAATTAATGAAGAGGGGCCGATTCACCCGCTTTACGCTTATCTTTACGTTGCGGACAAATACGAGGGCTTGATCCTGGTCGGGGCCGGAACGCTACTCGACGGCGATCCGCGAAATAATTTCCTAAGCAGGGCATTGACCTATAATCCCAACGGCGTCCTCAACGGAGCCAACAATATCACGCTCGCCGGCAATTACGCCTACGTTACGACCGAGACGGAACTCGTCATCGTCGATCTCTCGACGCCGCTTGAACCAAAGATCGTGAAGCAGATCCGGTTCGACCAACCCAAAGCTGTTGCTGTTCAGTTTCTATATGCTTTTGTTATCGATGCCGCGGGTATGCACGTCTTGGACATCAAGGATCTCCAGAACAAAGGTGAGGTCACTGTCGCGGGCCATGCGTTCATTCCGTTGAAACACGCTCATGATATTTATGTGGCAAGAACCTATGCCTATGTAGCGAACGGCGAGGACGGCGTCGCGATCATTGACGTTGAATTCCCCGAGGAGCCAAAGCTCGATCAGGCCTTTACGGCGGGCGGTACTATTAATGACGCTCATTCAGTAAAGGTCGGTATGACGAACGCGAGTCTTTTTGCCTATGTCGCCGACGGAAAGAATGGCCTGAAGATCTTGCAGCTGACCGATCCTGAAACAATGCCGAACTATGCCGGCTTTAGTCCGCGGCCTGAGCCCAGGCTGATCGCGTCATTTAAGACAAAGGGGGAGGCCGTCGGACTCTCAAAAGGATTGGATCGCGATCGAGCGGCAGATGAAAGCGGAAATCAGGTCGCGGTCTTCGGTCGACGCGGTGCAACGCCGTTCGCGTTTGAAGATGTGATGCGAATGCTCAGAACGAATAGCGGCACAGGCGATTTCTTCACTGTTTCTGACGAACCACTAAAGTAGGCCTTTGGCCAAAATGATCAAGCAGACAGGGCGTGGAGATCACGCCCTTTTATTTATGCGTGTTTTAACATCACCGCATGATTGGTAAAACCCATATAATTATTTTTTTATGATTGGTCAAATCACCCTTGACAAGTTTTTTGACCTTATGCATAATAATCTCGCATTCAAGCATAAGTAAAACGGGATAATTTGAAAAAACGCGGTGTAAAGACCGAAAAGTTCAACGGTACTACGTTTTAGTTAATTGGTGTGACCAATTAGGGATTCGAGAAAATTATTTCCATTTTATTGAATGATTCTCGGAAATTTTAGGGATTTCAAAGTCCAATAATCAGTTAAAGAAGGAAGTTGTGCTATGAAAAGTAGATCGTTCATGAACTCGACATTATGGGGCGCCGTATTTATGGCGCTCGCACTATTTGCGTCGGCGGTGTCCGCGCAGGAATTTCGCGGAACTGTTGCCGGATCCGTTACTGACCCCAATGGTGCGGCAGTGCCCAATGCGACGGTGGTCATTAAAAATGCTGACACCAATATCGGCACTACCGTGATGACGAACAACGAAGGCGGATACTTCGTGCCGCTGCTCCAGCCGGGCAGCTATAACATTACCGTAACCGCCGAGGGGTTCAAGACTTTTACACGCCAGAATATCCAGGTAAAGGTCGACGATCGTATTTCGGTTGATTTCGAGCTAGCGATCGGCACAACTGCAGAAGTTAACATCATCGCCGACACAGAGTTGATCGAACGCGGCTCTGTTACGGCCGGCACCTCGGTCAGCCAGCGACAGATCGCCGAACTTCCGCTTGCAGAAGGTGCACCGTATGTTCTCGCGACACAGGCTCCGGGCGTTGTTTACACGGGTGACCCAAACTTCACTGGCCCCACCGCAAACGGAAATCTCGCCGGGTTCAGAACAAATGGCACGGCCGGTAACCAGATCAATCTCGATGGTTCACCTAACCTTGCCTACAGCGGACAGGTTGCGTTCACGCCGCCGTCAGACGCCGTTCAGGAGTTTAAGGTCCAGACCAACAGCTTCGATGCTCAGAACGGCTTTACTGCCGGTTCTACGGTCAACGTAGCACTAAAGAGCGGCACAAACAAACTTCATGGTTCGGCATACTATTACGATAGGGATAAGAGCCGTACTGCAAATAATTTCTTCAACAACCGCCTAGGCCGCGAGCGCCCCGATCGTAAATATGCCCGTTACGGATTTGTCGTGAACGGCCCTGTCTGGATCCCTGGTATTTATAATGGCAAGGACAAAACATTTTTCCTCGGCTCGTTCGAGCGTCAAAAGGATAATGTTGCGCAGCCGACTACTTATTCGGTTCCGACCGACAAGATGCGTAACGGTGATTTCACTGAACTGCTAGTCGATCTGACAAACGTCAATGCAGCGGCAAATACTCTGATCCACAATCCTCTGACCGGAACTGCAGCGGGTGTGACGCGTCCGACCTTTGGTTGCCCTGCCAGCGGTCCGATACCGACGGGCTCGACCTGTAATATACTGCCTGCAAACGTTATGTACGCCCCGGCTCTGGCTTTCCTAAAGCTTTTCCCAAAGGCTAATCAGACCGGCCTGGTAAATAACTATGTCACTGATCAGAACCTGATCCGTCCGTACAAATCTTATCTTGCAAAGATCGACCACAACTTCAATTCGAACAACCGTATGTTCGCGAAATGGTATCGGAGTGCCAATACCGAAGACCGCTACAATCTCGAAGGCACATCCGATTCGATCACTCGCGGATTCGAAGATCGCCGCAACAATGGTGCGAACGTCAACTTCACATCGATACTCACGTCGTCCTGGATCCTGGATATACGTGGCAGCTGGAATCAGTTCAAGCTTCAAAGGTATCAGGTCGGTCAGCCAACGGCCGGAGATCTCGGATTCACCGGTATACCGTCGATGCGCCAGGATCATATCTTTCCGCGGTTTGATTTCAGGAATTATATGACGCTGGGTTCGCAGCGTTCCGACTGGAACGACGGCCAGGAACGTCCGTTCGACCTCTTCTCGTTCCAGCCGACGGTCACTCAGCTCTTTGGCAACCACTCGTTCAAATACGGCTATGACTTCCGCCGTTTGCGTGAGAGATTTTCGACCGACGGTTATGCATCGGGCCGATTCTTCATAGACGGCACCTATACAATGCCGGCATCCAACTCAAGCTCGACGCTTCGTGATAGAGCGGGCCGGGACATTGCTGCTTTTCTCTTAGGTTTGCCCGTTGCAAATACGAACAGCCTGATCGACAACCCGACCAAATATGACGCTCGGGAGAGTTATCATGCATTCTTTGTGCACGACGACTGGCGCGTTAGGCCGAATATCACGTTGAACCTCGGTTTGCGTTATGAACTCGAGTCGGGAGTCCACGAACAGAACGGCCAGATCGTTAAGAATTTTGACAGAACCGCTGTCAGCCCGATCGCCGCTCAAGTGCTGGCCAACTACAACGCCCTGCCGCCCCCGAATGTACCGATCGACGCTTTCCAGAACCTTAGAGGCGGCCTGGTCTTCGTTGATGGCAAAGGCGACGCTAATCAGACAACTGACAAGAATAATTATCAGCCGCGAGTCGGATTTTCATGGGGCATCAACGACAAGACCGTCATAAGGGCAGGTTTTGGAATCTTTACCCAGCCTTTCCAGATCCAGACGATCTATCAGCCCGGATTTTCGACGCCGACCCTGTTTGTTCCGAGTACAAACAATGGAACGTCTTTCATCGCGACGCTTGCCAATCCATTCCCTAATGGCATCGCGGCATCACCGGGCAATTCGCTTGGGCTCCGCACATTCCTTGGCCGCGACCTGACTTCGATCGGTAACACGGGGCCGACGACGACCATTCTGAATTACGAACGCAAGAACGCGAACTTTACGCGTTACATGCTAGGAATTCAGCGTGAACTGCCGGGCGGTATCGGTGTTGAAGCGACGTACATTTATTCGTCAGGTAAAGATCTCGCAGTCAACCGCGAGTTGAATGCGATCCCGACGCAGTACCTGAACAACTTTACGAGCTCCACGGATCCAAACACGATCCTCGCCGCGATCACGACGGTCAATACATTCCTTAGCACGACGACGGGTATCAATAATCCATTCCGCGGATTGATCCCTGACAGCACGGCTTGGAACGGTTCGACGATCGCCCGCCGACGACTATTAACCCCGTTTCCGCAATTCGGAAACGTTTCGATGACCGAGTACAACGGTACGGCCAATTTCCAGTCGTTCGCACTGCAGTTCGTCAAACGCTTTACAAAAGGCTTGTCTCTCAACGGTTCATACACCTTCTCGCGTGAGCGTCAGACGACCCAGTATCTCAATCCGCAAGACACACAGCTTACTGAGATCGTTTCGCCAAACGAACGTCCGCATCGCTTCACGGTCTCGAGCATCTATGAGTTGCCATTCGGCCGCAAACGAAAGTTTGGAACCGACTGGCATCCTGTGGTTGATGCGTTCCTGGGCGGATGGCAGCTTCAGGGTGTTTATGAATGGCAGAGCGGCGAACCGCTTCAGTTCGGTAATGTCTATTACAACGGCGACCCGACACAGCTCGTTAACCGTCTCGGCCAAAAGGATCCGCAGGGCCGAAAATACGGCATCGACGTTCCGGCGTTCGATATTACCGGATTTTTCCTAGGCGGTGTACAGTTAGCAGCCAACGTTCCAGGTTATGGCAACAACTATAACAGCGGATCGGCAAATGTCGTTCGTTCGTTCCCACTCACTATGTCAAATTTCCGCAACCAGCGGTTCCTGAAATTTGACGTCGGTATTTCAAAGAACTTCCGTATCAGCGAAGGCAAGAAATTCCAAGTGAGGGTCGAAGCGATCAACTTGCTAAATTCGCCGTATTTCTCCGGTTTGAATCTCGATCCGACAAATGCTGCATTTGGCCTCGCTAATACGCAGCGTCAGCCGCCGAGAGACATACAGATCGGCGGGCGGTTCACATTTTAACTGCGTCGTAACGTTTTGTAGGCAATCAGGCTGCGTCACATAAACGACCATGCATTTTCGGCCGGTTATGTGACGCATTTTCTATCTAGGTCACAATGTTCCGCTTTAGATCTATAGTTTTAGTAGTATTTGCGTTCGCTTCGTCGTCGTTCGCTGCGGATATTACGGTTGCGGGTGATGGCAGCGCGGATGTAAAGACAGTTCAAGAAGCGGTCGATCTTGTGCCGGCCAATAACTCCAGGCGTTTTGTCATCGCGATCAAGCCCGGAATATATCGCGAACAGATACGCATACCGGCTAACAAGCCATATGTCTCGCTTGTCGGCATAGACGCCGAAAAGACGGTGCTAACCTTTAGCATCTCGAACAAAGAGGCCGGTTCGACGTCGGCCGCGTACGCGGCATATTTTGGCGGGCATGATGTACACGCTGAAAATGTCACATTTGAAAATTCGTTCGGAACCGGTTCTCAGGCGGTAGCAGTTTTAGTCGAAGCAGACCGAGCTGTGTTCAAGAAATGCCGGTTTCTGGGCTGGCAGGACACGCTTTACGCCAAAAATGGCAGGCAATTTTACAAAGACTGCTATATCGAGGGCCATGTCGATTTTATTTTTGGCCGGGCCGCTGCGGTCTTTGAAAACTGTGAAATTCACAGCAAAGGCGATGGCTTCGTCACGGCACCTATGAGGTTTACCGCTGATGAGCCGGCTGGTTTTGTGTTCAATAAATGCCGTCTGACCAGCAACAACACGAAAGACGGTGTTTACCTCGGCCGGCCGTGGCGCGACTACGGCCGGACCGTGTTTTTATTGACCGAAATGGCGAATCACATACGCCCTGCCGGTTGGCACCATTGGCTACCCGAGCGTGAAAAGACCGCATTCATGGCCGAGTACAAGTCGACCGGGCCCGGCGCAAAGCCAGCGGAACGCGCTAAATGGTCGCGTCAGTTGACCGATCCTGAGACAAAAGCCTTCGCAACGGAGAATTTTCTAAAAGGAATGGACGGCTGGAATCCAAACACGGCTAAGGACGAATGGCTCGCCGCAACCAAACCGGACTGGTCGCTGGTCACCTGGAGCGAAGTTCTCAAGCAGAAGCCGCTCTGGTATCAAACTGACGAGGCCGCCCGAATAGCGGACCAGGTTATCATTTATCAAAAGGAAAACGGAGGCTGGGAAAAGAATATCGACATGGCGCTGATGCTCAGCGCAAAGGAGCGGGCAGCATTGGCAGAAAAACGCTCCGATACGAGCGAGACCACGATCGATAACAAGGCGAGCTATACACAACTCGAATACCTGGCAAAGGTCATAACCGCCAGCCTCCTAAAACCATCCCCGCCGGCAAATCTTCCAAAATACAAGGCGGCCTTTGGCCTCGGTGTGTTATACCTGCTCTCGTCGCAATATGACAACGGCGGCTTTCCTCAGTTCTATCCTTTAAAGAAGGGATATTACACCCACATCACTTTTAATGATGACGCCATGACCGGCGTGCTCACCCTGCTTCGCGATATCGCTAATGCGAAGGACGACTACAAATTTGTGGACGACGAGACTCGCGTCCTCTCTGGAAAGGCGGTTGCAAAGTCTGTTGCTCTGATACTGAAATTGCAGGTCGAGATCGGAGGTAAAAAGACCGTTTGGAGCCAGCAATATGACGAATTCACGCTCAAACCCGCGTGGGCGCGAAAGTTCGAGCCGCCGTGCCTCGCCTCGAGCGAGAGTGTGGGCATTGTTAAATTTCTGATGCAGGAAAAGCCGACGCCGGAAATTACAAACGCGATCGAAGCGGCCGTAAAATGGTTCGAAGCTAACAAGCTCGAGGGGATCCGGTGGGAAAGAAAAGGCGGCAATGCGATGGTAATAAAAGATAGATACGCGCCGCCGATCTGGGCAAGGTATTATGAGTTTGAAACGATGAAGCCAATATTTTTGGGGCGCGATTCCGTCATCAAATATGACGTCGCCCAGATCGAAGCCGAGCGCCGTAACGGTTACGCATGGTATGTGAATTCGCCCGCAGACCTGCTTGCGAAAGCTTATCCGAAATGGAAAGCGAAGACCAAGAATTAGTTGGTTCCTGGTCGGGTCCGGACCATGTGGACCACATGGACCAGGGTGGACAAAAATTAGTAATACTTATGAATAGCAGACGTGATTTCCTGAAGGCCCTAATGATCGGAACAGCGGGTATTGCGGTGCTTCCCAAGTTCGCATTCGCCCAGGCCGATGGTCCTTGGGAGATCTACTACCCGCAGATCCTTTCACGGATCGTGCCTCCAAAATTCAAAAAAAAGGACTACTCGATCATCAAATTCGGCGCCAAGCCAGACGGTGTGACCGACTGCCGCCGCTCGATAAACATGGCGATCGATGAATGCAGCAAGAAAGGCGGAGGCCGTGTCGTTGTTCCCACCGGCGTGTTTCTGACCGGTGCGATCCGCCTTAAGAGCAACGTGAACCTGCACATCTCAAAGGGTGCGACGCTCAAATTCTCAATGGATCCAAAGGCCTATCTGCCGGTAGTTCACACCCGTTGGGAGGGCATGGAGCTGATGCATCTGTCGCCGTTCATTTACGCTTACGAACAGACCAATATCGCGGTCACCGGCGAGGGCACGCTCGACGGCCAGGGCAAATCGTTCTTTTGGAAATGGCACGGCAATCCGAATTACGGCGGCGATCCGGCGGTGCTCAGCCAACGCCCGGCACGGGCGCAGCTTTATGAAATGATGGACAAAAACGTGCCTGTCGCCGAACGTATCTTCGGCGGCAAGGAGGATTATTTGAGGCCGCAATTCATACAGCCTTACAAGTGCAAGAACGTGCTGATAGAGGGCGTAAAGATCGTCGATTCGCCGATGTGGGAGGTTCACCCGATCCTCTGCGAAAACGTAACGATCCGCGGCCTGCATATTTCGTCGCACGGGCCGAACAATGACGGGTGCGACCCGGAATCCTGCAAAGACGTGCTGATTGACAGCTGCTTTTTTGATACCGGTGACGATTGTATCGCTATCAAATCAGGCCGAAATAATGACGGACGACGCATCAACGTGCCGACCGAAAATATCATCATCCGCAACTGCACGATGAAAGCTGGTCACGGCGGCATCACCGTTGGCAGTGAGATATCGGGCGGCGTTCGCAATCTATTTGCCCACGACAATCTGCTCGACAGCCCCGAACTTTGGACCGCGATCCGTGTGAAAAATAATGCCTCGCGAGGCGGAAAGCTCGAAAATTTTTACTATAAAAATATTACCGTCGGCCAGGTCGGACGGGCCGTGATCGAGATCGATTTTAATTACGAAGAAGGAGCAAAGGGCGACTACACGCCGATGATGCGCAATTTGCAGGTCGAGGGTTTGAAATGCAAAACAGGCAACCGCGCGCTAGACCTGCAGGGGTTTGAGAACGCTCCGATCTACGACGTATCTCTGAAGAATTGTTCGTTCGGGGAAATGAAAGCTGCGAGCGTGATCAAGAATGTTAAAGGCTTGAAACTCGATCGAGTTACTGTCTCGGGGAAAGTGGTCGATAAACTTTAGATGATACGGATGGCTGCCACATCGTTATTCTTGATGTTCATTTCGGCTGCCGCCGTCGCGCAGGACCGGCCGATTACGGTTTTTCTGGCGGGTGACTCGACCTGTGCGAACAAGTTGCCCGAAAAACGGCCTGAAACTGGATGGGGTGAAATGCTGCAGCAGTATTTCGATCCTGCAAACGTCAGGATAGAGAATCACGCACAGAACGGACGCAGCACAAAGACATTTATTTCCGAGGGGCGTTGGCAGGCTATTGTGGATAAGCTGAAAAAGGGTGATTGGGTATTAGTGCAGTTTGGCCACAATGACGAGTCAAAGGAAAAAGGCGAGCGTTACACCCCGCCTGATGCATACCGGGCAAACCTCGTCCGGTTTGTCCACGATGTTACATCAAAAAAGGCTAATATCGTCCTGCTCACGCCGGTAATGAGGCGAAAATTCGACAAAGAAGGTAATTTTGTCGATCAGCATCCGACCGAGTATCCCGAAGCAGTTCGTTCGGTCGCAAAAGAACTAAAAGTGCCTCTGATCGACATGCACCGCAAAAGCGAAGTGCTGATAAAGAAATTGGGTGTTGACGGTTCGCGAGAATTGTTTTTGCAGCTAAAGCCGGACGAAAATCCGAATTATCCGAAGGGGATAGAGGATAATACCCATTTTGTTCCCAAAGGTGCCGAGGAAATGGCAAAGCTTGTTGTGGAAGGAATTCGTGAGAATATGCTCAAGCTGAAGAAATATCTTAAGAAGTAGTTATGAAAGTTCGATATATTGCCGCGATCTTTATTTTGCTTATCGGCACGACGGTGTTCGCTTCCGCACAAACCAAACCGGTCTCATGGCAGCTCGCCGACACGGCAATGAACCGGATCTGGGTCGATGCCCGAAACCAGCCTGGTATTCCACCGCGTTGGAACTACGAACAGGGCGTGATACTAAAGGCGATCGAACAGATGTGGTACGCGACGGGCGATCCGAAATATTTTCGGCATATCCAGAAGGGTATGGACTATTGGATCGACGAAAAGGGCGGTCATAAGGACTATCACCGCGAGGAATTCAACATCGACCACATTACACCGGGTACGGCGATGATGACGCTATATCGCGTAACCAACAACGATAAATACTTAATGATAGTAAAGCTGCTGCGTTCGCAATTGGACACTCACCCTCGGACTAACGAAGGTGGATTTTGGCACAAAAAGATCTATCCGTGGCAGATGTGGCTCGATGGGCTATATATGGGAGAACCGTTCTATGCCGAGTACACGATGCTCTCGGGCGAGGACAGGTGGGACGATATTGCAAATCAGTTCGTGTGGATGGAAAAGCACAGCCGCGACGAGCGGACCGGCTTGCTGTACCACGGTTGGGACGAATCAAAGCAGCAGAAATGGGCTGATAAGACGACGGGGCGATCGCCGCACGTTTGGGGCCGCGCCATGGGCTGGTATGCGATGGCGTTGGTCGATGTTCTCGAATTTTTCCCGAAAGGCCATCCGCGCCGGGGCGAGTTGATCGCGATACTTGACCGCGAAGCGGCGGCGATCGAGAAGGTGCAGGACAAAATGACTGGAGTCTGGTTCGACATCGTAGACCTGCCAAACCGAAAGCCGAACTATCTCGAATCATCGTGCTCGGCTATGTTTGTCTATGCCTTGGCACGGGGCGTTCGCGAGGGATATTTACCAGAAAAATATATGAAAGCCGCAAAGCGTGGTTGGGTGGGTATGAAAAAGCAATTCATAAAAACCAACGACAAGGGCGAGACCGACTGGGAGGGCACGGTTTCGGTTTCCGGGCTCGGTGGCAATCCATATCGGGACGGCAGTTTTGAGTATTACATGACCGAAAAACTCAGAACTAATGACGCCAAGGGCCTCGGTCCCGCGATCCGCGCGGCTCTTGAAATGGAATCTTACGAACAAGGCCAACCCGGTCGCGGCAAAACGGTCGTGATCGACGACTATTTCAATCACGAGACCAGAAACAACAAACTCGGCCGTGACGAGGCGTGGCATTACAAATGGGAAGATATGACCGATGGCGGTTATTACACTTGGGGATCGATATTCCGTCGTCTGGGAGCAAAACTCGAAACGCTTTCAACCGCTCCGACAACCGAAAACCTGGCAAAGGCAGAGGTTTACATCATTGTTGATCCTGATACTGAAAAAGAGACACCAAATCCCAATTTCGTCGAACCCCGACATGTAAACGCGATCGCTGACTGGGTCAAACGCGGCGGCGTGCTGGTGCTTATGGGCAACGATGTGCAGAATGCCGAACTCGAGAAATTCAACAAGCTTGCAGGCGTGTTTGGCATCAGATTCAATTTAGATCGTAAATTTGAGGTCGTAAATAACGATTACAAGATGGGCGGGATCGACATCGCACCGGGCAACGAGATCATTAAGACTGCGAAACGGATCTTCGTAAAAGAGGTTGCTTCGCTTTCAGTTTCCAGCAATGCCAAGGCGGTACTGGCTGCGAAAGGCGATAATGTAATGGCTGTTTCAAAATACGGTAAAGGCACCGTCTTCGTACTCGGTGACCCTTGGATATACAACGAATACGCAGACGGCCGCCGACTGCCGGCGGAATATGAAAATTACAAAGCGGCAGCCGATCTGAGCCGCTGGCTGTTGGAGCGGGCAAAGAGGAAATAAGACAATGACGACAAAATTAGTCTTTTTAGCAACGTCGATTTTTTTGCTTTCGGTACCGGCTCTAGCACAGGAACGTAAGCCCTTGGTCGCTAGGAGCCAGGTCGTTATCCGTTCGAAACAGGCGATCGGCGATATGCAAAAGGCGCTCGAAAAGAGGCCGGGCAATACAAATCAGGACATTGTCGCGGCCGCCGGTATGCAGACGCGGATCGCTGTTTTTCACGATGAAAAACGTGAGGGCGACTTGAACGAGGTTCACGACGGTTCTGACGACATTTATTATGTACTAGACGGTACGGCGACGCTCGTGCTCGGCGGTTCGCTCGTCGATGCCAGAGAGATCTCCCCGGGCGAGTGGCGGGCAAAGACCGCTACGGATGGCCAGACCTACACCATAAAAAAGGGCGACCTTGTTTTTGTTCCACGCGGCACGCCTCACCAACGGACAGTGACGGGTAAAGGCTTTTCGATGATACTCGTCAAGATATTTAACGACCCGCAGCCGTCAAAATGATTTTTCGACAAGGGCGGTACGATACGGTAAAATAGGCTTTTTAAGGGACGAAATGCCAAAAAAGACACCGGCAGTTTTCAAAAATCTCAATTCCGAAAAGAACGGTACGACGGCCGAAGAGGTCGTCGCGCGTCTTCGCGACATGATCCATAACGGCGAATTGTCACCGGGCGACCGTCTGCCGCCGGAACGCGATCTGGCGAAATTGCTCGGCGTAAGCCGTCCTACGCTGAGGGCCGGTATCCGCTCGCTTGCAACTGTCGGCATTCTACAGTCCCGTCAGGGGGCGGGAACATTTGTGGCAACCCGCGAAGAGTCTCCGACCCTGGACAGCAGCCCGTTGAGGATGTTGTCGGCACTGCATGGGTTTACTTCGGACGAAATGTTCGAAGCTCGTATTGCACTTGAAATGAGCATTGCGGGTCTGGCCGCCGAACGGGCCACGAGCGAGCAAATGACGCTAATGGCCGAGGAGATCACGGGCATGTATGCATCACTTGCAGATCCTGAGCAGTATCTGGTGCATGATATGCGTTTTCACCAGACGATCGCAGCGGCGTCGAACAACCGAATACTGACTTCGCTAATGAATATGATCGCAGCAATTCTTTATGACAGCCGAAGTAAGACAGTTAAGCGGGCACTCGATCTCAAACAATCTGCCGAGCAGCATCACAACATTTACCGTGCGATGCGTGAACACGATCCTGAGGCAGCCGCACAAGCGATGCATGATCACCTCGTGGAGACACAAAAATCACAGCGTCTCGAAGAAGAAGCGACCGCGCGGGCTAATGGCAATAAAAAGTAGGCCGGTGGGTCAACAAGGTGCCGGTAGGTAATGCAGATCATTCGGTTCTCGCTCTGATCCGCGTCGGCAATGATCTTCATCTGAAAACGCCGATCAATCGTAATCGATATTCGCCGCCTCGAGTTTTGGTGCGAGAAGGTGTATTACCAGCAGCGCGACAAGGTAAGCAGATGCCGCGATAATAAAGATCGGAACATAGCTGCCCGTTTTGTCGAGGATCCAGCCGACGAGCGGCGACATGATCATTCCGCCGACCGCACCGAACATACCGCCGATACCTACCACCGAACCGACCGCCTGTTTAGGGAACATATCAGACGAGATAGTAAAGATATTTGCCGACCAGCCCTGATGTGCGGCGGCGGCGAGGCCGATGAGCACCACTGCGATATAAAGATTTGTCGTGATCGAAGCAAACACGATCGGCATCACGGCGATCGCGCAGATCAGCATAGCCGTTTTTCGGCTGCGATTGATGGTCCAACCACTTTTGATCAGAGCCGACGAAATATAACCTCCGCCGACGCTTCCGATGTCAGCAATAATGTAAATGATGGCCAGTGGTATGCCGAATGTTTTGAGATCGAGACCGTGCTTTTTCTGCAGGAAATCAGGCAGCCAAAATAGATATACCCACCAGATCGGATCCGTAAGGAATTTACCGATCGCAAATGCCCACGTCTGCCTGTGCGGGAAAAGCCGCCGCCAGGGGATCTGTTTGGCAGGTTCGATGGGGTCGCTTTGGATATATGAGAGCTCTGCTTCCGAAAGGCTCTTGTGTTCCTCGGGCCGCTTGTAGATCGCAAGCCAAAATGCGAGCCACAGAAAGCCGATGATACCCGTAAAGATGAACGCTTCGTACCAGCCCCAAGCGATGACGATCGCGGGAACCAGAAGCGGCGTTGCGAGAGCTCCGACGTTAGTGCCGGCGTTGAAAATGCCCGTCGCCAGGGCACGTTCTTTTTTCGGGAACCACTCAGCAACAGTTTTGATAGATGCCGGAAAATTACCCGCTTCGCCAAGCCCGAGAAGGAACCTCACGACCATGAAACCGACGACGGAAGCGGAAAGAGTGAAGGTCCATGGTGCCGTGCCGAACATCGAGCTGATCGCATTGAACGCAGCGACCACAGCCGCAATGATGGGTGCAACTATCGGTGACGCGTAAACACCGATCCCCGGTGCCCATGCATGAAGGATCGCCGCCACGCTCCAAACTACGATCGCAATAGCAAAGCCGCGTTTCGTGCCGATCTTGTCCATCAATTTGCCGACGAAGAGCAGGCCGACGGCGTAGGCAGTCTGAAAGGCAAAGACGATCCAGCTGTAGTCGAGCTCGGACCAGCCGAATTCAGTCGCAAGCGTCGGTTTGAGGATGCCGATCACCTGGCGGTCGATGTAGTTAACGGTCGCCGCAAAAAAGAGCAGCGTACAGATGACCCAGCGAAATCTGCCGATCTTTATTCCGGCCGAATATGCGACCGTGTTTTCATCACTCATATGGTGCTCGCTCCTATACTGAAATAATTCCGGGAGAGTGGCATTCCCTGTTATTGATAACTGTTGTAATAACCGGCGTATCAGAGCTTACCGTGACCGGTTCGATGCCGCTGCCGGTGACGAGATAAGTGTCCTCGACCTTCGTTCCCGTGATCGACGGATTCCAGGCAAATGCCTGATCCGGGCAGACAACCTCAGAACTCGACGGATGTGCGACCCAATCGCGCGTTTTATATCCGGTGGCTCCCCCCTGATGATGTTTATTTATCTCGTCGCCAAATCCTTTTGACTCGTAGGCAGCGGCCGCGATGCGGTATAGCTCCGCACCGGTCGTGCCGGGCCACATTGCATCGAGCAGCGAAGCGTGGACAAACGCCGCCGCTTCGGTCTTTGCGATCAGATCACCGTCCGGGCTGCCGACCGATATCATTCGGCTAAGACTCACGATCAGGCCTCCCCGTTTTGCACACGTGACGAGCAGCAGGGTCTTTTGCCATTTCTTCGATGTCGGCACCGGGTGACGGAATTGAACAATACGTTCGTCTGCGGCGGCTAGCGTGACAACCGATGCAATCGAACCTTTCCCCAGTTCATGCCGTAATGTTTCCGCAATTTGGGCTTCGGTCATACAGGGTACGATCGAAGAAATCGTTCTTTCCATCGCTGCTGCGGCATCCT
Source organism: Pyrinomonadaceae bacterium (assembly GCA_044228165.1). Classification (GTDB taxonomy): domain Bacteria; phylum Acidobacteriota; class Blastocatellia; order Pyrinomonadales; family Pyrinomonadaceae; genus OLB17. The sequence goes on along the minus strand of JBGAVK010000014.1, from coordinate 22,472 downwards.
TGCCAAGTGCACGCAATCGACCTGCTTCCTGATCCGTCAAACTATAGCGGCACCCGGCGATCTTGCCTTCGACCGGCATAACGCCGGAGAATATCGGAATGTCTGACGCGACCGTTGCGTTGGTACTGACAAGCTGCTCTGCCAGGTCTAACACCAGTTCCCCATTTGCCTTTTCGTCCTGCCAGGGGAACTCGACCGGCTCAAAGTCGTCTCCGTTAATATTTTCAGACAGCATTCGCTGCATTTCGATGTTGTTGGCGAGAATATGCCGTTTGCCCGTGGCGGTTACCATCAAAGTGGCAACCCCGTTCTCACGGCTGATATCCACGCCGTTTGAACCGCCGCATGACAGCCACGAAAAATTGTGCTGCGAGTTGAGCAGCACGGCGTCGAGCCTTTCGCGGCCGAGCATCTCGACTATCCGGCTGGTTTTTTCTTCAAGTTCGCTTCCCAAATGCCTTTTCTCTACCTACTGATTTACGCCGCTCGCCAGAAATCCGCCATCGACGACGAGCACTTCGCCGGTCACAAAGCTCGCAGCTTCTGACGCGAGAAATATCGCAGCACCCGCGAGCTCTTCGACATTTCCAAAACGTCCCATCGGCGTTCGAGTCAAAAATTCCTGACCGCGGGGCGTTTCGTCGAGCAGCTTTTGGTTTAGCGCGGTGCGAAATACGCCAGGTGCGATAGCGTTCACATTAACGCCATGTTTAGCCCATTCGATCGCTAGCGATTTTGTGAGGCTCGCGACCGCTGCTTTGCTGGCGGAGTAAGCTGCGACCTCGTATAGCGATACAAAGGTCGATAGCGACGCGATGTTGATAATGCGGCCGTAACCGTTGCCGATCATATGGCGGCCAAAAACACGGCAGGAACGAAGTGTACCGGTGAGATTTGTTTCAAGGATAGCGTTCCAATCATCATCGCTTACATTGAGGGTTGCCTCGCGTTTTGTCCGTCCTGCCGAATTTAGGAGGATATCGACTTTGCCAAATGCAGAAACTGTTTTTGCAAGAAGAGTCTCTAGCGAAGTATTATCCGAAACGTCTGATGACACACGCAGTGTCCGTCGGCCCTTTGCTTCTATTTCAGAGGCGGCCGCATCGACCTGTTCTTGGCTTCGCGACGTACAGACAACGTCCGCGCCGGCATCAGCAAATCCGTGAGCGATAGCCCGCCCGATTCCCGAGGTGCCGCCAATGCATACGGCAACCCTGCCGCTTAGATCCAACTTTGAATAGCCCATAATATTGAATAATTATTTCTTCGGTAATAACTATAAATCCGTAAAGGTATTACCATTTGGCAAATGTGATGTTAGTTTCCATCACAAAAAGCAAAAATGTCAAGGCCTAAAAAGGCTCATAATTACTATTATTTGCGTAAATATTAAGAAGATTCAGTCACGGAACCGCGAATTGTTTAAATTATACTTGATTTTAATTGGTTTAACCAATTAGAATAGTAACTCAAACGGAGAACAACGTGGAAACTTCTACAAAAATGATAGTAGAGCGTCGAAAGGCCGGTGACAATGTCTGGCTCCGATACAATGGCTCGAAGTTTCCGATCGTTCTGCCGTCCGCGCCTTATAAGTATACTGTCCTAACTTCTGAGAACGAGGTTGGAAGAGCGATGTTCAACGAACTCGTCGCGTATGCCGATGAAACGCCGGGCGATATCACGATCGTCCTTTTGGGCGGCCGCGGCGCCCAAGCGATGTATCGTATTATCAGCGAACTCGCCAAGACAGGTGAGATCGACGAGTTGCTCGAGCGGCTCCATGTCTTTACCCAGGACGCGCTTGCTCCGATGCGAATGGCGAATGGGCTGAGCTTTGTCCGCGATTTTGAGCGTCTGCTTGGCGACAAGTTTTTCGCCAAGGTCAAAAGCTTTACGCCAATGCTGACCGAAACGGACGATATTGAGGGAGCTTTGACAGTTTATCTCGAAAAACTTGATTCGCTCGGCGGCATCGATCTTTTCTTTTTAGGACTTGGGCCTGAGGCTGAGGCGGCATCGCATTTGTGTTACATTAAGCCCGGCTGCGGAGCGGGTTTTGATGATTTCGCCGGCATCATCCCGATCAGCCAGAGCATACTTGAGCATCACATTACAAAATTTAAGGTCGGCGGCAGCAGCGTTTCTGAGGCAGATGAGACAGAATGCAGAAATGCCTCGCACATCCTGACGCTTGGACCTGCGGCTATTCTTAGAGCCAAGCGGATCGTCCAATCGATCGTCGATGCATCGACCGCACCGGCAAAGCGTGAGAGTTTTAAGCGGATGATCGAAACCGAGCTTTCGTCTGACGAGACAGAGCTTGCCCGTCAGACCGACGAAAACCCGGGCCTGCTCATCAGGCTCCACCCTGACGTTCGATCGTACGTTTTGCCCGATCTGATAGCGTGACAATTATGTTGGATATCCTTACAGAAAAAGCCGCTGCCATTAGCGACTATGCGATCATCGTCAATCCCGACGATAATGTCGCTGTCGTCAAAAATGAGACGCAGGACGGATTGAAAGTCACGCTTGTCTCCGGTGAAACAGTCACTATCACGCGGGCTGTACCTCCGGGGCACCGCTTTGCGACCCGCGAGATACCGGCTGGAGAATTTGTTCGACAATACGGCCAGCCGATCGGCACGAGCCTAGGTATCGAATGCGGCGAATGGGTCACGCACGAGAATATGAGCGACGACGTACCTGTCGTTCGAGACCTGCCCGCCGATCTGCACACGCCCGCACCGGATTATTTTGACGCGAGCGAGATAGAGACATTTATGGGCTTTCGCCGTCCGGACGGACGCGTTGGCACACGCAACTTTGTGCTGGTGGTGCCGACATCGATGTGTGCCAGCCATGAGGCGACGCAGATCTCGATGATGGCGGAATTCTTACATTACAGCCGCGAGAAATATCCAAACGTTGACGGCGTCGTCGCCATTCCGCATAACAAGGGCTGCGGTTGTCAGGACGGGTCAAATCTTGATGTAATGATGCGCACGCTTTCGAACTACGCCGATCATCCCAACGTCGGCGGCGTGATATTGATCGATCTCGGCTGCGAAAAAACAAATCTGACTTTTGTCGAAAAATACCTGACCAATCGCGACAAGCCGATACAAAAGCCTGTCTTTAAGATTGGCATACAGGATGTTGGCGGCACCCGATCGGCGATCGAGATCGGCCTAAAAGAGGTCGAAAAGATGCTGCCGGTCGTAAACGAATGCTTCCGCGAAGAGTTTCCTGTCAGTGAACTGGTGCTCGGTGTTAAGTGCGGATCGTCCGATGGTTTTTCAGGTATTTCTGCAAATCCCGCTTTGGGCTATTGCTCGGATCTGCTTGTAAAAAGCGGCGGCACGGTGCTGCTGACCGAGGTGCCGGAGTTTTGCGGGGCGGAGCATATACTTGCCAACCGTGCAAAAGATTCGGCGACCGGCCGCAAGATTTATGCACTCGTCGATTGGTATAAAGAATATGCTTCAAAGTTTGGCGGCGTTTTAGGACAAAACCCTAGCACCGGTAACAAAGCCGGCGGCCTGTTAAACATAACGATCAAATCCCTTGGCGCGATCGTCAAAGCCGGCACGACCCGAATCGAAGACACCATCGAATACGCTGAAACGCCGACGTCACGCGGCATTAATCTGATGCAGGGCCCGGGCTATGACCAGGAATCGACGCCCGGACTCGTCGCCGCAGGAGCGACTGTCGTCGTTTTTACAACCGGCAACGGCACAACGATCGGCAACGCCATCGCTCCGGTCATCAAGCTCGCGTCAAATAACCGTGTATTTGAAAAAATGTCGCAAGATATAGATATTTCGGCGGGCGATGTGATCGAGGGAACGGAAAGTATCGAACAGGCGGGCACACGCCTGTTTGAACACGTTCGCCAAACGGCGAGCGGCGACATCCAGGCAAAAGCCGAGATATTAAAACATCGCGAATTTCAGTTTTGGGCCGAGCAGACCGTTAGTTTGTAGAGTAACCACAAGACCCTTATGTATCGAAAGACATTTTATGCGACTCATCCGGATTCTATTTACGGAGCGTTGAATGAAGAGCTGCGTGAGCTGTATTTGATCGAAAACTCGTTCGTAAAGGACGAGCTTCGGCTGCATTATTCTCACTTTGACCGCATCGCTGTCGGCGGGGCCGTTCCGCAAAAGAAGAATCTTACTCTACCGCTGCACACCGAACCCGCGTCGGCAAAAGGCAGGCCATATCTCGACCGCCGCGAAATGGGCGTGATCAACATCGGTGCCGGAAAAGGCACGGTGACCGTCGATGGCAAAAAATACAAGCTGGGCAAAAAGGATTGTCTTTACATTGCGAAAGAGTCGGAGAAGGTTACGTTCGAATCCGACGATGCAAAAAAACCGGCAAAGTTTTATCTGCTATCGACGCTTGCTCATAAGCGTTATGAGACGAGGCTGCTGACCGCAAAGGAAGCGAACAAACTGCACCTTGGCTCGCCCGAAACGGCTAATGTGCGGACGGTTTACCAGATGATCATTCCGGGTGTGTGCGAGTCGTCGCAGCTCGTAATGGGCCTGACATCGCTTGAATCGGGCAGTGTGTGGAACACCTGTCCTCCTCACATTCACGAACGCCGCTCTGAGGTTTATCTGTATTTTGACCTCGACGAAAAGTCGAGAATCATGCACGTTATGGGCCAGACCGAGAGCACCCGAACGATGACGATGAAAAACGAAGAGATCGTTTTGTCGCCGCCGTGGTCGATCCATATGGGCGTCGGAACGTCGAACTATAGTTTTGTCTGGGCAATGGGCGGCGAAAATCTCGATTACACCGACATGAATGTTTTGGACATCTGCCAGCTCAAATAATACATGGGGATCATCGACAAATTCAGGCTGGACGGCCGGGTTGCGTTTGTAACAGGTTCGTCGTCAGGCATTGGTCAGGCGATCGCTATCGCGTTGGCCGAGGCCGGAGCAACCGTCATTTGCCATGCGAGTAAAACAGGCGGAGCAAGCGAAACGGTCGCGGCCATTGAAAAACTCGGCAGCAGTTCCACCGAAATTGCGGGAGATATGGCTGATAAGAGCGTCCCTGCAAAACTGATCGCCGAGGTCATAAATAGATTTGGCAGGATCGATATTTTGATAAACAACGCCGGAATGATCCGCCGATCACCGGCTGTGGACTTTTCCGAAGCGGATTGGGCAGATGTGATCGAGGTCAATCTGACTAGCATATTCAGGCTGTCGCAAGCTGCCGGACGGCACATGATCCATCAAGGTTCGGGCAAGATCGTTAACATTGCGTCCTTGCTTTCGTTTCAGGGCGGGATCACGGTTCCGGCTTACACTGCTTCAAAATCCGGCGTTGCCGGCCTGACCAAGGCTTTGGCAAACGAATGGGCCAAACACAACATTAACGTCAACGCTATCGCTCCGGGGTATATAGCGACGAAAAACACGGCTCCGCTGCAGGCAGATGAAACGCGCAACCGCCAGATACTCGAACGCATTCCCGCCGGACGCTGGGGAACGCCCGAAGACCTTGCGGGAACCGCGGTGTTTTTATCGTCAGGGGCAAGTGATTATTTGCAGGGCTATATACTCGTTGTTGATGGCGGGTGGCTTGCTCGTTAGACAATGTCAGAACCGGGAGCGGTAGCGACTGGGTTCCTATTGATTCAAAATGTTGAATATTAAAGACAAAAAAGATTGTAAGTGGGATATCGTGTCCCTTGGCGAAGTTATGCTGCGGCTCGATCCGGGCGACAAGCGGATTCACACGACGCGGTCGTTCGAAGTATGGGAAGGCGGCGGTGAGTACAACGTCGCACGTGGCCTCAAGCGCTGCTTCGGACTCGATGCGGCTGTGGTTACGGCTCTCGCCGATAATCCGATCGGCCGGTTGGTCCAAGACCTGATCTATCAGGGCGGCGTCGATCAGTCGCACGTTAAGTGGACAAAATACGACGGCGTTGGGCGAACGGTCCGCAACGGGATGAATTTTACCGAACGCGGTTTTGGCGTTCGTGCCGCTCTTGGTTGTTCGGATCGCGGCAACACCGCCGTTTCACAGCTCAAGAAAGGCGACATCGATTGGGAAAAGATCTTTGGCGACGAAGGTGCCCGTTGGCTCCACACCGGCGGCATTTTCTGTGCTCTTTCCGAAACGACCCCCGAAGTTGCCAAGGAAGCGATGGAGATCGCCAAGAAATACGGCACGATCATTTCATACGATCTTAACTACCGCGACTCGCTCTGGAAGGCCATCGGCGGCCAGGCAAAGGCGCAGGAGGTGAACCGCGACCTCGCCCAATATGTCGATGTCATGATCGGCAACGAAGAGGATTTTACCGCCTGTCTCGGTTACGAGGTCGAGGGGCAGGATGAGAATCACTCAAAGCTCGATATCGTCAATTTCGAGAAAATGATCCGCCGAGCCGTCGCGGATTTTCCAAATTTTGCGGTGGCGGCAACGACACTTCGTAACGCAAAAACGGCGTCGGTCAATGATTGGGGAGCCGTCTGCTTTACCGGAGGCGAACTTCACCAGGCGATAATGCGGCCGGACCTCGATATTTTTGACCGTGTCGGCGGCGGTGACTCTTTTGCCTCTGGCCTCATATATGGATTCCTTACCGGCGAATCACCCGAGTGGGCTGTCAATTGCGGAGCCGCTCACGGAGCACTCGCAATGACCACGCCCGGCGACACGACGACAGTCGGCCTCGCGGATGTCCTCAGAGTAATGAAAGGCGGAGGTGCGAGAGTCGCCCGCTAAAAAGGAGATCGCCCACTGAATACACGAAACACACTAGATAAAGAAACAAATCTTTTTTTCGTGCCTTTCGTGTGTTTCGTGGGCAAAAATTATGACTAAAGCAGAAATTGTAAAACAGATCGAAGACGTCGGCCTCGTGCCGGTGGTGCGGGCTTCGTCGGCGGATGAGGCGATGCAGGTTATCGAGGCCATCAAGGCCGGCGGCGTGAATGTGCTTGAGATCACGATGACAGTACCGGGTGCCGTGCGTGTGATCGAAAAGGTCGCCGACAAGTATGGCAGCGAGGTGCTAGTTGGTGCCGGAACAGTTCTTGATCCCGAAACAGCTCGCGCGTGTTTGCTCGCCGGAGCTCAGTTCATCGTTAGCCCGGCGCTCAATCTTGACACTATTGCGATGTGTCATCGTTACAGTGCTCCGATCTGTCCGGGAGTTCTGACGCCGACCGAGGTCATTACGGCGTGGAGTGCGGGCGTTGATTTTGTAAAAGTATTTCCGTGTGGTTCGGTAGGTGGTGCGAGCTATGTCAAAAATCTAAAAGGCCCGTTCCCGCAGGTCAAGATCATCCCGACCGGCGGCGTATCGCTAACGACGGCGGCTGACTTTATCAAAGCCGGTGCTTCTGCCCTCGGCGTCGGAACCGACCTGGTCGATGTAAAAGCCATCCGCGAAGGCAACGCCCACATCGTCACCGAGCGGGCAATGCAGTTCATCCAGATCGTAAAAGATGCCCGTGCAGGGTAGACCTAACGACCGGGATGCCACCTTTGGGAATCCAGACTTCAACTTATTATTTTGCCCTACTCTTCCCGCTGACGGCGCCTGCGTCGAGATGTAGTTCGTCCCCCGCCGAAGTATGCCAGGATCATCACGATCAAGTGGGCCGCGAACCAGATATTGTCGTAACCCAGGTTTTGGTAGATGTAAATGAGTATCAATATCCTCGGAAACAAGACGCCCAGCAAAACATCAGCCCATTGAGGGACCGTATTGAGCGGATACAAGTTCGGGTAAAAGAACAGAAAGACCAAAAGAATAATGCGCGGGAAAAACAGCGAGAAAAGCAAAAAATAGAAATCCATTGTTTAAAACTCATTTCCGGCAAGCCATTTTTGGAAATTGGCCCTCAAAGCGTCTGTTCTATATTGATTATAGTAATCTATGATCGCGGGACAAAGTTACGGCCCGGCAAAGTCCATTCGCAACTAAGTCAACAATGATAGAGATCGGAACAGAGATTTGTGCGAATTTTGAGTCGTCGTCAAAACGCGAATGGCTCGAAACGAACGGCATCGGCGGTTACGCTTCATCGAGCATTTCCGGAGCGAATACACGCCGCTACCATGCTCTGCTTGTCGCGGCGACGCGTCCTCCGCTCGGGCGCCTCGCTCTGCTGTCAAAATTTGAGGAAACACTAACCGTCGCAGGCGAAAGATTTGATCTCTCGAGCAACCAATACGGCGGCAGCGTGTTTCCCGACGGTTTCAAATATCTCAAGAGCTTTCGCCTCGATCCGTTCCCGATCTGGCGATACGAGGCCGCAAAATACGTCCGTGGTCCAATGGAAGATAAAGGGCCGCCGCAAGAAGAAAGGCGTGAGGCTCGAGATAAAACCGCTGCTGGCGTTTCGCGACCATCATCACCTGCGTGCTGAGGATGCAAAGTTTAATACAGCTTACAGCATTTCCGACGGCCGCATTTCGATCCGCCCTTATGTCGAAATGCCCGAGCTTTCGTTTGTTCATAATGCCGATGCGATAAATGAAACCGGATACTGGTACCGCAATTTCGAATACGCTATCGAGCGTGAACGCGGCTTTGAATATACCGAAGACCTCTATCAGCCATTCTCTCTGACGTTCGATCTGGCCGAAGTTGCCTATGTTGTGGCAACGACCGGGTCTCATCTGCCAATGAGCGTTACCGATCTCGAACGCAGTGAGATCAAACGCCGTGCCGAGCTCGTCGTCAGGTCCGAGACGGAGGATCGCGATCTGTGGCCGCTGGTGCTCGCCGCCGACCAGTTCGTCGTCAAGCGTGGCGAAGGCGAGACGGTTATTGCGGGTTACCCGTGGTTCTCTGACTGGGGCCGCGACACAATGATCGCCCTGCCGGGGTTGACCCTCGCGACGGGTCGCGGCGATGTAGCACTGAGCATTTTGACCGAGTTTGCCGGGCACGTCTCAGAAGGGATGCTGCCAAACCGCTTTCCGGACGAGGGCCAAACGCCAGATTACAATACAGTTGACGCGACGCTGTGGTATTTCGAAGCCATCCGTGCCTATGCCGAATTCACCGGCGACTATGAAATTGTCAAAGAACGATTTTATGAGCGTCTCGTCAACATTATCGATTGGCACGTTCGCGGCACACGCTTTGGTATTCGTGTGGACACCGATGGGCTTTTGCATGCGGGCGAAGCCGGCGCCCAGCTTACCTGGATGGACGCAAAGATCGGAGACTGGGTCGTCACGCCCCGCATCGGCAAACCGGTCGAGATACAGGCGCTTTGGTACAACGCTCTCTGCATAATGTCGGACCTCGCGATCCGCTTTAGCGATGATCGGCAGCAGGCAAAATACTCTGAGATGGATGAGGTCGCTCGCGACGCTTTCAACGGCCAATTTTGGAACGCGACCGAAGAGTGTCTTTACGATGTCGTCCACGATCTCGCCAAGGACGCCTCGGTCAGGCCAAATCAGATCTTTGCCGTCAGCCTTCCTCACACTATGCTCGACGCTGACAAGGCTCGCAAGGTCGTAAAAAAGGTCGAGTCCGAACTGCTCACTCCCTCCGGCCTGCGATCGCTCTCGCCGCGTGACCCGCGCTACGTCGGCGTCTATATTGGTTCGCCGCTCCAGCGTGATGCCGCCTATCACCAAGGGACCGTTTGGAGCTGGCTCATCGGACCTTTTGTTGACGCTTATCAAAAAGTGCACTCACGCGACGTTCGGTCGCTCCGCCGCATCGACGAGATCACCGCCGGGCTTCGATCGCATATCGCCGAAGCATGTGTCGGCCAGGTTTCTGAGATTTTCGACGGTGACGCACCGCATCTGCCCCGCGGAGCAGCCGCCCAGGCATGGAGCGTTGCAGAATTGCTCCGCATTAGTCGCTCCGGCATAAAATAAAAACGGGCAATCATTTGAATGCCCGTATTATAAAAATTTTGGTGGAGACGAGGGGGATCGAACCCCTGACCTCTGCAATGCCATTGCAGCGCTCTCCCAGCTGAGCTACGTCCCCGTTCTTGCGAGTCGAGAGTCACGAGTTGTGAGTCTCAAGTCGGAATTAAGAATCTACCGAAAATGCCGGCAACCGTCAAGTTTGCAGGCTCTAGCGGCCTTTGAATTCAGGCTTACGCTTTTCGAGGAAAGCTGAGACGCCTTCTTTTTTGTCCTCGGTCGAAAAGCAGATCGCAAACAGATCAACTTCGCGGCGAAGTCCTTCGTCTAGGTTTGAACGCGAGGCGAATTTCACGGCTTCCTTAGAAAGCTGCAGAGCAATAGGTGCTTTTTCGGCGATCTTTTCGGCCAGTTTCATCGTTTCGGCCTCGAGCTCTGCGGCCGGGTAAACATGATTGACAAGGCCAAAACGTTCGGCAGTGGCCGCGTCGATCATATCTCCGGTCAGAACCATTTCCATCGAGCGGCCCTCGCCGACCAGATGCGTTAGACGCTGTGTGCCGCCGCCTCCGCACATGATGCCAAAGATTGATCTCGGGCTGCGAAAATCGAGCGGTCTCGCTCGCCATGCGGATGTCGCACGCCATCGCAAGCTCATTTCCGCCGCCGAGGCAGAATCCGTTGACCATCGCAATTACGGGTTTTGGGAACGAGTCGATCGGGTTGAAAAGTGATCGTTCGTGGAACGAGTTCCGCTGTGTTACGGGCGTCTGGCCCTCGAATTCGCTGATGTCAGCCCCTGCGACGAACGACTTTTCACCCGCACCGGTAACGACCAAAACGCGAACCGAATCATCGTTCCGCAGTTCGTCAAGAGCTGCGACGCCTTCGCTGTGGACCTTGTTATTCAGGGCGTTCAATTTATCGGGGCGGTTTACGGTGAGTATCGCGACCTTGCCGCGTTTTTCGACGGTGATGGTTTCGTAAGACATAAAAATAAATGTCCGAGCCCGAATAACGTAAGGGCGTCGGCGGTGTTGTGTGATTCCCTTACTTCGTGCGGGCTTCTGCAACGGCACCTATTCGCTGACGCCATCGACGATGTTGTCGTCAGCGATCCAGGCGACAAAAAGCCGCAGCCAGCTTTCCTTCGGTTCTTCGATAGCAACGCCGATCCGCGAGGTGCCGTAGCTTGCCGGTAGAACCCGGACGACCGTAGCCTTTACCTCGACAGGTACACCATTAGGACGATGTGAGCGAATGTAAAGGCTGTCGCCCTGTGAGATAGGCTGATTGAGCTGGAATAGTGCACCGAGGGTGGAAATATCGTCGGTCTCCGTTGGTTCGCTCCAGGTAGCGCCGTCGTCCGAACGCCCCGAAACGACGATCGGCAGACGCAACGCCATCCGGAGGGCAAACCGTTTTTCCTCAAACTGAGGCTGAAGTGAGGTCATTACCTAAATTAATTCAAGCTATGAGAACGTAAAATACCAAAACAGTTTAACACGAAGCATCTATTTATGTAACTATTTACGGCAATTCGAAGAGACAAAACCGTGAGAAAATATTACGAATTTAACGGTTGTGATCGTCGCCCGCGACCTATTAGACGAACCCGTCCGGCGATAGATATAATAATTGCTAACGCAAAGTTCGTTTTGCAGCGGTTTGTGAACCGAAAGGTCATTTTATGAGCGAAAAACTGATAGAAAGGAAAGTAGTAATTCTCGGATCGGGGCCAGCGGGCTTGACCGCGGCAGTATATGCCGGGCGGGCACAGCTCGATCCCCTTGTCATCGACGGGCCGCAGCCCGGCGGACAGCTCACGATAACCACCGATGTCGAGAATTATCCGGGCTTTTCAAAGGGAATAATGGGGCCCGATCTAATGGCAGAATTTCGCGAACAGGCCTTGCGGTTTGGCACCGAGATAATCAATGTGTGGATCGATCGCGTTGACCTCAGCCACCGGCCTTTCACGCTTTACGGAAAAGACAGTCAGGATAGCACCAATATATCCACGATCATTAAGGCGGAGACGCTGATCGTTTCGACCGGAGCATCGGCTAAATGGCTCGGAATCCCAGGCGAAGCACCTGTGCCGGAAGGGCTGGGGGGAAATGGTGTTTCGGCGTGCGCCACATGCGACGGATTCTTTTTCCGGAATCGTCCGATCGTTGTTGTCGGCGGCGGCGACACCGCTATGGAAGAGGCTCTTTTCCTGACAAAGTTTGCGTCTAAGGTGACACTTGTCCATCGCCGCCACGAGTTTCGCGCATCAAAGATAATGCAAGATCGCGTTCTTGCTCACGAAAAGATCGAGGTGTTGTGGAATACAGAGGTTCGTGAGATCAACGGCACGAAAGAGGCCGGCGTCGAGAGTATCCGCATCTTTAACAATCAGACAAACGAAGAGAGCATTTTGCCAACTGAGGGTGTTTTCATCGCGATCGGCCACCAGCCGAACACGGGCCTATTCAAAGGCGTTCTGGATATGGATGACGTCGGGTATCTAATAACTGAGGGCAAAACGATGAAAACCAATATCGATGGGGTTTTTGCCTGCGGCGACGCTCAGGATGCTTATTACCGTCAGGCGGTGACCGCCGCCGGAACGGGTTGTATGGCGGCGATCGATGCCGAACGGTTCTTGGCCGAGCACGAAAATTAGTTGATCTGCTTTATAAGAACAGAACCCTTCAGGATCTCTGCATTCTGTGGGGTTTTCTCCACTTTCGCCGGATCAAATCCCATCTTTTCGGCCCGACGCAAAATACTTTGGTAGGTTGCATCATCCATCGTGTCGGTTCGCGAAAGGATCCAAAAATAGTTGCGTTTCGGCTCGCCGATCACGGCGTATTTGTAATTCGGATCGAGATCGATTACCCAATAATTTGCCCAGACGAACGGCAGCCACGAAACCGCGGCCGGTGCGAATCGCACCTTCAGTTTTGAATTGGTTTTTTTGTCTTCGATCTTTGCTTCGCCGACAACTCTCTCGCTGCGGCCGTCTTTCAAGACACACTGGTTACTGACCTCGATGCGGCCATTGGGTTTGATCGTGTAAACGGCGGTCGTGTTTGCGACACATTTCTTCTGAAACCGGTTAGGGTATTTTGCGATCTCGTACCACTTGCCTGCGTAGCGATTCATGTCAAGGTGCGAGACAGCTTCCGGGTCACGCGGTTGGGCAGATGCAAACGTAAACATCCCGAGGATAATGAACAATGCCGAAAGTAAAATTGTGTGGTGATATTTCATATTTAATTTGATTTGAAACCTCTATTGTTATTCGATGCATCAAAGGGTTTAGATTTTGTTCTATAATATTTTATTGATGTAGAAACTATTTTTTTGTCATCAGTTAATATGCCGATCTACGAATATAAATGTCAGCAATGCGGTCTTCATTTTGAGAAACGCCAGAGCGTTTCGGACGAGCCTTTGACTACATGTGAGAAATGTCACGGTAAGCTCGAAAAGCAGTGGTCGCTCTCGGGGTTTCAGTTTAAAGGGGCGGGTTGGTATGTGACCGATTACGCAGGAAAGAAAACTTCACCCTCAGAATCAACCACATCGGCGGAACCTGCATCCAAGTCAAAGAACGAGACAACATCGACAACGAAGGAGACCGCAACAAAACCTGTTAAAGAATGAAAAGGGCCAGCAAAATAGTCTTACTCGGTCTAGTTTGCACGTTTTTTTCAGCGCTCCTTGTCTCGGCACAATCACGCCGAAATGCGCGCGGCAATGACACAGACGGCACCATCCTGAATGTGACCGCCATCAGGTCCGATAAAAAGACCGACCCGATCAAAATCGATGAACTTTTTCTCTATGAGAACGGTTCCGAGCAGAAGATAAAGAACTTCAGCCTTGATCCGAGCCCGGCACGGATCGTGATCCTGGTCGATAATTCACAGACCCTGCCGACATCTATCGAGCTGATGAAGAAGGCGGCGATGGAGTTTGCGTACGAGATATTTGAGGGCGACCAGCTTTTCACTATTGCCTACGACGAGAAGCCCGAGATCATCCAGGAATGGACCGATGACGCTAAGAAAATGGAAACGTCATACGAGACGTTTCGAAAAAAGGGTAACCCGTACCTTTTTGACGCAATAGGAGCTTCGATAAAAGAGGTCCTGCTGCCGTTGATGCCGGGAACGCGAAAGACAGCGGTAGTCATAATCGGCGATGGCCTCGACCGCGGGAGCAAACTGTCGTTTGACCTCGCTCTGGCCGAACTTCAGAATCAGAACATCACGGTCTATGCTCTGCAGATCCCGGATAGAACGAGCGGTGCCTATCGCCGGGACCAGCCAAAAGCGTCGGCAGTGATCACGAGGCTCGCGGAGGAAACCGGCGGAAAGGTCTTTCCGTTCGACGAGGCGCAAGCGGCGGCGAAGTCGATATGTGATGAGTTAAGAAAAAACCGATACCTGTTATCGTACCTGCCAACAAACACATCGTCGTTTGACGCCCGAAAAATACTGCTCGTTGGCCCCGAAGGCGTTGCTCTCCGGACAAAGACGATGCATCCGCCAAACATTAAATAGGTTTTACACTGCAACGGGAGCTGCGATCTTGCCCCGGCTCTGATAATTTTCTAATTTCAAATTTTCAAACTTGAAATTGAGCAATCCGTCCAGGCCTTTGAGCCCCTCAGCATTAACAAACTCTAAATTCGGCAGCGGCATAGGTTCTCGAGAGAGCAATTCGTTCACTTGTTCGAGGTGGTTGCTATAGATGTGCAGGTCGCCAAAGGTGTGGACGAAATCACCGACTTGGAGTCCGCAGACGTGAGCGACAAGGTGCGTAAGCAGCGCGTAACTGGAGATATTGAATGGCACCCCGAGAAAGGCGTCGGCACTGCGTTGGTAGAGTTGACAGTGTAGCGTGCGGCCAGCGTCGACCTTAAACTGGAACAACGTGTGGCACGGGGGCAAAGCGACATCGTCGCAGACTCTCGGGTCCCAACCGCTGACGAGCAGACGCCGTGAATTCGGGTTGGTTTCGATCTCGCGGATCAGCCTAGCGATCTGATCGATGCCATTCACCTGCGGATAATCGCCGCCGAACGAACGCCACAGATATCCGTAAACCGGCCCGAGATCACCCTCTAAGCGGCGAAATCTTGCGGTCTGTTCTTCGGTTGCCCATTCTGACCATATATCGACTCCGCGTGCGTTCAGGTCCTTTTCATCCGTCGAACCGCTCAGAAACCAGAATAGTTCTTCCGCCACCCAGCGAAATGGCACTTTTTTTGTTGTAACTATCGGAAAACCCTCACGCAGATCGAACCGCGTTTGATAGCCAAACGCTGATATCGTTCCCGTGCCCGTACGGTCTTCGTGCCGGATGCCGGCGTCGAGGATGTGCCTTAGTAGGTCGTGGTATTGCTTCACATAGTGAATATAAAACAGTAAATAGTAAACAGTAAACCTTAAACGGGGAACAAGCGGACCTGAATAGGGAAAAGGAAACAGTGAATAGCGAATATTGAATATCGACTAGATCATACCGTTCGCCCTTCACTATTTACTATTCACTGTTAACGTCTTACTATTATCTTCTTATGCTGGAGGTAAGTTTTAACTCACCGCAATGTGGTTGGATGTCGATCGGATTTGACGACGGCGTGACGGAATTTCACACGACTACGGCGCATGCTCCGCACTCATCGGCTCTACCCGAATTGATCGGTATTCTTACAGAGTTGTCACAAGCGTCACCCGGCCCTAAAGAATACTGGCTCAAGTGGAATCGCGACCCTGAGGAATTTGATTTTCACTTTGTGCGAGAGGACGAAAAGGTTCTCATGCAAATATTTCAATACCCGACTGATGAGAGGAACGCGAGCGAACGTGAGCTTGTGTTTACACACTTGGATAAGGCGGATAATGTATTCAAGGCTTTTGCGACAACATTCGCGCAGCTTTATGCCGATCGCGATACAGACGAGTTTGAATCCAACTGGCGCCAGCCGTTCCCGATTGCTGAATACGAAGAATTTTTAAGCAAAGTAAATTAGCCACGAATGCACGAATAAGATTCTAATTCGTGCATTCGTGGCTAAATTCTTATGAAGGAAAAACTTTTAGACCTATTGGCATGTCCGACATGCGGCGGTGATATTTTGCTCGCCGCTGCGACTGCCTATGATGGCAAAGAGATCATGGAAGGCGTGCTGACCTGTAAGAAATGTGATCGTGAATACAAGGTCGTTCGCGGAGTGCCGCGTTTTGTCGATCTTGACAAGATCGAGGCCGACAAGGCCGCAACGGCTGAGAATTTTGGCTGGCAATGGACAAATTTTACCCAGGAAGACCCGAAATACAACGAGCAGTTTCTGGGCTGGCTGCAACCCGTGAAACCTGAGTTTTTTGAGGGCAAGATAGTTCTCGAAGGCGGTTGCGGCAAGGGCCGTCATACGAAACTCGCCGCCGAGTGGGGAGCCGCACAGGTCGTCGGTATAGACCTCGGCGACGGTGTCGAATCGGCATTCGCTCTGACCCGTGATATGCCAAATGCCCACATCGTTCAGTGCGATATTTTCAAGCTGCCGCTCAAGAAATCTTTTGATTACGCCTTTAGCGTCGGCGTTTTGCATCACACACCCGATCCGAAAAAAGCGTTCGTGTCTTTAGCCGGGAAGGTGAGACCGGGCGGACATATTTCGGCATGGGTCTACGGTGCCGAGAATAACGAATGGATAACGCGATTCGTCGATCCCGTCCGCACCGGTTTCACTTCGCAGATCTCGCAGCCGGTCCTATACCAGCTGTCAAAACTGCCAACACTGAGCGTTTTCCTTACAACAAAGCTCGTTTACCGCCCCCTGAACGCCGTCGCAAAGCCCGTCGCCAATAAACTCTTTTACAATGAATACCTAAACCACCTCGGCACCTTTGGCTGGCGCGAGCAGCATAATATCGTTTTCGACCACCTCGTGGCCCCAACGGCTTACTACATATCAAAGGAAGATTTTGCGGGCTGGTGGGCTGATATCGGAGCAGAGGACGTTAAGATAACCTGGCATAATGAAAACAGCTGGTGTGGATTTGGGAAGATAGTATGAGGTTCGATAGAGGAATAGACAAAAAGTATCGCAGGTCGGTCGAGGATGCGTTCGAGGCGATCATAGCGAAAGGCAACGACGAGCATCGGCATGTGATGAACGAGATAATTCAGTCAGATCTGCTGATCCGCGTTAAGCCCGTGAGCAAGGTCAATGCCTCGGGGATCACAGGCGTGATAAACCCGGTCAAGACGAACTATAGGCTTGCAACCGAGCGGCTGAGTCTGCGCGAGGCACTTGGCGAGATCTATATCGCGATCGCCGAAGAGACGATAGACACCGGCGGACAACGCGGCTGCGAAGGCACATTTGTCCACGAGGGGCGTCATGCATATGATTTCGCACAGACTATCGAAAGCATATCGAACCGGGATATAAACCCGCTCGGCGCCTTTAATCCTACGCTTTACGAAATGGAGCTCGCCGCGCATAAAACATCCGGCGATTATATGGTCTGCGTGGATAAGGCCGAGTATCTGGACGAAGGCCTGCAGCTAATGATCCTCTGCCGCGATGGAAAAGGGCCCTGCACCGTTAGTGACGAAGGCATTCACCGCCGTTTGAGCGAAAGTTACGGGCTCGCGCCGGACGGAAATCAAGGAGCGACGGCGACCGAGATGATGGGGCTGGTAGTTTAGCCGCGAATTGACACGAAAAGATACGAATGATCTGGAAGTGAAACGTAGCAGGTGTTATCCGGATTCATTCGTGGCAAAATGTTTTTATGAACGCGACTTTGCCGCAGGAGATGCAGCAGCACACATACGCCATCATGGACGAGGTCGAGGGCTCGCATTGGTGGTTCGTCGGGCGGCGCGCGATCCTCGAAAGCTTCCTCGGGCCGATCTGCTCAAAACTCAAGACTCAAGACTCAAGACCTAAAATCTTAGACGTCGGTTGCGGCACGGGGGCAAATATCGAGATGCTCTCGCAATACGGCGAGGCGGAGGGCGTCGATGTGTCGGATGATGCCCTAGAGTTTTGCCGACGCAAAGGCCTAAAGGTACAAAAAGGCCTTGCTGAGCGGCTGCCATATGATGATGGATCATTTGATCTGACAACCGCGTTGGACGTGGTCGAGCATCTTGACGACGACATCGCGGGTTTGAAAGAAATGTACCGCGTGACAAAGAGCGGCGGCTTTTCGCTCATCTTTGTGCCGGCGTTCATGTGGCTCTGGGGTGTGCAGGACGACATTTCAAATCATCGCATCCGCTATACCAAACGACAGATCGTCGAGCGTCTCCGAAAAGCGGGTTACACAGTCGAACGTGCAACGTATGCAAACTGGACATTTTTTGCGCCGATCCTCGCCGGGCGCACGATAATGAAACTCACCGGCATCAAGCCCGAATCTGAGAACAACATTACGATCTCAGGCCTGAACGGCCCGCTCGGTAAATTGTTCGGAGCCGAAAGATTTTGGCTGCGAAAGTTTAATTTCCCGATCGGCGTATCCATCGTCGTTGTCGCCAGAAAAGGCTGAATCACAGATCAAACCTGATAGATACAGATCAGAAAGAGCGATCTTCTGTGTTAATTTGTGTCTATCTGTGGTTTAATTTCTGTTTTGATAATGAACCAAGAAGTTACTAACAACCCCGAACTTTCCCTCTTTTTGCCCGTCCTCGACGAGGAAGAAAACCTGCGTCCGATGCATGCAAAGATCGCGGCGGCGCTCGACGCTCTTGGTAAATCGGCAGAGGTGATCTTTGTCGATGACGGATCGACTGATAAGAGCCTTGAGATATTGAAAGAGATCGCGGCGTCGGATGATCGCGTTCGCGTCATTTCGCTTCGCCGAAACTACGGCCAGACGGCGGCAATGTCGGCGGGAATCGACGCGGCAAAAGGCGAGATCCTGATCCCGATGGATGCCGACCTGCAAAACGATCCGGCTGATATTTCGCGGCTGCTCGACAAATTAGACGAAGGATATGATGTTGTATCCGGCTGGCGAAAGAATCGTCAGGACAAGCTCGTTTCGCGAAAGATACCGTCACAGATCGCCAACAAGATCATCTCTTGGATCGGCGGCGTTCCGCTCCACGATTACGGCTGTTCGCTAAAGGCGTATCGACGTGAGGTTATTCAGGACGTCAAGCTTTACGGCGAGATGCACCGGTTTATTCCTATTTACGCCAGTTGGGCCGGTGCCCGCGTGGCCGAGATACCGGTCGATCACCACGCCCGCACGATGGGCAAGTCAAAGTATGGAATTTCGCGAACGGTAAAGGTCGTCTTTGATCTGATGACGATCAAATTCATGGCTGAGTATCATACGAAACCCATCTATGTTTTTGGCACGTTTGGGATGCTGGCGTTCTTTGCGTCAGTCTTTGCGGGGTTATATGCGGTCTTTATGAAATCGGCTAATTTGCTCGGCCTGCCGCGGTTTCACGCCGATTTTGTCGAGACCCCGTTGCCGGTTCTCTGTATCGTTATGTTCGCCATTTCGATACAGTTCTTCCTGATGGGACTGCTCGCGGAGTTGCTCGTCCGCACCTATCATGAGTCGCAGGACAAGGCGATCTATGCGGTTCGAGAACGCGTCGGGTTTGAGTAGCAACGGTAATGGCGCTTTTCAAAACTACTCCGGAATGGCTTCGCGACTTTCAATTCTGGGTCCGCCGGAAAAAGGCTGCCTTGCCAAACAGCAAAGTCTCAAATTTTGACGAGCAGCAGATCATAGATAAATACATCGACCTTTTGCATATTACGAGCCGCACAGCCGTCGATATCGGAGCCGGTGACGGCATTCGCAGTTCGAATACCTATCATTTGTTCTCCAAAGGGTGGAACGGCGTCGGCATTGAGGTCGATCAAGCAAAGAGCCGCCGGCTTGCGAAGACCTATGATTCGTTTGCAAATGTTTCGGCGAGCAGTACAAAGATCTCGCCTGAGAATGCAGTCGAGGTGCTTACTTCGTTTTCGATAGAGCCTGAATTTGGAGTGTTGAGTCTCGATATTGATGGCAACGATTATTGGGTGCTCGATGCGATCCTCGCGAATTTTCGCCCCAGGCTAGTTGTCTCCGAATATAACGAAAAGATACCGCCGCCTATCAGCTTTGTAGTCGAGTACGACCCGGAATTTGAGCTAAGGCATCACTTTTTCGGCTATTCTATCGCGAAACTGCAGGTCCTGTTAGACAAACACAAATATGGTCACCGGACGAAGGCATTAGATTTCTCGACAGTTTTTACGCTGAATACAAAGGTAAATATCGGTTGGAGTTAGCGGATTAATATGTGCGGCATCACGGGGTGGATAAACCTTAATCAGTCTAACTCAAACGACCACACCGAGGGTGTGCTACACACAATGTGCGAGCGGATCGTCCATCGCGGGCCCAATTCCGAGGGGATCTGGATGGACGACACAGTGGCACTCGGTATGCGGCGGCTTTCGATCATTGACCTCCATACTGGCGATCAGCCCGTTTTCAGCGAAGACAAATCGGTCATCGTGATGATGAACGGCGAGCTTTATAATTATCGCGAGGTCCGCGCTAATCTCGAAGAGAAAGGCCACAAATTTGTTACCAAGTCTGACACCGAGATCCTGCCGCATCTCTATCAGGAATACGGCGAGGACCTGGTCGATCATCTCAACGGGATGTACGCGTTCTCGCTCTGGGATACGCGGAAGAAGAAACTCATTATCGCCCGCGACCGTTATGGCGAAAAGCCTCTCTATTACGGTGTTTTTGACGGCAAACTGATCTACGCCTCTGAGCCGAAAGCGATGCTTGTCCACCCGTCGGTCAAGGCTGAACTAGATCTCGACGCTCTCCGCCATTATTTGAGCTACGATTATGTCCCGGCACCGAACTCGATCTATAAGGGGATCTCAAAGCTACCGGCGGCCCATATTATGACCGTCGAGAAGGGCGAGATAAGGACGCGGCGATACTGGAATACGTCTTGGGTTAAGACGAGCGAGGGACGCTCCGGCGGCGTGAACGAAAAGGCGGGCGAACTGCGCGAACTGTTATCTGACGCCGTTAGAATGCGTCTCGTCTCAGATGTTCCGCTCGGCATTTTGCTCTCCGGCGGGGTCGATTCGTCCGCAGTGGCGGCATTCGCCGTGCGGCATGCGACGGAAAAGGTCAAGACATTCTCGATCGGCTTTGAGGAAGATTCGTTCGACGAATCGAAATACGCACGTCAGGTCGCACAGCACCTCGGCACCGAACATTACGAAGCGACGTTGAGCGTCGAGACCGCCGCCGACCTAATCTCCGAGATAGGTGGCTGGCTTGACGAGCCGCTCTCAGACGGATCGCTGATACCGACGTTCATGCTAGCCAGATTCGTCCGCCATCACGTTACCGTTGCCCTCGGCGGTGACGGTGGTGACGAACTCTTTGCCGGATACCCGATGTATTTCGGCCACAAAGTCGCCCATTGGTATGCCTCTGTGCCGCAGCTAGTGAGATCGGGGCTGATCGAACCTGTCGTCAACCGGTTGCCCGTCTCTACAAAAAATCTTTCGTTCGAATATCGCGCAAAGCGATTTGTTCGCTCTGCTAATTACGACACTATTACCCGGCATCACTCGTGGTTCGGATCATTTTCGATAGGTGAACAGATTCCGCTGCTGACCGAAGAGGTGCGGTCGTCTTCGACGGGCGACATCTATGCCGGGGCTCGCACCCTGCTCGACAATTGCGATGCCGCCGGCGATATAGAGAAGATGCAGTTCCTCGACATCAGTTACTATATGGCCGAGGACATATTGACAAAGGTTGACCGGGCGTCGATGGCTGTCAGCCTAGAAACGCGGGCGCCGTTCCTCGACCCTCGCATCGGGCGATTTGCCGCCTCTATCCCGCTCGAATACAAACTCAATGGCAGCAAAGGCAAGTTCATTCTGAAAAAGTCGCTCGAAGGCCTATTGCCGCATGAAATATTACATCGAAAAAAGAAGGGGTTTGGTATCCCGATCGCCGATTGGCTAAAGGGCCGCCTTAATCCGCTGATGCACGATTTGCTCGCACCGCAGCGGCTCAAGGAACAGGGAATTTTCGAGCCGGCCTACGTCGATGCAATGATCCGGGAACACGAGAATGGCATAGCCAGCCATCATAAACAGCTTTGGACACTGCTTGTTTTCCAGCTTTGGTACGACAATTTTTTGCAACAGCCCGCCCGCAAGTAAGGGCTCCTCAACGTTAGAAAAGCCTTTGCCTTTGTCGTCGTTACTAACACCTCCAGGTTTCTGCAATCGCCTGCATTCGCGTATCATTGACGTATGGCACACCTTTACCCTGAGATCGAACCATTTGATTCGGGGATGCTCGACGTCTCCGAACTCCATTCTGTTTATTACGAACGCGCCGGCAACCCGGAGGGTGTTCCCGTGGTCTTTCTTCACGGCGGCCCCGGCGGCGGACTGCTGCCGATGTACCGACAATATTTTGACCCGGCTGTCTATCAGATCATCTTGTTTGATCAGCGCGGATCGGGCCGTTCGACGCCCCACGCTGAAC
>JBGAVK010000093.1:0-7890 GCA_044228165.1 Pyrinomonadaceae bacterium | reverse complement strand
GTCTTTGTCCACAACGTGAAAAAAGGCGTCGATCATCTTTGCCTGTAGTTTGGGCGTGATGCGGCCGACCATCCCAAAATCGAAAAAGGCGAGCCGCCCGTCCGCCATCACAAGCAGGTTACCAGGATGCGGGTCGGCGTGAAAAAAACCATCTTCTAAAAGCTGCTTGAGGTAAGTCTTTATCAGCAAACGGTTTACCTTTGCCGGTGAGATGTTCCGTTTTCGCTGTTCTTCGAGGTCAGTAACCTTGGTACCGTGGATAAAGTCCATCGTCAGAATCTTAGACGTAGAAGCATTCCAGTAAATGCGGGGTACGTGTATGTTCGACCAGTTCTTAAAACTTTCACGGAAGCGCTCAGCGTTCCGTCCCTCGGCCGCGTAGTCCATCTCCTCATGGATCGTAACGTCAAACTCGCGAAGCATACCGGTCCAGTCAGCGTTCTCGTTGAGTTGGGGAAACCTCTCGGCAAAATTGGCGACTTTTTTGAGAATGACGATGTCGCCCTTGATGGTTGCTTCGAGGTTTGGACGCTGGACCTTGACGGCGACCTCCTCACCGGTATGAAGCCGTGCCCGATAGACCTGTCCGAGAGAAGCGGCGGCGACCGGTTCGAGCTCAAATTCGGCGTAAGCTTCGTTGATCTTTTTCCCGAGCTCGTGTTCGATTATCGCGAAAGCTACTTCGTTCGGGAAAGGCGGAACCTGATCGACAAGTGTTCCAAGTTCCTTAACAAATGGGAGCGGGAGCAGGTCTGCACGAGTGCCCATCGACTGGCCGATCTTGATAAATGTCGGGCCCAGTTTTATGAGTTTATCTTTAAGCCATAGGGCCTGTTTCTCTTGTGTCACCTCACGATTGAGGTTTGAACCCAGAAAGAACCGGCGCATGAGCTTGAGCAACCCCTGAGAGAACCAGAGCCTACAGGCGTAAAGCTTTTCGCCATAAACCGCCGCTCGGGTCAATTCGTAGGACCGGCGACGACGATCGTCCTTTTTCTTATTTTGGTGCTTTAGATGGACGTCGAGCTGATCGAGATATAAATAAAGCGAGAGCATGGCGATGACCCTCGATATCTGAAACAACCGCCAGTAACCCTTGAGCCCTTGATACCGGCTCTCGACCGATGACTCGACCTTTTGCAGATCACGTTCCTCAGCGATCAATTCCGCATTAGTAGTACGTTTCGCGATCGAAAGTTCGCCCGCAGGCACGAGCGGCCCTTCGATTCGGTGTCCGGACAAACGGTCTTTTGCGGCGATCTCATTCATTACTTAGCTTTCTATCTCCTGTCCAAATTGCAGCAAATATCCATTGTTGTCGTAGATCGCGAATTCACGCATCCCACACTCGAACTCCTCGACGCCGTAACATATCCGGGCTTTGTCCCTTACCTTTTCCCACATCGAATCGACGTCGTCGATATTGAAATAAAAGGACCCGGTAAAACCGATCTTGTCATACGGCGTGTGTTCATTCGGCCCGGCAAGCATGATCCAAACGTCATCGATCTTAAGCGAAGCCCAACCCCAAACATCATTTCGCTCGAAGCAGGTAAATCCTAAAACCCCGACATAAAAGTCGATCGTTGCCTGCATATCCTCGGTCCATAGCATTGGCCTAAGGCCGGTTACCGTCATAGGACCTCCAGCATGTTCTTTACGCCTTTGTGGCTGAAATAGTTCCTTGCGCGGTTCGAGTCTCGCTCGATCTGAGCTTTCAATTCAACTATGCCGTTGAATTTCTTTTCATCGCGGATCCGGTGCAAGAACCTGACTCGCAGTACATCGCCATAAAGGTCGCCATCGAAGTCGAATACATATGTTTCGATGGAAGGGTCGGCATCAGATTCAAAAGTGGGCCTCACGCCTATATTTGTAATGCTTTTTCGCCACGTGCCGTCGATCAGTGTCGCGGTCGCATACACGCCGAAACGAGGGATGACGCGGTTATGGGGTTTCAAATTGGCCGTCGGAAAGCCGATGGTGTGGCCGCGGCGGTTACCACGAATGATAACGCCCTCGACCCCGTAAGGGCGGCCAAGCATCCGCCGGACGAGATTAACCTTCCCCTCAGCCAATAGTGAGCGTATGGCCGACGAACTTATTCTGCGGCCGCGAAGCTGTACCTCATCCACCTCGTCCGCAACAAAGCCGAGCCTTTCGCTCATCGTTTTGAGAAGCTCGATATTGCCGCCCCGGTTTTTTCCAAACGCAAATCCTTTGCCGAGGTAAACCTCTTTCGCGTGGAGGCGGTCGTGAATTATGTCGGCGAGGAAATCCTCAGCCGGATTGGCGGCGAATTCGCGAGTGAACGGGATAACGATCGTTTGTTCAATACCGAGCACCTCGAGATTGGCCAGCCGTTGATCGAGCGTCTGCAGCAGCGGTGGCGCCGAATCGGGATGCAGCACAGCACGCGGATGCGGGTCGAACGTGATCGCCGTTGCCACAGCACCAGCCGCCCTGGCGCGTTCCACAACGGTCTTCATAATCTGTTGATGCCCGAGATGCAGCCCGTCAAATACGCCTAGCGTCAGTACGCAGGGCCGCATAATGTTGGCATTTTCGGTACCGTGAAAGATCTTCATCTACTTTAAAATCTTATTTTAGGCAGTCGTAATAGGCAAACTCGTTTCGTCCCCTAGTGCTTCATGATCTTTTCGGCCTCAGCCGCTGCAATGATACGATAAGCCGGACGCATCGCATCGTTATAGGCTTTGCTGTGGTGGATAGCGGGGTATCCCGCTTTTTTCATTTCGGCATCGAGTCGATACCATTCACCGAAAGTGATCTTAGAGAAGCCTTTCTTTTTGAGCCTTTTTCCGAGCATCGTCCAGGCATCAAGAAATGCATTTGCATCGCCTCTGAAGTTACTTGCGCTATTGAGGAAAGCATCGAGAAGGGCGTCCGCATCCCCGCCTTTTGTTTTGAATGGCCGCAAATTTAACCGACCGATCTCACCGCCGGGGCACAGCGGCACCCAATCCCTTTCGCCCTTTGGTTCAACTCCCATCGTTCGCCATTCGTTCTCAAGCCAGTTCGCGGCCGACTTGCGATCCGGGACGGCATGCTCACCTCCACGCGTCGCCTGATAGGTCCACTTATAGGCGTCTTCGATACGAAACGCAGGTTCAGACTTCCATTTCGGAATGGCAAAATCGAGAAGTGCGGTCGGTGTGCAAACAAGCAGTAGTGCGGCGGCTAGGAATGACATTACTTCTTATTGTAACCCACGCCAGTGCCGGGTCAGCTATTTCGACGATCGAGATAAACGGCTAAATTCCATCGTTCCGTCATCGAGGCGGCCGCGCCGGAGCATTCTAAGGTCTTTGATGTAATTCTGATACAAGCGCCAAGGCGGTTTTGTGCCCTGGCCGGGAAGGTCATTTAGAGCACGCAAAACGTAGCCGGAATTGAAATCGAGCACCGGTTCGGGTTTTACCGTCGGGTCGGTAACGCGTGGGGCACAGCTCGCGAAGCCGTTCTCGTCCATATACTTGATCAAGCGGCAAACGTATTCGCTCGTCAGATCACATTTGAGCGTCCACGAAGCATTTGTGTAGCCAAACGCAGATCGACCGTTTCGCCATCAACGACGAGCGTTAGGCCGGACATTATCTTTAACACCAAACCGGTGGCTGTGACAATAATATCGGCGTCGAGTTTGTCGCCATTCGTGAGCCGGATGCCTGGTTCAGTAAAGGTCTCGATCTCACCGTTGACGATAGACGCCTTTTCTTCCCGGATCGACTTGAATAGGTCTGCGTCGGGCACTAAACAAAGCCGCTGGTCCCACGGCTCGTATTTCGGTTCGAAGTGCTCGTGCGGATAGTCGTCGCCGAGCTCGGCTCGGATGCCTTTGGCGATTAGCCGTTTCATAAAGGCCGGGCGCTTTCTCGAAAGCTCGTAAAAGAACATCTGCCGAAAGATATTCTTCCACCGTGAGAGCATGTACGCCGCCTTGTCGGGGAGTAGTTTGCGAAAGAAGTTCGCGATTGCGTCCTGCGACGGCATTGTGATGATATACGTCGGCGAACGCTGGAGCATTGTCACATGGCCTGCGGTCTCGGCCATCGCCGGAACGAGCGTCACGGCCGTCGCTCCGCTGCCGATCACGAGAACTTTCTTGCCCGCGTAATCCAGATCATCGGGCCATTTCTGCGGGTGAACAAGCGTTCCGCGATATTCCCCCAGACCCGGCCAGTCGGGCGTGTAGCCCTCCTCATATTTGTAATATCCAGTGCACAAATAAAGAAAGCCGCAAGTAAATATCGTCCTTTCCTTCTCTGCGACTTGGCGTGTCTGCGGTGAATTTTCTGTATCTAATTCGACCGTGACGGTCCACTTTGCCGTGTCCGTATCCCACTCCGCACGCCGGGCGCGATGCCCGTAGCGAATATGTCGATCGAGGTCGAAATCCTTCGCCGTCTCGCGGATGTAATTCAGTATCGCAGGGCCGTCAGCGATCGCCTTGCCGTCACGCCACGGCCGGAATCGATACCCGAGCGTGAACATATCCGAATCAGACCGCACACCGGGATACCGAAACAGATCCCAAGTCCCGCCTGATGCCTCACGGCCCTCGAGTATCGCGAACGTCTTCTCCGGACAGTCCATTCTAAGGCGAGCGCCGGCCCCGATCCCAGACAATCCCGCACCGACAATTAAGACGTCAAAATGTTCCATTCACCAGCCTAGAATGTAGGCAAACATCAGCGGAGCGACGATCGATGCGTCGGATTCGACGATGAATTTTGGCGTGGTTGCTTCGAGCTTGCCCCATGTGATCTTTTCATTCGGTACGGCGCCGGAATAGGAGCCGTAGGACGTTGTTGAGTCGCTGATCTGGCAGAAATAGCCCCAGACCGGTACGTTCTCACGCTGCAGGTCCTGGTGCAGCATGGGCACGACGCAGATCGGGAAATCACCGGCGATGCCGCCGCCGATCTGGAAAAACCCGATGGTCGAGTCGTCTTTAGCATTTTCGGTGTACCAATCGGCCAGCATCATCATGTATTCAATGCCGGTGCGGACCGTGTGGACGTTTTTGATATCGCCGGTGATCACGTGGCCGGCGAACATGTTGCCCATCGTCGAATCTTCCCAGCCGGGCACGACCATCGGCAGATTTTTCTCCATAGCGGCGTACATCCAACTGTCTTTAAGGTCGATCTGGTAAAACTCCTCGAGCGCACCGTTTCGCAGCACCTGATACATGAATTCGTGCGGGAAATACCGCTCGCCTTTAGCGTCAGCGGCCTTCCAGACATCGACCATCGCTTTTTCGAGCCGCCGCATCGCTTCCATTTCGGGGATGCAGGTGTCGGTCACGCGGTTCATGTGGCGGTCCAGCAAGTCTTGCTCGTCGGCCGGCGTCAGATCGCGATAATGCGGCACGCGTTCGTAGTAATCGTGAGCGACAAGATTGAAGAGATCCTCTTCGAGATTGGCACCCGTGCACGAGATGATCTGCACCTTGTCCTGACGGATCATCTCCGCGAGGCTCAGTCCCAGCTCAGCCGTCGACATCGCCCCGGCGAGCGTGATCATCATCTTTCCACCGCTGTCGAGATGTTGTACATACGCTTCCGAAGCGTCAATAAGCGCCGCCGAGTTAAAGTGCCGATAGTGATGTTTGATAAAGTCACTGATCTGATTGTTCATAGGTAGAACA
Organism: Pyrinomonadaceae bacterium; assembly: GCA_044228165.1. GTDB lineage: Bacteria > Acidobacteriota > Blastocatellia > Pyrinomonadales > Pyrinomonadaceae > OLB17. The sequence goes on along the minus strand of JBGAVK010000093.1, from coordinate 2,216 downwards.
CTAATTATATCTAATCTCGAACATTGTCGCGATGGCGTTTAAATCTAAATTTTAAAAAATTCCGAATCTGAAAGTGAAAAACGTCGTATGGAAATTATCCTGTCCAAGGTCTCGCTTTTAGTAAACATCGCCATCCTCATTCCGGTATGCGCGGGACTCATCACCAATGCACATTGGGTTCATGCCGCTTATGGTGACCGCTCACCCTCGCGTGATATCTTGCTTTCGATATATCTTGCGATCGCGGCTGTATCAACCTTCTTGCTACTGATCGGTAATATTGGGATGATCGCGGCACTTTTGCTGGTCCGGATCGTTTACAAAATAACGTCGGCATTCACCGTCGACACCTTACGAAATCCAGTGGTTGTAAGCAATCTGGTTGTCGCGATATTACACACGGTCACCGTTGCAATAATCTTCTTATACCCACCTAGTTTTTCGGTTTAAGCTTCTTACCACGAAAGATCGTCTGACCCGTTCGCCAAAAACGCGAAAGACACGAAAAGTAGATCCCTCGCCTTTCATGTCTTCCGTTGATCTCGAAGGCCGTTCTTTAGAACGCCTCGTTAAAACTAACGTCTCCGGCGACGGCGACCTGATAGGCCTAGACGCGGCAATCTACGAAGTTGGATAGTTCATGTACGTCTTGTAAGTCCATGAACGAGAACGGGCTTTTGGCTCCGCAAGCCTTTTGCATTCCGAGCATGGCTAGACGTCGATCGATGATGAACTCAGGATAATGCGGATGCCGTCCTCCTTCGCTACCCCATTGACGGCGATCCGCTTGGCGAATAATACTTGACAGTAAAGTAATGTTTCGATATCGTAGTAAAACAATCTAGTAGGGGAGTAGAAACCTCTGTTTGCTCAGAGGTCCACCACATCGTCAATACGTTCGCATAAATAGCCAAGCGAACCGGTGGGTTGGGAAATATCGAGACCTTTTGCGGCTTTAGTCTGCAAGAGGTCTTTTTGCGTTTGCAGACTCAGGATAGAAAGGAGTGTGCAAATGGATAATTTCTTGACACTGGGAAACGAAGCATATCGAAATCAGACGGCTCGCGAACGAAAATTTGTAGGGTATGCCCGACGAATACGAAGCCTCATTCAATCTACGGGACGCAAATCAGACGAAGCATTGTTGCTGATGCTCACGCCGATGATCGAGGTCGCCTGGGTAGATGGGCGAGTCGGCAGGGCTGAACAGAATGCGATCCTGAAGACGGCGGAAATATACGGGCTATTGCGAGAGGACGCAAATTTTGTCGAAATAATGACGCGGCTCACGTCGCGGCCGCACGCCGCGATGATCGAGAAGCTTTGGAATGATCTTGCAAGTCAGCTTTCGGGCTTGCCGCTTGGCATGACCGCGGCTATCTCGTCCCTGATGCTGGCTCAAACGCGTTATGTCGCCGACCTCGGCCAGAAACAGATATTCGGACTGTGGCGTGGCCACTCTAGTGGCAGAGACGAAGAGATCAAGTTCGAAGAAACCGAGAAGCGGTTGTCCCGATTTGACACAAAAGAGTCAAAAACGAGTTCCGGGTTTCGAAAGAGAGGTATCGACGATCATCTCAAGATGCTTCCGCTTGTAAAAGTCGCTTGGGCGGATGGGCGGATAACAAAACGTGAACGTCAATTGATCTTCGATTCCATGTTTGATCTTGGGATCGATCCGAACAACGAGAATCTAAACGAGTTGCTCGGTTGGCTAGAGCTTAGCCCTAAAGAGGAATTCTTCCAAGAGTCGCTGCAAAAGCTCAGAGCAGGATTGGAAACACTTTCCGACGACGAACATGCGGAACAGAAATACAGCCTGATCTCACAATGCACATTGGTGGCCGAAGTCTCGGGTGGCGACTCAGATTCCCCCTCCGGCGGTCCCCGTATCTGCGACGAAGAGATCACAGCAGTTAAGCAGATCGCGCGAATTCTGAACGGAGCGATCGAGCGTAACTAAACCGGCACGGCCCCAACAATCCAAATAATATGGCAGCGCGTTGGGAGCTTACCGATGGAGAAAATATATGAGTCTGTTTCCGTTCGCCGAGTATTGGATGTTCTACGCCGGATTTCTGGTGTTTGTGTTAGCGCTGCTCGCTATCGATCTCGGCATATTTAATCGAAAAGAACATGTTGTCTCCTTCAAAGAGGCGACTATCTGGAGTGCGACATGGGTCGCGCTTGCATTGATATTTGCCGGTGGATTTTAT
>JBGAVK010000092.1:0-8473 GCA_044228165.1 Pyrinomonadaceae bacterium | reverse complement strand
CGACGTTGGATCCGAGTCCGCGTGCCCGCATTGCAACGCCCTTTCCGCACCAACCGTACCCAACGACGACAAGTGTTTTGCCGGCAAGCAGGATATTAGTCGCCCGGATGATACCGTCAAGGGTCGATTGCCCGGTACCATAACGGTTATCAAAGAAATGCTTTGTTTGAGCGTCATTTACCGCGATAGAAGGGAAGGTAAGCACGCCGGCGTTAACCATCGCTTTGAGGCGGACAATGCCGGTTGTCGTTTCTTCTGTGGTTCCGATCAAATTGCCGATCAGCTCAGGCTTTTCCTTGATCATCGTGGCGACAACATCAGATCCGTCGTCGATGATGAGATTCGGATTTGTTTCAAGAGCTGCTTTTACGTGTCGGACGTAGGTTTCGGTCGATTCGCCCTTATGAGCCATGACCGGAATGCCCCAGTCGGCTACGAGCGAAGCAGCTACATCGTCCTGGGTCGAGAGCGGATTTGACGCAATAAGCAGCGATTCAGCACCGCCTGCCTGCAAGGTGCGGGCAAGGTTGGCCGTTTCAGTAGTAATGTGTGCGCAGGCGATCAGTTTGACGCCCGTTAACGGCTTTTCAGCCTCAAAACGCTCACGAATGAGGCGTAGAACCGGCATTTCGCGGTCTGCCCATTCGATACGCTGTTTGCCCTGCGGTGCAAGGTTGATGTCCTTGATATCGTATTCCATTGATGTTCCGGGATTAGCCATTTGTTCCAATACCTCTATGATTATCAGCAGCCGTTCTGAGTGCCTCGGCCTTGTCTGTTACTTCCCATGAAAATTCACCGTTCTTACGCCCAAAGTGGCCGTAACGGGCCGTTTCCTTATAAATAGGCCGGCGAAGGTCAAGGGTTTCAATGATCGCTTTCGGCGTAAGCGTGAAATTCTCGCGGACGATATCCGAAATACGCTCGTCATCGATCGTCCCGGTGCCGTGCGAGTCGATCAAAACTGAAACCGGCTCCGCAACTCCGATAGCGTAAGCTAACCGAACAGCGCCAATTTATCGGCGAGGCCTGCGCCGTTTCATTATTCTTAGCACCGGTAGCGCGTGCCATATAGGCAGCCGCGCGACGACCTTACCTGACTTCTTGCCCGAAAACGCACCGCCGCCGCGTGAGCGCCGCCAGGCGCGTATCGACAACGCATCTTTCGTCCTGCAATCGGCATCGCCACCATTGGCCATCGCCAACCATTACCGGATTGATGTGATATTTTAGCGCCATCATTTTCGCGCGAACATACAGGCTTGATCACGTGTTCCATGATAGAACGGATGTCCTCGATATCCGGGTCCGCCGTCTGAGATGAAATGACGACTGCCTCGACGCGAAACGGACGGCCATCTCACGATACTGATAGAGACCTGCGATTTTCCGTCCGGGCGAAGGTAGGGAATTGTGCCGTCGCGACGCACCTTTGACAACTGCCGGGTCAAATTATGAGCCAGTTGGATGCGGCATCGGCATCAGCTCAGGCGTTTCGTTGCATGCGTAGTAACCGAACATCAGTCCCTGATAGCCGGCACCGCCCGTATCGACGCCTTGTGAAATGTCCGGTGATTGGGTGCCGATAGCGTCGATCACGCTGCAGGTGTTCGAATCGTAGCCGAACTCCGCGTTGTTGTAGCCGATCTCTTCGATCGTCTCGCGTATGATCTGCTTGTAGTTGACGTCGGCCTTCGTAGTGATCTCACCGGCAACGACCGCTGATCCGGTCGTGACAAGCGTTTCGCACGCTACACGAGCCATAGGGTCCTGAGCGAGGATGTCGCATCGAGGATCGCGTCCGAAATGTGATAAACGATCTTGTCCGGGTGGCCCTCGGTGACCGATTCATGAATAAAAAATTTCCGTTACTCAATTGTTTACGTAACTCCTTTTATAGGCTGTACTAATTCGAATCTATGAACGATAACAAAACGATAATATTAGCAATTTACCAGAACAGTGTCAAAATCGAGGGGGGGCAGGTAGAGAATCGAGCGAAAACAACGGGAAAACCGATCTGCTGATATATTTTGCGTCTGATAATAGAGATTATGTATTTAATACGAAAGTTAACCGATCAACTCAGGCCATTCATCGATGGGCCCCTCCGGCTCGTCGTCAGGAAACGATTCATTGGAAGTAGAAGACGCTGAGAGGTCGATCACTCGTTGATCAACAAATATCGGACAATCAAGTCGAAGTGCCAGAGCTATAGCGTCGGACGGCCGCGCGTCCAGCAGAACGGGTTCATCTTCTTTGTCCTTAAGCTCTATGCGGGCGTAAAAGGTATTTTCCGACAGATCGGTTATGACTATGCTGGAGGCAGAAAGTTGACACTCGATTATTATATTTCTCAATAGATCGTGCGTCATCGGTCGTTGCGGGACGACTTTCTCAATTTCGAGGGCTATAGCATTTGCTTCGAAAGCTCCGACCCATATCGGTAGGACGGCATTTGAATTGACCCCTTTAAGCACTACGATCGGCGTATTTGTGTTTGGGTCCATTATAAGAGCCCCGATCTTGACTTCGACTAAATTGTGATCGTTGTTCATGTATATTTATTGAAGTTCCCCAAATAGCGAGTTTGCCTTGATCTCGGTGATCTTAACATTGACGATCTGGCCCAGCATGTCCTGACTACCCTCGAAATTGACCACTTTATGGCAAGTCGAGTGGCCCGTCATGCTATTTGGTGAACGGCTCGAGTTTCCCTCGACCAAAACTTTAAGCATTTGATTAAGGACCCTTTGGATACGTTTGTTCTGACTATGCTTTTGGGCATTTTCGAGCTCATGGAACCTTAAGGTCTTTTCTGCCGGGGACACTGTGTCCTCGAGTTCGAATGCCGGCGTGCCTGGCCTCGGCGAATATTTGAAAATATATGCCATATCAAAACCGCAGGTCTCGACCATCCTGACCGAATCCTGGAAATCGCGCTCGGTCTCACCCGGAAAGCCGACGATGATATCCGTCGTGATCGCGATATCCCGGCTTGAAGATCTCATACGATGCGATCTTTTCGAAATGTTATCGATCGTATGGCCGCGTTTCATTAGTTTAAGCACTCGATCACTACCGGACTGAACCGGAAGATGGACCCAATTACACAGATTCTCATTCTCCTCGATGGCGTCAACGATATCAGATCTAAAATCGCGTGGAAATGATGTCGTGAATTTGATCCTTTCCATACCGGTCGCCGCCACCGCCCTCAAAAGCTTTGTAAAGGCCGACTTCCCTTCCAGGCCTTCGAGGCCTTTTTCACTAACAGGTTTGTAGCTATTTACATTTTGTCCGATCAGGTGGACCTCTCTTACGCCTTTTTGTTTAAGGTCCAATACCTGCTGGATTATCGCGGTTGCTTCGAAACTCTGCTCACGGCCCCGTGAAAATGGGACGATACAATAGGTGCAAAACTTATTGCATCCCTCGATTATGGGCAAAAAGGCAACATATGGGGAATGCCGGTGGGTATCTGCAACGGTCCAATCGTAATTGTCTTCGCGTTCGTCTATATCAAATTTGTTGTCCGGTACGCAAATTTTCCTCAATAGCCTCAGCGACACGGCCGACCGCCCGTGTTCCCAGCACAAAATCTACGCCCTCGATCTTGTCAAATAGCCTTTCACCCTCCAGCTGGGCTACGCAACCCATCACACCGACGACGGGCATTTTGCCGGCGGCTTTCTTTCGTAGGCGTCCAACGCGGGAATAGAGTTTGTGCTCTGCTTTTTCGCGTACTGAGCAGGTATTTATGATCACAACATCCGCATCGGTATCGATTTTAGTGATCTCGTAACCCTCGCGGCCGAGTGCGGTCGAGACGCGCTCCGAATCAGAGACGTTCATTTGACACCCGTATGTTTCGAGATAAACTTTCTTCATATATGCCGCAAAAAGTCGAAAGGCCTACATTTGGAACAAAAGACTTTGTTCACCTGCATTTGCACACCGATTATAGCCTGTTGCAGAGCACAATCCAACTTAACCCTCTTGCGAATCGGCTCAATGAGTTAGAGTTCAAAGCCTGTGCAATTACCGATTACGGGAATATGTATGGAGCTGTCTCCTTCTTCAACGCAATGACATACAGCGGGATACAGCCCATCATCGGGTACGAAGCTAACTTCAAATTTGGGAGCAGATTCGACCAAAATTCTGCAGTCGAAGCCGGTGAACGCGGTTATTACAGTTTATTGCTGCTGGCAAAAGATATTCAGGGGTACCAAAACCTTGTTTATCTGGCGTCTAAAGCGTTTACGGAGGGAATGTTTCACAAGCCGCGCATCGATATGGAGCTTCTGCAGGACCGAAGTGCTGGGCTTATCGGACTCTCTGGCGGAATGGACGGGGCCATTGGGCATTTTTTGTTGAACGGAAACGAAGAAAAGGCGCTGGCGAACGCCAAGCTCTTCGCCGACGTATTTGGCACGGACAATTTCTTTCTTGAGATCCAGGATCATTCGAGCGAACGCGGCACCGGCCTAACAAAAGACACAGTACGTCTTTCTAAACAAAGCGGCATCCCCCTGATCGCAACTAATGATGTTCATTACCTTACTCAGGATGACGCTCGTGCCCACCAGCTATTATTGGCTATAGGCGACGGCCGCATGGTCGGCGAGGCCTCCGGCGATAAAACGAGCGCGATCAGATATCTTCGTTCGGCGGAAGAAATGTGGGACATTTTCGGTGCCGAAGTGCCCGAAGCACTTTCTAATACGCTTCGGGTAGCGGAGATGTGCGAGCTTGATATCCCGCAAGGCGACGACGTTCGGCAGCTTCCAAATTACCCGATCCCACCCGACTTGGGTTATGAAACTATCGACGATTATTTTGAAAAAGTTCTCCGCGACGGGTTCGAAGAGCGTAAGAAGACGGAATGGGAGCCAATGTTGGCTCTCAACACGTTGACTCATAGCCTGGACGAATACGAAAAGCGGCTGGATATTGAACTGGCAACGATCAAAAAGATGGGATTTCCCGGCTATTTTCTGATCGTCTGGGATTTTATCAAATATGCACGCGAACGAGGCATCCCTGTTGGACCCGGTCGTGGTTCCGCAGCCGGTTCCCTGGCGGCTTATTGCCTACGGATCACCGATGTCGATCCGATCCAATACGAACTGCTGTTTGAACGATTTCTAAATCCCGAAAGGATCTCGATGCCCGATATCGATATCGACTTTTGTATAAGAGGCCGAGGTGAAGTGATCGATCATGTGACCAAGGTGTATGGACGAGAATCCGTTTGTCAGATCATTACCTTTGGAACGATGGCATCGCGTGCCGCGATCAAGGATGTGGGGCGGGCATTGAATATGCCGTACGGGGATGTGGAAAAGATCGCTAAAATGATCCCCCCGCCGATCCGTGGTAGAAATGTGAGTATCTCGGCAGCACTGGAGACCGTCCCGGAACTTAAAGCGGCGACTAAGGATGCAAAGGTTAAAGAATTGGTAGATCTGGCGTTACGGCTCGAAGGCTGTTCGCGGCACACGTCGGTTCATGCGGCGGGCGTTGTCATTAGTCCTAAGCCGCTTCACGAACTCGTTCCGGTCGCGATCTCGGGAAAGGACGAACTTACGAGCCAGTATCCGATGGGCGACCTCGAAAAGGTGGGTATGCTCAAGATGGATTTTCTAGGGCTTACGACTTTAACTGTTATCGCTGATTGTTTGGCATCAATGAAAAAGAAACTCGGCGTTGAGATCGATTGGGCCAAAATACCTACGAATGATCAGAAAACGATGGAACTCTTTGGAGAAGGCCGAACGGAGGCGATCTTTCAGTTCGAATCTTCGGGGATGCAGGATATGTGCCGCAAATTACGGCCGAAAGAGCTCGAAGACCTTTCGGCGTTGAATGCGCTGTATCGTCCCGGGCCGCTCGACGGCGGAATGATCGACGATTTTATCGATCGCCATCGCGGGGTGAAAGCCGTCGAATATCTTTTACCGGAGATGGAAGAGATACTCGGCAACACGTTCGGAGTTCTTGTTTACCAGGAACAGATCATGCAATTGGCCCAAAAACTAGCCGGTTACAGCCTTGGCCAGGCTGATCTGATGCGGCGGGCCATGGGCAAGAAAAAGATCGAGGAAATGGATAAGCATCGGGAGACATTTATCGCCGGTGCGGTCGCGAATAAGATACCAAAGAATACTGCGAAAGAAATTTTCGAATTGATGGCGAAATTTGCCGATTACGGCTTTAATCGCAGTCATTCGATGGCATATGCCCTGCTCGCGTTTCAAACCGCTTATTTGAAGGCTCATTACCCCGCATATTTTTACGCCTCCGTGTTGTCTCACGAAGCCGACGATAGTGCAAAGGTTTACAAATATTCGACAGAGCTAAAATCCATGGGTTTGAGGCTCTTACCGCCCGATATTAATGAAAGCGGTGAAGGCTTCACACCGGTCGATGATACGGTCAGATACGGGCTGACCGCGATCAATGGGATAGGCTCTTCGAGTGTTCCGGCGATCGTCGTAGTGTGGAAAGCCGGCGCATTCACTTCTCTGTTTGATTTTTGCGGACGTCTTGGTTCCGGCGCGGTCAATCGCCGCGGGCTCGAAAGCCTGATCGCGGCCGGTGCTTTCGACTCGCTGATGCCTGAATCCTCAGGAATAGGATCGTGGCGGGCCCGATTACACGAAGCGATCGAACCGGCGTTGCAGCAGGGGCAGCGTTTGGCGGAAGATCGAAGCCGCGGGCAAAGCGGCCTTTTCGGCGTCGCTGTATCTGACACTTCGGATATTAGCAGCGAGCTTCCTGATGCGAGCCCATGGCCCGATAGTGAGTTGGCGAAGCGAGAAAAGGCGGCGATCGGATTCTACCTATCGACGCATCCGCTCGATAATTATAGAACGCTGCTCGAAGGCATGCGTCTTAAGACCATCGCAGAATTCGATGACCTGCAATCGGGCCAATCAATAAAGATCGCCGGGATGATCAGCGGGTTGCAGATCAGAACAAGCAAACGCGGCAACCGTTTTGCGCAGTTCCGGCTTGAGGACCGCTCAGGCGGGATAAAAGGTGTTGTGCTGGGTGATAATTTTAACAAGCTGAGCATGATGCTTGCCGACGACGGAATGTATGTCGCGGAAGGTAATGTCGAAGCCGGCGAAGGGCAAGAACCGACATTAAAGGTCAATAATCTAGAGTCTCTGGATGAGGCCGAGGCATCGCAAGCGAGAGAATTGAATATTACGATCCCAAACGCCCCGTCCGACGAGGCTTATTTCGAAGATCTCTACCGGTTGCTGGAGCGTGAACGCGGGCACTGTAACGTGACACTTTCCATCGAGGCGGGCGAAACTCAGGTGAAGCTGAACGCAGGAGGGCTGAGTGTCGCCGGTACCCGCGAACTGCAGCGTGATCTCGAAGGCCGCGGCTGCAGCGTTACATGGCTTCAGTAGGAATGCCGGCTTGCGGTGATCCGGGAACTTCGCAATGATGTACAATTTAATTTATGACTACAACTGCTTTTGAAAGGGTGCAGATCGCCCGCCATCCTGATCGACCATACGCGATGGACCTCTTTACCACTATCTTCACGGATTTTGTTGAGGTTCACGGCGACCGGCGATATGCCGACGATCCGGCGATGATAACAGGATTTGCACGGCTAGACGACATTGAGGTCTGTGTGATCGGCCAGCAAAAAGGCCGGGATATCAACGAACGCCGCCACCGCAATTTTGCGATGTCTAAGCCCGAAGGCTATCGCAAGGCACTGCGAATTATGAACCTGGCCGAGAAATTTCAGCGGCCGATCATCACGGTGATCGACACGCCGGGGGCATATCCCGGCATTGATGCCGAAGAACGCGGGCAGGCAGAGGCGATAGCTTTTAATTTGCGTGAAATGGCCGGGCTGAAGGTTCCGATCATTGTCGTTGTCCTTGGCGAAGGCGGCAGCGGCGGGGCTCTGGCGATCGGGATCGGTGACCGGGTATTAATGATGGAAAATGCGGTTTATAGCGTCATTACGCCTGAGGGGTGCGCCGCTATTCTTTGGAAATCTGCTGAAAAAGCTCCCGAGGCTGCCGAGGGCCTCAAACTGACCGCCGACAATCTCAAAAGCTTTGACATTATTGACGAGATCGTCGCTGAGCCAGAGCCATGGTGCGTCGCTGCCGATGGAAACAAGAAAGACGTCTCAGCTTTCGACACCATTGCAGACAACCTAAAAAAGGTTTTGGTTCGCGAGGTCAAGAGTCTTGTCGCACTTGATACCAAAACGCTCCTCGACCTGCGTTACAAAAAGTTTCGAAAGATGGGTGAGTGGGTTTAGGGATATTTCATCTCTCCAAAATGCAGAAAAAAGGACGATGCTCTGATTCCGTCCAGGCCAGCGAATCAAAATGAACCAAGGTGGACAATTAGGATCCACCTTGGTTCATTCGATCATTTCACCACTTAACAAGGAATGTCATCATCTGGTGGAACCGGGGCTACC